>CALWIO010000013.1 GCA_944380765.1 uncultured Clostridia bacterium
GAGACTGAAGAATCAATGACAACGCAAAACAAATCAAACGGGCAGGAAAAAGAAAAGATCACCGCCCTTTACTGCCGCCTGTCGGTGGACGATGACAAGAAGGATATGGAGTCGAACTCCATTACCAATCAAAAACAGATTTTACTGGACTACGCTAAAAAGCATGGGTATCTTCACCCAGTTTTCTTTGTAGACGACGGCATTTCCGGGACGACTTTTCAAAGACCGGATTTTCAGCGGATGCAGAGAATGGCGGAGAACGGAGAGGTCGGGACGATCATCGTAAAGGATGTATCCCGCTTCGGCCGTGAGCAGGTTGAGATGGGCAGGCTGACGCAGGTGGTCTATCCATCTCTTGGCATTACCTTTATCGCCATACAGGAAAATATCAATTCCACAACCGGCGAAGGAATGGAAATGCTACCCTTTTACAGCATCTTCAACGAGTGGTATGCGGCGCAGACCAGCAAGAAAATCCGTGCGGTCAATGAGCTGAAAGCCTCACAGGGCAGGCGGGTTGCTTCTACTGTCGCCTACGGATACAAGAAGATCGAAGGAGACAAAGAACAGTGGTATATCGACGAGCCTGCGGCGCAGGTGGTGAGAAAAATATTTGCTCTCTGCCTTGCCGGAAGAGGTCCGACACAGATCGCAAAGCAGCTGGAACGGGAAAAAATTCTCGTTCCCACCGCCTACTTTCATTCTGTAGGAAGAAAGACGAGCAACCCTGTTTCGGCAAATATCTATGGCTGGTGTGAAAGCACAGTAGAGTATATTCTGGACAACAGGCAGTACACGGGCTGTACGGTAAACGGGAAATCTTCTACGGTCAGCTACAAGGTGCATAAGGTGATTGAGAATCCGAAAGAGGAATATCAGATCATTCCAAATACGCAGGAAGCAATTATTGATGAGAATGTATGGCTGAGGGTGCAGGAACTTAGAAAAAACAAAAGGCGCAATACCAAGACAGGTAAAAGCAGCTTATTTTCAGGACTGGTATTCTGTGCGGACTGCAAATCAAAATTACACTTCTGCGCCGCCAAATCACTCAAACGCAATCAGGAATTTTTCCGCTGCGCCAACTACAAGGACGGCAGAGGAAGCTGTACGATTCATTTTATCCGGGATGTGGTCCTAGAAATGATTGTGAAGGAAGCGGTTGCGGGTTGGGCGGATTTTGTGCGCTGCTATGAGTCGGTATTCCTCTATATGCAGAAGCAGAAATGTGGGGAGTTCCAGAAAAAACGGCAGCAGGAATTGAAGCTTTCCATAGAAAGCAGCAGAAAGCGGATCGCCGATCTGGACAAGCTGTTCAGCCGGATTTACGAGGACAATGTGATCGGGAAGCTGTCGGATGAACGCTATTCGAGGATGGCGGCGGAATATGAATCCGAGCAGAAGGAACTGCTGGAAAAGGTAAATGAGGAAGAAAAGCAGCTATCCGAAATGGAGCAGAAATCGGTGGATATGCGCCTGCTTTTACAGGGGCTACGGGAATTTACCGACATGAAAGAGCTTACGCCGACAATCGTCAACAAGCTGATTCGTCGCATTGAGGTGCACAATCCGGAAAAGAAGCACGCCCGAAAAGCGGTGAAGGTTGACATCTATTTTACAGCGGTGGGGCTGGTGAGTTTACCGGACGAGCAGGAAATCCGAAAAATGATGGAACAGATGCGAAGCACATCACAGATACCGAAACAGCTCACTGCATAAAAAGAAAACGGTGTAACCCGCCACATATCGGGTTACACCATCTTCTCTACATTTTTACTGCCTTATCAGCACCCGGCATTTTGCTGTCCGCTTTTTTATTTTTTCGCCGAGCTTTCTTTTTTCTTCTGGCGGAAGGTCTTTGAATAATATTTTTTTAAAAGCCGCTGAGTCTGCCGCTCGCACAGCCCGATTTTTTCCGATAACGAGGAAAGGGTTATATCCTTGTCAAAAAGGAACGCCTGCTCAATTATAACAAACCTTTTTTCGTTGAGATTAGGCTCCTCGGTTTCTTCCGCCTTTAAGTCGGGCACGGGCATGGCGCGCAATATCTGTGTAAGAATTATCTGGCAGTAAGCCGCCACCGCCGACTGATAATCCGGTTTTTTCGCCCGGTACTCTTTGAGCATTTTCTCCGCAGGCGACAAATCAAAATTTTCGCAGAAGAAAAAATCCGTCTTTAAAAATGCCGAGGAAAGCATATTCGCCTTTTTCGGATTTTCAGCATGGACGGTCACGAAAATATCCTCGGTTTTATTCTGAGGGTCGGTAAAATGACTGTGGCGCACATTCGGCCCGGTTATAAAAAAATCGCCTTTTTTTAGGGGGTATTCCCTGCCCTCGACCTGCACCCTGCCCGCTCCTCCGGTTATAAAATGCAGTTCGTAGCTGTTAAGCGCGTGGGCGTGCTCGGGAATATCCTCGCCGAGCCTGCCGCCGCCTATATCGGTAATTTTAAAATCCACATTATTCCACTTGAACTCTCTCATAATATCACCGTTTAAAGCATAGCACAAACGCGACACATAATCAACAAAAATGTCGTTTTCAGCCTGTACTTATATGTTAAAATAAAATTATCAAAACAGAAAGAGGTGTTGTTTGTGTCAAGATTTAAAAAAGCTGTGAGCGCGGCTCTCTGCGCTACCGTATTGCTTTCGGCGGCGTCCTGCGCTAAGTCCGCGGATACCGATGTGATTAAGACTCTTTTCACCGATATGTCGAAAATATCTTATTCCACCGACTATACAAAGCTTAAATCCAACCGCAAAAACAGGGAAAACAGCTGGCGTCAGGGAATGGTTTCCGGCAACGGAATGCAGGGATTTATCACCAGCGGTTCGCCTTACAGCGACACATTTATTTTTCAGAATATTCACTTTATTCTTCCCAACGGCAAGCCCAGAAGCTGCCCGGTGACCTCAGACGAGCTTGAATATGTAAAGCAGTCGATAATCAAGGGCGAAGATATTGTGGACAACGCAAGCTATGACGATGTTTACACCTATCACCCCGGCGCTCAGCTCCGCCTTGAATCGGAAAGCCACTCCACCAAGGACTATGTGCGCTACACCGACTACGCAACCGGTCAGGTCGGTGTTTACTATGTTGACAAAAACGGTGCGTGGCAGAGAAGCTCTTTCACCTCAATGGCGGACAGCGCTGTTATAACTCAGGTCAAGTCCTCCTCAACGGGCGAAAAGGTAAATATGACCCTTTCGATAGACGATATTTCAACCCTCGCCAAATTCGGTGACGGAAGCGAAACGGGAATAAGATACAAAAAGCTTGTTTCCGACAGCGCCGACTACATAGCGATGGTCGCTCACTATCCGAGCTACGACAACAGCGAATTGAAGGACGGCGGCTACGCCACTCTTACATACATCGTCACCGTCGGCGGTACTAAGGAAAAGGTCACTCTTGACACCGAAAACAAAGAGGAGCAGTATGTAGGCGACGGCAATCAGGCTGTTAAAATTACCGACGCCGACGCGGTTTACCTTATCACCGTTTCGGACCGTACCCATGAGATGGGCGCTATCGGCGATTTTGCCGCGGCTGAAAGCTACGCTTTAATTGACGAGCTTTACGCCGAAACAAAAGCCGTAGCGGAGAAATACCCAGAAGGCGGTTTTGACTATGACTCCGCGCTTGAAAATCACCTTGCAATATATCAGCCGCAGTTTGAGGCTGTTACCTTTACGCTCGGCACCGAGAACAGCACCGAATCGAACGAAGTTTTGCTCAGAGCTCAGAAAGGCAAAAACGAGCTTAACAGCGACTTGGTTGAACGCGCCTATTATTCGGGCAGATACGCTTATCTGTGCTGCGCGGGATATTCAACGAGCCGTCTTTACGGAATGTGGACAGGCGAGTGGAACGCGAGCTGGGGCAGCAAATACACCATGGACGCAAATGTTAACCTGCAAACCTCGTCAATGAACACGGGCAACATTTCCTCCGCGCCCATAGGCTACACATATTTTATACTTCGTCAGCTTCCCGACTGGGAGGAGAACGCCTACGCCACGCACGGCTACACAAACGCCTTGCAGGCTCCCGTTCATTCCGACGGCGACAGCGCGGTTATTACCGAAACCTGTTATCCGTATCCTTTCAGATACTGGAACGCGGGTACTTCGTGGATGATTCAGCCGCTTTACGAAACGCTGCAGGTTTACGGCGACATAAACATACCGCTCAGCGATGAATTTGACCTTGAAGCCATACGCTCAATTCTTGATATTGACGATGAAAAAGCCGCAGTAATTTATGAGCGCGGATATTTACAGCTTAAAGAGGACATTGTTTTCCCCATGCTCATAAAGAGCGCCAATTACTGGGAGCAGCTTCTCTCGCCCGAGTACTACACCGCCGCTGACGGAAGCATTCACTACGAAGAGGGCAAAACCGAGCTTAAAGAGGACGAAACCTACTGCATACTTCCCAGTTATTCGCCCGAAAACAACCCTGCCAACTATCCCAGCCCCTCAACGGCAAACTGCGCTATTGACATTTCCGCCTGCAAAAACAACATAGAAATGCTTTTGGATATTGCAAAAGATGTAGCCCCCGATATGGATACTTCCAAATGGGAGTATATGTATGAAAAAATTCCGCCCTATCTCTTTGACGAGACGGGCGCGCTGAAAGAGTGGGCAACAACGGCGTTTGAGGAGCAGAACGAGCACAGGCATTTAAGCCACCTGTATCTTGTATGGCCGCTGTTTGAAACTCAGGACAATCCCGACCTTGCGAAAGCCTGTATTCAGGCGATAGCCAACCGCGAGAGCGAAAACGAAGCCTCTCACGCGCTTGTTCACCGCTCGCTTATAGCGGCAAGGCTCAAAGACCGCGCCTCGCTTACAGAAGCGCTGACCGACCTTATGAATCACAAAATACACTATGATTCGCTGATGACAAACCATGACTATGACAGAGGCAGCGGCTACTGCACGGACTTTGCCATAGGCTATCTCGGAATAATCAACGAGAGCCTTGTATTTTCAAACACCGGTGAAATAGAGCTTCTTCCCGCTGTTCCCGAAACGGGATTTGACAACGGAAAGATTACGAGTATCAAGACAAGAACAAGGGCGACCGTCACAAGTCTTGAATGGGACCTTACCGCCAAGACCGCCACGGTTGTGATAACATCCGACATTGACCAGACCGTTGATATTTCCTGCCAGTTAAGCGCCGAGGGCGCTCAGAGCGTAACCTTTAAGGCAGGCGAAAGCAAAACCTTTGAGTTTAAGCTCAAATAATCAAAACAAAGCAACCGGCCGCCAAGTATTCGCTTGACGGCCGGTTTTTTATAGGTTTAAGCGCACTCAAATCCCTGCGCTCGAATTTATTAGCCTTTCAGAAAATCCGATTCGATAAATTTTACAACGCTGTCGGAATTATTCGAGCCGATTATCTCATCGGCTTTTTCTTTTACTTTGGGTACGGCGTTTTCCACGGCTACGGCCCGGTCGGCGTTTTCAAACATTAGTATATCGTTAAGGTTATCTCCGAAAACGGTAACGCTGTCCGCTTTACAGTATTTTTTTACATATTCAACGCCCTTCGCCTTTGACGCTTCCTCGCTGTAAATTTCTATAAGCCAGTCCTCGGAATAACTGTCTTTATAAAACACAAAGCTGACGCCTTTTATTTTTTCAATCTCCCTTGCTACGGGAGAAACAATTTCATAGGGCGCGTAATAGTTTACATAAACGGGATGCTGTCCTTTTTCAGGTCTTGTAAAGTCCGCCGAATAGGTAAACCTGCCGCCGAGCATAACTTTTCGGGTTTCGTAAAACCGGCGCATACCCTCGCTGTCAAAGCCGCTGTATCTCATTGAAAGACTGCCGTCGTCGCCGTAAAGATACAGGAAAGGGTTAAGACCTCTTTTGTAAAAGGAGTCAAGCGCCTGAGCCATTGCCTCAGCCGGCAGTTCAAAGTATTTTACCGCCCTGTCTTTTTCAAGGTCATAAACGAACACGCCGTTCATCAGCACTACGGGCGCGCCTAATTTAACTCCGCCGATAATAGGCCGGGCGCTCATTATGCTCCTTGCCGTTGCCAGCGAAACCGTTACGCCTTTTTCGTAAAAATAATTTAGCTTTTCCTTTGTGTATTCGCTGAAAGCGGCGTTGTCATTGAGCAGAGTGCCGTCCAGATCGCTGATATAGAGCTTTTTCATAATTACCTCACAAAAACAGCCGCCGGAAAAATTCCGGCGGCGAAAAAATTATTTAAGCAGTGAAACGACCAAATCGCCCATCTCGCTTGTTGTGACTTTTTCAAAGCCCTCCTCGTAAATGTCGGGAGTTCTGGCTTTTTTGAGCGCTTCGTTGACGGCGTTTTCAATGGCTTTTGCCGCTTCTTTTTCATCAAAGGAATATTGGAGCATCATAGCCGCCGAAAGTATTGTCGCGAGGGGATTCGCCTTTTGCTGACCGGCAATATCGGGAGCCGAGCCGTGGATAGGCTCATACAGTCCCATTTTGCCGCCCGCAAGACTCGCGGAGGCCAGCATTCCGATTGAGCCGCTTATCATAGAGGCCTCGTCTGATAAAATGTCGCCGAAGATGTTTGAGGTCACGATTACATCAAACTGCCCGGGATTGCGCACAAGCTGCATGGCGCAGTTGTCAACATACATGTGGTTCAGCTCGACCTCGGGATAGTCCTTGGAAACCTTTATGACGGTTTCGCGCCAGAGCCTTGAACTTTCAAGCACATTCGCCTTATCAACGCTTGTGAGCTTTTTACTGCGCTTCATAGCCATTTGGAACGCCGTTCTCGCTATTCTCTCGATTTCGGGTACGGAATACTTTTCGGTATCAAAAGCCGCCTCGTTTCCGTTTTCCTCGCATCTGCCGCGCTCGCCGAAATAGATTCCGCCGGTCAGTTCGCGGACTATCATTATATCAAGCCCGTCGCCTATTATGCTGTCCTTTATGGGAGAGGCGCTTTTTAAAGGCTCAAAAATCTTTGCCGGACGCAGGTTCGCGTAAAGCCCCAGCGCTCCTCTGATTCCCAGAAGTCCCGCCTCCGGGCGTTTGTTTCCGGGAAGCGTATCCCACTCAGGGCCGCCCACGGCGCCCAAGAATACGCAGTCCGCTTTTCTGCAAGCCTCAACGGTTTCCTCAGGCAGAGGCTCGCCCGTCGCGTCAATGGCGCAGCCGCCCATAAGGCGGTAATCGTAATTAAACTTAAAGCCGTATTTTACGCCCGTGGCGTCAAGCACTTTGAGCGCCTCGTCAACTATTTCCGGCCCTATGCCGTCGCCTTTTAATACAACAATATTATACTCGTTCATAGTTTTACTCCCTGTTAATTTATTTTGCGAAAATCGGAGGCTGCTCGGCGCGCACGCAGTCTTTCTGACAGCGGTTTATTGCGCACAGTATGCCTTTAAGCGAAGCGTAGTTGATATTGTGCGAAATGCCTATGCCGAAAACATCTTTTCCCTCGGGATTTTTAATATGAATATAGCTGACAGCCTTTGAGTCGCTGCCCGAGGAAATAGCGTGCTCGTTATAATCCACAAACTGATAATCTTTAAGCCCTACCGTATTCATAGCCTGACAGAAAGCGTCAATGGGACCTGAGCCAGTGCCCTCAATCTGTACGGGGTCGTTGCCGTTGTATTTGAGCGTTCCGCTGAAATGAACCTTTGTAAGCTCCTCGTGCTCTTCTTTTTCCTCGCTGAACTTATGGTTAAGAAGCTGATAGGGGCCGCAGACATTGCGGTACTCCTCGATAAAGAGGTCGAAAACCTCCTCCTTTTTGAGCTCCTTGCCCTTTTCGTCGCATACCTTCTGAACAATCTTGCTGAATTCCGGGTGCATGGCTTTGGGCATATTGAAGCCGAACTCCTGCATAATATACGCCACTCCGCCCTTGCCCGACTGGCTGTTGATTCTTATAATAGGCTCGTACTCCCTGCCCACATCCGCCGGGTCAATGGGAAGATAGGGCACCTCCCAGTACTCAGTTCCGCTCTCGCGCATATAGGCCTTGCCCTTGTTGATGGCGTCCTGATGAGAGCCGGAAAACGCCGTGAACACAAGCTCGCCCACATAAGGCTTTCTGGGGTCAACGGGCATTTTGGTTGTTCTTTCAAACATCTCCTTGATTTTGTTTATATCGTGAAAATCAAGTCCGGGGTCAATGCCCTGAGTGTACATATTGAGCGCGAGGGTTACTATATCCACATTTCCCGTTCTTTCGCCGTTGCCGAAAAGTGTGCCCTCGATTCTGTCCGCTCCGGCTAAAAGCCCCAGCTCGGCGGCCGCTACCGCTGTTCCGCGGTCATTGTGCGGATGCAGGCTGATAACCGCGTTTTCACGGTTTTTAAGGTGGCGGCAGAAATACTCAATCTGGTCGGCGTAGCCGTTAGGCGTGCTGCCCTCGACGGTTGACGGCAGGTTGAGAATGATTTTATTGTTCTCGTCAACGCCCAGCTCCTCCATTACCTTTTCGCAGATTAACACGGCGTTGTCCATTTCGGTTCCCGAAAAGCTCTCCGGCGAATACTCATAGCGTATATTCACATCTTTCTGCGCTTTAAGCTCATCGGTCAGCTTTTTTATGAGTCTGGCTCCCGTAACGGCAATATCAATAATACCGTCCATATCCTTTTTGAAAACCACCTTGCGCTGAAGCGTGGAGGTTGAGTTGTAGAAATGGATTATGACATTTTTTGCGCCGTCGATAGCCTCAAAGGTCTTTTTGATAAGATGTTCCCTGCTCTGAACAAGCACCTGAATGGTGACATCGTCGGGAATAAGATTTCTTTCAATAAGCGTTCTGAGTATTTCATACTCCGTTTCGGAAGCCGAGGGGAAGCCCACCTCGATTTCCTTTACGCCTATATCAATAAGCGTTTTGAAAAATTCCAGCTTTTCTTCCAGATTCATCGGGTCAATAAGTGCCTGATTGCCGTCGCGCAGGTCAACGCTGCACCATACCGGAGGCTTTGTGATGGTCTTTGACGGCCACTGCCTGTCGGGAATGTCAATCGGCTTGAAGGGAATGTATTTTTCACAGCCCTGTTTCATAAAATATTCCTCCTTAAAATACTGCGGCGGTTTTTCCGCCTTAAACAAAAAAATCGCCTCTATCAACACAGATTGATAGGGACGATGATAAAATCTATCGTGGTACCACCCTAATTCATCGGGAAAACCCGACCTTACCGACCTCCAACAAGGTCTGACCGTTAACGAGGTCAACCGTCGCGGGCTATGACTTCACCCGCGCAACTCCGAAACGAGCTATACACATAAGCACTGTGCTGCCTTGCACCCGGCGGCAGCTCTCTGAAAGCAAGTGGATTATGTCTTATTTTCTTCACTGTTTTTGATAGGCGATTATTCAGTTCTTTATTATTTTATAGTAATTTTTTATATTTGTCAACAGCAAAAGAGCAAAAAATTGCTAATGACAGAACAACCGGCGTCCGCGCCGGAGCGCTTTTGCCGGTTGCTTAACATTTAAAATCTGCCCTCGCCCGTTTAAGGCAGTTCGGCTTCACCGTTTAAGTAGAGGTCAAGATATATGGCGTCATAGGCGTCAACGCTTCCGTCCGAGTTAACATCGGCGGCGGTAAGCTGAACCTCGTTCATAAGGGCGTTGCCCGCGCTGCCGTTTTTTATAAGGCTGACATCGGCGTCGTCACAGACGCCGTCCATATTCACATCGCCGAGTACGGCAACGGTAGTGCGCCTGCTTTCCTGCGAGCCGCAGTTTACGCAGGAGCGTATCTGAAGCCCGTTGTGTTCGCTGTCCTCTTCGACAACGGTTTCCCATTCGCCGTATGTATGCTCCCCTGCCGCAGCGCTCAAAGCGTTGCCGAGTATTCTTCTGGCGTCGTTTACGGTGGTACATTCCCACGCATACCAGTCAAATGTACCCTCGGAGTCGAAAATATATTCAATACCTTTTGTATAGTAGTTGGGCAGCACTTTTTTAACGGCGTTTTTATATGCGTCGCTGTCCTCGCCCAAAAACTCCTTGGCAAGCCGGAGATAATCGTAATCGTCCATTCCCGACGCTATTTGTTTAAGGCGCAGGGAAGCTATCGGCACCGCCGGGTCAAGTCCCAGCGGCGCGCCGGCATAAACGAGAATACCGTCGCCGTTGCCCGTTGAAGCTCCGCTTTTTCCGGGCAGAGCCATATTCTCCCACACATTGTAGGGCGTGCCGTCGGAATTGTAGGAAGCGTAGGCGCAGTTCCAATGCAGAATACCGTCGCTGTTGAGCATTTCCTGCTGCCAGTAAAGCACTCTGCGGAAAATGCCCACCGTGCTTTTGCCCCAGCGATAGGCATAAAAGCCGCCGTATCTTATATCGCCCTGATAGCGCCATGTTTTGTGCCATGTACCGTCGGTAAAATCGCTTAAAACCTCGCTGTTTGACTTTAAAAGTCCCTGATTTGGGCAGAAAATATCGGTTGTTTCGCGAAGCTTTTCGGACTGAAACTCATAATCGGACACCCCGTAGAAGGGGACTACCGCGTGATAGCCCGGCCAGATATTTTCAAGCGCCGCCATAAGCGCGTCATAAGAAGCGGTATCCGAAGAGGGAGTCCAGTTGGGCTCGTCCTTGGGATAAAAGAACGCCTTATCCTTTAAAAGTTCGCTGGAATACACAAGTTCCTTGTATTTGAGTATGTGCTCTGACGCCGCGGAGTTCAGCTCTCCGTTATATACGCCGTAATTCAGTATAGGCACGGAAAAGCATTTGCGCCTAGGGTCAGCCATAGTGAGTTTGGCTTTTTTCTCGTCTGTTTCGATAAGCCAGCGGGGGATTTCATAAGTGCTGACGCCGTGTTCAAGAAGAAAATCCTGCCAGCCCTCCAAAATTCTTTCCGCAAGTGCCTTATCCTCATCAAGCACTTTTCCGCTTGAATCAAAACGCACGCCGTTAAGCTTTAAAAAGCCGTTTGTGTCGCCGTAGCCGGACGCCGAGTTATACAGTCCGCAGACGGTTGTGCCGTAGTGAGCCTCCGGCAGGGCAAAATTCCACACTACCGCGTTGACGGGCTGCTGACACAGAATATCGTCGCCGTCATACAATGTGACTTTTGAGGTATATGTTCCCGCCGTCTGGTCCTTTGAGGAATGAAGCTCAATATAAAAGGTGTTGTTTTCATTGGAAGCGGTGGCTACCGGTTTTCCGTAATAGGGCACAAGCGCATCCGCAAGCGGCTCGTTTATAACATTTGTTACAGTAAAATACTCCTCTTTATAAACGGACGCCGCGATTTTCTCGCCGTTTGCGTTGACAAAATCGTCAACCTCTATTCTTAAATCTCTTGAACTGCCCTTTTCGTAAAAATACGCCTGAAATCCCTCGTATTCATTTTTCGCGAGGTAAACAGTCCGCGCGCCGTTCACATAGGGAAGCTGATGAGAATTGACATGGTTGCTGTTCGCTCCGTACCGCTGGTCCTCGGAATACTTATTTGCCTGAATATCCGAGTAAATCAGATAAAAAGTATAATCGTCCGCGGCGGCTGACATATACGAGAAGCAGCCCATAAGAATACATACCGAAAGGATTACCGCAACAGCCTTTTTCATTTTTATCCCCACCTTATTTTTGTTAAAGCGTGAGCGTTCCCCCCGCTCAGCCCAGCAGCTCTTTAAGGATTTTCTGAACCTCTGCCGCGGGAGCCTTGCCCCTTAACGCGCGCATAGACTGACCTATAAGATACTGGAAAGCCTGAGTTTTTCCGCCCTTGTACTCGTTTACGCTCTTTTCGTTATTGGCGATTACCTCTTCGATTACCGCCTTGATTGCTCCGGTGTCGGTAACCTGCGCGAGGTTATTTTCCTCAACATATTTTGCCGGGTCAACATTGTCGCAAAATACCTTTTCAAGCACCTTTTTGCCGGTGCCGCGATTGATTTTGCCGCTGTTTACAAGGTTAATAAGCTCGCCGAGAGACTCCTCGCGGAAGCTCATATTTTCGGGCAGAGTCTGTGTATCGTTAAGCAGTTTCATAAGCTCGCCCATAATCCAGTTGGCGCTGTCTTTCGGGTTATTGGTTATCTCAACCGTTTTTTCAAACAGTTTTACAAGGTATATGCTGCCGGTTATAATGCCCGTATCATACTCGGGAAGTCCCAGCTCCTCAATATAGCGGCGTTTTTTCGCCTCGGGCAGTTCGGGCATAGCGTTTCTTATCTGCTCAATGTATTCGTCAGAAATCTCGATAGGCGGAATATCCGGCTCGGGGAAATACTTGTAGTCCTGCGCGTCCTCTTTTGAACGCATAGCTACGGAAACTCCCTTGCCGTCGTCCCAGCGGCGTGTTTCCTGCACTACCTCTTTGCCGTCCTCCAAAAGCTCTATCTGCCGGTTTGCCTCATACTCGATAGCGCGGCCGATAGCTTTAAAGGAGTTCATATTTTTCATTTCGGTACGGACTCCGAATTTTTCCGAGCCTTTCGGGCGTACCGAAAGGTTGACATCGGCTCTGAGAGAGCCCTCCTGCATTTTGCAGTCGGACACTCCGATATATTGAAGCACCGCGCTGAGCCTTTCAAGGTACTCGATTACCTCGGCCGCGCTTCTGAAATCCGGCTCCGAAACAATTTCCAAAAGAGGCACTCCGCAGCGGTTATAATCCACCATGGTGCAGTCCTCCCACTCATCGTGAATGAGCTTGCCGGCGTCCTCCTCCATGTGAATTTCGTGTATTCTTATCCTTTTGGGACTGCCGTCACCGCCGGTTACCTCGATATACCCGTTGCGGCAGATAGGCAGATAAAGCTGTGAAATCTGATACGCCTTGGGCAGGTCGGGGTAAAAATAGTTTTTGCGGTCAAATTTATTGTACTGCGTTATTTCGCAGTTTGTGGCTACGCCTGTTCTTACGGCATAGCGCACTACATTTTCGTTAAGAAGCGGCAGAGTGCCCGGCATTCCCGAACAGATTTCGCAGACATGAGTATTAGGCTCGCCTCCGAACTGCGTTGAGCAGTTACAGAATATTTTTGTTTTGGTTGAAAGCTCGGTGTGAACTTCCAGTCCCATTACGATTTCCCATTCCACAGCGGTCGCCTCCTTACTTCAAAACGGGTTTTTTGGTATGATAATCCGTAGCGTCCTCAAAAGCCTTTGCCGCGTTAAGAATTTCGGTTTCGCCGAAAGGCTTGCCTATAAGCTGCATACCCACAGGCATACCCTCGCGGTCGAAGCCGCAGGGAGCTGACACTGACGGCACTCCGGCGATATTCACCATTACGGTATAAATATCGCCCAAATACATTTTAAGCGGGTCCGAAAGGCTTTCGCCCATCTTTAAAGCCGTGGTAGGAGCGACAGGGCCCAACACCATATCGTATTTCTCAAAAGCCTCAAAGAAGGACTGCTGAATGAGCTTTTTGGCTTTCAGCGCCTTTTGATAATAAGCGTCATAATATCCCGACGACAGCACAAAGTTGCCGAGCATT
This sequence comes from uncultured Clostridia bacterium, assembly GCA_944380765.1. GTDB lineage: Bacteria > Bacillota > Clostridia > Oscillospirales > Acutalibacteraceae > Fimenecus. Next base: position 13,461 of record CALWIO010000013.1, read on the forward strand.
ATTCTGCGCTTTACTTCCATTCCGAACCCCTCGGAACGGCTCTTTATATAGGTTTCCCTTAAATTACGGGCATTCGCGCTCTTATAGCCGTACTTAATTCCGTCATATCTTGAAAGGTTTGAGCAGGCTTCCGCGCAGGCTATAATGTAATATGCCGGAATAGCGTATTTTACTATGGGCATATCAAAAAGCTCGACCTCTGCTCCGAGAGATTTAAAGGTTTCGGCGGCGTCAAGCACCGCTTTTTTTACATCTTCGGCAATTCCCTCGCCTATATAGTCGCGCGGGATACCTATTTTAACGCCTTTGACATTGCCGGCAAGCGCTTTTTCGGCGCTGAAATGCGGAAATTCCATTGAAGTTCCGTCTTTTTCGTCTTTGCCGCTGATTATCTCAAACAAATTGGCGCAGTCCTCGACCGTATTGCCGATTGGGCCTATCTGGTCAAGAGAAGAGGCGTATGCCACAAGGCCGTATCTTGAAACCGAGCCGTAAGTGGGTTTAAGCCCTGTAACTCCGCAGAACGAGCAGGGCTGACGGATTGAGCCGCCCGTATCCGAGCCGAGAGCCGCCACGGCAAGTCCGGCGCTGACTGCCGCCGCCGAGCCGCCCGAAGAGCCGCCGGGGACTTTCTGTATATCCCACGGATTATGGGTGGCGCCAGTAGCGGAAGTTTCGGTTGTACTGCCCATGGCGAACTCGTCCATATTCAGTTTGCCGATTACAATCATACCCGCCTTTTCAAGCCTTTCGACAACGGTGGCGTTATAGGGCGGAACAAAATTTTCAAGAATTTTGGAAGAACAGGTTGTTTTAATATCCTTTGTGCAGATATTGTCCTTAATTCCTATGGGAACTCCTGCCAGCGGTGAGGTCAGGGTTTTTGAGTCAATCCCCTTCTGCACCTCTTCGGCTCTCTTATAAGCCTCGTCACGGCAAAGAGTGTTGTAACAATGATAGGTTTTATCGTATTTATCTATTTTTTCAAAATAAGCGTCAAGCGCCTGTTTTACGGTTACTTCTCCGCTTTTAACGGCGGCGCCTAACTGTGTTGCGGTCATTTCCAGTATATCCATATCGCTAACCTCACTCCACGGTTTTAGGCACTACAAAGCAGCCGTCTTTTTCCTCGGGCGCGTTTTTAAGAATATCGTCGCGCGTATTGTGCATTTTTACCTCGTCCTGCCGCATTACATTGGTAACAGGAAAGGAGTGGGAAAGGGGCTGTACGCCGTCGGTAGGAAGCTCGTTGAGAGTATCAATATATGTCAGGATATCCTGCAAGTCCTTTTCGGTTTCCTCGCGCTGCTCATCGGTGAGCTCTATTCTGGCAAGGCTTTCAAGATACCTGACAAGCGTTTTATCAATCGTCATGATTGCACCTTCTTTTAGGGGTTATTACTTTTCGGGCGCGGGTCTGCGCAGCTTAATATGAACCTCGCGGAGCTGCTGCTCCGTTACCGCTCCGGGAGCGCCCAGCAGCATATCCTGCGCGTTGGAATTCATGGGGAACGCTATAACCTCGCGGATATTCTCCTCATCTTTAAGGAGCATTATCATTCTGTCCACTCCGGGAGCCATTCCCGCGTGAGGCGGCGCACCGTAGTGGAAGGCTTTAAACAGCGCTCCGAAGCGCTTTTCAACCTCCTGCTCGGTATATCCCGCCATTTCAAAGGCTTTTACCATAATGTCGGGGCGGTGATTTCTGACCGCGCCGGAGGAAAGCTCAACGCCGTTGCACACGATGTCATACTGATAAGCCTTGATGGTGAGCGGGTCCTCGTTCAGAAGCGCGTCCATACCGCCCTGCGGCATTGAGAAGGGGTTGTGGGTAAAGTCCAGGTTACCCTCCTCGTTTCTTTCATACATCGGGAAATCGGTGATAAAGCAAAGCTCATAGCGGTCTTTGTCGATAATGTTCATTCTTTCGCCAAGAGCCGTTCTAATCTGACCGGCTAGCAAATCCACAACCTTTTCGCGGTCGCAGATGAAGAACAGGGTATCGTCGGTTTTAAGAGAAAGCATTTCGGTGAGCTGAGCCTTTTTGCTGTCGGACAGGAATTTCGCGATTGGGCCTTTAAAGGAGCCGTCCTCCAACACGGTGAGATAGCCGAGGCCTTTCATTCCTATGGACATTGCGTATTCAAGCATCTTTTCAAAGAAAGATTTGCTCATCTTTGCGCAGCCGGGAGCCACAATGCCCCTGACCGGCTTTTTCCGGAAAGGCTTGAACTCAACATCTTCAAAAAATTCCGACAAATCGCAGATTTCAAGAGGATTCCTCAAATCCGGCTTATCTGTTCCGTATTTGAGCATAGCCTCCTCATAAGGAATTTTCTTAAAGGGAGCGGGACTTACCTTTTTGCCGCCGCCGAATTTTGAGAAAGTGTCATAAAGCACATCTTCGGCTACCGCGAAAACATCTTCCTGCGTAGCGAAAGCCATTTCAAAGTCGAGCTGATAGAACTCGCCGGGAGAACGGTCGGCTCTCGCGTCCTCATCTCTGAAACAGGGGGCAATCTGGAAATATTTATCAAAGCCCGACACCATTAAAAGCTGTTTGAACTGCTGAGGAGCCTGGGGCAGAGCGTAGAACTTGCCCTCGTGCTTGCGGGAGGGAATAATATAGTCCCTCGCGCCCTCGGGTGAAGAGCAGGTAAGAATAGGCGTTGTAATCTCGGTAAAGCCGAGAGAAGTCATCTTCTGACGCAGAAACGCCACAACCTGACTGCGGAACATTATATTATCGTGCACCTTTTTGTTTCTCAAATCAAGGAAGCGGTAAGTCAGGCGCACCTCCTCGCGGGTTTCGGTGCTCTCGCTTATATCGAAAGGCAGATTTTCGGTACACTCGCCGAGAATCTCCACGCTTTCAACCTTTACTTCAAGCTCGCCGGTTTTGAGCTTTTTGTTGACGGTTTCCTCATCGCGCTTTACAACCACGCCCGTTACCGAAACAACGCTTTCCTTTCTGATACCGTTCATCAGCGCGCTGTCGTTGATTACAACCTGAGTTATACCGTACTCGTCGCGCAGGTCGATAAACGCCACGCCGCCGTGGTCGCGGATTGTATCCACCCAGCCGGCAAGGGACACCTTTTCGTTTAAGTTTTCGAGCGTGAGCTCGTTACAGTTATGTGTTCTGTAAGCCATTTAGACATACTCCTTTTATAACAGGATATAATTTTACATATTAACTGTATTATTGTATCACAAAAAAACTGTTATGTATATAACAAAATCCATTTTTTTGAAAAAAGTTGTCCGCTATAAACGCAACAAAAAACACCGCGGAAAAATCCACGGTGTTAATTTTATAGTATTTAAGCCCTACCGCACAATCAGACAAGCTCGATGATGCACATTTCAGCAGCATCGCCTCTTCTGGGGCCGGTTTTGATAATGCGAGTATAGCCGCCGTTTTTGTCGGCATATTTGGGAGCTACCTCTTCCATCAGCTTCTTCGCGACAGATTCCTTTGTGATGTATGAGAAAATCTGTCTTTTTGAATGAAGGCTGTTATCTTTACCGATGGTAATCATTTTTTCAGCCATAGCTCTTACTTCTTTGGCTCTGGTTACCGTTGTTTCAATCTGACCGTTCTCTATAAGATATGTTACCATACCTCTGAGCATAGCCTTGCGGTGATCGCTTGTTCTGCCGAGTTTTCTTGTTCCTGGCATTCAAAATCACTCCTTTATTATTCGTCGTCCTTACGCAGTGAGAAATTGAGGGATTCGAGCTTTGCTACAACCTCGTCAAGAGATTTTCTTCCGAGGTTTCTTACCCGCATCATATCCTCCTCAGACCTGTTGGTCAAATCTTCAACCGTATTGATGCCCGCGCGTTTTAAGCAGTTGAAGGAACGCACCGAAAGGTCAAGCTCCTCAATAGTCATTTCAAGGATTTTGCCCTTTGTATCGTCGTTCTTGACAACCATTGTTTCGGTTTCCCTTGCCTCATCGGAAAGGTCAACGAACAGGTCCAAATGGTCCGTAAGGATTTTCGCGCCGAGAGAAACGGCCTCCTGCGCTGAAATTGTTCCGTCTGTCCAAGCTTCAAGCGAGAGCTTGTCATAGTCGGTTATCTGACCCACACGGGTGTTTTCAACCGTATAATTTACTTTTAATACGGGTGTGTAAATAGAATCTATTGCGATTACGCCGATTACGGGCTGCATAATCTGCTTGTTTCTTTCAGCCGAAACATATCCTCTGCCCTTGTCGCAGGTGAGCTCCATTTTTAAAGCTCCGCCCTCTTCAAGAGTAGCTATAAGATGCTCCGGATTAAGAATTTCCACATCGGAATCAGCCTTAATGTCGCCGGCGGTAACCTCGCACTTGCCGCTTGCGTCGATATAAATTGTTTTGGGACCGTCACCGTGAATTTTAAGGATTACGCCCTTTAAATTCAGAACAATCTCAGTTACATCCTCTTTCACACCGTCAATGGTTGAGAATTCATGAAGAACACCGTCAATTTTTACCGAAGTAATTGCATAACCCGGAAGTGATGACAAAAGTACACGGCGAAGGCTGTTGCCGAGAGTTGTGCCGTAGCCTCTTTCAAGAGGCTCTACAACGAACTTACCGTAAGTTCCGTCAGCAGCCAAATCAAGCGCTTCAATGCTGGGCTTCTCAATTCCTATCATTCAAAACCCTCCTAACTGTTGCAGAAAAAATTTCTGCCGTTACTGTTACTGTAAATTCAAGCCTATTATTTTGAATAGTACTCGACGATAAGATGCTCCTCAACGGGAACAGCGATTTCCTCTCTGTCGGGAAGCTTTACGACCTTAGCCGAAAAGTCCTCTGCATTCTTATCAAGCCAAGCGGGAACGGGACGGGACGCGTTAGCCTCAAAAACAGCTTTGAGCTTGTCGCTCTCGCGGCTCTTTTCCTTAACGGAAACTACATCTCCCGCTTTAAGAAGGTATGAAGGAACATTGACCTTCTGACCGTTTACACGGTAATGCGCGTGTGTTACAAGCTGTCTTGCCTCAGCTCTGGACGAAGCCCAGCCGAGAAGATAAACTACATTGTCAAGACGGCTTTCGCAAATCTTCAACAGGTTTTCACCGGTAATTCCCTGAACTTTCTCAGCCATAAGGAAATACTTGTGGAACTGTCCTTCCTGAATACCGTAGTAACGCTTTGCAGTCTGCTTTGCGCGAAGCTGCATGCCGTATTCAGAATTCTTTTTGCGGTTCTGGCCGTGCTGGCCGGGGGCGTATGAACGGCGCTCGATAGCGCACTTGCCTGTATAGCAGCGGTCGCCTTTGAGGAAAAGCTTTTTTCCCTCGCGGCGGCAGAGCTTACAAACCGCATCGGTATATCTTGCCATAATTACAGCACCTCCAAATTTCTGTTATACGCGTCTTCTCTTAGGCGGACGGCAGCCGTTGTGAGGAATGGGAGTTACATCTTTAATCATTGTAACTTCAAGTCCTACTGTCTGCAACGCTCTGATTGCAGCCTCGCGGCCTGAACCCGGGCCTTTTACGAAAACTTCCACGGTCTTCATTCCGTGCTCAATCGCAACCTTTGCTGCTGTTTCGGCGGCAGTCTGAGCCGCGAAGGGTGTTGATTTACGGGAGCCTCTGAATCCCATTTCACCCGCGCTTGCCCACGATACTGCGTTGCCCTGAACATCAGTAATTGTAACAATCGTGTTGTTGAAGGTGGATTGAATATGGACTGCGCCCTTCTCAATATTCTTGCGCTCGCGGCGTCTGCGTGTGGCAGCGCCCTTTTTAGCAGTTGCTTTAGCCATTTACAATTCCCTCCTTCTTACTTCTTCTTGTTGGCGATTGTCTTCTTGGGTCCCTTGCGGGTACGGGCGTTAGTCTTTGAACGCTGTCCTCTTACGGGAAGTCCTTTGCGGTGACGGATTCCTCTGTAACAACCGATTTCAACAAGTCTTTTAATATCAAATGCTGTTTCTCTTCTGAGGTCGCCCTCAACTTTTACATGATGGTCAATGTATTCACGAAGCTTGGAAACATCTTCCTCGGTCAAATCCTTTACTCTTGTGTCGGGATTAACACCTGTTGCAGCAACAATGTCGCTGGCTGTTTTTCTGCCTATACCGTAGATATATGTGAGTCCGATTTCAACTCTCTTCTCTCTCGGTAAATCAACGCCTGAAATACGAGCCATTTACAGTTGCACCTCCATTTTCAATTTGCGGCTTTCGCCTTTTGTGTTTTTCTTATCGTTCCTTAGTACTTTAGGGACGATTAGCTCAGTTTATAAGACAAGCCAAAGTTACTCTGCAGCTGTAACTCCTGTTAAGCTTATCTCAGCCCTGACGCTGTTTGTGCTTGGGATTTTCACAGATAACCATTACTTTACCCTTGCGCTTGATGATTTTGCACTTTTCGCAAATTTTTTTGACAGAAGGTCTGACTTTCATTTGAGCTTTCCTCCTTATAAAATGCTGTCAAATTCTTATTTTGAACGCCATGTGATTCTTCCGTTGTTAAGGTCGTACGGTGAAAGCTCAACCGTTACCTTATCGCCGGGCAGAATCCTGATGTAGTTCATTCGAAGCTTGCCCGAAATGCGGGCGTGAACCTTATGGCCGTTTTCAAGCTCTACAATAAAGAATGTATTGGGAAGAGCCTCAACCACAACGCCTTCAACCTCGATCATGTCCTGTTTTGCCATAAGTTTAAACCTCTCTTACTAATGCTTTTCTCAATGCTCTGTCCGTGCTCATATCGGCAGGCGACAAATATTTGCCGGTCTTTACAAGGTGTCTGGGATTTTTCCTCTTCGGGTTATCAAGGGGCCTTTCCCCGCCGTCGCAAATATATATGAACTTTCCGTCGCTCGCCGCCACGCACATCAGCCGGCCTTTTTCACGCCCTGCCGTACAGATTACGAGCTCGCCTTTGCAAAACTCCATAAGTCACCTCATTAAAGCTTTGTCAAAATCAACGGCCCGTTCTTTGTTACGGCTACCGTGTGCTCAAAATGCGCGGACAGCTTTCCGTCAAGAGTTTTGACGGTCCAACCGTCAGGCAAACACTTTATTGCTTTCTTGCCCTGATTTATCATAGGCTCGATTGCAATAGTCATTCCGGGTAAAAGCCGCTGGCCTCTTCCCGGTGTTCCGTAATTCGGAACCGACGGGTCCTCGTGAAGAGAAGTTCCGACTCCGTGGCCCGTGTATTCCCGTACTACCGAAAATCCGCGTTCCTCGCAATAGGACTGAACGGCGTAGGCTATATCGCCGATTCTGTTGCCTGCGACAGCCTGCTCAATGCCTTTATACAGGCTTTCGCGGGTTGTGTCGCACAGCCGCTTCGCCTCTTCGGAAATTTTTCCGCAGGCGAAAGTAGCAGCATTGTCGCCGTTATAACCGTCAACCTTCGCTCCTAAGTCGATACTTACGATGTCGCCTTCTCTGAGCACTCTCGTTTTTGAGGGAATGCCGTGAATGACCTCGTCGTTTATGGAAATACATGCAGTAGCGGGAAAGCCGTACAGATTAAGGAAGTTGGGCTCCGCGCCCTGCTTCTTTATATAATCGTAGGCTATTTTGTCAATCTCATAGGTAGTGATACCCGGTTTGACTGCCTCACCCGCTATCTGTAATGCTTCCGCGGAAATGACGCACGCTTTGCGCATGACATCAATTTCCTTTGCGGTTCTAAGCACTATCATGTTATTCCTCCAAAGATTTAAAGACAAGAGCCGTTGTATCCTCTACATTCTCCTGCCCCTCTACTATAACAAGCTTACCTGTTTTAGCATAGTAGTCTTTTAAAGGTTCGGTCTGCTCGTGATAAACGCTGAGTCTGTCAAGCACCGTTTCGGGACTGTCGTCCTTGCGCTGAACAAGCTCGTCGCCGCACACATCGCAAACTCCTTCTTTCGCGGGCTTCTTGAATTCAAGATGGTAGGTAGCTCCGCATTTCAGGCAGACTCTTCTGCCCGAAAGCCTTGACGCAATCTTCTCGTCGGGAACTTCAATATCAACAACCTTGTCGATTCTGACTCCCATTTTATCAAGAGCCTCAGCCTGAGGTATTGTTCTGGGGAAACCGTCGAGGATAAAGCCGTTTTTGCAGTCGTCCTCGCTGAGTCTTTCCTTTACAATACCGATTACAACATCGTCAGGCACTAACTTGCCGGCGTCGATATAGGACTTAGCTTTAAGCCCCATATCGGTACCGTTTTTAAGTGCTTCTCTTATGATGTTGCCTGTTGAAACAGCGGGAATACTGTACTTGGCACAGATTTTCTCCGCCTGTGTGCCTTTTCCTGCGCCGGGGGCGCCGAGAAGGATTAAATTCATACCCTTACCTCCGATTAGTCAAGGAAGCCCTTGTAGTGACGCATCATCATCTGGCTTTCGAGCTGTTTCTGTGTTTCAAGAGCAACACCGACCATAATGATGATTGATGTACCGCCGATTGCAAGGTTCATTCCGTCCTCTTTAATAAGGCCGGCAATCTGCGAGTAAATAATCGGGAACATAGCTACAACGCTCAGAAGAAGAGCTCCGATAAGGGTTATCCTGTTGAGTATCTTCTGAATGTAAGTGGAAGTAGGATTGCCGGGACGAATACCGGGAATCGAACCGCTGTTCTTACGAAGGTTATCAGCCATTTCAATGGGGTTATACTGAATAGCCGCATAGAAATAAGCGAAGAAGATGATGAACAGGAAATAAATTGTTCCGTAAACCCAGTGAGTCTGACCGAGCCAAACCTGGCTGAGCTTATACCAGAATGAACCCTCCGTACCGGGAGCGAACATTGCTATGGTAGGAATAATTGAAAGAATTGAGCTGGCGAAAATTACGGGAAGAACGCCGCACATATTTACCTTGATGGGCATGTGAGTGTTCTGACCGCCGTACATTTTACGGCCGACAACACGCTTTGCGTACTGAATGGGGATTCTTCTTTCGGCATTGTCCATCCAGACAATGAAGAAAATCATACCTATCAGAGCTACTGCCGCGATAGGAACCAGCGCGTAATAGGCGCCGCCCTTATCCATATACTGATACAAAGTGTAAATTGTGGTGGGCATACGGGCTACGATACCTGCGAAAAGGATTATGGAAATACCGTTTCCGATACCCTTTTCGTTGATGCGCTCGCCGAGCCACATAACCATTGCGGAACCTGCCGTGTAGCAAAGTATAACCGCAACCGCTCTGAGAATTTCCCAGCCTACCGCGTACTCGCCGATGAGAAGTCCCTGCGAACGGATGTAGAAGAAATATGCTACGCTCTGTAACAGGGCCAAGGCGATTGCCGAATAGCGGGTAATTCTGTTCATTTTCTTTCTGCCCTCTTCGCCCTCTTTTGAAAGCTTCTGAAGAGCGGGAATTGCGACAGTAAGAAGCTGAATAATAATTGACGCGTTGATGTACGGTGTGATTGAAAGGGCGAACAGCGTACCGTAGTTAAATGCGTTACCGGTCATCATGCTGAGATAGGTAACGAAGGTATTGGCTGATTCCTCGCCGAAAATTCCGTAGCCGTCCATCTGAACATCAACAAAAGGAACCGGCAAAGCCGAACCTATGCGGTAAATCAGAATGATAATCGCCGTGAAAATTATCTTTTTACGGAGATCTGCGATTTTCCACGCATTTACGAATGTACGGAACACGGTCAAATCACCTCTGCCTTTCCGCCAGCCGCCTCGATTTTCTGCTTAGCGGTTTCAGAATAAGCGTTAACCTTTACGGTCAGCTTTTTGGTGAGTTCGCCGTTTCCTAATACTTTTACTCCGTCAAGAGCTTTCTTTACAAGGCCTGCGTTTACAAGTGCCTCGATATCAACCGTTGCTCCGTCCTCAAAAGCGTTGAGAGCCGAAACATTTACGGCTGCAATTTCCTTCGCGAAGATGTTGTTGAATCCGCGCTTGGGAAGTCTTCTCTGCAAAGGCATCTGTCCGCCCTCAAATCCGGGGCGCATACCTCTGCCTGCACGGGCCTTCTGACCCTTGTGACCTTTACCTGCTGTTTTTCCCTGTCCGGAAGCTGCGCCGCGGCCTATGCGCTTAACGCTCTTCTTTGAACCGGCAGCGGGAGAAAGTTCGTGCAATTTCATTTTCCTGCACCTCCTTAAGCCTTTGTAACCTCTATAAGATGTGAAATTTTCTTAATCTTACCCTGAGTCTGAGGATTGTCGGGCTGCGAAGCCACATCCCCTATTTTGCGGAGACCAAGTGCTTTGGCGGTGGCAATTTGGTCTTTTTTGCTTCCGATAAGACTCTTGACGAGCTTAACCTGAATATCTGCCATTTTACTCTGCCTCCTGTTATTCCGTAATCTCTTTGACTGTCTTTCCGCGAACTGCGGCAACCTCTTCGGCGCCGCGGAGCTTTGAAAGTCCGTCGATTGTAGCGCGTACTACATTGCAGGGATTATTTGAGCGGAGAGCCTTTGAACGAATGTCCTTGATGCCGACTGTTTCAACAACGGCACGGACAGGTCCGCCGGCGATAACTCCGGTACCGGGTGCGGCGGGTTTAAGAAGAACTACGCCTGCGCCGAACTTACCGATTATCTCATGAGGGATTGTAGTACCCTTTAACGCAACCTTTATAAGGTTTTTCTTCGCGTCCTCAATACCCTTGCGGATAGCGTCGGGAACTTCGCCCGATTTGCCGAGTCCGAAGCCGATGATGCCGTTGCCGTCGCCTACAACTACCAAAGCGGAGAATTTGAAGATACGGCCGCCCTTTACTGTCTTGGAAACGCGGTTGATAGCAACTACTCTTTCCTGAAGCTCAAGTGTTGATGCGTCAATTTTTGATGCCATTTTCATTTCTCCTTTCTTTAGAAATTCAGGCCGCCCTCGCGGGCGCCTTCTGCAAGCGCTGCGACTCTGCCCTGATAGACATAACCGCCGCGGTCAAATACAACATCGGTAATATTCTTTTCTTTTGCTCTTTCGGCAAGAAGCTTTCCGACTTCCTTAGCCGCTTCCTTGTTACCGCCGTACTTTGTAAAGTCCTTCTCGGTTGAAGAAGCGCTTACAAGCGTTACGCCCGCAACATCATCTATAAGCTGAGCATAGATGTGCTGGAGAGAACGGAACACATTAAGGCGGGGGCACTGCGCTGTGCCCGAAATCTTAGCGCGGACTCTTGTATGTCTTTTGAGTCTTGCCTTTTTTGTATCTGGTCTGCTAACCATTGCTTTACACTCCTCCTATTATTTACCGCCCTTACCGGCTTTACCTTCTTTGCGGCGGATATGCTCGTCAGCATATTTGATGCCCTTGCCCTTATAGGGTTCGGGAGGTCTCTTCTCGCGGATTTCGGCAGCGAACTGGCCTACCTGCTGCTTGTCGGGACCTGAAACAACAATCTTGTTGGGTGAGGGAACATCAATTGTGATGCCTTCAACCTCGCTCATAATTACCTGGTGTGAATAACCGATATTGAGAACAAGATCCTTGCCCTGCTTCTGAGCACGGTAACCTACGCCGTTTACTTCGAGCTCTTTTGAATAGCCCTTTTCAACGCCCTCAACCATATTGGCAATAAGCGTACGGGTAAGACCGTGGAGTGATTTGTTGAGGTTGCTGTCGTCGGGACGGGTTACAACTACATGGCCGTCTTCGAGAGCAACATTCATATTTTTGTGCACTGTTCTGGTGAGAGTGCCCTTGGGACCCTTTACGGTAACAGTGCTGCCGTCGATTTTAACTTCAACCCCGGCGGGAACCGCGATGGGGTGTCTGCCTATGCGTGACATTTACTGTACCTCCCTTACCAGATGAACGCGAGAACCTCGCCGCCTACATTAGCCTTGCGAGCTTCCTTGTCCGTCATAACGCCCTTTGATGTGGAGAGAATGGCAATTCCCAGTCCCTTCATTACCTTGGGCATATCTTCACAGTTTGTGTATATACGCAAGCCGGGCTTTGAAACTCTGCGAAGTCCGGTGATTACGCTTGACTTGTTGGGGCCGTATTTGAGAGTAATCTCCATAATGCCCTGCTTGCCGTCTTCCTCAACGGTATAGCCTTTGATGTATCCCTCATCAACAAGAATCTGAGCAATTGCCTTCTTCATATTGGATGCGGGAACCTTCACTGTGTCATGCTTTGCAGAATTCGCGTTGCGGATTCTTGTGAGCATATCAGCGATTGAATCAGTAATTTGCATACTGTGTTACCTCCTTTGCAACTGCTCTTCTTACCAGCTTGATTTCTTTACGCCGGGAATCTGACCCGCATGCGCCAACTCTCTGAAGCAGATACGGCATACTCCGTATTTGCGGAGGTAAGCGTGTGGTCTGCCGCAGATTTTGCATCTGTTATACTGTCTTGTTGAGAACTTCGCAGGTCTTGCCTGCTTAACCTTCATTGATTTTTTAGCCACTTGTTACCCCTCCTTACTTTGCAAACGGTGCGCCCATGAGAGTCAAAAGCTCTCTCGCTTCTTCGTCGGTTTCTGCGGTTGTTACAAAGCAGATGTCCATTCCGCGAACCTTATCAATCTTATCATAGTCAATTTCAGGGAATATGAGCTGCTCTTTAACGCCCATTGAGTAGTTGCCTCTGCCGTCGAAAGAGTTGGGGTTTATTCCTCTGAAGTCACGAACACGGGGAAGAGCCAGATTGAAGAATCTGTCGATGAACTCATACATCTTATCTCCTCTGAGTGTTACTTTAACGCCGATTGTCATACCTTCACGAAGTTTGAAGTTGGCGACTGATTTTTTGGCTACGCATTTAACGGGCTTCTGACCTGTGATTTTTGAGAGGTCGGACATAATAGCGTCAACAACCTTCGCGTTGTCCTTAGCCTCACCGCAGCCTACATTGATGATAACCTTATCAATCTTCGGAATCTGCATAACGCTTTTGTAGTTGAACTTCTTTTGAAGCGCAGGAACAACATCGGCCTTATACATTTCTCTGAGTCTTGCTGCCATTTTATTGTTCCTCCTTATCAGAATTGAGCGCCGCAATCTTTGTTCTTGCAGACGCGTTTCTTATCCTTGCCCTTGCCCTCGTGGCCTACTCTGGTGGGTTTGCCGCATTTGGGGCAAATAAGCTGTACCTTGCTGGCGTAAAGAGCGCTTTCGGCTTTGATAAGTCCGCCGGGCTGACCCATCTGACGGGGCTTAACATGCTTGGTTACCATATTTACGCCTTCGACAATAACCTTTCCCTCTTTGGGGCTGACTTCAAGGACCTTGCCCTTTTTGCCGCGGTTTTTGCCGTTGATAACGATTACCTCGTCACCTGTTTTTACATGAACCTTACTCATCGGGGCACCTCCTTAAAGTACTTCGGGAGCAAGCGAAAGGATTTTCATATAGTCCTTGTCGCGCAGCTCTCTGGCTACCGGCCCAAAGATACGGGTACCTCTGGGGTTTTTGTCTTCCTTGATTATAACTGCGGCGTTTTCGTCAAAGCGGATATATGTTCCGTCATCTCTGCGAACGCCCTTAACTGTTCTTACAACGACTGCCTTTACAACATCGCCTTTTTTAACAACACCGCCGGGTGATGCTTTTTTAACAGATGCTACAATGACATCGCCGATATTAGCATATCTTCTACCTGAACCACCGAGAACGCGGATGCACATAATCTCTTTTGCACCGGTGTTATCGGCAACCTTGAGGTAAGTCTGCTGCTGTATCACAATGATTGCCTCCTTTAATTACTTTGCTTTCTCGATAATTTCAGCAACGCGCCATCTCTTGTCCTTGGACAGCGGGCGTGTTTCCATTACTAAAACTCTGTCGCCGATATGGCACTCGTTATTCTCGTCATGAGCCTTGATTTTAACGGTTCTGTTGACGATTTTGCCGTAAAGCGGATGCTTAACCCTGTCCTTGATTGAAACAACGACGGTTTTATCCATCTTATCGCTTGTTACTATACCGACCTGTGTTTTTCTGAGGTTTCTTTCCATATTGAACACCCTCCCTTTCCTTACGACTCGCTGCCGTGTAATTCAATATCGCGCAGAACTGTTTTTACTCTTGCAATATCTTTTTTAACGGCACTGATACGCATAGGATTTTCGAGCTGGTTGATGGCCTGTTGAAAACGAAGCTTGAAGAGTTCGTCCTTCAACTCCAAAAGTTTAGCATCCAACTCTTTGGGAGAGAGCTTTCTGATCTCGCTTGCTTTCATTACTGCTCACCACCCTGTTCTTCTTTAGTTACAAATTTGCACTTAATCGGGAGCTTGTTCGCCGCAAGACGCATAGCCTCACGGGCAACCTCCTCGGAAACGCCGGCAATCTCAAACATTACTCTGCCGGGCTTTACTACCGCAACCCAGTATTCGGGCGAACCTTTACCGGAACCCATTCGGGTTTCAGCGGGTTTTTCCGTAATAGGCTTGTCGGGGAAAATCTTTATCCAGACCTGGCCGCCGCGCTTGATGTATCTTGTCATAGCGATACGGGCAGCCTCAATCTGATTTGATGTTATCCATGCGGGTTCAAGAGACACAAGGCCGTAATCGCCGTAAGTAACTGTTGTACCTCTTGAAGCCTTACCGGTCAGGCGTCCTCTGTGAACGCGGCGGTATTTAACTCTTTTAGGCAAAAGCATTATTTTGTGCCTCCTTCCTTGGAACGCTTGCGGCTTTCATGAAGAACCTCGCCTTTGTAAATCCAGACCTTAACGCCGATTCTGCCGTAGGTTGTTTTAGCCTCCGCAAAACCGTAGTCAATGTCCGCGCGGATTGTCTGAAGCGGGATTGTTCCCTCATGATAATGCTCGGTACGGGCAATTTCGGCGCCGCCGATTCTGCCGCTTACCTGAGTCTTTATACCCTTTGCGCCCAGGCGCATTGTTCTGCTGATTGACTGCTTGAGAGCTCTTCTGAAAGAAATTCTTCTTTCAAGCTGTGAAGCGATGTTTTCAGCCACAAGCTGAGCGTTAAGGTCGGGCTGCTTGATTTCAACGATATTGATGAATACATCTTTATCGCCGCCGAGCTTTGCCTTGCAAATGTCTTTAAGCTTTTCGATTTCCGCGCCCTGACGGCCGATTACCATGCCGGGCTTGGCGCAGTGAATGTTGATGCGGACGCGTTTTGCATCTCTTTCGATTTCTACCTTAGGAACACCGGCGGGAGCGAGTGTTTCAAGGAGATACTCACGAAGCTCGTAGTCAGAAACAAGAGTGTCACCGAAGTTTTTCTTGTCTGCATACCAGCGTGATTCCCAGTTTTTAATAACACCGATTCTTAAACCGGTCGGATTAACTTTCTGGCCCATAACTCAACCTCCTCCTTTATTCTGCTTCCTTAAGTGTTAAATTGATATGAGATGTTTTCTTGTTGATTCTGTAAGCTCTGCCCTTGTCGCGGGGTCTGATTCTTTTAAGTGTGGGACCCTGGTCAACCGAGCAAGCGGCTACATAAAGCCTTGTAACATCCATGTTCTTCATTTCTGCATTAGCCATTGCTGATTTAAGAAGCTTATAAAGCGGTTCACACGCAGCCTTAGGTGTGTATTTGAGTATCGCCATAGCTTCATCGCAGGGCTTATTTCTGATAAGGTCGAGAACTATCTGAACCTTACGGGGCGCAATGCGCACATAAGTTGCCTTTGCTGTTGCTTCCATTGTTTAAATACACTCCTTTCCGCTTATTTACCGTTATTGGATGTTTTGGAACCTGCGTGTCCTCTGTAAGTTCTTGTGGGCGCAAATTCACCTAATTTGTGACCGACCATATCCTCTGTAACATATACAGGAACATGCTTTCTGCCGTCATGCACCGCGAAGGTGTGGCCGACAAAATCGGGGAAAATAGTTGAGCTGCGGCTCCATGTTTTAAGAACAATCTTTTCGCCGTTCTTATTCATTTCCTGAACCTTTTTAAGCAGGCTTTCCGCTACATAAGGTCCTTTTTTAGTACTTCTACTCATTTATGACAGCTCCTTTCCCATTATTTACCGTTACGACGCTTAACAATAAGCTTGTCGGAACTCTTCTTCTTATTTCTCGTCTTATAGCCGAGAGCGGGTTTGCCCCAGGGTGTGCAGGGACCGGGACGGCCAACGGGTGACTTACCTTCACCGCCGCCGTGGGGGTGGTCGTTCGGGTTCATTACGGAACCGCGTACGGTAGGTCTGATGCCCATGTGGCGTGTACGGCCGGCTTTACCGATTTTAACATTCTCGTGGTCGGTGTTGCCAACCTGACCGATTGTCGCCATGCAGCCTGCGGGAACATTACGA
This sequence comes from uncultured Clostridia bacterium, assembly GCA_944380765.1. Classification (GTDB taxonomy): domain Bacteria; phylum Bacillota; class Clostridia; order Oscillospirales; family Acutalibacteraceae; genus Fimenecus. The sequence goes on from CALWIO010000013.1 coordinate 29,657, forward strand.
AGCTCGCCTGAGGGGAGTCTTAAAAGAGCGTAGCCGTTTTCCTTAGCCATAAGCTGAGCGGCGTTTCCTGCCGCGCGGGCAAGCTGGCCGCCTCTGCCGGGATAAAGCTCAACATTGTGTACGAATGTACCGGTGGGGATACTGTCGAGAGGAAGCGCGTTGCCGGGTTTGATGTCAGCCGCTGCGCCGGCCTCAACCTTATCGCCTACTTTGAGTCCGACAGGAGCCAAGATGTATCTCTTTTCTCCGTCCTCATACTGAACGAGCGCAATGTGCGCTGAACGGTTGGGATCGTATTCAAGTGTTAATACTGTTGCAGTCATATCCGCCTTATCTCTCTTGAAATCGATAATACGGTATTTTCTGCGGTTTCCGCCGCCTCTGTGGCGAACGGTTATTCTTCCGTAACTGTTGCGTCCGGCGTTCTTGCTGAGAGGAGCAAGAAGGCTTCTCTCGGGAGCGACCTTTGAAAGTTCGGAATAATCTGTAACCGACATATTTCTTCTTGCGTTGGTAGTCGGCTTATAGACTTTTATCGACATTTCGTTCATCTCCTTCGTTTTTTTATGGAGCGCAGATTGCTCTGCTTCGGGAAGCTTTGCGGAGTATGCCGAAACTCCATACCTTACCGCCCGAATTTAAAATCATTACATCATTCCGTCAAAGAACTCGATTGTCTTTGAATCCTCGGTAAGAGTTACTACTGCCTTTTTCCATGAAGCGGTGTAGCCCTCATAACGGCCGTAACGGCGAAGCTGACCTCTTACATTCATGGTGTTTACCTTGGCTACCTTTACCGAGAAGAGCTTTTCAACAGCCTTCTTGATGTCAACCTTTGTTGCGTCCTTGGCAACTTTAAAGGTATATTTTTTGTCTGCGGTACCCATCATTGACGCTTCGGTCAGGACGGGGGCGAGGATAATTTCCTGTGCAAGTTTCATTATGCGTAAACCTCCTCTATTTTCGCTACGGCATCTTTAAGAACAAGCATTGTGTTGCAGTTGAGAATGTCGTAAACATTAAGAGTGTTTACAAGCGCTACCTTAACGCCTTCAATGTTTCTGGCGCTCTTGTAAACCACATCGTCTTTTTCGGGAAGAACGATAAGGGTTTTCTTGCCGGCGTTTACCGCGCCGAGAACAGCCGCGGCAGCCGATGTCTTGATAGCGTCAAGTCCGAAGCTGTCAAGCACTGTCATCTCGTCGGCGGCAACCTTTGAGGAAAGAGCCGACTTCATGGCAAGTCTTCTTACCTTCTTATTGATTGAAAATCCGTAGGTGCGGGGTTTCGGGCCGAGAGCGATACCGCCGTGATACCACTGGGGAGCTCTTGTTGAGCCCTGACGGGCGCGGCCTGTTCCCTTCTGTCTCCAGGGCTTCTTTCCGCCGCCGGACACCTCAGAACGGGTGAGAGTTGACTGAGTGCCCTGGCGCTGATTTGCCAAGTAATTAACTACTACAAGGTGCATAGCCGATTTGTTGGGCTCAATGCCGAAAACGCCGTCGGCAAGCTCAATATCGGAAACTTTTTTGCCCTTTGCGTCCAATACTGCTAATTTAGCCATTTCACAAATCTCCTCTCTTATTTCTTAACTGTATCGGCAATAACTACTATGCCGCCCTTGGGGCCGGGAATGGCGCCCTTGATGGCGATAAGGTTATTGTCAACATCAACCTTGACGATATCAAGGTTCTGGATTGTAACTCTTTCGGCTCCTAAATGACCGGCGAGCTTTTTGCCCTTGAATACTCTTGAAGGATCCGAGCAGGCGCCCAGCGAACCCGCGTGACGCGCAACGGGACCTGTACCGTGAGATTCTTTAAGGCGTGAGAAGTTCCATCTCTTGATGGCGCCGGCTGTTCCCTTACCTTTGCTTGTACCCACAACATCGACCTTGTCGCCTGCCGCGAATACATCGGCTTTAAGAACATCGCCTACATTAACTGAGTCTGTATCCTCAAGTCTGAATTCCTTGAGCACCTTTTTGGGAGCGACGTCGGCTTTCTTGAAGTGACCTGCCATGGGCTTGTTCACTCTCTGTACCTTGACATCGCCGAAGCCTACCTGAACAGCGGCATAGCCGTCGTTCTCGACAGTCTTCTTCTGCACTACCGTGCAGGGACCTGCCTCGACTACCGTAACGGGAATTACTTTTCCGCTCTCGTCGAAAAGCTGCGTCATACCGATCTTTTTGCCGATAAGACCTTTTTGCATTTTTATTTCCTCCTTTGGTTATTGGTCGGCTCTGCCGACTTGACCTTGCTCAGCGTTTTATTGTGAGATTAAAGCTTTATCTCAATATCTACGCCGGCAGGAAGCTCAAGACTTGTAAGAGCCTCAACTGTTTTGTTTGAGGGTCTTAAAATGTCGATAAGCCTTTTGTGTGTTCTCTGCTCAAACTGCTCGCGGCTGTCCTTGTACTTATGAACTGCGCGGAGAATGGTTACAACCTCTTTCTCGGTGGGAAGCGGAACAGGGCCTGAAACCTGAGCGCCTGTGCGCTTTGCGGTTTCAACTATCTTTTCAGCCGCCTTATCAACAAGGTCGTGGTCATAGCCTTTAAGTCTGATGCGGATTTTCTTACCTTTTGTTGCTGCCATTTTGTTTTCCTCCTAATTCTTTGGGCACGCTTTTTTGTTTGCAACCCGGCCGGGTGTTTCAACCCTGCCGTTTTAAAAACCGAAAAACCGGTTTTCAGGCTTTTCGGACGGCGCAAAAAAGCGCAGAATGCTCCCTGCAAGCCCGCTTATGCGCAGTTGGGTTACGCAAGGCGGTTTGAAGCATTATTGGTCGCCCGATTTTAAATCAGACATACTCGGCGGTAATTCCCTGCATCAAAGTGCAGCCACCTACCGCTTCAACGCATATCGCACCGTGCAAAGGGCATAAATCGCCCATAGCCGCACAATGCAAAGGCTATTTTAGCATACTGTTAGTGAAAATGCAAGAACTTTTTTAAAAAACTTTGTAAAAAACGCAGATTTTTTTCTTCGCGAAAAACAGGCACAATATCTTGTATTTCAACTGTTGAAAAAGCACAAAAAAGCAGACGGAAAAACCTGTTTCCCGTCCGCTTTTAAGGCTCTGTCAGACGCTAATATATAAATTAGTATATAAAAACGATACTTTTTTTGACGGTTCAGCGCGTAAATTACTTGTTTTGCTCGTAATCGTTGTACTGATAATCCGGGAACGGTCTGCGCGGCATAATTATCATCAGTATAATATAGAGCACCACTCCCCCGACTCCTCCGGTGAAAAGCGTTGCCGCCGCGTAAATTACCCTTACGATAGTCGGGTCTATCTCAAAGAACTCCGCTATTCCGGCGCAGACTCCGTCAACAGCCCGGTTTGTGCTTTTATACAGCTTTTTTTCTTTAAACATATTTATTCCTCCGTTATCAGAATCATATCAGAACAGGTTATTGCCCCGGCGTTTTCAACGCCGCGGTACTCATAAAACTTTTCGGCCGCATAATCCGCCGCCGATGAAATAAGCCTGCCGCCGCAGAAAGCGAGGCTGACCGCAGCCGTAAACGCCGACACGGCAAAGAGAACCAGAAACGCTATAATTGCTTTTTTCATTTTTACCCCGCCTATTTATTGATATTCTTAATGCAGTCGCGTATTCCGTCAATACTCAGAAGCAGCGTGACAATTCCGAGGAAAAGCACCGCGAGCGTTGAGGACACTCCGAAAACCGTAAAAGCCGCCGAGGACACCGCCGGAATTACAAAGGCGAACAGCACGCCCATAAACAGAGCCGCCGCGAACAGCGCGACTGTGACCGGAAGCGATATAACCGCCTGAATAAGATTAAAGACGAACGCCGCCGTCCACAGCTTTTTACGCTTTGCCCGGCCCTTGCGGAAATTTTCAAAAACCTCTTCGCCCACATACTGCGCGGCACATTCAAGCGGACTGCCGAGCTCGCGGCATATCTGCTCCTCGCTTTTTGAATCCGCGGCTCCCTCACGGAAATGCTCGCGGAAGTCGCTTATTATTTCCAGCCTTTCCTTTTTAGGCAAGGGGGACAAATAAGCGTACAGCTCGTTTAAAAAATCCGCCTTGTTCATTTGCCTTCCTCCTCCAAAAATATATTTACTTCCCTTGAAAACTCGTTCCACTGTTCAAGAAGCTGCTTTTGCCTGTCTCTGCCTTTAAGGGTTATTCGGTAATACTTTCTTGCCGGACCGCTGGGGGATTCCCTTAAATACGCTTCAAAAAAGCCGTCAGACAAAAGCCGTTTTAAAAGCGGATAAACCGCCCCCTCGGAAACGGCAAGTCTTTTCCCGAGCATATCGGCAAGCTCATAGCCGTACCTGTCGCCGCCCAGCAGCAGCGTAAGCGCGCAAAGCTCCAGCACGCCTTTTTTAAACTGTGTGTTCATAGCTTTCTCCCCGTTTTATTATACGGTTATTTTTTTGATATTTACACTTCGCGGCAATATCCTTTTTTCTTCTTTCAGCCGTATTTTATCACATACTACCTTGTATTGCAAGATAGTATGCGAAATTTAATAGTTTGTTTACAATTAAGCCTTGTTTTGTCCGTCATAAAAGCGCAGGCGGCATCATATAAATGAGTTGAAATGTATAAAAGGAGAGATAACAATGGATTTCAATGTTCGTAAGGATTATATATCTGTTTGCGAAACCGCCTTTCAGGGAAGCGCCGAGCATTCCGTGGACTGCGATGTTACCCTGCCCGAATATATGCCGGACATTGTGCGCATTTTAAGATGCAGCGCTGTCCCGGGCATTCAGACGCACCAGATTACCGGTGACAGAATAACGACGGAATGCGAATGTCTTGTGCGCGTGCTTTACATCTGCGAAGAGGGAAAGCTGCACGGCTATGACCAGACGCTGCATTTTTCAAAGCAGATAGAGTTAAAATCCGCCCGTCCCGTAACCGAGGTGTTTGTAGGCGCAAGAACCGATTATGTGAATTACAGGGTATCCGGTCAGCGGCGTTTTGAGGTGCACGGAGCGGTGACGGTTTTTGCCCGCGCCGACGACAAAAAGAGATACGAGCTTATAAGCTGCGCTGAGGGTGACGGCGTTACGGCAAAATCCGAGAGCATGGAAGTCTGCGACCTTACCGCGCTTGCGGAAAAGACCTTTTCCGTTTCGCAGACCTGCGAGCTGAGCTCCCTTGACTCTCCTGTCGGCTGCGTGATACAGTCCTGCGCAGGCGCTGTGATTGACGAGATAAAGGTTATGTCCAACAAGCTGTTCTTAAAGGGCAGTCTTATTGTAGACGCGGCATTTACCGTCGGTGACGACTGCCGCGTTGAGAACTACAAGACGATGATTGACATAAACCAGATAATAGAGGCGCCCGACCTTAACGAAAACTGCCGGGTTGAGGCTTTTCTTTCGGTACAGTCGGTTGACATACGCCCCAAATACGATTCCGCGGGCGACAAAAATCTTGTTGATATTTCGGCTGTAATCGCTTTTTCCGCGAGAGGCTACGAAACCCGCACCGTAACGGCGGTCAGCGACGCCTATTCGGTTAAATACGAAAGCGAGCTTAAAAAAAGCGGAATTTACATAACCGCCGTTGAGGACTGCTTTGAGGACACCTTCCTTTTAAGAGGGAGCGCTGACCTTTCGACAACGGGAATGACTCAAGTGCTCAGCTTTATGTGCAGCGCTGTAAGCGCTTCTTTCAGCGTCAGAGACGAGGGGGCGGCTGTCAGCGGCGAGGTTACCGCCGACATAATTTACAGAGACTCGCAGGGCGACCTGGCTTTTGCGCAAAGACAGCTTCCCTATGAATACAAGCGCAGCATTCAGTCCGCCGCGGCTCTCACCTGCCGTCCCGAATGCAAGGTTACGGCGTGCAGCTATGTTATGGGCGAGGGCAACACCCTTGACGCCCGCGTTGAGATAAACATACGCGGGTTTGTGCTGAAAGAAGAGGAAAAGACCGTAACAACCGAAATCACCGTTGACAAGTCGCGCCAGAAAAACGCAAAGACAGCCGCGCTGACCGTTTATTTTGCCGACGAGGGCGAAAGCCTGTGGGACATAGCGGAAAAATACAACACCACCGTTGAGGCGATTACCAGGGAAAACCGTATTTCCGACGGCGTTCTTGAAAAAAGCTGCAAGCTTTTAATTCCTAAGGTTTAAGGGAGGGGTAGGCATGAGTAATTCAAGTATTTACAACGATATTGCCGTCAGGACCGGCGGCGATATATACATAGGCGTTGTAGGTCCGGTAAGAACGGGAAAATCAACCTTTATAAAGCGCTTTATGGACACAATCGTACTGCCGAACATGGAAAATGACGCGGTACGGGAAAGGGCGAACGACGAGCTTCCGCAGTCCTCGGCAGGCAGAACCATTATGACCACCGAGCCGAAATTCATACCCGAAAACGCGGTCAGAATCACGCTTGACGGAAACGCGGCTCTCAATGTGCGTATGATTGACTGCGTGGGATATATTGTTCCCAGCTCCCTGGGCTATATTGAGGGCGACCAGCCCAGAATGGTGCGCACGCCCTGGTTTGAAAATGAAATTCCCTTTAACATGGCGGCTGAAATCGGCACTCAGAAGGTCATTACGGAGCACTCGACGATAGGGCTTGTAGTTACCACCGACGGAAGCATAAGCGACATCGCGCGCGACGAGTACGAGGAGGCCGAGGAGAGGGTTATAAACGAGCTTAAAGAGCTTCACAAGCCCTTTGTTGTGCTTTTGAACTGTATGTACCCGAAAGGAGAGGCGGCTCAGAAGCTGTCGGCTGAGCTTTCGGCAAAATACTGCGTGCCGGTTATGGCGGTAAACTGTCTGGAACTGAGCGAGCAGGAGATTAAGGAAATCATAACTCAGGTGCTTTTTGAGTTCCCCATAAAGGAGATAAGCATTGACTTTCCCCTGTGGCTTGTGGGACTTCCCGACGAGCATTGGCTTAAAAGCCAGACCTTTAAAAGCGTGCTTGACGCCATTGAGGAAATCAACTTTGTGCGCGATATAGGCGAGGTTACCAAGTCGCTTAAAAGCTGCGAGCACATCAACGAGGCTTTAGTTACCGGCATGGATTTGGGCGTGGGCAGCGCCTGGATTTCGGTTGAGATGAACGGGGATTTGTTCTACAAAATCGTTGAGGAGTCCACCGGCATAAAGGTGGGCAGCGAGCCGGAGCTTTTAGAGTGCCTTAAAGAGCTTGCGCAGATAAAAAAGGAGTACTCGCGCATTAAGTCGGCTCTTGACGAGGTTGAGTCCACCGGCTACGGAATAGTTATGCCCACCATTGACGAGCTTTCCCTGGAAGAGCCGGAAATCGTAAAGCAGGGCGGCAGATACGGAGTGCGGCTCTGCGCCTCGGCTCCGTCAATCCACATGATGAAAGCGGATATAAAAACCGAGGTCGCTCCCGTTGTGGGCAGCGAAAGCCAGTCAGAGGAGCTGGTAAAATATCTGCTTGAAGGCTTTGAGGAGAACCCTCAGAAAATATGGGAGTCAAACATTTTCGGAAAATCGCTTAACGAGCTTGTGAACGAGGGACTTCGCAACAAGCTGTACCACATGCCCGCAGACGCCAGAATGAAATTTCAGGAAACGCTCGAAAGAGTCATCAACGAGGGCTGCAACGGTCTGCTGTGCATAATACTGTAACGCGGCAGAAGCCGCCGAAGGCTTGCTGAAACACATCAAAGATGAGCGCAAAAACGCCCCCTCGGCAGATTTACCGGTCTGCCGAGGGGGTTATTTTCATCGTTATTAAATCAGGAGCGTACGCCTTTTATCCTTTTACCATTTTAATTTTTCTGCGCTTTGCCTTAATGCGGTTTTTCCTGATAATCAGCAATATATAAATTATCACAAGCACCGCTATTACCGCAAAAATTATTTTAACAATGAAATGCGAGAAAATTGACTTGACCGTTCCCCACACCCACAGCACAAAGCTGCGGCTTACATCTTCGGCGGCGACTAAATCGACAGTAGCCACAACATCTTCGCCGTAGAGTATTTCAGCCTTGCCCAGCACATCTCCTTTTTTTACCGGTGCTTTTACGGTTTTGGGCGTTTCGCTCTCAACCGGGCGCACTTCAAGGCTGCCCGCCTCGGTACCAATCGGCACGAGCGTTGAGATTTCCTTTGCAGGAACCAGCCGCAGGTGGTCGGTTTTCCAGTTGTATTCCACATCAATCACCGTAACCACATCGGTGGTGCTGGTAACCTTGGTCAGAACTATGTTGTCATACGCCCACTCGTAAATCTTTTTGGTGTCCGTAAGCGCCACATTTTCCTCAACGCCGTCGCCGTCGATGTCATACTGCGGAGCGTTCATAAGGATAAGCATATAATTATATCCGTCCTTTGAGGCGGTCGAGAGCAGGCAGTGCCCGGCAAGGTCGCTGGTGCCCGTTTTTACTCCCGTTACATACTCGCAGTAATAATCCTTGTACGCCTTGTTCATAACCTTATTGGTATTGTTGAGATAGCGCACCTGTGAATACTGCTCGGTGGGCTGAAGGTCATACCTGAGAGTTGAAACTATTTCACGGAATTTCGCATTCTGTATGGCGTGCTTGGCTATAATATAAAGGTCGTTGGCGGTTGTATGCGCCGAACCGTCGCCGTCAAGCCCGTGGGGATTTATAAAATGCGTGTTTTCACAGCCCAGCGCCTTGACATAATCGTTCATCATTACCACAAACTCGTCAATACTGCCGCCGACATAGTCCGCAAGCATATTCGCCGCGTCCGCCCCAGAGGGTATCATGAGACAGTACAGCAGCTCCTCAATCGTCAGCGTTTCGCCCACCTGAATACCGGCTACCGAGGCGTTCTGCAAATACAAGTCGCCCAGCACCTCGCGCCGGCAGGTAACCTCGGCGCTTAAATCCTCGCACTCTTCAAGCACAATTATACAGGTGACGATTTTCGTAATTGAGGCGGGCGCAATCTGCTTGTCCGCGTTTTTATCAAGAATTACCGTGTCGCTGTCTGTATTCACAAGCAGAGCCACATCAGCTTCGGTTTCGATAAGCGAATTAAACGAAGCGCTCGCTCCGACCCCCATACCGAAAGCCATAATCACGGCGGAGAGTATCACCGCCAATAATTTTTTCAAAATAATCACCCACTTGAAAAATGCCTGTAAAAGTAATATGATATTATAAGTATAACACAGAAAAAAACATTATCCAATAGAAAAAGGAATTTTTTATGATTTATGTAACGGGCGATACCCACGCAGACCGCGAGCGGCTTTCTCGCTGGAATTTAAGAAAGCTGAAAGAGGGCGACACGCTTATTATCTGCGGCGACTTCGGGTTTTTATGGGACAACAGCAAAAAAGAGCAGCGTTTTCTGCGCTCGCTGGGAAAAAGAAAATACAATATATGTTTTATTGACGGAACGCATGAGAATTTCTCGCTTATAAACGACTACGAGATAAGCCAGTGGAATTCGGGCAAGGTTCACAAAATTTACGGAAATCTTTACCACCTTATGCGCGGTCAGATTTTTGAGATAGACTCCGTTAAAATTTTCACTATGGGCGGAGGGGAAAGCTCCGATATTGACATACGCCGTGATGTGGGCGCGTGGTCAAAGGAGGAAATCCCCACGCAGGAGGAGCTTCTGGAAGGCGCCGAAAATCTTGAAGTTGCCGGCTATGATATTGATATAATCATTACTCACGAGCCGCCGCTGAAAGTAAAGAGCTTTCTTAACCTCAACGACAGTTCAATGCTGAGGGTTACGGCTCTAAACGCCTATTTTGAGGAGCTTTCGGGAAATTGCAGCTTTAAAAAATGGTATTTCGGCTCGCTTCACATTGACAAGTACATCTCCTCAACTCACCGAGCGGTTTTCAAGGACATTGTAAACGCCGAGACAGGCGAAAAAATATAACAAAAATCTGCTTTGAGCGCTCCCCCGTCCTTAACAGGGCAAGGGGAGCTTTGCGCTTTTAAAATCGTTTTTTGTGTTTGCATATCCCGGCGCTATGTGGTATTATATAACATATAAACAGAGCGAGGTTTATTATGTTTTGTCTTAACGATTTTATTCAGCTTTTTTCTGACCGTTCGGTTCTTGAAAGCCGGCCTTTTGAGAACCCGCAAATAGAATATATTTCCTACAACTCGCGGGATATAAAGGAAAATACGCTTTTTTTCTGCAAGGGCGCTCACTTTAAAGAGGAGTTTTTATATGATGCCGTAAAAAAAGGCGCGGTCGCCTATGTTTCCGAAAAGGAGTACCCTGTCGGCGCGCCGTGCATTAAGGTTTCGGATATGAGACTTTGCTTGGCGCTTGCCGCCGATTTTTTCTACGGCAGCGCTTACAAAAAATTAAAGCTGATAGGCATTACCGGCACCAAGGGCAAAAGCACCACCGCTTATTTCATAAAATACATTGTTGACGAATATCTGAAAAGCTCCGGCAAACGCTGCGCGATTGTTTCGTCAATAGACACATTCGACGGCGTTGTAAACGAGGAAAGCTCGCTTACCACTCCCGAGCCTTTTGAGCTTCACCGCCACTTTGCCAACGCGGTAAAAAGCGAAACGGAATACTTTGTTATGGAGGTTTCCTCGCAGGCGCTCAAATACGGCAGAGTTTACGGCGTTGAGTTTATGACCGGCTGTTATCTTAACATAGGCATTGACCACATAAGCGCGGTTGAGCACCCGAACTTTGAGGACTACTTTCTTTCAAAAATGAAGCTCTTTTCGCAAAGCCGCGCGGCTGTGCTGAACCTTAATTCCGACAAAATCGACGAGGTGCTTCGCTATGCCGCGAACGCCGGCAGAGTTATCACCTTCGGCACAAAGAACGAAAACGCCGACTATTACGGCTTTGATATACGAAAGCAGGGGTCCCGCACGGTTTTCAGCGTTAAGTCGGAAAAGATAAACGGCGACTTTACGCTCGGTATTCCGGGACTTTTCAATGTGGAAAACGCTCTGTGCGCGATAGCCGTATGCGCCGATATGGGAATTGACGAAGATAGCGTAAGGGAAGGGCTTTCAAAGGCGCGCACCCGCGGCAGAATGGAAATTTACGAGAGCGCCGACAAAAAAATAGCCGTCATAGTGGATTACGCTCACAACAAGATGAGCTTTGAAAATCTTTTCTCCTCGGTAAAGCGGGAATATCCCGGCAGAAAAATAAGCATTGTTTTCGGCTGTCCCGGCGACAAGGCGGTTGTGAGAAGGAAGGATTTAGGTTATATCAGCGCCGAAAACGCCGATATGTCATATATTACAGAGGACGACCCGGCAACCGAGAGCCTTGACGCTATATGCCGCACGGTGGCTTCATATATAGAGGAAAAAGGCGGAAAATACCGCATTATCCATGACCGGGGCGAAGCCATACGCGAAGCTGTACGCGACTGCCGCGGCGAGTGCGTTGTTCTTCTCGCCGGAAAAGGCGCGGAAACTCATCAGAAAAGGGCAAACGGCCCGGCAGACTATCTTTCCGACGCGTTTTACGCTAAAAAATATCTTGACGAATATGACAGGGGAATGTACGGGGTGCAGGATGAAAAATAAAAAAAGTTCTTTTAAAAAAGCTGCATTTATTATAGGCGCCGCGGTTACCGCTTTCGGCATTATCGATATGTGCCTTGCCGCGAGAGAGGAAAAAGCGGGCGATTTCGGCAGGGAATTTCCTGACGCCGGGGACGAGATAAAAAACGCGATTGACAGCGTTAAAAATCAGATAAAGGAGAATGAAGCCGTTGAAACAGAATGACTCCAAAAAGAATTTTATAGGCAGAGCCGTAGGCTACGGCATAGGCGCCGTCGGGCTTGATTTGAGCTACGGACTTTTTTATTCGTACCTTTCAAAATATCTGACCGATGTGCTTTTAATGCCGGCGGCGTTTCTGCTTATTTTAACGCCTATCGCAAGAATCTGGGACGGAATCAACGACCCGATTATGGGAAATATTGTTGACAGCACAAGAATGAAAATGGGCAAATACCGTCCCTGGATAATTATAGGCGCGTGCTGCAACGCGGTAATACTTTCGCTGATGTTCACAAACCCGGGAATTACATCAGGCTCCGTTGGAATGTATGTGTATGTGGCGGTTATGTATGTTATGTGGGGAATGACCAACACAATGGCGGATATTCCCTATTGGAGCATGATACCGAGTTTTTCGGCAAACCCCTCGGAGCGCAACCTGGTTTCCACAATAGCGAGAACCTTCAGCGGAATAGGTCAGGGAATTATAACGATATTCACTCCCATAGCTCTTGTTCTGCTCGGAAGCGGAGCCAATGACGCAGAAAAGAAGGTCAGCGCTCAGGGGTTCAGCCGCTGGGCAATGGTGTGCTCGGTTTTGCTGGTGGTTCTCGCCCTTGTATGCTCGCTTGTCACAAAAGAGCGCAACATTGTTTACAGCAACGAAAGGTTCAGCTTCAAGCGCCTTTTTGATGTTGTAAAACAGAATGACCAGTTAAGGGTATTCATGCTTTTCGCCATGATTTCCAACGCAGGCTGGTACCTGACAAGCGGTGTGGGCGCCTATTACTTTGAAAATGTTGAGGGCGATTTAAGCAAGCAGAGCACCTTTGCCGTATTCGGAGCGGTAGGCTCATTCTTGGGACTTTTCGTTATTCCGATTATGATTAAAAAATTCACCAGGCGCACCATTTATCAGTTCTGCCTTATAATGGTTGCCGCCGGATATGTTCTTATGTTTATCTGCGGACCTCTGCTTCATCAGATGCTGCTTTTGAACATCGCGTACATAATCGCCTCTGTGGGAATAGCCTCAATGTTTGTAAACCAGACGGTTATGCTTGCCGATATAGTTGACTACGGCGAGTTCAAGACAGGCAAGCGCCAGGAGAGCACGACCTTCGCTATGAAAGGCTTTTTGCAGAAAATGGCTTACACCATTCAGACTATCGTTCTCTTTTCGGGACTCGGTCTTTCCGGCTACAACGGCGAGGTTAAAGAGCAGACGGCTCTCGCCTCCGGCACAATCAGCGCTATGACCTTCTTAGTGCCGCCTGTTCTTATAATAATCTCGTATATCATTTTCACCAAGAAATACAAGCTCTACGGCGAGTTTTCCGAAAGGGTAAACGGCTACATCGCCGAGAGAATTAAAAAGAGCGAAAGTCAGGAATAACTCTTGATTTTACAAAAGCCTGCGGTTCTGTTGGGGAGCATGGCCGCGGATTAAAAAAGAGGGATAAATTATGTCAAAGTATCTTGATAAGGTTCCGTTCGCGAAATACTCGCGGACCGAGGAGTGGATAAACTCCATATCGCACATGGCAGGGGGCGCTTTTGCCGTTGTCACATTTATTATGTGTCTGGTAAAAGGCATTATCCTGCGCTCGCCCTGGCATATTGTGACGGGCATTGTATATTCGCTTACCATGATAGCCATGTACACCTGCTCGGCTGTTTACCACGGGCTTTACAACAACCGCGGCAAAAAAGCCATGCGTCTTGTTGACCATACAATGGTATTCTTTCTGATAGCCGGCACAATAACGCCCTACGCCCTTATTACGCTAAGACAGGCAAACCCCGTTATGGGCTGGGTGCTGTTCGGCGTTGCCTGGGGCTGTACCGCTTCGGCGGCGGCTATGATTTTCATAAACTTTGAAAAGACTAAAATTCCGCAGATGGTGCTTTGCCTTGCGGAGGGGTGGATGGTTCTCGTAATTGTAAAAAGCCTTTACGAGCTGCTCTCACCCGGCGGATTTTACACGCTGCTCGCGGGAGGAATATGCTATACCGTCGGCGCAATACTCTACGGAATAGGCAGTAAAAGAAAGTATTTCCACTGCGTTTTCCACTTCTTTGTAATAGCCGGCAGCGTTCTGCATTTTATTTCGATTTATCTGTATGTGTTCAAATAAGGCGGGGTTGAAATGAACGGGGAACTTAAATTTATTCTTATAACCGATTTGCACTATTATGACCCGGCACTGGGGATTTCAGGCAAGGCTTATGACGAGCTGAGCGGCACGGATATGAAATGTCTTGCCGAGTCTGGCGCCATTATTGACGCCTATTTTGACAAAATCGCGAAAGACAAAGACTTTGATATTGTGCTGATAGCGGGCGATTTAAGCTGCAACGGCGCAAAAGAGAGTCATACAGGGCTTTTGCCCAAGCTGCGCAGGCTTAAAGAAGCCGGAAAAAGGGTTTTCTTAATAACCGCCACTCACGATTACTATCTTGAAGGCAACGGCACGGGCTGCGCCGAGCGCTGCGACGGCGACCGATTATCCCATGCTACCCGCACCGGCCGCGAAGAGCTTGTTGACTTGTACCGCGAGTTCGGACTTGACGAGGCGATTTCCTTTCACGCCGAGAGCCATTCCTACTGCGTTTCGCTGTGCGAGGGATACCGTCTGTTATGCCTTAACGATGACGGCGACAAAATTTTCTGCGGTTACAGCGAGAGTCAGCTTGAATGGATTGACAGCATGATAAAAGAGGCGCACAAAGCCGGAGATTATATTTTTGCCATGACTCATCACCCGGTTTTGCCGCCCTCGCCCATCTACCCTTTGTTCAGTCAGCGGGATATGCTCGGCGACTATGAAAAAACAGCGTGTTTTTTAGCCGACCGCGGCGTTAAGTTTATTTTTACCGGGCACACCCACATGCAGAATATAGCCAGATACACCACGCCTGCGGGCAACGATTTTTATGACATAAACACCGCCTGCCTTGTGGGTTATCCCTCGGTTATGCGCCGTGTGGTAATGACCGGCAGCGAGGTAAAAATCACCTCGGACACAGTAACCGGCATTGACTGGGATTTAAAGGGAATGACCTTTGAGGAATACACAAAGTCGCAGTTCAGCCATCTGCTCAACGATATTTTCGACTCGCTTGCGAACGATTATGACCGCTTTGCAAATGTGCTGGCTCCCGGATTCAGCAAGACACCCGAAGAAATGTATAAGATGAAATTCCTTTTGCTCCCTTTCGGGAAACTGCTTAACAGCATTACCTTAGGGGGGCTGGGCAAGCTGCTTTTTGTAAGCGGCAGCGTTGACAAGTCCATCAGAAAAGTAAAGCTCAAAGACTTTATTCTCAGCATTATTCAGAATATTTATTACGGGGACGAGCCTTACACTCCCGACACGGCGGAATACAAGGCTTTCTGCGCGGCGGCAGGCAGGGCGAAAGGCCTTTTGAAGCTGAAAAAAGGCACGGAGGATATAGCGAAAATTATTGATGTAATCCGTGACGGAGTGCTTTATGACGCCGCTCCGCCCGACTGGAACGCGGTTTTGCCGAAATAACGGCGGGAGGTTCGTTATGCTTAACTCGTTTGAATTTCTTAAAAAGAAAAAATACATAAAATATGTGACCGACAGCGGCATATTCCGCAACAGCCCCGCAGAGGCGCTGCCGCAGACCGCCGTGGCGAAAGCCGTAAGGGCGCACATGGAAAGCGGCGGCAAAACAAAAAAAGCCGCCGTTATAGGCTTTGACGGGGCGCGAGCCGACTCGCTTGTACCGGTGGTAAAATCCGGCTTTGACCCCTATATTGACTCGGCGAAATACAGCGCTCTGCAAAAGCTGAAAGACGAGGGCGCGGTATTTTTAAGCTACACGGGCGGAGAAAAGGGAGAAAAACAGGAAACCAGCACTCCGCAGGGCTGGGCTACCGTACTCACCGGAAAATGGGCGAAAGAAACGGGTATTTACGGCGAGGAAACGCTGACGAAGGCGGAAACCTTTCTTACCGAATACGCGAAAAAAGGCAAAAAGACCGTGTTCAACAGCATTTGGCCGGTGCATTTTACCAAAACATACCGCCGCGAAATAGAGAACGCCGAAAAAAACAATCTCCCTCTGCGCTTTGTTCAGGTGCCCGACAGCGATGACGCGCTGACAGAGCACATGATAAAATCCGTTACCGGGGACGACTGCGACATTTCGTTCTGCATTTTTGAGCTTCCCGACCACACCGGGCACGAAACGCCGCCGGGCTTTTATAACGGTAATCCACAGTATGTTAAAGCGCTTTACTGCTGCGACAAAAACGCTTACCGCATTATTGAAGCCATTGAGAGCCGCCCGACCTACAATGACGAGGACTGGCTTATAATAATTACCGCCGACCACGGCGGACACCTTAAAACGCACGGGTCACAGCTAATAACAGACAAGATGATTTTTATTGCGGCCAACAAAAAGGAATTGTTTTAACAGCCTAATATTAAGCGCAAAAAACGAAGTCCTGCGAGCGTCCTCTTATTCAGGGCGTCCGCAGGGCTCAGCTTTTAGATACAGTTTTTTCAGCGTTTTTTGCTTTGCGGGTTTTAGCCGCAGCGGTTGATTAAATCCAGAAACTTATCGGCGGCTTTTGAAAAAACCTGATGTTTTTTCCAGACGAGGCTCATACCTATTTCAAGTTCCGGATAAAGCGGTCTGAAACAAATGCCGCTGTTGCTTGTATTTATAATTTTATCAAGGCAGAGCGCGTACCCGACGCCTGACTCAACAAACAGCGAAGCGTTATAAAGAAGATTATAAGTTGCGACAATATTCAATTTTTCCTCGGGCAGTTTAAACCAGTTTTGAAGCTCTCCCCTCGTTATTCCCTGCCGGGAAACAATAATAGGCTTTTCAATTAAATCGGCAGGCGTAATAACTTCCTTTTCGGCAAGTTCGCTGTCGCGCGGCATAAGCACACCCCATGTATCCTTTTCGGGCAGCTCAATACAGTTATATTTTGTAAGGTCAATGCTGCCGAACAGCAGTCCGAAATCAATCAGCCCCTTATCGAGCTGCTCATATACCGTCTGAGCGTCTCCGCTCACAATATGAAAATGCACAAGGGGAAATTCCTGACGGAGCGTATTAGCCATTTTTGCAATATAACCCGCGGAATTGCTTTCGCCGGCGCCTATATAGATGTCGCCTGCCGTTGACTCATCGGAAAGAGCGATTTCGTTTTCCGTTTTTCTTATCAGTTCCATTATTTCCTCTGCCCTCTTGCGCAGAATCATTCCCTCTTCGGTCAATGTAATTCTTCTGTTTCCGCGTATAATAAGCTGCTTGCCGAGTTCCTGCTCCATATCTTTAATTTGTCTTGAAAGCGTAGGCTGTGAAAGGTGGAGAGAATCAGCGGCTCCCGAAATGCTTTTCTCTCTGGCAACGGCTAAAAAATATTGAAGCACTCTTAATTCCATAAAAATTACCTCCTTAACTTAATATACTATGTTTGTCTATGCCCGTCAAGCATATATAAACATTCGGTATAAGTATTTGCTATCGGTATTGATAAGCAGTAAAATAGTAACGAAAGGAGTAATTATGGAATTAGAAGAATTTTTGGAATATATTAAAACAGGACAGACGATAAAGGCAAATTCTCCCGCGCACCGGCTTATGCACAGGCTCAGTCAGGAAGCCATGAAAATTACCTGCGATATGAATAACGCATACCGCGCGCCCGAAGAATTATGCCGGCTTTTTTCAAAACTGACGGGAAGAAAAACGCCGGAGGGATTCGCTCTGTTCCCGCCTTTTTACACAGACTGCGGAAAAAACATTCATCTGGGTGAAAATGTATTTATCAATTCCTCCTGCCATTTTCAGGACCAGGGCGGAATTTATTTGGGAAACAATGTTCTTATAGGTCACAATGTGACATTGGCAACCCTCAACCACGCGCAGGAGCCAAAGGACAGGGGTTCTATGATACCAAAAGCGATTCATATAGGCGACAATGTCTGGATTGGCTCTGACTCAACAATACTTCCGGGTGTAACAATCGGCAACGGGGCAATTATAGGCGCGGGTTCTGTTGTTACAAAAGATGTTGCGCCTTATACGGCAGTTGCAGGAGTTCCCGCAAGGTTCATAAAAAATGTTGAGGAGGAAATATGAAAAAAGCAACCGCTTTGATACTGACGGCAGCATTATTATTTGTTTTTTGCGCCTGCGGTAAGGAACCGGCAAAAACCGATAACCCCTCGGGGGAAAAACAGCCGGCAACAGAAAACACGGCAGCGCAAGAATCACAGAAAACTATGAAAATTAACATTAACGGCAAAAGTTTTGACGCGGAATTTTATGACAACGAAACAGCGAAAGAATTTGCGGATATGCTTCCTTTAAAAATTACTATGAAGGAACTCAACGGTAATGAAAAATACTGTTACCTTGGCAAATCTCTTTCAACCGATTCAACGAATACAGGTGAAATCAGAACAGGCGATATAATGCTTTACGGCAGCGACTGTCTTGTTTTGTTTTACGATACATTCAATACGGCGTATTCATACACCCGTATAGGTTACATTACCGACACAGCAGGCTTAAAAAACGCTGTGGGTTCAGGCAGCGTTACAATTACATTTGAAAAATAAGGAGAGAAACGCTATGTTAGGAAATTTCAGCTACTGCAATCCGACCAAACTTTATTTCGGGGAAAATTCCCTTGAAAATCTCAGCGCCGAGCTTAAAAAGTACGGCAAAAATGTTGTGCTTGTTTACGGAAACAATTCCGCGAAAAAAAACGGCATTTACGACGAGGTTGTTGAAATCTTGAAGAAAAATCAAAAGAATATTGCGGAAATCCCCGGCGTTATGCCAAACCCGACCGTTGAAAAATTATATGAGGGTATAGAAATAGCAAGAAAGCACAATGTCGATTTGCTTTTGGCGGTAGGCGGCGGCTCTGTCTGCGACTACTGCAAAGCCGTATCTGTTTCCGTAAACTGTGACGAAGACCCCTGGCAAAAATATTACATTGATTTTGACGAGCCGACCTGTGAAACAATTCCCGTTGGCTGCGTGCTTACAATGGCAGGCACAGGCTCGGAAATGAACGCGGGTTCTGTTATTACGAATCACAAAAGCAAGCTCAAAATCGGCCATGTTTTTGCGGACGAAAAAATTATGCCGAGATTTTCTGTTTTAAATCCGAAGTACACCTTGACTCTGCCTCATTATCAAATGGTGGCGGGAATATATGATATTTTCAATCATATTTGCGAGCAGTATTTTTCGGGCGATGACGATAACACGAGCGATTATATCAGCGAAGGGCTTATGAAATCGCTTATCACTTCAAGCCGTATTGCCAACAAGGACAGTCAGAATTATGAGGCGCGCAGTAATATTATGTGGACCGCGACCTGGGCGCTTAACACTCTTGTAGCAAAAGGCAAGTCAACGGACTGGATGGTTCACATGCTCGGTCAGGCGGTAGGCGCTTACACTGACGCCACTCACGGTATGACGCTTGCGGCGGTTTCAATTCCGTATTACAAATTCATTATGCCTTACGGACTTGAAAAGTTCAAAAGATTTGCGGTTAATGTCTGGAATGTAAATCCCGGCGGAAAGACTGACGAAGAAACAGCTCTTGAAGGCTTGAAAGCAATGGAAAACTGGATGAAAGAGCTTGGACTTGTTATGAACATAACCGATTTAGGCGCGTCAGAAGATATGATTGAGGGTATTGCCGATTCAACGCTCATTCTTGAAGGCGGATACAAGACCTTAAATCACGAAGAAATCGCAAAAATTCTTAAAGAATGCCTATAACGCAAGCTAAATTCTATTGCTTTAACCGGACGGGGAAAAATATGAGTATCAATATTGATGAATTTAAATGGACAAGAGAACCTGCGCGTTATTCAGCTACGGATAATAAAGTTGAGATTGTCACCGCTGAGCATACAGACTTGTGGCAGAGAACTTACTATCATTTTCAGAATGATAATGCGCCTGTTTTTCAAATGAAAACAAACGAGAAATATTTCAGCTTCGTTGTCAAAACAGATTTTAAAGAAAGTCATCATAGATTTGACCAGTGCGGAATCGTTATGTATCTTGACAGTGAAAACTGGCTGAAAGCTTCCGTTGAGTATGAAAACGATAAATATCAGCATCTCGGCAGTGTAGTAACCAACAACGGCTACTCTGACTGGGCAACAACGGAAATTCCGTCAAATATTAAAACCATGTGGTACAGGCTCAGCCGCCGTGAAGACGATTACTGTATTGAATGTTCATACGACGGCATTAAGTTCAGTCAGATGCGTATATGCCACATTGGCAAAGGTTCGGGCGAAATTCAGTTTGGGATATACGCTTGTTCGCCTGAAAGTTCTTCTTTTAAAGCAATATTCACAAATATGGAAATTACCGGCTGTAAATGGCCGGCGCATAACGGTCAGCAGCCGGACTGAAAGCGGCGTATAAAAATATGCCTTAGACCGGCAGCCGGCTTTGCGCTCAGCAATCAGCGGCAGAGATTTTCTCTGCCGCTGGTTTTATTTAATCTGCTTATTCGCTCTTTTGTGGAATTTATTACTATCATTTGGCACAAATCTTCCATTTACCTGAAAAAACTTTAATGTTAAACTGAACTCATAAACCAACCGAAAGGCAGTTTAAGTAAAATGAGATTTTACGAAAATGTTGAAAACATTCATCAGAACAGAGAAAAGCCGAGGTCTTATTATATTCCTTACGAAACTTTGGAAAAAGTGTTGAAAGGAGATAAACATTCATCTGAAAATTATCTGACCCTTAACCAATATCACTTATGACGCGGATAAAAATGAAAACACAGAATTTCATAGTATAAAAGAAAACAATACAATTCAAAGAAACGCTTTGATTTATGCCGAAAATCAGGAAAATATAATAATTGAAGGTCCCGGAAAGCTGAAAGGCAACGGCGCTACATACTGCTTTGAAGCGCAGGATACAAGTCCGTTTTATCCTCTTGATACATTTAACCTTAAAACCTTTGTCCGGGAACACAGAAAAAGAATAATGTTTGCCAAAGAAGACGAAATGACCCGCGATTTTATAATGGCAGTCAATTATTGCAGGAATGTTACCGTCAGGAATCCGGAAATATATGAATCGGGTTCGTGGACTTGCAGAATGGAAGGCAACGAGAATTTGCTGTTTGAAAGAGTTGTGATAAACAACAATGTAAGAGTAGCGAACTCTGACGGAATAGATATTATGGGCGGTAAAAACACAGTTATAAAAAATTGTTTTATTGCGACGGGCGATGACGCAATATGCCTTAAAACCGACCCCGGAAACGATGTTTTGGAAGATGTTGTTATTGAAAACTGTGAACTGATGTCCCTTGCCAACTGCTTTAAAGCAGGTACCGCAACTTGTAATGATATTAAAAATGTATTGATAAGAAACTGCTATATGTTTATGCCGGGCATAGCCGGCGGTTACGCGGGAATTTCAATTCAGTCAACAGACGGAGCAACAACAAAAAATATCAGGTGTGAAAATATCACTATGGAAAACATTACAACTCCTTTTGTTATTTGGCTGAGTTACAGGGAAAAAGGGTCACGGCTCAGCGATATTGTAATTAAAAATATTTTTGCCGATAATTGCGATATAGCAAGTTCGATAACCGGTTTTAAAAAGCACGGTGAAATTCATTATGCCGAAAATATCACTATTGAAAATATCAATGTGACATACCGTCAGGCAAAAGAAAAAACTGCATCTATAAGGGCAATGACGCCTATGACGGTTATCTTAATATGGGCGGTTATCCTGAAAGCACAAGAATTTCTCACATGTATATATTAAATCACGAAAAAAGCCTGTATTATGATTTGCCCGTTTACGGTTTGTTTGTCAGAAACGCAAAGAATGTAAAAGTCAGAAAGTTCAATGTTGTACCGAGACGCAGTAATAAAAGAAATATGACCAACACAGACAAACCCGAAAAATACAATTTGAGTAATTGCAGTATTTTATAGCCGATAAAATACAAGCTTTAACCGAAAAAATAACAAAAATCGCACCCCGTTCAAATGCTTTTTGAACGGGGTGCAAAAACAGTATTTGTTGTTTTGCGATACAGAGTTTTAATCGCCGCCGAAAAACCCGTCGCTTGTGGACTGGGCGGGTTCCTCCACAGGCTCGGTTGTGTTTTCCGTTGAGGTTTCCGGAGCGGGACTTGTGGCGGAAGGCTCGGTAGCCTCACTTTCGGGTTCGGTATGCGTGGAGGACTCCTGAGCAGGTCTTGTTGACGAGCTGTGACTGCCCGAATTTGAGCCTGAGCCGCCCGAATTTGAGCCTGAGCCTGAATTGGAGGTAGGTCTTACATAACTCGGTCTTTGCTGGGTTTCCTCTTCGGAGCTCTCCTCTTCGGACTCCTCTTCCGAGCTCTCCTCGGCCTCTGTGAGGGTTTCCTCTTCGGCGGGCGCTTCGGTTTTTTCGGCCATAGTGGGCGCCGGGCCGGTTTTTTCATAAACCCTGCCGCTTCGGCAGCCCGCGAAAAGAGTAACTATTAAAAGAAAAATTATTACCGCGGCTGTCTTTTTCATTTTTACAACTCCTTTATATTACCGTAAACCTGTACCGTTTCAAGATTTTCGCTTTTAAGTATCTGATAAGGCGTTATGATTTTACCGCCGTTTGAATCAATATCTATCGCGTACTCGTTATATGCCAGCTCCACCAGGTGCGCGCACTGAGTTCCCGCGCTGCTGCCGGAGCCCACAAGCCCGGCGGCAAAAGAATACCTTAAACCGACCAGATTTTCGCCCGCGTAACGGGCTATTTCTTTTCTTGTGTATTCGTCGGTATTTTTTGCCCTGAGCACCGCGACCAGCGGATATTCAAGCCATTCGCGAACGCTGCCTATACTCGTTTTTTCGCCCCACATTGTAGCCTGCACGGTTTTGCCCGCCTCGGCGTCAATCACCACGGCGGCGTGCCCGTGCCGCCAGCCAAGAGAATGTATGCTGAGCGTGATTAAAATATCGCCGTCCTGCAGGTCGGCAAAATACGGGTTTTCAATCGGATTTTTTTCGGCGTCGGTTATCCTTTCGTGACAGGCGAAAATCCCCTCGCGGATACACTCGCAGTCCTTATCGAGCAAAAAGTAATCCCTGTAAAATTCGATTTTTTCCGTATTGTTTTCGCTTATCAGCTTATCGGCGGCAGGTTTGCCCAGTCCCGACTGCGAAAAAATAACCCCGTAATCCTCTTCGCTCAGAATTTCTCCGCTTTGCGCCTTGCTTAAAACCTCTTGGAACGCCCCATAGTCTGCCGCAGCAGCGTCCTCGTAGGCTTTTCTGTCCGTCAATTCGCCGGCGGTAAAATCAAAAACCTTGAACGCCAGCACAAAAGCGAGCAGGATAATCAGAAAACGAGCCGGTTTGTTCTTTATTTTTTTCACCTGAAAAATCCTCTGAGTTTATTTTAAAAAGTCCGCGATTCTGCCCGCGTCCTCATAACCCTTTTTATACAGAGCAAGGATATTTTCCTTATTCCTGCTGAGCGTGCTGACTCCGCAGCAGCTTTCGGGAGCAATTACAAGCGCTTTTCCCTGCGCTTCAAGTTCCTTTAAAAATTCCAGCCCGTCGTTGTACCTGTCCGGCGACTCCTTTAAAAGCTTTGCCATTTCGGGATATTTGCCCGGCACGGCCCCTGCCGCTTTAAGCGACATCCAGTGCTTTTTATGATAAGTTTCCGGCCTCGTGAGGGTTACCACGATTTTATCACAGCCGCTGTCAAGAGCGCGCTTTACGGGTATGGGGTCGGACAGTCCGCCGTCAAAAAATGTTCTGCCGTTTCGCCTTATGGGTTTTGATACGAGCGGAATACAGCAGGAGGCTTTAATTTCAAAAAAATCGTTTTGCTTTAATTCCTTAAAATCAAAATACTCGGTTTTGCCCGTAGCCGCGTCCGTTGAAACAATATAGAACTCGCATTTATTTTTCATAAGCGCGTCATAGTCTATCGGGTCCTCGCCCCCCTCCTGGGTGAGGGTTGTATAAACATAGTCAAGGTCTATATATTCCTTGTTTTTTACCAAGTTATAAAGGCTCATATACTCGCGCCGGGAGGAATAGTCCCTGTAAAACCTCAGGCATCTGCCGCGCTGACCCGCGAGAAACGATACTATATTCGCGCTTCCTGCCGACACGCCTATGTAATAAGGGAACTCTATTTTATCGTCAATACAGCGGTCAAGCACTCCCGCGCCGTAAACGCCGCGCATTCCGCCGCCCACATCAATATATCCGGTCAACACAATACCTCCGTTATAATGATAATAAATTTTACCATATATTTCATATTATTGCAAACCGCGGTTTGCTTTAAACATGAATTTTAAAATTTCCTTTGGGAAAAATAAGGCAAAGGAGTGATTTTAATGTCAGTCACAAACAACGAATACGATAAAATGGCTAAAAAAGCCTCTCCGCCCAGCCACAAATTCACAAACGCCCTTAAAGCGTTTTTATTCGGCGGCACAATATGCGCTTTCGGTCAGCTTTTGAATTACCTGTTTGAAAGGGCGGGTTTCAGCGAAGATTATGTAAAGGCCATGACGCCCTCCGTTTTGATTATTATAACCGCCGTGCTGACGGGGATAGGCGTATTTGACAAAATCGCCAAGCACGCGGGCGCCGGCACGATAGTACCTATTACGGGCTTTGCAAATTCCGTTGTTTCCCCCGCTATGGAGTACAAATCGGA
>CALWIO010000014.1 GCA_944380765.1 uncultured Clostridia bacterium
GCGCGCCGGTTGGCGTAAGCCGAGGCGCGCGGACTTATAATCGGTGTTTGCGAAGCAAACGAAAAGGCTTGCCTTTTCGAGTCTCTCCTTCTGCGCCATACAACCCTATGTGAAAACATAGGGTTGTATTTTTTTGTTTGAGTTTGTGAGAGACTCGAACTCTTGTCCATGCGCGCCGGTTGGCGTAAGCCGAGGCGCGCGGACTTATAATCGGTGTTTGCGAAGCAAACGAAAAGGCTTGCCTTTTTGAGTCTCTCCTTCTGCGCCATACAACCCTTTGTGAAAGCATAGGGTTGTATTTTTTTGGTTTGAGTAGGTTGTATTTTTTGCCGATTTATTTTATATTCTTTCGGGGTTACTAAAATTAGCGCTATATTATCTTAAAAAACCGGCCGGGCAAATGCCCTTCGCCGGTTTTTTTAAAGCGTGACTCCGTTTTTGAATATAGCTATTTCGCGGTGGCTGTTCTGCTCGCTTAAAGTTTTTTGCCCATCCGCGGTTTTAA
The DNA here is from genome assembly GCA_944380765.1 of uncultured Clostridia bacterium. Taxonomy (GTDB): domain Bacteria; phylum Bacillota; class Clostridia; order Oscillospirales; family Acutalibacteraceae; genus Fimenecus. Next base: position 506 of record CALWIO010000014.1, read on the forward strand.
TTACCTGGTCAAAAAGCTTTTGAGGAGCTTTGCTATCCGTAATTGACGGCTCGGCGTCAAAATCAATCCAATTCCTTTTACGGTTATAAAGTGAAGTATTCGTTGAGATTTTCAAGACCGGCACGGGCGCTCCCAAAGGCGTGCCCCTGCCAGTGGTAAACAGAATAATATGACAGCCGGCGGCGGTCAGGTTTGTGACAGCGACCATATCGTTGCCGGGGCCGTAAAGCAAATTCAATCCGCTTTTTCGCGCCTTGTCGCCGCAAAGGAGCACATCCGTAACGGGCGATGTACCGCCCTTCTGCACACAGCCGAGAGATTTTTCTTCAAGCGTGGTTATTCCCCCCTCTTTATTGCCGGGCGAGGGATTTTCGCTTACCGGCTGAGAGTGAGAGATAAAATAATTTTTAAAGTTGTTTATGAGACTTACCGATTTTTCAAACACCGCGCGGCTCTCGCAGCGGTTAAAAAGTATCTGTTCGGCTCCGAACATCTCGGGCACCTCGGTCATTACAGCCGCGGCTCCCATTGAAACGGCAATATCCGCCGTTCTGCCTACAAGAGGGTTGGCGGTTATTCCCGAAAGGCCGTCGCTTCCCCCGCATTTTAAGCCGATTACGAGCTTAGAAATATCGGTTTTTATTTTTTTATCCTTTGCGGCTTTCAGCGTAAGTTCTTTTATAATATTTACGCCCTCCCGTACCTCGTCGGCGCAGTCCTGAGCGTTTAAGAACTTTATTCTTTCGCTGTCATATCCGCCGAGCGCTGCTTTAAGAGAGTCTATGCCGTTATTTTCACAGCCGAGCCCCAGCACGAGCACTCCGCCGGCGTTGGGGTGAGTTATGAGTCCGCTGAGAATTTTGCGTGTAGTTTCGAGGTCGTCGCCGAGCTGACTGCACCCGTAGGGGTGGCAGAAAGCGAAAGCTCCTGTTTTTTCGGCGATAATTTCCGCTGTATGGCTTACACAGCCGACCGTGGGGATTATCCAGATGTCATTGCGTATTCCTATTCTGCCGTCACGGCGAGCGTAAGCCGTAAATTCCGCGGGTTTTATTTTCGGCAGAGTTTTAAAATCGGGCGCATACTCATATTCCGCAATTTCGCCGAGGGCGGTTTTGAGATTATGGGAATGCACATGCTCCCCCTTTGCAATATCGGCTGACGCCGAGCCTATCGGAAAGCCGTATTTTATGACGCTCTCCCCTTTTTTTATATCCCTTACAGCGTATTTATGCCCGTTTTCAAGGGAAACCTCTACATTGTCATTGGGATTTATCCGTACAAAATCCATCTCAGCGCCTCCCTTGCTCCTTTTTCGCGTATGGCGTTTAAACATTCCCCGACCTCCGGAAGCGAGAAGGTTAAATCCGCTCCCCACAGCTCTTTACAAGCGAGCACAGCGTCAAGTTCGTTCTCCTTAATAATGGTTACCGTTTTTTCGCTGTCCCAGGGCTCGCCGTTTTTGTAATACTCAATCAGCGCGGCAAGGGAAAAAGCAAATTCTTTCGGGAACACGCCGTATTTTTCGTGCCAGTCAAAGGCGGTGGGCAGAACCCTCTCTTTAAACTTGCTTACGGAATTTAATGAAATTGATTTTAGCTGATGCTTAACAAAGGGATTCGCGAAGCGTTCGAGCACGCTCGCGGTAAAAGCCCTGTTCTCCGCGCTGTCGCCGAGCATTGGCAGAATATAATCAAAAAGGCATTTTTCAAGAAAACGACTTATATCGGCGTCATTAAGGCAGTCCCCGACAGTTTCGACTCCGCACAGCAGAGCCGGAAACACCATAGATGTATGCGCCCCGTTTAAGACGCGCACCTTTCTTTTTTTATAGGGCGAAACATCGTCTGTCCAGACAACATTAAAGCCGGCTTTTCTAAGCGGAAGCTCGGATTCAAAATTGCCGCCGATTACCCACAGGTGGAATATTTCGGCGGTGTCAAGAAGCTTATCCTCCCTGCCGATTTCAGCGCAAAGGCGCTTTGCCTCTTGCGAGGGATAGCCTGTAACGATACGGTCCACAAGAGTATTGCAAAAGCTGTTATATGAATTTATCCAATTTACAAAATCTTCGCCGAGCCCCCATTGAGCGGCATATTTCAAAACGCAGTCTTTAAGCCTGTCGCCGTTATTGTCAATAAGCTCGCAGGCGAGCATTACAAAGCCGCCGAGTCCCGATTTATACCTTTCGTAAAGCAGTCTTGTCAGCTTGGCGGGAAACGAGGAAGCCGGAGAATCGGAAAAACGGCAGGTTTCATCATACGCGATTCCGGCTTCGGTAGTATTTGAAATTACAAAACGCATATCGGGATTATGCGCAAGTTCAAGAAACGAGTCAAAGTCGGTATAAGGATTTATACACCTGCTGACAGAGTGAATCTCCGCGCGCTCGCAAACCTCTTTGCCGTTTTCGACTCCGCGAAGATACAAATTATATACGCCTTTCTGAGCGTTTATTATATCGGCAGCGCCTTTTTCAATGGGCTGTACTATTACAACTTTGCCGTCATAGAGATTTTGTTCGTTGAGCTTATGTATAAAATAATCCGCAAATCCACGCAGAAAATTGCCCTCGCCGAACTGAATTACTGTTTCTTTCATAACCTTCCCCTTTGCGCCGCTGAAAATTTTTGTGTTTCGTGAGGTAATTATACCGCATTTCCCCCGTCAATGCAACAAATCGGCGTGAGCAAAGCCGAAAGCGCCCGAAAAAAATCTCCGGGCGCTCTTGTGTTTACTGATAAACAAAGTACTTATAGAAAACGGGATAGGCGTTTAAAAACTGCTGAAGCGTTGTTCGCTGATTTGTTCCGGGGTCGTTAATGACAAATCCCGAAGCCGCAAGCGAGCTGCCGCCTGTATAACCCGTCACTACAACCCAATGCTGTCTGCCTGCCGATGTCTTGGCTCCGAAAAGAACGGGCTTGCCCGCCTTTAAGGCATTATAAAGTGCCGTAAGGTAGCCTGATGACGAGGTTGTTACCTTATAATCCGAAGGCCAGTAGAGGTCGCCTGAGGAAGAGTAGCTGAGCTTTTTGGACATGGCGTCAGGATAGATTACGGTATTTTTGCGGTAGGACTCAATCATGGCTATGGCTGTTGTAGCGCAGCCTATCTGCCCGATTGTTTTGCCCGATGTTCCTATTTGCACATTTGCCCAGCGGCTGTCCGTCTGTTTAAAATAAGGCACAGAAAGGGTTATTTTAGGATATGTTGACGGCTGCGAGGCAACAGTCGAGGAAAGGTACTGGCTGCTTACATAGCCTGTTTTTGTACCGTGATACAAAATTCGGCTCCACCCGCCGGAAGAGGAAAGCACAATCACGATTTCGCCTTTCGCGAGGCTGCCGATTCTGAGATAGCCCGTACCGGCTCCGCTTCTTACATTAAGCGTACCCGACTGTATATTCACGCTGTAAGGCGTGCCGGACGCAGTTTTAATATAACTGCCGTGGACATATCCGAACAGTCCCTTGCCGTACTCCACATACCACCACGAGCCGCTTTGTGAAATCAGGGTCACATAGCTGCCCTTTGAAAGAGTTGCCAGTACCGTTGAGGAAGTTGACGCACTTTTTCGTACATTGAGGTTTCCTGAAGTTACATTGACCGTTCCCGCCTTTGAAGAGGCGGTAGCCGCCTCGGCTGTCATAGGAACGGCGGTCACGCCTATTATGATTACAACTGCCAAAATAAATGATAATAATTTTTTCATTTTCCACCTCGGTTATAATGATTTTTATTTATCGGATGGGCGCTTAATTTTGCTCCGTTCCGATATGTCACATTATAACAGAGGCTCATACTCTTGTGAATAATCCAAATAATGCTATATTTTTTAAGATTTGCCTTAAAAGTAAAGACCTGCCGCCCGGCAGGTCTTTTAGCTTATTCCATAGAGTTTACCGCTTCGTCAAGGCACATTTTAAGGGATTTTGAACGGGTGCGGCGAATAAGAGCGTCATAGTCGTTCTTGGTTTTGCAGGACTCCGCCCTTGAAGCGATTACCCGTTTTTTCACATTGGAGCCGTTGAAGTGAATAATGCAGTCGAGCACGCGCTCGCTTACCGGCTTGTTTTTACGAGCCGTTACCCCGAAAAGCGTTATTTCGAGGGTATCCTCCGCTCCGACACCGCAAACGGTTACAGAGTTATCCTGAACCGAAGCGGAAACCGCGGCTGAGTTTAAGAGTACGCCGGCGTCCGAGAAGTTCTCAATATCCTTAAAACGGAAAGTATATTTTCTGTTTTTTGGAATACACGCAAGAGCCTTGCCGCCGCTGACCGTAATTTTAAGAGAGCCTTCCGTTTCGCTTACGGTAATTTTGCTGAGGGAGTACTCGCCGTTTTTATAATTTCCGCTTTCGCCGTCGTCCTCATAGAACATAAAGGTATTATTTCCGCGGTAAATGTCAAATTCCAGATTTTCCGGACAGCGCCATGAGTTTCCCGAATCCGCCGAAAGAGGTATTACGGCTCCCTCGCGGGCCAGAACGGGTATTGTGTTGACCGGGCTGTTTATTATTACATTCTTGCCTCCGTTATATATTCTGCCGTCAAAAATGTTAGTCCATCTGCCCTTGGGAAGCCACATTTTTGTAGCCGCCGTTTTGGTGTTTTTATCCATTTTTGTCGTTACGGGACACACCAAAAGCTCTGAGCCGAACATATACTCGTTTTTGAACTCAAACGCCTCACTGTTTTCGGGATATGTATAATACATAGGCTCGCAGAGCGCTCTGCCCTCGCTGTAAGAACGGTAATTCATCGCATATATATACGGAATAAGTCTGTGGCGAAGTCTTAAAAACTCGGTTGAGAGAGTCTGAGCCTCCCAGCTGTAATTCCACGGCTCTTTTCCGAGGAAAGACCAGTTTGTGGAATGAAGGCGCATAATAGGTGAAAATACGCCGAACTGAATCCATCTTATATAAAGCTCGTCGTCATGCTCGCCGAGATGATGGCCGCCGATGTCATGGCTCCACCATGTATAGCCGCAGTTTGCCGCGTTGGCTGTAAAATACGGCTGAAAATTCAAAACGCTCCAATTCATAGCCGTATCGCCGGAAAAGCCGAGCGGATAACGGTGAGAGCCGATTCCCGCGTAGCGAGAAAGAATAAGCGGCCGTCTGCCCTCGCGGTCGGTGTCAAGATAATGGTAATGATTAAGAAGCCACAGCGGGTCAAGCCCTGCTTTTTTACTTCTGGTGCCCTGCTGCCAGTCTATCCACCAGAAATCGACTCCGTCCTTTTCATAGGGGTGGTGCAGAATATCGAAATAGGCGTTGATAAAGTTTTTGTCGGTTAAATCAAACTCAACGGTTTTGCCGCTTTCCTTATCAATCCCCATAGCTTCAGCCATTTCGCCGTACATATTCTCAAAGCTGCGCACGCCGTCCGCCGGGTGAAGGTTCATGGTGACCTTTAAATCCATATCGTGCAGCTTTTTCAAAAATCCCTTATAATCGGGGAAAAGATCGGTATTCCAGCTGTAACCTGTCCAGCCGGAGCTCCAGACAGGCCCCCGTTTGCCGTTATAATTAAACTTTTCCTTTACATTTACCCAATGCCAGTCCATATCTATTGTGGCAACGGTAAGCGGAATATCTCGGCGGAAAAACTCGTCCATAAGTCCCTCGTATTCCGCCTGAGTGTACGCTCTGTATCGGCTCCACCAGTTGCCGAGGGCATATCTCGGAACAAGGGGCGGTCTGCCCGTTATTTTATAAAAATCGTTTATCCAGCCCACATAATCCTTACCGAAAGCGAAAACATAAATATCCTTCGTGCCGTTTGCCCTTTCGGTGAGCATTCCGTCCTTTTCAAGCAGCAGGGTTTTACTGTCGTCAAAAACCTGTGCACCGTCATGGTTTATTACGCCGTCGTTCAGCTTTTTAGGCCCAAAAGTCTGGTCGAGAGTGCGGGCGGTGCCTTTTAAGTTATGCTCGGGATCCGGGTTTATTTTTTTGCCGTCGATTTCGGCATACTTAAAGGCGCCCGTATGGCAATTCACGCAAAAAACAGCCTTTTCGGTTTTAACGGTGAGAGTATCGTTTGAGGTTTTATGAGTGAAAGGTACAATTCCGAAATTGCGGTACCAGACTGTCTGCGAAGGCAGGTCGGTAAAATTGCCCTCGGGAGAAAACTCCACTCTTATCATTCGTTCGGTCAGCACCGTAAGCCGTACATTCCGGCTGAGAACGATATTCTCCGGCGGTGAAACCGCGTCAGTTGCCGCAAGCAGTTCACGGTTCAGCTCTTTCATATTAAATCCCCTTTTTTTATATTTCATAATAAGAGAGCGCACGCGGCGTTATTTTTAAGCCGCTCACACACTCGCTCTGCCTTAAAACGCTGCCGGCAAGAGAGTTTATATACCCGGCGTCATAAACGGAACACTCTATTCTGCCGTTTACATAGAGTTTGAACAGTCCGTTAGGCTCGCAGACGAGCGTTAGCCGGTCGCCGTTTTTCAAGGCGGTTTCACCGGTCTTTTCCCTTTCGCCTATACCGACTGACGCTATGCCGCCTTTAAGCGCAAGTTTAAGCGCTCTGCCGCCTTTAAGCAATACATTGTCCTCATTTACCGAGTCAACGGTAAAATCAACGGTAAAATCCCTTCCCCACGGAATTTTTTTGCCGGGGCAAGCATTGTCCGGATAAAAATTGCCCGAAAACTCAGCCGTAAAGGAATCGCCGTAAATGTTTTCGGCTGTCATATTTACCGAAACTTTTTTCTTTTTATCTTTGAAGGTCAGCTTTAAGGTGCTGTAATCCTCAAAAAGCTCGCTGTCTGATATTTCGCAGTCGGAAAAAATTTGATTTTTATCAAATATAATGCGGTCGTCAAAGAAAAGCAAAATGCTGTCGCCCTCGGTTTTACCGTAAATAAGCTGCGGAATACGCCTTTCGCCGTTTGTGAATTTCATTATAACGCAGCCGCGCGGCGGCAGCATAACGCTTATGCTTTCTCCGAAAGAGTACAAAGAATCGTCCGTTCGCGCGCAGTACGGATAAATTACCGCGCGGCGCATATTTACCGCTGTTTCGCAAACGCCGCAGCTCTCGTCAAGGACAAGGGTATATTCCTTTGCCGTTTTTGACGGATTGCGAAGCGACACAACGCCCTCGCCGTCCTTAAACGCGCAGAAGCCGTACACCTCGCCTTTCGACACATCGCCGCCTATCAGCGAGGAATACCTGAGAATATGAAACTCGTTTTTTACAAAACGGATTGCGTCGGAATTTATACGCAGTTTTTCCTTATTCAGCATTGACGGGGAATAATAAAGCTCCCAAAAAGCAGTACCCCTTACCGTCATCATAAAAAGGTATTTGCGGAATTCGCTGTCGGTCATATCGGCGCCGGCGAGTTTTCCGTAAACCGGGTCATGGTTATAAAGATATTCATAAGGCACTTTAAATCCGCGGCTTACGCTGAAATCATAATAACGGCTGTCGCGGTAGTTCAAAAGCAAATCCGCGTCCGTTTCCTCACAGCCGCCCTTGCCGCCGACGCTCAGTTTTTCTGCGTCACTGCTGTTTTGAAGCCACAAGCTGTCGCTCCACTGCAAAAACCACGGGCTGGGATTGCAGTAGCTTGTCTGATTTATCCATATTTTTTTGCCCTTGCTCTCACGGGAAAGCCTGAGGGTTCTGAACAGCTCAATCCATTTTTCCCACGCTTCCGAATACTGATACATATACCGAAAGCCGCCGGTGATATGCCCGTGTTTTTTTGACGGGCAGGCTTTCTGCAAAAAGCCGTCAAGCTTCCAGTAGCTCACATCGAATTTATCAGAACACGAGAGCATAAACGAGGTCAGATTTTTTATGTAATCAAAAGAGGCAACGCACACATCAAGGCTGCGGCGGTTAAAGCCGCCGAGTCCCGCCTTTTCCATTCTTTTCGCAAAAGAAGCCGTTTGCCTGTTATAGCCTCCTCTGGGACCGAGCCACATTCCGAAATCAGATGAAAGCTCAGAGGTCAGCCGCGACAGGGCGCTGAATCCGTTTGGAAAATTTGAGTTAAAGTTCCAGAAGCTGCCGCCGTAATCGCTGTAACCGTCGTCAATAACATAACAGTCAAGCGGAGGAACAAGAGATTTGCTCAGACCGTCCTCGATTTGCATAAATGTTTCGCGCAGGCTTTTTTCGGATATATTGAGCATACTGTCAAACCACGGGTTATACTGAAATCTGGGCAGATGCTTGGGCGAAATGCTCCGTATATATTCATAAAAAGCATCTGTCACCGATTTTATGCTCACACCGTCGGCAGCGCCCGCAACGGTAGCCCATGTTTTAAAGGTATGTCCGCAGTTAAGGCGCATCCGGTCAAAACGCTTTCCGCTGAAATAGCGTATATAAGCGGTGCCGGAACTTATTTTATTATCTGTAAGCGGAAATTCGCTTCCGAAAAATATTCCGTTTATAAAAAACGGCTGGCCGAGCGTACTGTGGTATTCGCTTATACATGTCTTTCCGTTTTCACGCACGCTGAAACAGTATTCGGACTCCTCAAAGCTGATATGCTCGCAGTCGATATAATCAACTGTAATCAAATGCTGTTTTTCGGGCGGCACCATCATTTCTATATATTTTTTCATACAGCGGCTGCCGTCTTCAATTTCAACGCTCTCGATAAATGTAATGGGCGCGCCTGAGAAAACATAGGGTTTAAAAACGAACTCTACCCTGCGCCTTAAAACATTGACCGTTTCCAGAGTCAGCTCATCAGAGGACAAAAAAATCGTTTTCGGCGCGAACCTGCCCGCGACCTGAAAGCCTACAAAAAATTCGGCTGAAAAGGACTTAAATTTAATCTGCGCTTTTTCCCCTGCCCTCTTATTGATAATTTCGGTAGTAATCAGCTTTGCGTTCTCGGTTGAAAAACGGCGTTCAATAAAATCGTTGCCGATTATGGCCGCGCCGTTTTCAATAAAAGCGTAGGATTTTCCCAAAATTACCCCTCCTTGGCAAAAAGTATTTTGTCAACGGCTTTTGCCGCGTCCTCAACCATCTGAACGCAGGGTCGTTTTTTATAATACCCCTCCGTGCGCTTTTCGGGCACGAAACTGCCCTCCGGCTCAGAGAGTCCCAAAAGCTCGCGGCAAATTATTGAGGGGTGATTTTTCTTTATTTCATCGGCTATCAGGCGAACTTTCTCATACACGCCCGCCTTATCAAGTTCGGGGCATTTAAGGCCTACCGCCATTGCGCTGCCGCACACGGCTCCGCAGACTTCGCGCATTCTGCCGACCCCTCCGCCAAGTCCGGCGGACACCATAAGCGCGGTTTCCTCATCAAGCCCCAATTCCGGCGCAAACGCGGCAAACACCGCCTGAGAACAGTTTTTTCCCTCTTTAAAAAGCTGTACCGCTCTTTCCGAATGTAAAGACATAAAGCAACTCCCCTTTGGTATATTCGCTGTAATTTTAACATATATTACCAGCCGTTGCAAGAAAAAAAAAGTCAAAAAGAGCGCGGAAAATATTCCGCGCCGAATTCAGCCTTTATAGGGCCGTTCTCTTTTCATTTCGTCAAGCTGCGGCAAAATAAACTCTTTTGTGAGTTTAAAGACCGCAAGGCTCTCAATGTAATTATACCCGACATTTCCCGTAAAGCCGCCGGTTGCTTTTTTTACGGAGCCGTCGGAATCGGACACCTCATAGACGGCTTTTAATTCGTCCTCAGTAGTTAAAAGATTGCCCGAGGAATCGGTTTTGCCTGAAAACTGTAGCACCGTAGCGCCTGCGTTTACGGCGTTTGTGCGTATCAGCGCAATAAGAGATGAGGCCTCAACCGAAAACTCGTTCGCGACTGTTTTAATGTATTTGTTATTTACATCGTCGCAGTAATATGTAACAACCTCGCTGGTTTCAAGCTCTTCAAGCCCTGTCCCGCCCGAAGTTCCGGTGGTGCTACTTTGCGAACCTCCCGAACCGGCGGCAGATGACGGTACTTTTACAGACGAAGTATCTTTCTTTGTTTCTGTTTCCTTTTCGGAAACGGTTTCGCTCTCGCTGCTGTCGGAAGAATCAGAGAAATTCCCGTTCCCGGTTTCAGAAACCGAAGCGCTTTCCTCGGTATTTTCAGAAGGGGGTTCCTCAGGATTATCGTTCTTTTTACAGCCGGCAAAAGAGCAAAGTATCAATAACACCGCCAAAAAGACCGCGGCGGCTTTAACGCTGCTTCTCATTTTATCACACCTTGATATAACAAAAGGGTGTAATTACTACACCCTTTTGTTATAGAACTCAGTTTAAATTAGCCCATAAGTCCAGCAAAAAATTCCTGAATTACGTTAATGATATGTCCCAGGTCGAAATCTGCAAAGAGGCCTGTGATTGTTTCAATGATTCCAGAAAGAGCTTCCATTCTTTACACCTCCTCCTCTTATTCTTCTATCTATAATATATCACAATTAAAAAATAAATCAACATATTTTTTGGAAAATGTTTGCCAATAAACATATTTTTATTTTGTGCATATTGACAAACAAAAGTCCCCGTCAGTAAAAACGGGGACTTAATGCTTGCTAATCGGATAAAATTATTTAAGAGTAACCTTAGCGCCGACTTCTTCAAGCTTAGCCTTAGCGGCCTCAGCGTCTTCCTTGGAAGCAGCTTCTTTGAGCACCTTGGGAGCGCCGTCAACGATAGCTTTCGCCTCGGCAAGGCCAAGACCTGTAATCTCACGAACGGCCTTAATAACCTTAATCTTCTCAGCGCCTACCTCGGTAAGCTCTACATCAAACTCTGTCTTTTCCTCGGCTGCTGCTGCGCCGTCTGCTGCGGGAGCTGCTACTGCAACCGCTGCTGCGGCAGATACGCCGAATTCATCTTCTACTGCTTTTACGAGCTCTGCAAGCTCAAGTACCGTAAGAGCTTTAAGCTCTTCAATCATAGCTGTTACTTTCTCTGATGCCATGATATTTACCTCCAATATTTTAATAAGTTATTTTTAAAAATTATTCCGCAGCGGGTGCTGCTTCGCCTTCTTTATCCACAATAGCCTGTACTGCGCGGGCAAAAGCGGCGATAGGCGCGTTGAACGCGTTGAGAACCGTAGCTAGCAATACCTCTCTTGACGGGAGTTTTGCAAGGCTGGCGATTTTTTCAAGGCTGATTATCTCACCGTCGAGGTAACCTGACTTGATGGAGAAGCTGTTGCTGCTCTCGGCATACTTATTAAGTATTCTTGCCGCGGCGACATAGTCCTCCTTGCTGGTTGCGATAGCGGTTGTGCCTTCAAGCACACTGCTCATATCGGCGAGTGAAGTGCCGTCGATAGCTCTGCCCAGAATGGTGTTCTTGACAACGGTGTACTCAACACCGGCTTCACGAAGTTCCTTACGGAGCTTGGTATCGTCCTCAACGCTGATGCCCTTGTAATCGACAACAACGCCGGCTACTGAAGCTTCAAGTCTTTCTTTGAGCGAGGCAACCTGCTGTTTCTTGCTTTCCAATACTTTCTCACTCGGCAAACGAATTCACCTCCTGTTACTAAAATCGCTTGCTATGAGAAATGCCCTCCCAAAAGACAGGAGGGCACAGAAACATTTAGTAAAATGCTTTTAGTCCTCGGCAGGCGGATTTCTCCGTTGGGCGTCAGCACCTGCTGTCTTTGGCAAGCGTAGTTATTCTAACACACCGAAAAGGTGTTGTCAAGAATATTTTTATTCAGCCGCAGTTGTGGCAGCGGCTGTGTATTTGTTGGCGTTAATCTTAACGCCGGGGCCCATTGTTGTTGCAACGGCGCAGGACTTAATGTACTGGCCCTTTGTTGCGGCGGGCTTAGCCTTAACGATTGCTTCCATCAAAGTGTCAAGGTTCTCTTTGAGCTTTTCGGCGCCGAAGGAAACCTTGCCGATGGGACAATGGATAATATTTGTTTTATCAAGACGGTACTCGATTTTACCTGCCTTAGCCTCAGTTACCGCTTTGGCAACATCGGGCGTTACTGTACCCGCTTTGGGGCTGGGCATAAGTCCGCGGGGACCGAGAACTTTACCGAGACGGCCGACAAGTCCCATCATATCAGGGCTTGCGATGCACACATCAAAGTCCATAAAGCCGTCCTGTACCTTTGCTACAAGGTCTTCGGCTCCTACGACCTCGGCGCCTGCCGCCGCAGCCGCGTCTGCCTTATCGCCCTTGGCGAATACAGCTACTCTTACGCTCTTGCCTGTTCCGTTGGGAAGCACTACCGCGCCTCTTACCTGCTGGTCCGCGTGACGCGAGTCAACGCCGAGACGGACATGAAGCTCAACTGTTTCGTCAAACTTCGCGGTTGCGCCCTTAACGGCAAGTTCAAGAGCCTCCTGTGTATCATAAAGCTTTGTTCTGTCGATAAGCTTTGCGCTTTCAACATATTTCTTTCCGTGTTTCATAATCTTTTACCTCCAAAAAAGTGGTTAATCGGATCTGATTTTTCCTCCCACAAAGGAGATCAGTCAACTACCGTTACGCCCATGCTGCGAGCTGTGCCGGCAATCATGCTCATTGCCGTTTCAACGGTAGCGGCATTAAGGTCGGGCATTTTCTGCTCAGCAATTTTTCTGACCTGTTCTTTGGTAATTGTTGCAACCTTTGTCTTATTGGGAACACCCGAACCACTCTCGATTCCGCATGCCTTCTTAATAAGAACTGCCGCGGGCGGAGTCTTTGTTACGAATGTGAATGTACGGTCTGCATAAACCGTGATAACTACGGGGATTATAAGTCCCATATCGTTCTTTGTACGCTCGTTGAATTCCTTTGTGAACGCCATAATGTTTACGCCGTGCTGACCGAGCGCGGGTCCTACGGGCGGTGCCGGTGTTGCTTTTCCGGCCGGGATCTGAAGCTTAATTAAGCCTACTACTTTTTGAGCCATTTTTAGCACCTCCAAAATTCGTGGTATGGCGGAACGGACAGCTCTCGCCGCTCCTCCCACAACGCTTTAAGGATAAAGCGTCATAAAAAGCGCGTTTGCGCTGATTACCAATAAAAATTTACTCTTCCGCCTTCTGAACCTGATCAAGTTCAAGCTCAACCGGCGTTTCTCTGCCGAGCATTGAAATTACAACGCATACGGCGTTCTTTTCGGTATCGATTTCACGGACAACGCCGACAACGCCCTCAAAAGCGCCGTCGATAATCGTTACCATATCGCCTACCGCATAGTCAATCTTGACCGTTTTCTTCTCAACGCCCATGGCGTAAACCTCTTCGTCGGTCAAAGGAACAGGCTTGCTCTCAGGTCCGACAAAACCCGTTACGCCGCGGGTATTGCGGATTACATACCATGTGTCGTCCGTCATTTCAAGGTCGCCGGTATCCTCATTTTCAAACACCGCGACTTTTACCATTACATAACCGGGGAAGATTTTTCTTTCGACTTCTTTTTTCTGGTCGTCCTTGATTTCGGTAACCGTTTCGGTGGGAACCTTTACATCAAGAATATAGTCGTGCATTTTTCTGTTGTCAACAACCTTTTCAATGTTGGTCGCGACCTTATTTTCATAACCCGAATAGGTATGCACAACATACCATCTGGAGATTTCTGCCATTATATATCTCCTCCGATTACTTTAATAAAAACATGCTGATCATCTGCGCCGTTGATTCGGCGGCGTCATCGGGCACCAAGCCCAAAATCGCCTTGATTATTGCCGCAAGAGCCTGGTCAATGCCGAAAATTACAAGACCTACAATTACTACAACAGCTATAACTACAAGCGAGCTGTTGAGCACGGTTTTGCCCGAAGGCCAAGTAACTTTTGTGCATTCGCTCTTGAAATCCTTAAAGAATCTTTTGATTGCCGCGCCTGCCTTTTTAAAACGGTTTTCTTTTTTTGCGGGAGCGGCGGCTTTTTTAGCCTTATCCTTAGCTTCTTTATTAGTTTTCTGAACGTCGGCAGTGGTCTTTTCTTTCTTATCAGACATTTCACTTACCCCCGTTTATTTTGTTTCCCTGTGAAGAGTGTGTTTCTTGCAGAATCTGCAATACTTATTCATCTCCAGCCTGTCAGGAGTGTTCTTCTTATTCTTCTTTGTGTTGTAGTTGCGCTGTTTGCACTCCGTGCAAGCTAATGTGATTTTTACTCTCATTGTTCGGCACCTCCGTTAATGCATCACCCGAAAACCGCAGGTGAATGTGTTTTTAGGACCTTCGGCAGGTTCTCAGCTGCAAAAGTCCAAAGCCTTCCTCATAAAAATGGGCACAAAAAAAGAACCCTCTTTTTCGAGGTAACGACATTTTAACACACTGTCAAGCGCTTGTCAAGCCAATATGCAAACATTTTATTTTTTGTAATTCTGCACATTAAAAACAGCCGTATATAATATGTATCTATAATTATATACAAATAACAACTATTTTCAATATATTTATTGACTCAAATTTATTTTTGTGCTAAAATTTTCGAGATAAATAAACGGGAGTGACGGAAATGCGCTGTGTATTTGAGAATTTAAAAAACTGCGGCATATCCGTTCCCCTTTTTACTGAGCGCTTCTTTTTTTCGCCCGGCGCGCAAAGGGCGTTTTATTTTTAATTTTTCAGCGACGGTTTTTCCGCCGCTGTTTTTTTGAATAAAACGATTATATATATTGAAGAAGCGTATGTTCTGTGTTATAATATTTTGTTGAAATTAAGAAAGGTACGGTGTGAGTTTTGAGAGCTTATTTAATGCTGGAAGACGGCTCGGTTTACGGCGGAGAAGCCGCCGGCGCTTTTAAGGAAACCGTGTGCGAAATTGTTTTTAACACATCAATGACGGGATACATTGAAATACTTACCGACCCCTCATACGCCGGTCAGGGCGTTATTATGACTTATCCGATGATAGGCAACTACGGGGTAACCGAAGAGGATTTTGAAAGCGGCAAGCTTCAGCCCTGCGCTTTTCTTGTTCACGAGATGTGCGACACGCCCTCTAATTTCAGAAACGAGATGACTCTTTCACAGTTGCTTGTGAAATACGATATGCCCTGCATGACCGGTCTGGACACCCGTTCGGTTGTCAAAAGGCTTCGCGAAAGCGGAACAATGCGCGGAATTATCACCGCGGACATATCAAACAAAGAGGCGCTTATGAAAAAAATCAAGGCTTTTCACCACAGCGGTCTTGTTGAGTCGGTCACGGTGGACAAGCCGGTGCCGCTCTCAAACGGCAGCGGAGCGAAAATAGCTCTTATGGATTTCGGAACAAAGAGAAATATCGGCAGAAGCCTTGTTGAGCGCGGCTGCGAGGTTACTCAGTATCCGAGCTTCACAACGGCTGAGGAAATAATCAAGGCTAAGCCCGACGGCATTATGCTTTCAAACGGCCCGGGCGACCCCTCGGACTGCGTGGGAATAATAAAGGAAATCAAAAAGCTCTACGACTACGGAATGCCCATATTCGCGATATGCCTCGGTCATCAGCTTATGGCTCTTGCCAACGGCGGCGAGACTCAGCGTATGAAATACGGTCACAGAGGAGCCAATCACCCGGTAAAATTCATACACGACGACAGAACATATCTTTCCTCACAGAATCACGGATACATGGTAAGCGGCAAGGGTTTGCCCTCAAACGCCGAAATAAACTGCATAAATGTCAACGATTCCACCGTTGAGGGAATTATATATCACGGAAAGCCCGTGTTTACGGTACAGTTCCACCCGGAGGCAAACTCAGGGCCGAGGGACACCTCGTTCTTGTTCGACAGATTTTTGAAGATGGTTAAGGAGGGGCGCTACGATGATTGACAAATCCATTAAAAAGGTTCTGGTTATCGGCTCGGGTCCCATCATTATAGGTCAGGCGGCTGAATTTGACTATGCCGGCACGCAGGCCTGCCGCTCCCTTAAAGAAGAGGGAGTTGAGGTTGTGCTTGTAAACTCAAACCCCGCCACGATTATGACCGACGGCGACATTGCCGACAAGGTATATATTGAGCCGCTTACAATCCCCACCCTTACTAAAATTATTGAGACGGAGAAGCCCGACTCTATTCTTCCCACCCTCGGCGGTCAGACAGGTCTTAACCTTGCCATGGAGCTTGACGAAATAGGCGTGCTGCGCGACAACGGAGTTCGTCTTATAGGCATTAACGCCGACGCCATTAAAAAGGCTGAGGACAGGCAAAGCTTTAAGGACACTATGGAAAAAATCGGCGAGCCGTGCATAGATTCTCTGGTTGTTGAAACCGTTGAGGACGCCGTTGACTTTTCCGAAAAAATAGGATACCCGGTAATAGTTCGTCCGGCATATACGCTAGGCGGCACCGGCGGAGGAATTGCGGACAACGAGGAAGAACTGCGTGAGATTGCCTCAAACGGAATCCGTCTTTCAAGGGTAAATCAGGTGCTTATTGAAAAGTGCATAGCCGGATGGAAAGAAATAGAATACGAGGTTATGCGCGACTCAAAGGGCAACTGCATAACCGTCTGCAACATGGAAAATCTTGACCCTGTCGGCGTTCACACGGGCGACTCAATAGTTGTTGCCCCCTCGCAGACGCTGACTGACAAGGATTATCAGATGCTGCGTTCCGCGGCTCTCAACATAATAACGGAGCTCGGTATTCAGGGCGGCTGTAATGTTCAGTTCGCGCTGCACCCGGATTCATTCAGATACGCTGTTATTGAGGTTAACCCCAGAGTTTCGCGCTCTTCGGCTCTCGCATCAAAAGCTACGGGATACCCCATAGCGAGAGTTGCGGCGAAAATCGCTCTCGGTCTGGGACTTGACGAAATTCCCAACGCGGTAACGGGAAAGACTTATGCCTCCTTTGAGCCCGCTCTTGACTACTGCGTTGTTAAAATTCCGAAATGGCCTTTTGACAAATTCGTTACCGCCTCAAAAACTCTCGGCACTCAGATGAAAGCCACAGGCGAGGTTATGGCTATTGCCCGTTCCTTCCCCGCGGCGCTTCACAAGGCCGTTCATTCTCTTGAAGAAAACAAGGAAAGCCTTTTGCTTGACGATTTTATGGACCTCGGTACAGAAAAGCTCAGAAAGCTGCTTCACAACATTGACAATCAGCGTCTTTATGTTGTTGCCGCTTCCATATTCAAAGGCATTTCGCTTGAAGAAATACACGATATTACAAAAATCGACGTGTGGTTCCTTAATAAAATCAAGGTTATCACAGACATGGAAAAAACGCTTAAAAGCGGTAAATTTGACGCGGAAACCCTGCTTGAAGCGAAACGCCTCGGCTTTACCGACTCGGTTATAGCCAAAGATGTGGGCATTACAAAAGCCGCTGTCAAAAATATGCGAGAGTTCTGGGGAATAAAGCCCTCGTTCTCGGTTGTTGACACCTGCGCCGCCGAATTCGCGGCACAGACGCCCTACTATTACTCGGACTACGGCGTTGAAAACGAGGTTGACCCCTCGACCGACAAAAAGAAAATTATGGTTTTGGGCTCAGGCCCTATCAGAATAGGACAGGGTATTGAGTTTGACTACTGCTCCGTTCACAGCGTTTGGGCGCTCAAAAACGCCGGCTGCGAGGCGATAATCGTCAACAACAACCCCGAAACCGTTTCAACAGACTTTGACATTTCGGACAAGCTGTATTTTGAACCGCTGACTCCCGAATATGTGACAAGTATTGTAGAGCTTGAAAATCCCGACGGCGCCATTGTGCAGTTCGGCGGACAGACAGCCATTAAGCTCACCAAAACGCTCAACGACTTAGGCGTTAAAATTCTCGGCACGGACGCCGACCATGTTGACGCTGCCGAGGACAGGGAGCGCTTTGACGAAATCCTTGAATTCTGCGACATTGCCCGTCCTAAAGGACAGACTGTTTTCACCGCGCAGGAGGCTATTGCTGCCGCTCACTCGCTGGGCTACCCCGTGCTTGTTCGCCCGAGCTATGTTCTCGGCGGTCAGGGTATGCAGATTGCCGCCAGCGATGAGGATATTCTGGAATTTATGGAAATCATAACAAGAACCATACCCGACCTTTCCGAGCACCCGGTTCTTGTTGACAAATACCTTATGGGGCAGGAAGTTGAAGTTGACGCCATCTGCGACGGCAGGGACATTCTTATTCCCGGAATTATGGAGCACATTGACCGCGCGGGAATACACTCCGGCGACTCCATTTCGGTTTATCCGGCGGTTACGCTTTCACCGAAAGTTCAGAAAACCATTGTGGATTACACCAAGCGTCTTGCCTCCGCTTTGCATGTTATAGGCATGATGAACATACAATTTATCGTGCTGCGCGAGACGGTATATATAATCGAGGTCAACCCCCGTTCGTCAAGAACGGTTCCCTACATAAGCAAGGTTACGGGTATTCCCGCTATCGCCCTTGCCACAAGAGCCATGCTCGGCGAGAAAATCTCCGACATGGGTTACGGAACAGGTCTTTACAAGAACAGCGGCTACTACGCCATTAAGCTGCCCGTATTCTCCTTTGAAAAGATTATAGGCGCGGACACATCGCTCGGTCCGGAAATGAAATCCACCGGCGAGGTTCTCGGTATTTCAAAAGACTACAACGAGGCTCTTCTCAAAGCCTTTGAGGGAGGCGGAGTTTCGCTTCCCAAAAACGCGAAAATTATTGTAACTGTCCGCGACAAGGACAAGGCGGAAGTAGCTCAGATGCTCAAAGAGTTTAAGGATTCCGACTTTGAGTTCTACGCCACTCCGGGTACGCAGAAGGCTCTCTCGGCCGCGGGAATTGAGTGCAAAACCGTAAACTCGCTTACGGGCGAGCACCCGAATATTATGGATATGCTGCACAACGGTGAAGTGTCCCTTATTATCAACACTCCCACCCACGGCAGACTTGCCAACCGCGACGGCTTTAAGCTGCGCAGGATTGCCGTTGAATCGGGCACTTCCTGTCTTACCTCGCTTGACGCGGCGCTCAGCATTATGAGAAGCACATTCATAGTGCCTGACGGCAACATCAGCCTTACCGATATAGCGACACTGAAAATTCAGAAATAGGAACGGGTTGTTTGTATGGCTTGTATTATAGACTACGCTCTGCTTAACGCGAACAGGGATTTTTCCGCTATCCCCTTTTCGGAAATTGACGGACTTATTTTCGCGCAGCTTACTTATCTGCTTTTTGACGGCATTGTTCCCGGACTTGAAAGCGGCGCGCAGGGAGTAACTTTTGCTCAGATTGTTGAGCATAAAGATTATGACAAAATGTTTCCGCTTGAAAGGACTGCCGAGCGCAACAAAAAGCTGCTCAACGCTGTGGCATACAGCAAAAGATACGGCAGAATGTCGGTGAATTACTACGAAAATATACTTGACGCCGAGAAAGAAACGCAGTTTTCAGCCGTTACATTTATTGACGAAAACGGAGACGGGTATATAGCTTTCAGGGGTACTGACGCCACAATTACCGGCTGGCGTGAAAACTTTAACATGCTTTACACCTCGCCCGTTGCTTCACAGAAGCTGTGCGTGCCTTACACCGAAAGCGTAGCTTCAAAAATCCCGGGCAAAATTACGCTCATCGGTCATTCAAAGGGCGGAAATCTGGCTATTTACGCCGGCGCGGTATGCAAAAAAAAGGCAAA
This sequence comes from uncultured Clostridia bacterium, assembly GCA_944380765.1. Classification (GTDB taxonomy): domain Bacteria; phylum Bacillota; class Clostridia; order Oscillospirales; family Acutalibacteraceae; genus Fimenecus. Next base: position 20,041 of record CALWIO010000014.1, read on the forward strand.
AGAAAAAATTGTTTCTATTCTCAGCTATGACAATCCCGGATTTACCGAGGAGTTTATAAATTCAAAAAAATACATTGAAGCCGAAAGCAAAATTACAAAAATCGTGCCGGAACAGTCTATGATAGGCATGCTTCTCAACAACAGGGGCAGCTACCGGGTTGTTAAAAGCGACGGCGACGGCTTTTATCAGCACGACCCGTTTATGTGGTGGATTGACGGCAACGATTTTGTAAACGGCGACAGAGTTGTTACAAAGGCTCAGATTATCGACAACACCTTTAACGAATGGGTATTCAGCCTTTCCCCTGAGGAAAGGGCGATATTTGTTGACGCGCTGTTTGAGGTCGTTGAGAAAACCAATTCGCAAAACGCCGCCACTTTCGGTCAGTGGAGCGAAAATATCAAGGGCAACACCTCTTCCGTTTTTGACGCAATCAAAGAGCTTGATCCGGAAACACGCTCAATTATGAAAAAGGCTTTTATTAACCTTTTCTCCTCCGCGAGAGAGAGCGTTACCGCGACTCCTAAGGCTATTATAAAAACAAGGATTAAGCGAATACCTCTTCTTCTATCCTCAAACGAGGAAAACAAGTCATAAGTCAAGGCTTAAAGTTCAAAAGTCCGCTTGTTGCCGAAAGCGGACTTGATTTTTGCTAAGCTTATGCTTTTTATATAAATGTCAGTTCGAAACCATCCTGACAAAAAATAAAACTATGGAGTGATACAAATGAATAGGAAAAAAACTGATTTTATCGTCAAGGCGGCAGTTATTGCCGCAATCTATGCCGCTCTTACATACGCGGCCGCGCTTCTTAATCTGGCTTACGGCAATATTCAGTTCAGATTCTCCGAAGCGCTTACCGTTTTAGCGGCGGTAACTCCCGCGGCAATTCCCGGACTTACGATAGGCTGTCTTTTAGGCAACATTACAAGTCCTTACGGTATTGTGGATATTATCTGCGGCACATCGGCAACTTTAATCGCCGCTGTTCTTTCTTACTTAACAAGAAAGATAACCGTAAAAGGTCTGCCGCTGCTTTCGGCGTTGTTTCCGGTTATAGCAAACGCCGTTATAGTAGGTCTTGAAATCACGCTTCTTATGCCTGAGGGCTTTAAGTTTACGGCGTTTTTAATATGCGCCGCGGAAGTGGGAGCGGGAGAGCTTGTTATCTGCTACGCTCTGGGTATTCCTCTCTACGCCGCGCTTAACAAGACGGGAGCGATAAAACATTTAAGATAAAATTTAACCGCAAAACAGCCGCCCTCACGGGCGGTTTTTTCTATTGTTCTTTTATGAAATATGTGTTAAAATTTAAAAAGAAACTACACGGGAGGCGGTATTACGGCTAAGATAATTGTTGCTGACGATGAACAGCTTATCAGAAAACTTGTTTGTGACTTTCTTGAAAAAAACGGTCACACTCCCATTCAGGCGGAGGACGGAAATGAAGCGCTGAAACTGTTTTATGAAAATCCCGACACCGCGCTTTTGATTCTTGACATTATGATGCCCGAAACCGACGGCTGGGAAGTTACGCGGGAAATAAGAAAAAACTCCTCGGTGCCGATTTTGCTGCTTTCGGCGCGCAGTCAGGAGTTTGACCAGCTTAACGGGTTTGAGGCGGGCGCCGACGATTATGTGACAAAGCCTTTCAGCCTGGCTCTGCTTATGAAGAGGGTTGATGTTCTGCTTAAAAGGTCTTCCGTTTCCCAAAAAGGCGTCAGCCGCGGCAATATAATGGGACTTATTATTGACCGTGACGCTCACGAGGTACACATTGACGGCAGGGAAATTGTGCTTACCGCCAAGGAATACAAGATACTTTTAAAGCTGGCTGACGACCCGGGCAGAGTTTTCAGCCGGGAGCAGCTTCTTGACGATATATGGGGATTTGACTATTTCGGCGACATAAGAACGGTTGACTCGCATGTTGCGAGACTTCGCACAAAGCTCGGAAGCTGGGGCAGCGAGCACCTTAAAACGGTTTACGGAGTAGGCTACAAGATACAGGAAAGTGACGACAATGAGTAACAAAAAGGGTCTGAGCATACGCTTTAAAATGTTCTTTGAGATATCCGCGATTATTCTTGCCGCCGTTGTGCTTATACTTTTTATAAACACAAGATACCTTGACGACATATATCTTTACAACAAAAAGCAGGATATGCAAAGCTCCGCGGAGTACATAAATTCGCTTGATATTCTTTCGGGCATATATTTCGGCTCGGTAAAAAACCTTGAAACGGAAAAGAACTGCTCGGTGGATATTTTTGACAAAGACGGCACTCCCCTTTACATCAGCTCAAAAATCATAAACGAAAGCGGCAGCGCCGCAAGGGTTGTTGACACGCAGGAGCTTAAAAACGGAACGGTTATTGAAACCCACGAAATTGAAGGGAAGCAGTATCTGCTTTTAAAAAGCGGGCTTTCTTTCGGCGGCGAAGTGGAAATTTACTGCTACAAGGGCGATGTTGACGCCAACGCCGACATAGCTCTCGCCTTTACCTGGTTTTCGGTACTGTTCATTTTATTCGCTTCGCTTATTTTTGCCTTCGCCTACACCAAGCGATTTACTAAACCGCTTATAAAAATGAGCGGAATTACCGAAAAAATGGCGAATATGGACTTTTCGGAGAAATGCTCGGCAAACAGCCGAGATGAAATAGGGCGGCTTTCCGAGAGCATTAACAATCTTTCTGTTTCGCTTGACACCACGCTCAAAGACCTTAACGAGAAAAACCGCCGGCTTTGCGATGATATTGAGAAAAAACAGACGCTTGAACAGCTGCGCAAGGAATTTATTTCAAGTATTTCCCACGAGCTGAAGACGCCGATTGCCATTATAAAGGGTTATGCCGAGGGCGCTCAGCTGATGATTGAAAGCGGCGACGGCAAGGGCGCGAAGGAGTACTGCGATATAATTGAAAAGGAAAGCGACAAGATGAACGCCCTTGTTTTTGAGCTTCTGGAGCTTTCAAGATACGAACTCGGAGACAGCCGTCTTGACCTTGATGACTTTGAGTTAAAGGGATTTGTTGAGGACTGCACCGCTTCGGAAAAGCTGATGTTTGAGGAAAAGGGAATTGATTTTTCCTGCGATATTCCCGAAAACATTATTTGCCGGGGCGACAGCGTTAAGCTGGCCATGGTGCTTAACAACTATGTTTCAAACGCGGTATCCCACGCCTCGGGCGAAAAGAAAATCGCAATACGAAGCGAGGATAAAGGCGGCTTTATGCGTTTGAGCGTATTTAATTCCGGCGAAAACATTAAAGCCGAGGATATGGACAAAATATGGAACTCCTTTTACCGCGCCGACAAATCCCACTCGCGCAAAGAGGGACGATTCGGCTTAGGTCTTTCGATTGTGAGCGCTATTCAGAAGCTGCACGGCATGGATTACGGCGCCGAAAACACCGACGGCGGAGTAATATTCTGGTTTGATATAAGCAAAGCGTAAAGTAAAAAATTAAGGGACCCTTACGGGTCCCTTTTTTATTGAACATATTACTTTTTCTTTTTATTGAAAAAGCCTTTTTTGGCGTCGTCAATTCCGTCGGATCCGCCGAATTCAAGCGAAAGCTGCTTTATTAACTCGCGCTGTTTTTCGGTCAGTTTTTTGGGCACATCAACTATAATCCTTACAAGCTGGTCGCCCTTGCTCATACCTCCGCGGCTCTGTATTCCCCTGCCCCTGAGCTTAAACACATCGCCGGGCTGTGTTCCCGCGGGAACAGAATACTCCACCTTTCCGTCAAGAGTGGGCACCTGAATGGTACAGCCGAGAGCAACCTGCATAAACGAAAGGTGAACATCGCACCACACATTATAGCCGTCACGCTCAAAAAACGGGTGGGGACGGACATTTACAACTATGTTAAGGTCGCCCGCCGGCCCGCCGTTAGCGCCTTTATTGCCCTGACCGCGCACGGTAATTATCTGGCGGTCGTCAACTCCCGCCGGAATATTTATGTCAAGTTTAGCCGGTTTGCGCACTCTGCCCGCGCCGCCGCACTTCTTACAGGGTTTTTCTATAGTAGTTCCCCTGCCGCCGCACTTTGAACAGGGCTTGGAGGTCTGGATAACGCCGAAAGGCGTTCTCTGCTGAACAGTAACCTGACCTCTGCCGTGGCAGTCCGGACAGGTTTTGGGCGAGCTTCCGCTTTCGCAGCCGCTGCCGTGGCAGGAATCGCACTCCTCTATGCGCATTGTGTCAATAGTCCTTTTGCAGCCTTTTGCCGCCTCCTCAAAGGATATTGTCACGCTTGCCTGAGTGTCGCTGCCGCGCTGGGGCGCGTTGGGATTTGCGCGCGAAGAGCCGCCAAAGCCGAAGCCGTTTCCGAATATGGAGCCGAAAATATCGCCGAGGTCAAAATCCATTCCGCCGAAGCCGCCGGAATACGCTCCGCCCTGACCGGCGCCGTAATTGGGGTCAACGCCGGCGTGGCCGAATCTGTCATAACGGGCTTTTTTCTCGCTGTCGGACAGAACCTCGTACGCCTCGTTAGCTTCCTTGAATTTTTCCTCAGCCTCTTTATTGCCCGGGTTCAAATCGGGGTGATATTTTTTTGCCGCCTTGCGGTAAGCCTTTTTAATATCGTCCTCCGAAGCGTTCCGGTCAACGCCGAGCACTTCGTAATAATCTCTTTTTTCTGCCATAAAAAATCTCCGAACAGTCGTAATGGCGAAGCCGCGCGGCGCTAAGACGCGCCGCCGCTTCACCGTTAAGTTTACGCTTTATTATTTATTGCTATCGTCAACATCTTTGAAATCGGCGTCATAGTAGCCGTTTGAGCCGGCAGCACCGTTAGCGCCGTCTGCCGCGCCCGACTGAGCGCCGTTTTCCTGAGCCTGAGCCTGAGCCGCCTTGTAAAGCTCCTCGGACACCTTGTAGAACTGCTGGGTAAGCTCTTCCTGCTTAGCCTTTATAGCCTCGATATCCTCGCCTTTGAGAGCCTCTTTAAGGGCGTCAATCTTGCTTTGAAGCTCTGTCTTGTCGCTCTCTGAGAATTTGTCGCCGTCATCGGCAAGAATTTTTTCGCACTGATATACCATCTGGTCGGCAGCGTTTCTTGTGTCAACCGCCTCTTTGCGCTTCTTATCCTCCTCGGCGAACTGCTCCGCCTCTTTAACCGCCTTGTCGATATCGTCCTTTGACATATTGGTTGAAGAAGTGATGGAAATTGACTGCTCCTTGCCTGTTCCGAGGTCTTTGGCGGAAACATGAACAATGCCGTTGGCGTCAATATCAAAGGTTACCTCAATCTGAGGAGTGCCTCTGCGTGCGGGAAGGATTCCGTCAAGATGGAACACGCCGAGGGTTTTATTATCTTTTGCAAATTCTCTTTCGCCTTGAAGAACATGAACCTCAACGGAAGTCTGGTTATCGGCCGCCGTAGAGAAAATCTGGCTCTTCTTGGTGGGGATTGTGGTATTTCTCTCAATAATCTTTGTATTTACGCCGCCCATGGTTTCAATACCGAGTGAAAGCGGAGTAACATCGAGCAGGAGAAGCCCCTCAACCTCGCCGCCTAATACGCCGCCCTGGATAGCAGCGCCGACAGCAACGCACTCATCGGGGTTAATGCCCTTGAAGGGCTCTTTGCCCGTGAATTTCTTAACGGCTTCCTGAACAGCGGGGATTCTTGAAGAACCGCCTACCATAAGGATTTTATTAAGCTGTGAAGCCTGAAGTCCCGAATCGGCAAGCGCCTGACGAACCGGTCCCATTGTGGCTTCTACCAAGTCCGCGGTCATCTCGTTGAACTTAGCTCTTGTAAGAGTTGTTTCAAGATGTTTGGGGCCTGTGGCGTCGGCAGTAATAAAGGGAAGGCTGATTTGCGAGGTAGTTACGCCGGAAAGCTCGATTTTGGCTTTTTCGGCAGCCTCTTTAAGGCGCTGCATAGCCATTTTATCGGTACGCAGGTCAATGCCCTGTTCCTTTTTGAACTCGTCGGCAAGCCAGTCGATAATCTTCTGGTCAAAATCGTCGCCGCCCAGACGGTTATTACCCGCTGTGGCGAGAACCTCCTGCACGCCGTCGCCCATTTCGATAATTGAAACATCGAATGTGCCGCCGCCGAGGTCATATACCATTACTTTCTGGTCGTCTTCCTTATCAATACCATAAGCAAGAGCCGCGGCTGTAGGCTCGTTGATGATTCTCTTTACATCAAGGCCGGCGATTTTGCCCGCGTCCTTTGTAGCCTGACGCTGTGAGTCGGTGAAGTAAGCGGGAACTGTGATAACCGCCTCGGTTACCGCGCCTCCGAGATACGCTTCCGCGTCGGCTTTAAGCTTCTGAAGAATCATTGCCGAAATTTCCTGGGGAGTGTAGCTCTTTGAGTCAATATCAACCTTATAGTTGCTGCCCATGTGTCTTTTGATTGACGATACTGTTCTTTCGGGGTTGGTGATTGCCTGTCTTTTCGCAACCTGACCTACCATTCTTTCGCCTGACTTTGAGAAAGCCACAACAGACGGGGTTGTTCTTGCTCCCTCGGCGTTGGCGATTACTACGGGCTCGCCGCCTTCAATAACCGCTACGCATGAGTTTGTTGTTCCTAAATCGATACCAATTACCTTTGACATATTTATTCCTCCTGATGGTTATTTATTATTTTACTGATTTCTCAGTTAATTGACTACTTTTACAACAGCCGGACGGATTACCCTGTCGCCGAGTTTATAGCCTGTTGAGAAAACCTCGGCTATGCTGTTCTCCGGCAGAGAGTCGTCCTCAACATGCATTACCGCGCTGTGAATATTGGGGTCAAACGCTTCTCCTTTTTCTCCGAAAGGCTCGACTCCGATTTTTTTGAGCACCTCGCCGAACTGGGCGAATATCATTTCAACGCCTTTTTTGTAGGACTCAAAATCGCCTGTTCCGGCTGCCATAGCCCTTACGAAATTATCGTAAACCGGAAGAAACTCGCTCACCGCAGCCGCTTTGCTGTCGCCGTAAGCCTGTTCCTTTTCCTTTTGCGAGCGCTTGCGGAAATTATCATATTCCGCCATAAGCCGCAACAGACGGTCGTTTTTTTCGCTGAGCTCATCGCTTAGCTTTTCAAGCTCGGTTTTTTCGGTCTGCCCGCCCGTTTGAGTCTCTTCGGCCTCATTTTCGGGCTGTTTTTTCTCTTTTTCCTTAGCCATGTCAATCCTCCAGATTATCGGACAAAATACTGCCCACTATTTCGGTTAAATATTTCAGGCTCGGTATAAGCCTTGCATAATCAATTCTGGTCGGCCCTATAAGCCCGAGCGTGCCGCTGTCCTTGCCGCCCACGCTGTATCCCGAAAAAATCAGGCTTGAATCCTGAAGCTCCCTGAACCGATTTTCCTTGCCTATCAGCACTCCGGTTTCGCCCTTTTGCCTGTGCGTTAAAAAAAGCGAAGTTATAGGGTCGGAATTTCTTAAAAACTCCATAAGCTCATAAGCGTTCTGATAGTCGGAATAATTGAGCAGGTTTGACTGCCCTTCAAGAATCAGCTGAGTCTGCTCGGTCATCTGCGCCAAATCGGCAAGCGTTACCAAAAGCGGAGAGATTTCAAGCGCTTTCGCGCCGAGAGATAGCGCGAGCGTCTGTATAAGCGCTGTGCTGACCTCGGCTGCGGCTTTGCCTATAAAGTGCTGTGACGCCACATTGTAAAAGGTTTCCATTATATCCATATTCAGCGCCGCGTCTGTTCTGCACACGCGAGATTTTAAAATTCCCGACGATGTGAGCATTATTATCATCGCCGTATGGACTCCCAAAGGCACAAGCTCGATTTTTCTAATAACCGCGTTTTCGTCGCTGGGGGTGGTTGAAACAACCGCGCAGTTCGTAAGCTCCGCCAACACCTGCCCCGCCTGTTCAAGTATCTGCTGAGGCTCGCCGCTTACGGTGCTAAGTTTTGCCTCGATAAGCCTTTTTTCGTTCAGGGGCATTTCGTAGCGGTTCATAAGCCGGTCAACATAGTAGCGGTAGCCCTGCTGCGAGGGTATGCGCCCGGCGGAAGTATGGGGCTGTTCCAGAAACCCGAGCCGTGAAAGCTCCGCCATTTCATTTCTTACTGTGGCGCTCGACACGGGCATTTTCATAAATTCCAGCAGAGTTTTGGAGCCTACGGGCTCGCCTGTCGCTATATAATGCTCGACAACCGCCGCAAGTATTTTTTCTTTTCTTTCGCTCAGCTGCAATTTATCACCGCCTTTTGTCCGCCTTAGCACTCACGCTATTAGAGTGCTAACTCTATTACATAATATACATTCATTCCCGCAAAATGTCAAGGGAATAATTGTAAATAATTTGTTAACCCGCATTTTTTGTTTAATTTTCCGCGCTGTATTTAACAGATTTTTTCAAAAAATATCTCTGGAAAATTTAAAACTGCAATTACATTATATAATATATAGGAATTTTCCTGTTTTATTGCGTATCTGAAAGCGAAAAATTCTATTGACAAACTGCCTTTTATGGTAGTAAAATAAAACCAATAATACAAAGCGTTGAGAAAGAACGATGGAAAAAGGGATTTTTCAGAGAGATTTTGTCAGGTGCGAAAAATCAGTCCCTTTTCTGGGAACCCCTTTCGAGCGTCAGCGAAAACGATGGCGTCATCGGCTAAGCTGCACCGTACGGCTGCGTTAAAGCCTTTAAAGCGGCAGAGATTTTCTGCAATCTGGGTGGAACCGTGGAATGTTTACAGCATTTCATCCCTTTTTTCGGGGATGAAGTGCTTTTTTCTTTTGAAAGGAGAAAACGAATGATTAAAGTTACTTTAAAAGACAACTCGGTAAAGGAAGTTCAAAGCGGCATTACCGTTGCCGAATTTGCGAAAACGATAGGCATGGGGCTTTACAAAGCCGCCTGCGGAGGAAAAATCAACGGCGAATACTGCGACCTGCGCACTCCGATTTGCGAGGACTGTTCGCTTGAAATTGTCACTTTTGACGACCCGGAGGGCAAGAAAACCCTTTGGCACACCGCTTCTCACATTATGGCTCAGGCGGTAAAAAGACTTTATCCCGAAGCGAAACTCGCGATAGGCCCTGCCATTGACAACGGCTTTTACTATGATTTTGACCTTGAAACCTCATTCACGCCCGAAATTCTTGAAAAAATTGAGGCGGAAATGAAAAAGATTGTAAAAGAGGATCTGGCTCTTGAAAAATTTGAGCTGCCCGCCGGTGAGGCGCTTAAAATGATGGAGGATAAAGGCGAAATATACAAAACCGAGCTTATAAAGGAGCACGCCGGAAACGGAGAGCCTATCTCCTTTTACAAGCAGGGTGAATTTACGGAACTTTGCGCCGGCCCGCACATCTTAAAAACCGGAGCCGTTAAGGCTTTCAAGCTCACATCAATAGCCGGAGCGTATTGGAGAGGCAACGAAAAAAACAAGATGCTTCAAAGAATCTACGGTATTGCCTTTACAAAGCAGAGCGACCTTGACGCGTACCTTGAAAGGCTTGAAGAGGCTAAAAAGCGCGACCACAGAAAATTAGGCAAAGAATTAAAGCTCTTCGCCATGATGGACGAGGGTCCGGGCTTCCCCTTCTTCCTGCCGAACGGTATGATTCTCAAAAACACTCTTATAGATTACTGGCGCGAGATTCACAAAAAAGCTGGATATGTTGAAATTTCAACTCCCATGATGCTCAACCGTCAGCTTTGGGAAACCTCCGGTCACTGGGACCATTACAAGGACAATATGTACACAACGGTCATAGACGACACCGACTTTGCAATTAAGCCTATGAACTGCCCGGGCGGTATGCTCGTTTACAAGTCGGAGCTGCACTCCTACCGCGACCTGCCCATAAGGATGGGAGAGCTGGGGCTTGTTCACCGTCACGAAAAATCAGGCGCTCTTCACGGGCTTATGCGCGTACGCTGCTTTACTCAGGACGACGCGCACATATTTATGACTCCCGAACAGATTACAGATGAAATAAAGGGCGTTGTAAAGCTGATAGACGAGGTTTACAGCCTGTTCGGATTCAAATATCATGTGGAGCTTTCAACCCGTCCCGAAGATTCAATGGGAAGCGACGAGGACTGGGAGATGGCCACCGACGGTCTTAAAAAGGCTCTTGACGAGCTTAACCTTGAATATGTTGTCAACGAGGGTGACGGCGCGTTTTACGGGCCTAAAATCGACTTTCATCTTGAAGACTCGCTGGGTAGGACATGGCAGTGCGGAACAATACAGCTCGACTTCCAGCTTCCGCAGAGATTTGAGGCGGAATACACCGGCTCCGACGGTGAAAAGCACCGTCCGATTATGATTCACCGAGTTGTTTTCGGCTCGATTGAGAGATTTATAGGCATACTCATTGAGCATTTCGCCGGAGCTTTTCCGCTGTGGCTGGCTCCCGAACAGGTCAGGATTCTGCCGATTGCGGACAGGCACCACGAAAAATGCGCCGAAATCAAAAAGAGTCTTGAAGAAAAGGGTATCCGCGTTACGGTTGACGAAAGAAGCGAAAAAACCGGCTACAAAATCCGCGAGGCGAGAACACAGAAGCTCCCCTACTGGGTTGTTGTGGGAGATAAAGAGCTTGAAGACGGCACCGTATCGGTCAGCCGCAGAGGCAAGGGCGATATAGGCTCTATGAAAGTTGAAGATTTTGCCGATATGCTTAAATCGGAAATTGATAACAAGGTAAGGTGATAATATGCAAAATCCGCTTACTCTTACGGTAATTACGGACACTCACTACTATTCAAAAAAAGTAGGTACAAGCGGCAGCGCCTATGACAAGGCAAACGCGAAAAGCCAGAAGCTGCTGGCGGGCGCCGAGGAGCTTTTAAAAGCCGCCTTTACGCAAATTAAGAATGACAAAAGAACCGATATAGTGCTTTTGTCGGGCGACACCACAAACGAGGGCGAGCTTTACGCTCACGAAGAGTTTATTGAAATGCTCCGCGACCTTAAAAACAGCGGCAAAAGGGTTTATGTGCTGACGGCTACCCATGACTACAAGCCCGACGACTGGACCTGGGGATATGACGGTGACGAAAGAGTTAAAGTCCCCGCCGTAAAGCGTGAAGAGCTTTTCGATATGTACCGAGAATTCGGTCCCAATGAGGCTATCGCCGTACACAGGCAGAGTATGTCATACATTGTTCAGCTTGAAAACAACTACCGTCTTTTCGCCCTTAACGACGATATGAATTTAAGCGGAAAGAGCGGATTTTCGGACGAGCTGTTTGAATGGATTACCGCTCAGGCAAAGGACGCCCGCGAAAACGGTCAGTTTATGATTGCCATGACTCATCATCCGCTTATTGCCCCCTCGCCTATGTATGAAATAATAGGCTCGGGCGATATGATGGGCGACTACAAAATCCGCCGCGAGCAGCTTGCGGATATGGGCATACAGTTTATTCTTACGGGACACACCCATGTTCACGATATTGACAAGCATGTAAGCCCCAAGGGCAATTATCTTTATGACATAGCCACCGCCTCAACGGTAGGTTATCCCGCAACCATAAGAACGGTTGTGCTTGACCCGGCCAACGGAGTTGTCAGCACCACAACCGACCTGATTACGGAGCCTGTCGACCTTGATTTCGGCGGTATGGCTCTTCAGGATTACCTTGTCGACCAGACAATAGGAGTAGCGAGGGATATGATTAAAGCCGCAGGCGAGGATATTGACAAGTTTGCGGATATGGCGACCTCGATAAGCATAAGGAAAAAGCTTACATACAAAATCGGCTGGCTTATAAAGCTGCCTATGAAAGCGCTTAACCGTCTTAAAATCGGCACGGTCGGCAACTGGACAAGAGCCGAAACGGGGCTTAAAAAATCCGATTACGCCGATATAAAAGACCGCAGGGTTGTTGATTTTATTATTGACATGGTGCTTAATCTTTACGGCGGCAAGAACCTTTATACGCCCGATGACAAGGAATATAAAATCGCGATAGGGCTTATAAACATAATTGATTCGGTTATCAAAACGCTTCATATTCCGCTTAAAAAGCTCGTTAAGGTTTCGGACACGCTGCGCGGAATATTAGAGCCGCTTCTTTACAACAACGGTATTCCGGCTTATGACGCGATTCTGCCGATTATGCCGCTTTACGAGGGCGAACAAAGCGGCCCCGTGCCCGAAGAACCTCCCCTGCCCGACACTGTTAAGGAAAGTAAAAAAGGCCCGTTTATAGTGGCGGCCGCAATATTGCTTATAATTATTTTCCTGCCGCTTATTATCTGTATAGGTCTTCCCGTACTTTTAATCGGTTACATTATAAACCGCGTTAAGTACCGAGAATATTTTAAAGACTGACGGCAAAACGCTCAAAACAGCCCTGCGAAGGTACAGGGCTGTTTATTTTTGCGCTTTTCGACATATTTATTTGCGAAATGTAAAAAATACAATTTTTAACTAAAATTTTCTCTAATCCTTGATTTTTAATGATTTTTGTAATATAATAATATTATATATTGCGGCTGTTTCCGCAGTCCGAGCCTGTTTGTAGGAGGGTTGATTTTGAGCGGAGATTTACATTGTCATACTAAGTTATCCGATGGGTCATTAGGCATTGAGGACACTATTATTTTTGCGGCACAAAAAGGAATTGAAGCTATTGCCATTACGGATCACGACTGTTTAGCCGGTACTGTCAGAGGAAAAATCATCGGAAAGCGTCACGGGATTGAAGTAATCCCCGGTGTTGAGCTTTCGGCTACATTTTACGAGCATGAGAAAAATGTTCATATTCTCTGCTATCTCCCCGACAGTCCCGCCATGCTTGAAGGGCTTTGCAAAAGAAACTCCATAGCGCGTAAAAAGGCTTCGCATTTTATGATGCTGCAAGCGGCAAAACGTTTTCCCGTAACAACGGATTTTATTATGAAATGCGCCGCCGGTTCCACCAATCTGTATAAAAACCACATCATGCACGCGCTTGTTGAATGCGGCTTTGCCGACTCTTTCTGCGGCGAGCTTTACAACGAGCTTTTTACAAAAGAAAGTGAAAACAGCATTCTTGTTGTTCCTAAATATGACGCTGTAAAAGATGTTATAGACTCAATTCACACTGCGGGCGGAATTGCCGTGCTCGCTCACCCGGCGGCAAGCGGCTGTATTGACTTAATAGACGAGCTTGTGCCCCTTGGAATTGACGGTATTGAGGTTTTTCACCCCAGCGCCGGCGAGGAAACTGTGCAGCAGCTTAAAAAGATTGCGGCTGACAAAGGACTTCTCATAACCGGAGGAAGCGACTTCCACGGGCTTTACAACAAATACAAAGTGTCAATCGGCGATTATATTACGCCCGATGACTGTATGCACGCGATTACAAGTTACAAAGCAAAGCAAAAAAGACTTCAAAAAAAGCTGGCGCAGCAAGCTGCCGGTGAATAAGGGGATTTTAATATGGCTTTTGACGACAGCGATGTAAAAATCTTTAAAGGCGAAGAAAAAACGGCTGAAAGCGTTGACGAGGTTTCCGTTATCGCGGAGATGTCCGAGCAAAGAAGCAACGGCAACATCAGCCGGGCAAAAAATCTTGGCAAGCACCTTGCCGAAATTTTTGTTGACGAGCCCCACCTGCTCTCTGACCTTGAAAAAGAGGTCGGCGCGTTTTCGCATGACGAAAGCATTATGTATCAGATTAAGGTTCTGCTTGTTTTCACCGCGGAGTACTCAATAACTCATCTGCTTCCGGGTTCGCTTCTGTCGCATACGGCGGTAAACGCCATGTATGACACCGTAAGAAAAAAAGCCTTTGATTTTTATGACCGTCTTGATGACGCGGCAGAATACAGCTTTTATTACCTTGCCGTGAGAAAGGGCGTCAACATTTCGCAGAACATAGGCACTTCTTTCGCCATGCTTTGCGGCAGGGAAAAGGATTCGGAATTTACCACTCTTGGCGCAAGGCTCTTTGAAGTGGCAGGTCATGAAATAGAAAAGATTATTGCTTCATTCGAATTTGTAAAATAATATAAAAGATTAAAAAAATACCGGCTTTAAGCCGGTATTTTTTGTTGTGCTGTATTTTAATTTCTGCTTATGTCCTCGTCCTTTTTCTTTTTACAGCAGCTTTTTGTGATTACCGCCGTTATGGGGATACACACCGCCGCGGTTATTACGAACACGGCGAGCATCATGCCGTAGCAGTAAAATCTTGACACTTTAAGGCTCTCATCATTCATAATATTATTGATATACTGCCGCACTCTTTCAAAAAGGCTTTTTCCCTCCTGCGCGGGAAGCGTTTCGCTCCCGCTTACGGACATCCCGCCGTTCTGAGAAGATGGTTCCGTAAATTCCGAAGAAATATCATCGGTAAGACTTTCGAGAGGGTCTGTTTCACCGGCGCTTGTTTCCTCCCCTGTTGAGGATTCGGGTACATCTTCCGCAACGGTTATTTTAAAGGTAACCATCCAGTTATTCGCCTTTGCGGTAACGGTTGTCTGACCGAGCGCCTTGCCGGTTACCGTGCCGTTAGAGGAAACGGTCGCTACCGAAGTGTCGGCGGAAGTCCACGAAACGGTATGGCTGTCCGTTGCGTCCGAAGGTACTTTTGACACATACAGTCTTTTTGAAGCGCCGAGTTCAATTATCTGTGAGGTTGAAGATGACGCCGCAAGCCCTGTCTGGGCAACGGTTACGGTCACTTTAAATGTAGCCGTTTTAGAGCCGGATTTTGCGGTTATTGTTGCTGTTCCGCCGCCTTTTGCGGTTACAAGTCCGCTGCTGTTGACCGTTGCTACCTTAGAATTTGATGTGGAATAGGTTACGCTTTTATTAGTGGCGTTTGAGGGTGAAACGGTAGCCGAAAGCTGCACTGTTCCGCCCTTTTTCAAAGTCGCGCTTGATTTGTTGAGCGTTATGCCTGTTACGGGAACGGTAACGGTGACCTTTCCGCTTACGCCTGTCGCCGACACCGCGTTGCCGTCATAATCGCAGTTATCCTTGCCCGTACCGGGAGTAACCGTAAGGGTTGAGCTGCCGGAGCTTTTAAGTATTTTAAACTTCACGCTGAAAACAGTTCCGCCTTTTTTTGCGGAAGCCGTATTAAGCGAGCCGGCAAAAGACACCTTTGAGCCTGAATGGTTAAGGCTTCCCGTTGAAACGAGCGCGCCCCGGCTGCTGCTGACATATTGAAGCTCCGAGGAATTATAACTCAGCGAGACGCTTGAACCCCAAAGCTCCACTCCTCCTGAGAGTGTTACATTGACTGTTACGGTGCTGCCTTGTGAGCCGCTGACGCTGCCCGCCGTATATTTTACGCTTGCCGCGGAAGCGAACACAGCCGCCGTTCCCAGCAGAAACGCGCAGACGCAGAGCGCCGAAATATATTTTAAAAATCTTTTCATTGTATGTATCACCTTTTAAGTATGTATCTTTTAAATTCGCTTTAAGCATATAATACATTATTTTCGGTCGAAAGTCAACGAACTATGGCGTTAACGGGTTAATAAATAGTTGCTAAAATTGATAAATATTTACATAAATTGCAGCGACTTTAAGCGCTTTTGATTTTCTGCCGCACAGCAAAATAAAAAAGACGGAAAAGCTCCGTCTTTTAAAGCAAAATATATGTCAATTCAGGTTTACGCTTTTAAATTCCCAGAAGCGCGGACGCAACCGAAAAGTAAATCATAAGGGTTACGGCGTCAACTATTGTGGAAATAAAGGGGCTTGACATTACCGCCGGGTCAAATCCGATTTTTTTGGCGAAAACGGGCAGCACAGAGCCTACCACCTTAGCGAAAATTACCGCCATCAGCATGGTAAAGCTGACTACGAGCGCGACCATCGCGCCCACATTGTCGAACAGCATGAGCTTTGCGAAATTGACTACGGCAAGAGTTACGCCGCACACAAAGGCAACCCGCATTTCCTTAAAAATGACTTTAAAGGTATCCCGAAACTCAATGTCGCCCAGAGAAAGTCCGCGTATTATGGTTGCGGAGGACTGAGAACCGCAGTTGCCGCAGGTTCCCGTAAGCATAGGGATAAAAGCGGTAAGCGCAACGCAGGCGGTAAGCGTTCCCTCATAATAATTGATTATTTTTTCGGTAAAGGTAGCCGACACCATAAGCAGCATAAGCCACGGGATTCGGTTTTTGCATGTGGCGAAAACTCCCGTTTTAAGATAGGGCTTATCGGTAGGCGTAATAGCCGCCATTTTTTCAATATCCTCGGTGTTTTCGTCCTGCAAAACATCAATGGCGTCGTCAACCGTTATAATGCCGACAAGTCTTTCCTCGCCGTCAACAACGGGAAGCGCCAGAAAGTCATATTTCTGGAAAAGGTCGGCGACAACCTCTTTATCCTCAACGGTTGAAACGGAAATTACATTGGTTTCCATTATATCCCGGATTTCCTCGTTCTCGTCCGCAAGAAGCAAATCCTTTGCCGTTACAACTCCCTTTAATTTGCGCTTGCTGTCGGTCACATAGCAGGTATAAATGGTTTCCTTATCAATTCCCGTGCGGCGTATTCTTGTAAAAGCGTCCTGCACGGTCATACCGCGTTTTAAATCGACAAATTCGGTTGTCATTATGCTGCCGGCTGAATCTTCGGGATATTTTAAAATCTCGTTTATGCTTTTGCGGGTTTCCGGGTCGGTATGCGCAAGAATACGCTTTACAAGAGTTGCGGGCATTTCCTCAATCAAGTCAACCGCGTCGTCAACATAAAGCTCGTTTAAAACTTCTTTAAGCTCCGTATCACTGAACGCGCGTATCAGCATTTCCTGATACTCGGGTTCCATATTTACAAAAACATCTGCCGCCAGCTCTTTGGGCAGAAGCCGGTAAATCAAAGTCAGGTCATGCTCGTCAAGCTCCATAAAAAGCTCGGCTATGTCCTGCTCGTTCATATCGTTGAGTATGCTTTTGAGCTCCTGCCATTTTCTGCGGTGCAGAAGCTCGGTTAAAAGCTCATAGGTTTCCATTACATTTCACAACTCCTTTATATTTAAAATAAATAGCGGTGAAACGCAACAAGTACGGTTAAAACAAGCGGAGCAAATCCGCTTTAATACTTGGAGGTTTCGCTGTTGTACTTCGGACCGCGTCCACTTTTTTCACTCCTTTTTTCAAAAATAAAGCCGCGCTATGCCGAACGCATAACGCAGCAGTATAAAACCGTTGTATCATTCGTTCAAGCTTTAGCTTCGCAGGGCGATGAAACTACATTAAATCACACCTTAGTTCGATATGACCTGTTGACCTGCTGACGGTGTCTCCACCGTTTCGCGGCAGTAATCCGTATCCCTGTGGTAGCCTTACCTACCGAATAGGTTATCTATATTATCTTATTTTATTCGTATTTTGTCAATACAAATATTAAAACCGAAAGCTGTTCCTTTTATTATTTTTTGGATTTCTTTTCAAGCTTTTTTGCCGCCTTTTCGGCTCTGAGCTTCTCGGCGTAGGCTTTTTCCTCAGCCTCTATTCTTTCCCTCTCGGCTATGTCCTGAGCCTCTTTCTCGGCGGCTCTGAGTTTAGCCTCGTCATACATAGCGACTATATCTTCATAGTGCTTGTAATTCTCTTCCTGATTTAAAAGCTTCTTGGAATCGTTATAAGGTTTAGCGCAGCGGCTGTAGACGGAGCTGGCGTCGGTCGCGTCTTTAATCTTGCCTCTTACTGCGCCGAGCTCGGTTTTAAGCTTCTGTATTTCCATTTCAAGGGCTTTAAGCTCGCTTTTTTTCTTCTGTGCCTTCAAATCGTGCTTCTGCTTATACATAGCGGCAAGCTCTTCGTTGATTTTATCCTCGCTCTCGAAAAGAGTTTCAAATACGGAGAAATCAAATTCTGTTATCTGGTCGGGATAATATTTCGCGATAAGCTTAACGCTTCTGCGCCTGTCATTGGCGGAAGTGATGGCTTCTCTTCTGTAACGCTTTTCTTCCTTGGTTCCGGCAGGCATAGCCTTAGCGCGGTTGAGCTCCTCGGTATCAAAGGTTCTGAGCCCTTCAAGACCGCCCGCATAGACTTTATTCGCAATAGCGATTTTCTCTTTGAAAACATCAGTTGAGAATTTTGAAAGCTCCTCCATAAGCATAACGGCGGTTTCAATCTCAATATTTGTTTCCTTGTCGTTCTTATACTGCTTTTTGGCGGCTCTCAGGTCGTCGCTGTTCTTTTCACGCAGGGCGCGGAGTTTTTCTTTTTTCTCCTCGGCAGAAAGAGAGCTTTCTTTAAGCTGTCTTTTAAGGGAGTCAACAGCGGCTTTATTCGCCTTGCGGCAGTTTTCGACATTCGCTTTGGAAGCGTTTAAATCAATAGGCTGACGCATTGAAAGTTCCCTGTTTTCCCTGATAAGGTCAATTCCCTCGACAAGTTCCTTATCGGAAAGGGCGTTATTGCCGAAGTCCTCAAACATTGCTCTTACTTTAAGGATTTTTACAATACCCCTCTGCTTAACCTCGGTAAGGTCATAGAAGAAATAAGGCACAACATTCATTATAGCTCCTATTACCGAAAGAAGTATGAGCAGGACAATTATGTTATTGAATGTTTCCGGGTCATAAAGCACGGCGTACAAATCAGGCTCGCCGTTTTCGGCAAATACGCTGACATTATACTGTGACGCTATCTGCTCAATACTGCCGCGTACCGCATAGAAGTGGTCTTCGTTAATTCCTCCGCGTTCATACGCCGCCGGAAGTATTCCGCTTGTAAGAGTGGTTATAACCGTTCCGATAAGTCCTACCGCTGAGAACATTCCGTCAATTCTCTCGCCTGAGATATATTGCTGATAGTCGCGTATGTCGCCCTGAATACTGGGATTAAGAACATGGGCGAAGCTGCCGACAAGCGCGTTGAGCCACAGGCAGCACAGCAAAAGCCAAATCATACCGGACGGGTTGCCGACGATTACCGGGTACATCATAGCGATAAATGCAATATTAAGGATATTGATTACAACGAGAACTTTTTTCTTGCCGTAACGCTTGATAGCCGCGGGAGCGCAGAGCATTCCCCACAGAGAAGCGTTGCCGTAAAGGGTTACTATCAATCCGTATGTAGCTTCGGAACAGGGACGGCGGTAATTGTAAGTCCACGCCAAGATATTGCTGTATGAGCTTTCAAGGAAGCCGAGCCAACTGGCTACCGAAATTATCCAGAAATATTTATTCCTGGCAACCGCGCGCAGCGTGTCAATAAACTTCATGTGAACATGGTGAGTTTTTGCCTGAATAATTTTTTCCTGAGTGTTCGCGTAGGCGATAATGCAGATAAGCATACCGACTATCAGCATGGGCGGATACATAATCCTGTAAAGGCGCATACTCGCAAGGTTTCCGTTTGAAATCCATCTTGACGCAATGGGCATTATAAGGTTTACAACTGAGGGCGCGAACGAATATACAACCGCCTTTACCGCCGAAGCGTTTGTTCTTTCCTGCGTATTGGGCGAAAGAACATAAATTAGGTTTTCGTACGCGTCATAGAAGAACATATAGATAAACTGAAAGCCGATATTGAAAAGCAGAACGACTATGCAGTTTACCACATAAGGCATACGCTCATAGGGCATCCATACAAAGCCTATACCGAGAATACAGGTGGGAATACCCATGGATATAAGGTACGGCCTGTACTTACCCTTGCGGTTACGGGTATTGTCTATAATATTAGCTCTCAGCGCCGTGGCCGGGAAGCTCATTATCATGGCGATTACATAAAGTATGTAAAGATGAGTGGGCCTTATTCCGATAGCGTTGCCGATAATAAAGTTACCCACCGAAAGCATAACGGACTGAACAACCGTTACTATTAAGTACCAGCCTATTCCGCCGACAGCGTAGGAAAGTATTTCCTTATAATTCATGTATTTGCCTAACGGCGGTGTTTTCCAGTAAAGTTTTGCCTCTCCCAATTTTTGAACTGCGTTGTCTATCGCTTTCAATAGCCTTTCCCCCAGACAATAAGCCGCAAATGTGCTGCTGTGTTAATATTTTATTCATAAACATTATAATATTAACACAAACCGTAACCGATTTCAACACACTTGCGGCTTTTAATTGGTATAAAGGCGCCTATTTAAGCTTTTTTGTAAGATATGACTAATGAGGCGTATATTTACTCATCAAATTGCACAAAGGCTTTTTTAGTAATTTACACGGCTTTTCCGGTAAATTCTCTGTACTTTTTATCCTTTTCCTCGCCTTTCCACGAATGAATCTGCGAGGGATTTGCGAAAATATCGTCAAGGCGTTTAATAAAGGGAACCGCTTCGCCGAAATCGAGCGCTCTGTGGTCAAAGGCTATGCATATCGGCAGCACCTGACGGATTTCAATGCTCTTGCTGCCGTTTTTATCGGTCACCACAACGGGTTTATCCTGCACGGCTCCCACTCCGAAAGCGCTGACCTGAGGCGGAATTATTTCAAGAAGTCCAACGCTGCCTCTCTGCCCTCTGTAAAGAGAGCCGATATTTGAAACGGTAACAGTTCCCTGTTCGATGTCTTTTTTGGTAAGTCTTTCCGTAACGGGAATGCTCTCGTATTCTTTTTTTGCCCTGCCCTTTAAAGTTTTTACCTTATGCTTGCCTGTCTTTGAGCCGATAAGGCGCAAAACCGCCTGCTTTATTTTGCCTTTTTTAAGTCCGTTAAGGGTATTGTCAAGGGAAACCTCGAACATAGCCTCGTTAAGGTCGGTTTTTTCAAGGCGCTTTGAAACGCCGCGGATATAGTCGGTCATCTCGTCAAGATTTTTGTTTTCAAAGTTATGAAGATTTACCGTCATCATCTCTCCGCCGGGCATAAGCATGGGCATGGAGAAATTTATATCCTCAAAGGTTGTTATTTTTCCGCGAACAAGTTTACGGTTATACTCAATATGCGAATTCATTATAGGCGCGGCTTTGAGTCCTTCGGCTATGACTTTGAGCATTAAGGTATTTATTGTTATTTTATCCTCGCCCATACGGTTTAAGTTGAGCTTTTTGTACTCTCTCATAAAATCGGTAACATCGGGCTCGTAATTATATGTTACATGGGGAATGGTCTCCCAGCTTTCCGTTGTCATATTTGCCACTATTTTTCTTTGGATTCCAAAATGGATTGTGTTTGTTATTTTCATAATTGTCACTCCTGTTTATTCTGAAAGTTATCAAGGCGTGTGCCTTGGTAACATAGTAATAAATTATATTTTTGTTTTCCACCTACTTTGCTTGTCAACAGAGATTTTTAAAGGGAATTTTTGTTTACATTTTTTCCGCAACCGCCCGGTTGCGGCAGTATTTACGCCGGTTTTAAGGATTTTTGGGCGTGTTTTCACAAGTTTAATGAAAAAACGGTATAAAAAAGCTCCCTTTTAAAAAGAGAGCTTTTTAAAAATATTCTGTTTTAAGGCGGGAACAACTCAGTTTGCAAAATCGGGAAGCTCGTCAAGAGTTATTACATAGTCGCTGTTGTAAATTTCGGACAACTGCTCCTTTGTATTGGTATCCATCAGATATTCCGTATGCCAAGTCATAAAGGCGCCCCACGGGGTATCTTCAAGCTGCTCAACTGTGGGAATCAGTCCGCACTCGTGAAGCCACAGGGGTTTTGCGCGGCCGGTGACCGAACGGGTTTTGCGGTAAAGGCGTTTTTCCGCGCCGTTTTCGGAGACCTCATAGCTGTCGGCTCCCGAAATGTCGCAGTACTCGTCGCCGGGATACCAGTCGCCTAAATCCTCGCCGTTATGCGAATAGCCGAGCACCCAGATAAGGTTGTTGAGTTCCAAATCATAGGTAAAATGCTCATACATTAAAATCCACAGCTTTTTAAAGTTTTCGGCTCCGCCCTTTCCCCACCAGAACCACTGACCGTCAAACTCGTGAAAAGGCCTCCACAGAACCGTTACGCCGGCCTCTTGAAGCTGTTGCAGCGCTTTGCCCGCCCGGTCCATATTTTCCATAAACTCCTCGTTTTCGGGAGTGCCTTCGGTCAGAACGGCGTTCCAGTCGGCAACCTCCGCGTCCTTGCAGTCGTTATATTCGCCTGTGAAGTCCGGACCGCAGTGCCAGCAAATTGTGACAAGTCCACCGCGGTTCCACCATTCCTCGGCGCGTTCTGCAACTCCCTCAAAATCATCGTTCATAAAATCAAGTCCGCGCATTGCCGGCAGTTTTCCCGTAACCTCATATATATAATCCATTTCATACTCGGTACTGTCCATCCATGTGGATTCCTGCTGACCTGATATTATTTTGCTTTCATAAGTTTCGCAGATATAGGAATACACCTTTTCAGTCGTTTCGTCCGCGTTAGGATTAGAAAGTTTCATTAAGGTTTTATCAGTTTTCAAAAAAGAGCATGATGAAAAAAGCAGAGCCGCGCACAGCGGCAGGCTCACCGCCGCCCATATTTTTTTCATGGTACCCTCCTTTTGAACCTTGCTCCTTAAACATTTTTATACATATTTATATGAGGCACGCCCTCTTCAGAATATTCCGGTTCGCCCGTTTCCTTAAAGCCGCATTTTTCATAAAAGCCCTGAGCCTGCTTCTGGGCGCCGACAAATATTTTTTCGGCTCCGTTTTGCCGTGCCCGCCTTATGAGCTCGCTCACCGTTTTTTCGCCCAGACCGCTGCCGCGCAGTTCGCGCTTTACGGCGATTCTGCCGATTTTCACGGCGTTCTCGCCGTAAGGGATAAATCTGCCGGTAGCCGCCGGCTTTCCGTCAACAAACACGCAGAGGTGCTCAACGCGGCTGTCATATTCGTCAAACTCGATTTCACGGGAAAAGCCCTGTTCGTTAACAAAAACATCAATACGCAAATCGCGAAAAGAGCTGTCGATTACTCCTGCCGGAAACCATTTGTATTCAATCATATTTTACTCCGCTCTGAATGAGAATTTAAATGTCAAGGGTTTATCTGTCTTTACACGGTATTTGGGAAGAGTGTCCGGACCGCAGGTGTTTGTACCCGTTCCCCTCATAAATCCGTCAATGCACAGAACGGTTGTGTTCTCATGAGTTACCTCTTCCTGATGCTTTGCCGAGTCAAGCACGCTTTGCAGGCAGTCATGGGCGGAAAAGCTGAATTTTGGCTCGCCGTAAACTGTAAGGGTATTTGAGCAGCCGTCGGACAGCTTCAAGTATTTGACGCCGCCGCAGTTGCCGTAATCCTGAGGCATTACATAAGGCTCGTACATATCCTTTACGGTAGTCTTATATATTCCCACAACAGCGTGGCTGTTCATATCGCAGAGATTTTCCATTTTTTCGTCCGAGCCTCTGCCGTAAAACTCAATTTCCGAGAACTGGCCGGGAAGCTCCGCCATAAGTCCGAAGCGCTGCAGCTCACGGCAGCCGAAAAGTGATTTATGCAGAGTGCTCTCAACCGAAACAAGGCCGTCGCCGTAAACGGTATAAACCACATTCACGCTGAAATAATTTCTTATTCCCTTTTTAACGGCAAAGGTTGCCGCTACGACGGCGTAAGTTGAGTTGTCGGTATATTTAAACTCTTTAAGCTCGGTTTTGGCTTCGGAAAGTTTAATTTCCTCCCACGGTTTTTTAACTCCGTAGGAATCGTTGTCAAGAGAAGCTCTTACAAGGTTCGGCAAAAAGCCTTTTCTGCCGCCCGAGGGACAGGGATTTAAAAACTCGCAGTCATTTTTAAAGTAGCTGACCATTTCGCCGGTACGGCGGCTGAACACCGCCTGACCGCCGCTGAAAGCGATTGTAAGCAAATCGTTTTTAACAGAGGTTTCGACCCTGCCCGCGGAAGCCGGCATAGTCTTGAACTTAGCGTTGTCGCAAAGGGTAATCTGTTCAAGTCCGCAGCGGTTCTCGCCGTCAAAATAGGCTATGTTTATATGGCAGTCGCCGTTCTCGCTGTAATCGTCATAGGGAATCTGATATATTTTAGTCTGCATAGGCTCTATATCAAGTTTAAGCGAACCGCTTTTCTTTTCAATGCCGTTTACAAGCTGAGTCCAGACTACATTAAGGTAACCGCTGTTTTTAAACCTGTTCGTATTTGTAAACGAGAAGTTGCGGCCGCTGATTCGCTTGCTTCTTACGGGACGGTAAACCGCTTTTATTACATAGGCGCCCGTATGCGGGGTTTTGTCGGGATAAAGCATACCGTCAACGCAGAAGTTGCTGTCGTGCTTTTCCTCGCCGTGGTCGCCGCCGTAGGTGTAGCGGTAGGGATATTTGCCGTCGCCGCCCTCGCCGTGGTCAACGGCATGGTCAGCCCATTCCCAGATACAGCCGCCCATAAGATTATCGTGGGCGTAAATGCTTTCCCAATACTCCTCAACCGCGCCGGGACCTACTCCCATAGCGTGGGCGTACTCGCACATAAAATAAGGTCTTTCCGCGAATTTTCCGTTGGCGGTTGTGCCGCAGCCGACTTTACTAACATGCTCCTGAGTGGGATACATCTCGGAAGTGACATCATAGGCAAAGCGTTTTGAGCGGATTACTCCCTCATAGTGAACGGGAACAGCCGCGTTATTGCTTTTAAGGAATTCATAGCATTTGTCATGGCACTTATATCCGCCGGACTCGTTGCCGAGCGACCACATGGTGACCGAGGGGTGGTTTCTGTCGCGGCAGAACATTCTCGCGACTCTGTCAACATAGCGCTCCGCCCAGTCAAGATTGTTGCTTATAAGGTGCTCGTTGGCGGCAAGGGCGCAGTTTGACGCGCCGTGAGTTTCAATATCCGCCTCGTCAATTATATAAAGTCCCATAACATCGGCAAGCGTGAGCAGCACCGGGTCGGGCGGATAGTGAGAAGTTCTTATAGCGTTGACATTGAACTTTTTCATAAGTTCAAGCTCATTTTTGATTTTTTCGCCCGTGAGCACATAGCCGTACTTTGAGTCAGTGTCATGATGGTTTACGCCCTTGAATTTTATGGGCTTTCCGTTCAGAAGGAAAACATTTCCCTTTATTTCCACAGTTTTGAAGCCGGTTATGCACTTAACGGCGGTCGTGGTGCGGCTGCCGTTTTTGAGCGTCACCACAAGGGTATATACATAGGGCGTTTCAGCGTTCCACTCATTAACCGAAAGTCCGCTTAAAGTCATTTCGGTTTTTCTGCGCGCGTCGGTCTGCTGCTTTGACACAAGAGTATTTCCGTCAAAAAGCTCGCAGCTTATACTGTAACCCTTTGTGTCGCCGATTACATCGGCAAAGAAAGAAAGGTCATAACGCCCGTCTTTTTTCATGGTTTCGATATGGAAATCATAAAGATAGGTGCTGTCAAGCTCCGTAATATACACATCACGGAAAATTCCGTTTTCACGGAACATATCCTGACATTCAAGATAAGTGCCCGTTGACCATTTGCTGACAACGGCTAAAATCTCGTTCTCGCCGCTGTTGAGATATTTTGTGATATTAAACTCAGCCGAATTGTGCGAGCCTTCGCTGTATCCCACGAATTTTCCGTTAACATAAAGGTCAAGTGAAGACATAACTCCCAAAAAAGTTATAATTCTGACTTTTTCGGTATTCTCAACCGTTATTATTTTCCTGTAAACGCCCATGGGCACATCCTGGGGCATTTCGGGATACAGAGTCGGGTCAAACTCATAACGGGTATTGAGGTAGCACGGCTCACGGTAACCTGTACGCTGCCATGTTGACGGCACGGTTACCTTATCAAACTGAATGCGGTCGGTATAAAACTCATTGGGAATGAGCATATCCTTATCATAATATTTAAAGTCCCACTCGCCGTTTAACAGCTTTACCATGGGGCTGTTATAGCGCTCTGTGAGAATATCCTGCTCCAAAAGCGCCTTTTTGGTGGGATACGGAATAAAGTACGCTCTCGCGGGGAGCTTATTTATTTCTGAAATATCAAACTGCCTGAAATTTTCCCTGCTGATTAAGTATTTCATAACAATACCTCCAGTATTTACTTTATTTTAGTCTATCATATCATTGTGTAATTTACAACGAATTTTTTTACTTTTTGCCTTATTTGTTTATACATTTTTTGTGTTGACTTATTTTTCCTGCGGTGTTATTATTGTACTGCAAAAATGTATTATTTAAGACAAAAAGGCGGTAAAATGACAAAAACTCAATTAGAAAACGCTGTTGAACTGCTTGAAAAATCCGATATTTTTAAAAACACCGACCGCTCTTTGATTAAGACCGTGCTTCAAAACAACGCTCGTCTTGCCCTTTACTCAAAGGGTGAAACGGTTTTTAACAAAGACAGCGCGCCCTCGCTCTGCCTTATATACAAAGGTGAAGCGCGCGTAAAAAAGGGCGAGACGGTTATCTCGCACCTTAAACAGGGCGACATTTTCGGAGCGGCTTTTCTTTACGGTGAAAACAGGCTTTTTCTAAACGAGGTTTCCGCGCTTACAGACCTTAAAGTGATTGTAATTGACAAACAGGGCGTTGACCTTATAATTTCGTTCGACAGAAACGCCGCTTTAAACTATATAATTTATCTTTCCGAAAGAGTGACATTTTTAAACAGCAAGATTGAGGGCTACACAAAGCCCTCCGCCGGGGAAAAGCTGATGCTGTATCTTGAAAAGCACTGCTGTGAAAACGGTGACGAATGCTTTATATCCGTTTCCATGACCGAGCTTTCAAGCGTTCTGGGCATAAGCCGGGCAAGTCTTTACCGGGTTATGGCCGACCTTGAAAACAGCGGTAAAATCAAGAGAAACGGTAAAAAAATATATTTACAGACAAAGTCTGCTGAAAGGAAATGATTAAAATGAAAAAAGTACTGTCGGTTCTGCTTGTGCTTGCTCTTATGCTTTCATTCGCGGCATGCACAGCACAGAAAGACAACGAGGAGCCCTCACAGAACGCTCAGACCGAATATCAGAGCGTTACAATGCGCATAGCCGGACTTTCGGGCCCCACCGGTATCGGCATGGTAAAGCTTATGAGCGACCAGGACGCCAAAACCACAAAAAACGATTATAAGTTTACTCTTGTAAGCGACCCCACCGAAATTTCCGCCGGTATGATTAACGGCTCTTACGATATAGCCGCCTGCCCTGTCAACATGGCCTCTGTTCTCTACAACAGGCTGGAAGGCAATATTCAGGTTCTCGCCATCAACACAAAGGGCGTGCTCTATGTTCTTGAAAACGGCAGCACTATAAACAGCTTCGCGGACCTTGCCGGCAAAACAGTTTACGCTACCGGTCAGGGCTCTACTCCCGAATATATTCTGAACTATCTTCTTGAAAAGAACGGTCTTACCGACAAGGTTAAGGTTGAGTACAAATCTTCTCACGATGAGCTTGCCACTCTTGCCGCCGCCGGCGAAGTTACGATTGCCATGCTTCCCGAGCCCAAGGTTACAAGCGCCATGATGCAGAACAGCAACCTCAGAATTGCTCTTAACCTTACGGAAGAGTTTGAAAAAATCAGCGGTCAGACCCTTATTCAGGGCTGCATAGTTGTTAAAAAGGATTTTGCAGAGGCCAATCCCGAAGCCATTGAGATGTTCCTTTCGGAATATGAGGCTTCCGTCAACTACACCTCGACAAACCTTGACGAAACTGCCGCTCTTTGCGAGCAGTACTCAGTTATCCCGAAAGCCGCCGTCGCAAAGAAAGCTATTCCCAACTGCAACATAACCTATATCGCCGGCGCGGATATGAAGGCTTCTGTTATGGAAAACCTTCAGATATTCTTTGACGCCGACCCCACATCAATCGGAGGTAAAATGCCTGCTGATGACTTCTACTACGGTGTTTAATTTTAAAAAAATACCAATAAAGATATTAAAAGCAGCCCTGACCGGAATTTTCTGGTTAGGGCTTTGGCAGTTGATATACATGGCGGTCGGCAAAGATGTTCTGGTTGCCTCACCTTCTGCGGTAGCCCGGCGGCTTTGCTCGCTTATACCGTCTGCGCAGTTCTGGCTCGCGGTGGGTCAGTCGTTCCTCGGCATAGCGAAAGGCTATCTGCTGGGAGTTGCGGCAGGCATTTTGGCTGGTATTGCCACCGCTTTTTCAAAGACTTTAAGCGCTTTATTAAAGCCTTTCCTTACGGCTGTAAAAACAACTCCCGTTGTTTCGTTTATCATACTGGCTCTTGTATGGCTTGAAAAACTATATGTTCCCGTTTTCATTACCTTTCTTATGGTGATGCCCGTTATCTGGGCAAATGTGGCTTCGGGGATTATTCAGACCGACAAAAATCTTGTTGAGATGGCAAACGCCTATTCCTTTAATTTCAGGCAAAAGCTGCGGCTTATTTTTCTGCCGAGCGCCGTACCCTCTTTTGTAACCGCCTGCGAAACGGCTGTGGGGCTCGGCTGGAAAGCGGGAATTGCCGCCGAGGTGCTCTGCACTCCCGAAAACTCCATAGGAATAAACTTAAAAAATTCTCAGGTATATATTGAAACAGCCGACCTTTTTGCATGGACGGCTGTGGTGATAATTATAAGCCTTCTGCTTGAAAAGGCTCTGGTGGCTTTTCTTCATTTTCTTTTCGGGCGCATTATGAAAAGGGGAGGTTATTTTATTGAAAATTAAAATAGACCGTCTTTTTAAAAGCTACGGCGATAAAAATATATTTACCGATTTCAGCGCCGAATTTGATTTTGAGAATATACTTATAATAAAAGGCCGTTCAGGACTCGGCAAAACCACGCTTCTGAGGCTGATTGCGGGACTTGAAAAGCCGGACGGCGGAAGTATTTTAATGCCTCCGGGCAAAATTTCCTTTATGTTTCAGGAGGACCGGCTTATAAGCTTTGTTTCCGTGCTGAAAAATCTTACCGCCGTCTGTGACAAAGACACCGCCTTAAAGTATCTTTCGCTTATGCGGCTTGAAAACGAGGCTGAATCCTCCCCTGCCGAACTAAGCGGAGGAATGAAGCGCAGGGTTGCTCTTGCCCGCGCGCTGGCGTACAAATCCGCTCTTGTTATACTCGACGAGCCTTTTAAAGGACTTGACGAAAACCTGAAAGGCGAGATTATTGACATTATAAAAATCCAAAGCCTTGAACGCCCGTTTATTGTTGTTACTCACGACAGCGAGGACTCGCAGCTTCTCGGCGGAGAAATCTTTGACTTGGATAAATATTGTTGACTTTTAGGCCGCGCTGATATATAATAATTAAGCCGTTTATGTGCTGGTGTGGCGAAATCGGCAGACGCAAGGGACTTAAAATCCCTCGGTGGCAACACCGTACCGGTTCAAGTCCGGTCACCAGCACCAGACTGAGTCTGGACGCATTTCGCGTTCGGACTCTTTTCTTTTATATCAGTAAAGCAGCCCGCGTTCATAGCGGGCATATTTTTAGCCTATCTTTACAGTCGAGAGCCTCGACACGCAAATCGCGTTCGGGGCTTTCTTCTTTTATATAGTAAGAAGCTCGCGTCAAAGCGGCATTTTTTTAAGCTTTTTATAAACTGAGCCCGGGCGCAGTTTGTGTCAGGGCTGTTTTTTATCTCTCAGCATATTTTCGTCATTTTCATAAAATACCCGGCGGTTTCCTC
>CALWIO010000015.1 GCA_944380765.1 uncultured Clostridia bacterium
CGGTGACGGGGGTTTGCCGTATTAAGTTTTTGCCTTATTTTTTCATGCTTTTCTCTTTAAGCTGTTTTGAAATGTCTTCAAGAAAGCTTCCGTCCAGCTTGTAGCCGCGGGCATAGATTATGAATGCCAGTACGGTGATAACCGAGGGAACAACGCACATGAGTATGCGCATACCTGTAAGGGTGGTTTCGGTCTGCTGAACATTTTCCACAAATCCGCATATTGTAAGACCTACGCCTATAAACCAGCCGGCAAAGGCGGAGGCAGTCTTAACAAGCAGAGTCTGGAAAGACGCCACAATGCTCTCGTTGCGGGTGCCGAGTTTTACTTCGCCGTAGTCGATAACATCGGCAAGCATAACGGTGGTAGCGCCAAGAGTCAGACCGGAGCCGAATTTATAGAACAGACCGCAGATGATGATAAGGGGTATGTTCTCAGGCAGCGTGTAGCCGGCAATAAGCAGGGCGATAAGTCCGACGGCAGGCGTAAAGCTCGCTATCGCGAACACCTGCTTTTTGTTCATAAAGCGCGAGAGTACCGGGAACAGGAACAAAGCGCCCATTTCGGCAAGGGAAGCCGCCGTGGTAAAGTAGGGGAAAAGGTCGGCGTCATTGGTGACATATTTGAAATAGTAGAGCGCCATACCTCCGGCAAGCTGAACTACTAAATTGTAGGCAAGCACAACGCCTATGTAAACTTTAAGCTGGTCGTTGGCTAAAATAACATGAATTGCATATTTAAGCGAGGTGCGCTCTGACTTTTTGGCGGAAGCCGGGTCGGTGCTGCTGCGGTCACGAGTGAAAAGAACGGTAACTAAAATTGTGGCTACAAATATTACCGCTACTACAACCGAGGAATAGGCGTAGCCTCTGGCTTCACTGCCCTTGCCGAGAGCGGAAATCATTTTAAGCCCGAACGCGCCCACAAGCAGCCAGGCGGAGCTTGCGAAAATACGGGGAATAACCGACATTGAGTCGCGCTCTTCCTTGGTTGAGGACATAGACGGCAGCATTGACCAGTAGGGTATATCCATTACCGTGTAGGTCATGCCCCAGAGTATGTACATTACCGAGTAGTAGGCGTACTGTGCAACTCCGCTGAGTTCGGGCCCCATAAACAGCAGAACGAGTATGCCCGCGTTAAGTAATGTGCCGATAAGAATCCACGGGCGGAATTTGCCCCAGCGTGAACGGGTGTTGTCAACAACAAAGCCCATCATCGGGTCGTTTACCGCGTCCCATATACGGGCAACAAGGAACAGATTGCCCACAAAAAGTGGCGCTAAGCCGACCGTGTCGGTAAAGTAAATCATAAGATAGGTGGAAATCATGGCGTAGCACAAATCTTTACCTAATGCGCCTACGCCGAAGCATAGCTTCTTTCCGGCGGATTGTTTCATTTTGTTTTACCTCCATATAAATTATTTAAGTATTATTGATTATTGCGTCAGCTGCTTTTCTCAAATTTGATTACAGCGCTCGCGTAATCTCCGTTAAGCTTTAAATCTATGCCGCGGTTCATAAGGTAGCCGCCGCTTTTGGTAATATCGCCGTCTTTTAAGCGCAGCGTGTAAAGAGCCTGAGAGTCGAGCCCCCTTAACCGTACGCGAGTGCCGCGGTGACCGACCTTGCTCTGCGGCAGAAAGGCGAAAATCACGCCGCTGTCGTCTTTAAGGTATTCGTACAGGAAATACGGGTTGGGCGAGGGGTTGTCAAGCCGGTAGAAAACGCCCTCCTGTATTATCGGCCTTATTTCCTTGTACTGCCTTATCATCTCTTTTGAAAGCTCTTTTTCCTCTTCGGTGAATTTAAGAATGTTGCAGCCTATTCCGAGACTGCCCATCATGGCGCTGTGAAAGCGGAAAGTCAGCGGAATAACACGCCCCGAAAGGAAGTTCGGGCAGTCGGTTACCCACGCGCGCATACCTTTTATGGGGTGTATGCGTGAATAAGCGTCCTGAATATACAGCCTGTCAAAGGCGTCTGTGTTGTCGCTGGTCCAGAAATCGTCAAAAATGCCGAGTATTCCGTAGTCAATTCGTCCTCCGCCCGAGGCGCACGCCTCAAACAGCACATCGGGGTGCTTCTTTTTAAGCTCGGTTACCACTTCATAGACGGTCATAATATGTTTGTACCATATATCTCTCTGCGGCCCCGTCTGCGATATGGGGCGGTTAGCGTCCCATTTTATATAGTCTATGTCATAACGGGTAAGCAGATTGTCGAGCATATCATAGATAAATTCACGCACTTCGGGCTTTGTGACATTCAGCACATACTGAACGCGCGAAGTATCGGTAACACGGGTTTCATAGTGGTATATCCAGTCCGGGTGCTCCTGATACAGCCGGGATTTGGGATTTACCATTTCCGGCTCTACCCAGATTCCGAACATCATACCCTGAGCCTTTACCGCGTCTATAAGCTCCTCCAAGCCGTTCGGGAATTTCCCCTCGTTAACATACCAGTCGCCCAGCCCGTTCTGCGTGCTGTGCCGTTCGCCGAACCAGCCGTCGTCAAGCACAAACAGCTCCGCTCCCAGCTCGCCCGCCTGTTCGGCAAGCTTAATCTGGTCACGGCTGTTTACATTAAACTCGGTAGCCTCCCACGAGTTGTAAAGCACCGGCCGCAGACCTTTTCGCATAACTCTTTCAAGCGCAAAGCGGTGCAGGTTGTGCGACATAGTTTCAAAACCGCTGTCCGAATATCCGCAGATAACAGCGGGTGAGACAAGCGACTGCCCGGGGGCAAGCTCCAAAAGGCAGTCATGGGGATTAAGCCCCATCTGCACCAGGGTTTCTCCGTAGGGCGTCTGCTCAACCACTCCGCTGAAATTTCCGCTCATGCGAAGCGCGCCGAAAAATACTTCGCCCGTTGTTTCGGCGGCGTCACGGTCAAGCACAAAATAGGGATTGTGGTTGTGCGAGGAAATTCCCCTGCGGTTTTCAATGGTGATTTTACCGTAGCTTACCTTCTGCACAAAGCGCTGTTGTTCCGCGCCCCAGTGCCCGTGAACATTTGAAAAATTAAGCCCATCATAGGGAATGTGCAGCTGCGCGCTGTAAAATTTTTCAATCATCACAGGCTCTTCGGACTGATTTTTAATTTCGGCGCTACGTTCCATTAAATCGTAATCGGGATACAGCTTGTAGTGCAGGTCGATAAAAAATTCGTACCTTTCGTCACGCAGATGAAGTATCAGTTCCTCATAGCCGTCGCCGTTTTCAATGTCGTATGAGCAAAAGCTGTACACCAGCTCCCTTGTACCGTCGGCAAAAGCCGCTTTAAGGCAGCTTTCCTTGTACCTCAGCCCGCCGTGTACGGGATATTCCTCCGGCGTAATCTCAAAAACCGGGTCGTTGGTGGATACTTCCGTAAGCTCGGGAATTTCAAGCTCGTCTGCCGAAGCTATCTTTTTTCCCCAGTACAGGTGCCGCACAAGTCCCCGGTCGTCAATGCCGAAGGCGTAGCTTGTAGAGTCGGTACTAAGCAGAAATATGTTGTTGTTTGTACTGACAGCAATACTCATGGTCATTCCTCCCAACTTATTAAATATTTACATATAAAGAATACTATTTCGTTTTCTTATAGTAAATATAATAGCTAAAATATGCATAAATTTACTATAATTTTTATCGATATTAACTAAAAACAGCGTTGAGATTTGTGAATTTTGCAGAATTGAATTTTTTCTTCGATTTACAGGCTTTTTCTGTCCGCGGAGCGTTTTTGAGCCGAAAAAAGCAGGCGGCTGCCGAAAACAGCAGTCCCTGCCGGTTCGTTTAACGGTTATATTTCAAAAATATTTGCCGGGATTTCTTTTATAAGCCCTTTCATATCCTCGGGCAGGGGCGCGAAAAATTCCAGCTCCTCACCCGTAACCGGGTGCCGCAAACGGCACATACAGCAGTGCAGAGCCTGCCTTGAAATTTCCTTTGAAGGCTCGCCGTACATCGTGTCGCCGGTAAGGGGAGTGCCCATTGAGGCAAAATGCACCCTTATCTGGTGCGTTCTGCCTGTTTCAAGCCGTATTTTCAAAAGAGTTCGCCTGCCGTCGCCGGTAACCGCGCGCCAGCGCGTCACAGCCCTTTCGCCCCGTTCGTCAACAGTTCTAAGAGTAATAATCGGGTCGGGACGGTATATCGGGCGGTCTATTGTGCCCTCGCCCTCGTAAACGCCCTCGGCAACGGCGAGATATTCCTTGTAAACCCTGCCCGAAAGCCTTGCGGCGGCGTATTTGTTAAGAGCGCACACAACAATTCCCGAAGTGCCTTTGTCAAGTCTGCCCACGGCGCGGAATACCGCCGATTTTCCCAGACTTTGCAGATGATATGAAACCGCGTTCGCGAGGGTGTCCCCCTGATGATTGTGCGAGGGGTGAAGCGCCAGACCGGCAGGCTTGTTCACAATCAAAAGGTCGCTGTCCTCATAAAGAATTTCAAGCTCGCAGCGCATAGGCTCGGCTATTTTTCCGCTTTCGCTGTCTTTGGGCAGATGAAGCCTTAAAACATCTCCGCTTCTTAATGTGTCAACCGTGCGTATATGCTCGCCGTTGAGCGTTATACCGTCGGGTATGTTTTTAAGCTGCCGTATAAGCCTTGCCGAGGCTTTCAGCTCTGTTTTCAAATATGTAAGGACTTTTTTGCCGTCAAAATCATCGCTTACGGCGTATTCAAGATAACGCTCCATACTCTTCTCCGCAGTTTAATATTCTTATTGAATTATATCACAAAAAGAGTATAATAGATAGATGAAATAACAGGTAATTTATGGGGGTATTTTTTTGCAGCTTTTGATATTGATTTTGCATAATTCAAGAGATATGGATAAAATCCTTGCCGAAATGCTCGCTTGCGGAATACGCGGCGGCTCGCTTCTTGACTGCGAGGGAGTTTTGCAGGCAATGGGGCATACAAGCGTTGAGCCTCCTCCCATTTTCGGCTCGTTAAGGCAGTACCTTAATCCCGAAAGGGGCGCGCTCAACAAAATACTTATATCCGCCGTGACCGAAGAGCAGGCGCGGCTCGCTCTGGAAATAGTGAACAAAGTGACCGGCGGACTTGATAAGGCTAATACGGGAATATTTATGACTCTTCCGATATTGAATATCGAGGGGCTTGCAAAATAATTTCGGGGTGACTGGTTTGAATACGCTTTTGTCCTTGTCGCTCGGAATGATTGTCGGTCTTCTGATGACAAGAGTTATGAAAAAAATTAACCTGCCCAATGTGACGGGGTATCTTATCGCGGGGCTTATTGTGGGGCCTTATTGCCTGAAAGTTTTTTCGGCTGACGACCTTGACTCGCTTACAATTATTACCAATGCCGCCCTCGGCTTTATCGCCTTTTCCATCGGCGGCGAGTTCAAGCTGTCGGCGTTAAAGCAGCTCGGCGCGAAAATATTTGTAATTACACTGTTTGAGGCTGTGGGCGCCAGCGTGCTGGTGGTGAGCGTTCTGCTGCTGCTCGGCTTTGACGCGCAGCTTGCGCTGGTGCTGGGCGCTATCGCCTCCGCGACCGCTCCGGCGGCTACGCTTATGGTTGTCCGCCAGTATAAGGCTCAGGGACCGGTAACCTCTACGCTGCTGCCGGTTGTTGCCATTGACGATGCGGTGTGCCTTATGCTCTTTTCAATTCTTTCATCGGTTGCGAAAGCATTAAGCGCCGGAAACGGTTTTGACTTAAAGGAAATGCTTTTAAACCCGGTCGTTGAAATTCTTCTGTCCCTTGTAATCGGCGCGGCTGTGGGCGCGGTACTCTCTGTTGCCTCCCGCTTTTTCAAATCCCGCGCGAACAGGATTTCGCTTGTGGTAACAGCGGTATTTTTAGGCGTTGGAATATCCGAAAAGCTGGGGCTTTCCTCTTTGCTTTTTTGTATGTCCGTGGGCGCGGTTATGGCAAATCTTTCAAAGGCGAGCGACGCCATGCTTGAAGTGTGCGACCGCTGGACACCGCCTTTGTTTATGCTGTTCTTTGTAATTTCCGGCGCGCAGTTTAATTTTTCGGTACTCACAAAGGTGGGGCTGCTGGGCGCGTCCTATGTTATTTTAAGGTCGCTGGGCAAATATTTCGGCGCAATGGCAGGCAGCGCTATTGTAAAGGCGGATAAAAATGTGGTAAAATATCTCGGCGTAACGCTTCTGCCGCAGGCGGGCGTAGCAATAGGTATGGCTCAGCTTTCGCTGACGGTAGTGCCCGAATACGGCGAGCAGATAAGAGCGGTTGTGCTCTGCGGCACGCTGATATATGAGCTTGTCGGCCCGCTGCTGACAAAACTCGCGCTTACAAAAGCCGGTGAAATAAAAAAGAGAGACTGAAAGGATTGAGGTTATTGAAGCTGGTAAACAAAATCATCAGCAAAGCGATTGCCCTCGGCGAAAGAATAGCCGGCGGCGTTTCACAGAAAGAGGCTCTTGAAGCCTTGGGCGAGCCGACCGTTACCGACGGTATGCCCGAACTTCTGCGGCGCGCCGCGGCGCAGGGAGCGGTACTTTTGAAAAACGACGGAGTTTTGCCCTTTAAAAAAGGAGCGACGGTTTCCGTCTTTTCAAGACTGCAAAAGGATTGGTTCTTTACCGGCTACGGCTCCGGCGGAGATGTCAAGCTGCCCTATAAGGTAAATCTTATTGACGGGCTGAGAAACTGCGGCGACTTGAATGTGAACGAGGAGCTTGCCGCCGTTTATGAAAGCTGGTGCGAGGAGCACCCCGTAAATCACGGATACTGGGGGCACTGGCCGAGGTATTATCAGGATATGGAGCTGAGCGGCGAAATTGTTAAAAACGCCGCCTCAAAATCCGACTGCGCGGTGTTTGTAATCGGCAGGTCCTCGGGCGAGGACAGGGAAAACGCCCTTGAAAAAGGCAGCTTTTACCTTACCGACCGTGAAATACAGTCCCTTGATATAATAACCGAATATTTTGACAGCGTAACGGTTCTGCTCAATATAGGCAGTATAATAGATATGTCGTGGGTTAAAAAATACGGCGATAAAATAGGAGCCGTTATGATTTTGTGGCAGGGCGGAATGGAAAGCGGCAACGCCGCGGCTGACTTGCTCTGCGGCAAAGCGTCCCCCTCGGGAAAACTCAGCGACACCGTAGCCGAAAGCTATGAGGATTATCCCTCTTCCGAAAGTTTCGGCAACAAGGAATATAACGAGTATAACGAGGATATTTATGTAGGATACCGCTATTTTGAAACTTTCGCCCCCGAAAAGGTAATTTATCCTTTCGGCTTCGGACTTTCATATACCGAATTTAAGGTGGATTTTGACTGCGCCGAAGAAAAAGGGGACAGCGTGCTTCTTAAATGCCGCGTCACAAATACCGGCTCGGTTCCGGGCAGGGAAACGGTGCAGGTATATGCCGGAAAACCCTTAGCTCCCCTCGGAAATCCCACGAAAGAGCTTGTGGCTTTTGAAAAGACAAAAACCCTTGAACCCTCGCAGAGCGAAGAGTTTGTTTTTGAAATACCCGTAGAGCGCTTTGCCTCATACGATGACTGCGGCAAGAGCGGATACGCTTATTCTTACATAATGCCCGAGGGCGAGTATTCGCTGTATCTCGGCTGTGATGTAAGGTCGGCGTCAAAGGTGTGGAGCTTTACGGTTGAGAAAACCAAGCCCGTTCAAAAACTCAGTCAGACCTCGGCTCCGAGAGAGAGCTTTGAGCGTTTTGTAAACGACGGCGGCAGATTATCAAAGGAAAAGGTAAAACTCGCAGAGTATGATTTAAAAAAGATTATTCTTGACAGCCTGCCCGTAGATATTGAAATGACGGGCGACAAGGGCTATAAGCTTGACGATGTAAAGAGCGGAAAAATCACTTTGGAACAGTTCACCGCCCAGTTAAGCCTTACCGAGCTTGAAGCAATTTCGAGGGGCGACTATACCATGGACAGCCCCCTCGGTGCAAAGGGCAACGCCGGCGCAATCGGCGGCGTGCTTGAAAGCCTGCGTGAAAAGGGCGTTGTTCCGGTTATCACCACCGACGGCCCTTCGGGAATACGGCTTTTGTCCTATTGCTCGCTTATACCTATCGGAACGGCGCTCGCCTGCTCTTTTGACAAGGAGCTTGTGCGCGAGGTGTATTCGGCAGTAAGCGGAGAGATGAAAGCCAAGGGCAGCGATGTGCTTCTGGCTCCCGGTATGAATATCCACCGCAACCCGCTCTGCGGCAGAAACTTTGAGTATTATTCCGAAGACCCGGTTTTAACCGGCGAAATTGCCGCCGCGGCCGTCAGCGGAATACAGTCAACGGGCGTTTCGGCCTGTCCCAAGCACTTTGCCTGCAACAATCAGGAGTTTAACAGAACTCACAACGACTCGCGGCTTTCCGAAAGAGCCCTTCGCGAGATTTATCTCAAAGGCTTTGAAATCTGTATAAAGCAAGCCGCCCCGCGGTGTATAATGACCTCTTACAATAAAATCAACGGCGTTTGGGGGCATTATAATTACGAGCTTTGCCAGCGCGTTCTGCGCGGCGAGTGGGGATATAAGGGCATGGTGATGACCGACTGGTGGATGCGCTCTTCGCCCTCTTTGGAATTTCCCGAAATGCGCGACAACGCCTACCGTGTGCGCGCGGGCGTTGATGTGCTTATGCCCGGCGGCAGCCGTACGGGCAAAAGAAAGCCGGATAAAACCCTGCTTGAAACCTATGGCAGGAGCGAGGGCATAACCGCCGGCGAAATGCAGAGAACCGCTATGCGCGTTTTAAAGCTGTGCCTGAGCCGTATGTAGCGGCAAGCGAAAATCCGCCCGCAAGCCCGGTTTTGTGATTACATAAAACGCAAGAGCAGATAAAACTGAATACAATATGAAAAAACCGCCCTTACAGGCGGTTTTTGTTTTACGGATTATTCTTTATCTTTACGCTCATAGCTTTTGTTGCGCTCTTCAACCTTTTTTTCGCGGACTTTCTCAAAAACTATTTCTGCCGCAACAAAAAGTATCACCGCAAGCGCCGCGAAGAAAATACGCAGCGGCGTTATTGTGGGAGTGAGCGGATATCTTATGCCGTCGCTTTCGGCAAAGGCGGTCATAGCGGGCGTCAGGGACGCTGCTGCGGCGGCAAAAAGCGCGGCGGCGGTTTTTAAGTGTTTCATTTTGTCAAACCTCGGTTAAGCTGAGAGTGCGGTGGCTTCAAAAAAATTTAAAGCTGCCGCCTTCAATTATTTTTCCTCTTTTACGGATATTCCCAGCTCGTCAAGCTGCGACTTGTCAACGCCTGACGGACACTGAGTCATAGGCTCGATGGCGTTTTGCAGTTTCGGGAACGCAACCACATCTCTCAGCGAGTCGGCGCCTATCATCTGCATAACCAGACGGTCAAGACCGATACCCATACCGCCGTGAGGAGGAGGCCCGAATCTGAATGCGTCAAGCAGAAAACCGAATTTCTCATAGGCTTCCTCATCGGAAAGACCCAAAAGCGAGAACATTCTCTTTTGAAGAGCCGGGTCGGTAATTCTTATTGAGCCGCTTGAAAGCTCAATGCCGTTGAGCACCAGGTCATAGGCTTTTGCTCTTACGCTCGCCTTGTCCGTTTCAAGACTCGGCAGACATTCGTCAAGAGGGGCGGTGAAGGGGTGATGCATAGCCACAAATGTGCCGCTTTCCTCGTCCCACTCAAAGAAGGGGAATTCGGTAATCCACAAAAGATTGTATTTGTCTTTCGGGATAATATCGAGCTTCTTGGCTACTTCCTGTCTTAACGCTCCGAGGGTGGTAAGCACACGGCTTCTGTCGGAGTCAGCGACTATAAGTACAACATCGCCCGTTTCGGCGCCCGCCTTTTCAAGCAGAGCGTCAGACTCGTCCTCGGTCAGGAATTTCATAAACGAAGAGGCTGTCGAATCGGGCATAAGCCGCGCGAAAGCGAGTCCCTTTGCGCCTATTCCCTTTACGAAATCGGTCAGCTTGTCAATTTCTTTTCTTGAAAGCGTGCCTACGGCGTTTTTCGCGGTAATCGAGCATACCGCTCCTCCGCCTGTCGCCGCAGAGGAGAATACCGAAAAACCGCAGTCCTTAACCGTTTCGGTAAGGTCGGTAATTTCCATTGCGTAGCGCGTGTCGGGCTTGTCCGAGCCGTAACGCTCCATAGCCTCTTTGTAAGTAAGCCTCGGCAGGGGAAGCTCAATGTCAACGCCTATTGCGTCTTTGAAAACCCTTTTTATAAATCCCTCGCCTATTTCCATAACATCGTCCACATCGACAAAGGACATTTCAAGGTCAATCTGGGTAAATTCAGGCTGACGGTCGGCTCTAAGATCCTCGTCGCGGAAACAGCGCGCAATCTGCATATAGCGGTCAAAACCGGCTACCATAGAAAGCTGCTTGTAAAGCTGAGGCGACTGGGGAAGCGCGTAAAACTCGCCGTTGTGCAGTCTTGACGGAACAAGGAAGTCCCTTGCTCCCTCAGGGGTGGAACGGATAAGCATAGGCGTTTCTATTTCAATAAATCCGTTTTCGTCAAAGTAATCGCGCGTGATTTTCGCGATTTTGTGACGAAGCAGAATGTTTTTTTGCAGGTCGGGACGCCTTAAATCAAGATAGCGGTATTTAAGGCGTGTAACCTCGGCGGTCTGGGAATTTTCAACAATTTCAAAGGGCGGAGTTTCGCTTTCGCCCAGTATTCTTAATTCCTTTACCTCAATCTCAATGTCGCCGGTGGGAATATCCTTGTTTTTGGAGGCTCTCTCACGCACGGTACCGCGTGCGGCAAGCACATATTCGCTCCTCACGGCAAAGGCTTTCGCAAAAACCTCCTTGTCGGTTCCCTCGTCAAAGGCGAGCTGAACAATTCCCGTTCTGTCGCGCAGGTCAATGAAAATGAGCGCGCCCAAATCGCGCTGACGCTGAACCCAGCCGCAAACGGTGACCTCTTTTCCTATATGCTCGGCGTTGAGCGTGCCGCAGTAATCGCTTCGCTTTATTCCGGCCATTGTATCCATTATTCAGCACCTCCGAGAATGCTTTGCAAATCAATATCGTCAAGCCCCAGCGACTCAAAATCCGACATGGCGTCTTTGATTATTATAGACTGAAAATTGTCGGCAAAATCCGAAAGGCTCATTTCGTGACGGGATTTGCTGTTCATATTTTTAAGGGTAATATTTCCGCTTTCTATCTCATCATCGCCCAGCGCAACGGTGTAAAGAGCGCCTATTTTGTCGGCGTATTTCATCTGAGCTTTAAGGCTTCTGCCCACCGTGTCAAACTGAACGCACAGCCCCTCGCTGCGGAGTTCCTTTGCCAGCGCGGCTGCGCGGCAGAGAGCGTTTTCGCCCATTGAGGCGATGTATAAATCGCATTTTTTCGGCTCGGGAAATTCGGACTGCTGTTTTTCCATTAAGAGCAGCAGCCTTTCAAGCCCCAGAGCGAAACCGCAGGCGGGAAGCGGGCTGCCGCCCATTTCCTCAATAAGACCGTCATACCTGCCGCCTCCGCAGACAGTGCCCTGAGCGCCTATTTCAGAGGAAACAAACTCAAAAACCGTTCTTGTGTAATAGTCAAGTCCGCGTACAATACGGGAATTTACGCTGTATTCGATTTCCATAGCGTCAAGCAGTTTTTTTACGCCCTCAAAGTGCGCGCGGCAGTCCTCGCAGAGATAGTCGAGTATTACGGGAGCGCCCTCGGCGATTTTTGAGCAGACGGGACTTTTGCAGTCAAGAATACGCATGGGGTTGCGTTCAAGACGGCTGTTGCAGGTCTGGCAAAGCTCCTCTTTATATCCCTCGAAATATTCTTTAAGCGCGCGGTGATATTCCTTCCGGCATTCGGGACAGCCTATGGAATTTATTTCAAGGCTTAAATTTTTTATACCCAGATAGTTGAAAATTTCATGAGCCAGCGAAATAACCTCAGCGTCCGCGGCAGGAGTACCCGCGCCGAAACATTCGATTCCGAACTGGTGAAACTCGCGCAGTCTGCCCGCCTGAGGCTTTTCGTATCGGTAGCAGGAGGTAAGATAATAAATTTTTTCGGGAAGAGCCTCGTTAAAAAGCCCGTGCTCCAAAAATGCCCTGACCGCTCCTGCCGTACCCTCCGGACGCAGGGTTACCGAACGGCCGCCCTTGTCCTCAAAGGTGTACATCTCCTTCTGCACAACATCAGTGGTCTCTCCGACTCCGCGCTGGAAAAGCTCAGTGTGCTCAAAAACCGGAGTGCGCATTTCACGGTAGCCGAAATTCTCAGCCGTTTCGCGCATAGCCGATTCAATATATTGTATTTTAAAGCTTTCCGCGGGAAGCGTGTCCTGCGTTCCCTTAACGGAACCTGTAATATAAGCCATAATTATCTTCCTTATTTTTACTATTATATAATATTTCAGCCTCCCCGGTTAAACGGAGAGGCGTAAAGCTGACAACAGCCGTTATTTTTTGGGATTGATAATATCTCTCCAATCAAGGTCGCCCCTGTCAAGGCTGTGAATAAGCGCCTCGGCGGTAGCGATATTTGTCGCGACCGGTATGTTGTGAACATCACAGAGACGGAGAATGGTATTTTCATTCGGCTCGTGAGGCTTGGGGCTGAGCGGATCCCTGAAAATAAGAAGCAGGTCTATCTCGTTACAGGCTATGCGGGAGCTTATCTGCTGGTCGCCTCCCTGCGAGCCGCTTAAAAAAGTCTGAATTTTCAGTCCGGTTGCCTCCGCAACCATTTTTCCGGTTGTTCCTGTTGCACAAAGATTATGGCGTGATAAAATACCGCAATACGCAATGCAAAACTGAGTCATAAGTTCTTTTTTTGAGTCGTGCGCCATAAGTGCAATATTCATATTAGTCCCCCTTGTATAAAAATATTTTCAAAATGAACACCAATCCATTTTTTCATAAAGCAATACAAAACTATAATATCAAAAAAAACGCCGCATTTCAACACATTTTTATAAAATAAGCGGTATTTCTTTGCCGCAGAGCCGCCCTGCAATGTTGCAAAAGGCTTCGTAAGCTTCGCTGTAAGGCGAAAGCTCCTTTTCGCTCAGCGAGGCAAAGGTAAGCTCGCGTTCCTCGGGTATAACGCCCAAAAGACGGATATATGTTTTGTCAACCATATTGTCGGGTGAAAGCTGCCTGCCCCGTTTTGCGGCTTTTGAGTCATAACGGTTTATAA
The DNA here is from genome assembly GCA_944380765.1 of uncultured Clostridia bacterium. Classification (GTDB taxonomy): domain Bacteria; phylum Bacillota; class Clostridia; order Oscillospirales; family Acutalibacteraceae; genus Fimenecus. The sequence goes on from CALWIO010000015.1 coordinate 13,120, forward strand.
CAAGCCGCAGATTTTCTCCGTTAAATCCGCGCTTTATAAGCGTGTCGCCCAAAATCTCGGCGCCCCTCGCGCTTACCTCGTCGGGAGTGGCAAGCTCAATGCAGCCGTCGCTTAAAAGAGCGTAGGAGCACACAAGATTTCCCGCGCCGGCAGGCGAGTCTATAAATATAAAGTCATAGCCGTCACGGTAACCGTAAACAAGCTTTTTAAAAGCTTCGGCGTCAAAATTTTCGGGTATTTCAACGGGAGCCGGCAAAAGCTGAATTTTATCGCTGTAAAAAAGCAGAGCCTTTTCGTTCTTGCAGCGGTTTTCAAGCACATCAAGCCAGTCATAAACTACCATGCTGTCCACTTTAAGCAGTAAATCGAGGGTGCGAAAGCCTGCGTCACCGTCGATAAGCAGAACTTTTTTGCCGAGCTTTTCAAGGGCGGACGCCGTGTTGGCGCAGAAGGTGGATTTTCCCGCTCCGCCTTTTCCCGAAGCCACGGTATAAATTTTTGCCATGCTCTCACTCCCTTCGTGCTACCTGTTAATTTTATCACAGTATTTTACTTTTTAAAAGAGATTTTTTAAAACAACGGCAAAGTAATGACCGGTTTTGCCCGTCTTTTTTTTAAAACTGTCTTTTACGACACAAAATCGCATTAAGCGATAGCTTGTATTCGCCGTTTTTATTGAAGGGACAGGCTTATAATACCGTTAGAATATAAGCGGAAAAGCGTGGTGAGAAAATGAATAATCCTGAATTCGGCGCGAAAGACGGCGGCGAAAGAATAAAGCTGTCCGAGTTCGGCAAATCGGCGTTTGTGAACGCGGTATGTTTCGCTCTGGCGGCTCTGGCGGCGTCCGCCTCGCAGACCGATTTTTTCTCACCGCTGGGAGTGGCGTTTTGCAGCGGTACGGGTAGGGGACAGACTCTTTTTTCCTGTTTCGGGGCAATGCTCGGCTATATAATCGCCAACGATTATTATACGGCTTTCCGCTATGTTATGGCGCTTATTATAGTATATATTTTAAAAGCCTATATAAACAGCTTTGAACGGCTCAAAGAAAAAACCGTGCTTTCGGCGGTAATTTCCCTTTTTTCCGTGGCGGCAACGGGAATTATTGTGACCGTCACACAGCCCTTTGACAGCAAGGCGCTTTTTTTAAGGATTGCGGAATTTATAACAGCTTTTGCCGGCGCGTATATTTTCGCCTCGGCGTTTCACAGCGCCTCGCGTCTTAAAAAAGGCGAAGGACTGACGCCGCGTGAAACGCTTTTTTTAATAATTTCCGCGCTTATGATAATACTCTCAGCCAGACGCCTGGAATTTTTCGGCGTTTCACCTGCGGGCATAGTCTGTTCCTACGCGGTTATGTGCGCGGCCTATGTGTTCCGCGAAAGCGGAGGAGCGATTATAGGAACGGGCGCTTCGCTGGGGCTTGCCATGACCGGAGCGAATTCTCCCCATGTGTTCTGTTACAGCGCGGCAGGACTTTTTTCGGGTATTTTTTCCTATTCCGGCAGAGTGCTGTGCGCCATGGCGTATATCTTTTCATACGGCTCAATGTTTCTGTTTTTCGGCGCTTCCGGCGAGGATATGGCTTCTCTCATTGAAACGGCGGCAGGCTCGGTAGCCTTTATCCTCACCCCTCAGAAGTATTTTTATATGCTTAAAGTAAAAGCCGCGCCCGGTTCGGGAGAAGGGGCGGCGGTGCAGAGCCTTTTGACTTCAAGAATAAGAATGATAAAGAACGCGGTCGGCGATATGTCGGAAACGGTTTCAAAGGTTTCCTCAATTTTAAAGGAAAAAGCTGCGCCTGATACGGCTGGGGTTTACCTGAGAGTGCGCGACGGAGTCTGCGGCGACTGCGCCTCGTTCCGGGAGTGCTGGGGGAAAAACTTCGCTCAGACCGCCGGGGAATTTGACTGTATGCTTGAAGAGATAAGAAAAACCGGCGGCGTAACTCCCTCGTCATCTCCGGCGTCCTTGCAGAGCCGGTGTATAAGAATAATGTCGCTTTGCGACAGCTTTAATAAAAATTATTCCTCGTATTCAGCGAGGCGCGCAGCAGAGGGGAGAATAAACGAAATGCGAAAAATAACCGCCGACCAGTTTCAGACCGTGTGCGATATGCTTGACGATTTGCTTGAAGATTTCAGCTTCGGAGTAAGACCCCTTGCCGCCCGGTGCGAGGCGCTGACCAACAGTATAAGGGACATCGGCGCCCACGCGCAGGTAAACTGCTATGAGGACGAGGACAAAAACTTTTTTGTAAGCGTATCCCTGAAAAAGGACTGTCCGGTAACCGCCGGGGATATAAAGCAGGCTATCGAGAGCGTTACCGAAAAGGAGTTTGAGGAGCCCGTGACGGTGGATTCCGCAAATGAAACAATGCTGCTTTTCTGGGAGCGCGCCGGGTATTCTGCCGAATGTGTTTATTATCAGGTGCCCAGCGAGGAGGGCGAAATCTGCGGCGACTGCTTCGACTCGTTTTTTGACGGCAGAGGGAATTTTGTGGCGGTGCTCAGCGACGGCATGGGTACGGGGTCAAGAGCCGCCATTGACGGCGCTATGGCTTCGTCACTGCTTTCAAAGCTGATTGTGGCGGGATTTTCCTTTCCCTGCGCCATGCGGCTTGTAAATTCAGCCATGCTCATAAAAAGCCATGAGGAATCCTTGGCTACTCTTGATATACTGAAAATCAACCTTTACACGGGACAAGCCGTAATTTATAAGGCAGGCGCGGCGCTCTCGCTTTTAAGGCGGCAGAACAAGGTAAGCGAAATAAAAAAGCCCGCCATGCCGATAGGCATTTTAAGGCAGGCGCAGTTTGCCACTGTACGGGGGGTATTAAAAGACGGCGATGTAATTGTGATGATGTCCGACGGCGTGGGCGACAGCGCGGTAAATCAGGCTGAGGCGTTTGTAGCCGAAAATCCCTTTTCCTATGACCTGCCGCAGAAGCTGTGCCTTTTGGCAAAGAGCAAAACCTTAGGCAGAAGCGACGATATAACCGTAGCGGCAATAAAAATAAAAAGAAACGAAAAAACGGGTAATTCAGCCGCCGATTTATAAACACAAAAAACTCACCGGAAAATCACAGCTTCCGGTGAGTTTTGCTTTGCGCGTGATTAGCTTTTACGCTCAGTATTCTCCCATATCCTTTTTCTTGTGTAAAACGGCAACCCAGTCGTGCGACTTACCGGTAAATTTTTCGGGATTTACCGGATAGTGAATATTATACAGATAGCCGGTGTCACCGTATCTGCCTTTTGCTTCTTCATCTAAATAATCTTCGTCTATACAAATGCCGACAACTTCCAGGCACATCAGCACATTCGGGCTTTTTTCGGTTATTTCCCGTTCCCATAAATAACGGCATTCCAGATTTAAAAAACATTCCTTTATTAAGGGGGCGTCCACAGAGCGGGCCGGCTGAGCGGTAAGCGAGGACATCGCTATTTCATCATTTTCAAACCCATTGTTTTTAATGGTGTCATAACATTTATCATACCAGTCGGCGGAAGGAAAATTAAGAACAGCTTCCTTTTTTTCGGTTATGCTTTTATAAAAATGCCCGGATTTATTTACGCTTGAAAGAATCGCGTAAAATCCCTCGGAACTTCCGTTAAAGCATGCCCATGACTGCAAACAGGCGTTCGGCTTGCCGTTGGATTTATATGTTGTCGCAACAAAAAGCGGCGACGGTATGGCGGTTATAAACTCCATCCACGAAAAACCGTATGTTTCCATATTTTTCATAGGGTCGGGGATACACAAATATTCCTTTTTCATTATTGCTCCTTCTTGTTTGCAGGATAATATTCGGTATTTATTTAAGAGCGTTTATTAAAGCCTTGGCGGAACATTCCGGAAGGTCAACCGTAAGCGACGCTTCGGGCATATTTTCAAGGTAATGGGCGTCCGAGTTGCGCAGTATTTTCATATTTTTAAGCAAGGGATGCATTTCCTCATACTGCGGCAGATACGCCTTGTGAGTAAATTCCGCGGCGGTAAATCCCATTTCGGGATAGATAAATCCCAGCACCGACAAAACCGAGTATGAGGCTCTGTCCAGATGAGCCGGAAAGGCTGTGCCGCCGAAGTCGGAAGCGAGCTTTGCCGCGTCGTCAATGCTTATAAAGCTGGCGGCGGTCAGCAAAAGCTCCTCTTTGCCGGTAACATTGTCCTCGCTGTCGGTTATAAGCTGTTCGCCGAAAATTTCCTCATCGTTTTTGATGTCGGGAATATTTCGCCTTATATAAGCCGAAAATTCAAGGGCGTTTTCAAGCTCCGGAAAAAGGCAGACCGTGTGTATTTCCTCGGCGGTGCAAAGCTCCATTCCGGGCACAACCGTAATACCGGCTTTTCTTCCCACCTCAACTGCCGCGGGACAGTTAAGGCAGGAGTTGTGGTCGGTAAGAGCAATTATGTCATAGCCCAGCAGTTTTGCCATATTGACAAGATTATAGGGCGTCATATCCCTGTCGCCGCAGGGCGAAAGGCATGAGTGCAGGTGCAGGTCGTATTTAAAATTCATAATATCTCACCGAGCTTTACGGCGAGGCGGTAGGCGTTTTCACCGGAGCGCAGAACGGTTACCTCCTGCATTTCGGCACGGCGACGGGCGTCCTCGTCAAGAGCGGCGTTTTCGGCAAGCACAATGCAGGCGCAGTCCGCAAGCACGCAGACCGCCACAGCGTTCACATTTCCCATAACGGTAAGCCAGCAGTCGCCGCTTTGCGCCCTGCCCATAACCCAGCTTAAAAGGTCGCCGCAGTAACCGCCCGTTACCTCTCTTGATAAATCGCCCTCAACCAGAACCGAAAGCTCCAGTTTTTCAATAATGTCTTTTACTGTCATTCTTTGTCCTCTGGTGTTCTGAACGGCGCGGGGATAAACACCTCGGCGCCCTTCTTGTCTTTAAGTGAAAATACGCAGTCGGAAATGTCCGCCTTGCCGAGCACTATGTCCTCGGCAAAGGACTTGCACGAGGGCGAACCGCACATTCCGCAGTCAAGCCCCGGCAGGGATTCAGAAATCGACTTTATATCGTTCATTTTAAGCATAGCTTCGCCAATGTTGTCGGCAAGGCGCCAGGGAGAAGCTTCCAGCGGCTTTTCCCAGTGCATTTCCTTGGGAACGCTGTCATATTCCAGATGATTGCAGGAAACGGGCATGTATTTTCTGAGCCGGTGAAGCCTCGCTTTTGCCACAAAGGGATTTTCAACGGTCAGCGGACCGCCTACGCAGCCTCCGTAGCAGGCGTTAAGCTCAATAAATTCCAAATCGTTGAGCTTTTCGTTTTCAAGCTCTTCAAGCACCTTTATTACATTTTCAATGCCGTCGGCGGCAAGATAGCGCTCCTTTAAAAGAGCCGAAGCCTCTCCGCCGGAGGAAGCCCAGCTTACGCCGATAATTCCCGACTCGCTCAGCGGCTCTATTTCGTTCAGCTTATCCATCTGCTGAAACAGAACGGGATAAATATCGTTTATTCCGAAAACGCCGTTTACATCGGATTTTTCCTTGCATAGCGGCTGCTTAATGGCTGAAATCTTCGCCGTGCAGGGCGAAATAAAGAACACGCCGATGTCCTCGTCGGGCAGGCCTGTTTCACGCCGCGCCTTTTCCCTCGCAAGGCGTGCCGCCTCCTCCATGGGGGAGTTCAGGTCCAGCACATTTCCTATAAGGTTGGGAAAGCGTACTCTTATAAGCCGCACAACCGCCGGGCAGGCGGAGGATATAACGGGAGTTTTCGTGCTTTTCATCGAAAGCAGTATTCTCGTAGCCTCGCTTACGCGCTCCGCTCCGGCGGAAACCTCGAACACATCGTCAAAGCCGAGCCTTTTAAGCCCCGTCAGAACATAGTCCTTATCGTCAAGATTGTTGAACTGCCCGTAAAGCGAGGGCGCCGGCAGAGCCACGCGGTATTTGTATTCAAGTATTTCGTTAAACGAATATTTTTCGGCGCATTTAGCGTGATAGGGGCAAATCCGGATACACTCGCCGCAGTCAATACATCTTTCGGGATTTATGTGAGCCTTGCCCTCGCGCACTCGTATAGCCTGAGTGGGACAGCGCTTCAAACAGCTTACGCAGCCCTTGCATTTTGACTCGTCAAGATATACCGAATGGAAAAAATTTCCCTCTTTCATTATCAAAGCCTCATTCTTATGTATTAAAAACTTTCAGGTACATGGTAGTGCCTTCACCGACTTTTGTGTCAATTTTCATTTCGTCGGTGTATTTTTTTATGTTGGGCAGTCCCATGCCTGCGCCGAAGCCCAGCGAACGGATATTGTCCGGCGCGGTGGAGTAGCCCTCCTGCATGGCGAGGGCGACATCGGGAATACCGGGGCCGTGGTCGGTCAGCACCATGCTGATACATTCGGGAGAAATCTCAATGTCAATCTGACCGCCTCCGGCGTGAATAACCAGATTTATTTCGGCTTCATAAAGGGCGATTACCGCCTTGCGCACAACATCGTGACCGAAGCCCAGATCTTTCAGCGTTTTCTTTACCGAGCCGGAAGCCTCTCCCGCCCGTGTAAAGTCGTCGCCGGGCACATCAAAGTGCAGGTTGATGCTGCTCATTTAAGCGAACCTCCCCGAAGTCCTTTTTCGTAAAGCATACCGCAGGAGGCGAACATAGCGTGCTTTGTGGACATAAGCACAATATCCCTGCTCTCAGCGAGCTTAATAATGCTTTCGTCGGGGTGTTTTCCGCGGACAAATACAATGCACTGCATATCCATCATCTCAGCGGTTCTCACAACCTGAGGGTTAATAAGACCGGAAAGCAGAACCGCCTGCTCTTTTACATAGGCGAGCACATCGCTCATCATATCGCTTCCGCACGCCGTAAAAACATCCCGGTCCATAAACTCCTCGCCGCAGATAACCTCCGCGTCAAGAATATCCCTTATTTCGTAAACTTTCATATAAATTCCTCCTGCGTTCTGCGGGTAAATTTTTAATGCGCATAAATATATGTATTATAATTATACACTATTGAATATATCATTACAACCGAACACTTTACCGAATTACCGGGGCGTTATTCGGTAAAATGCACAACAAAAAGCGCCCGGACTTTCCGCCCGGACGCTCTAAAACAGGTTATATTATTTGTAGAAGCCGTAAAGTGAAGAAGTGTCGGTAGCCGAGTTGTCAACATACCATGAGCTTCCTATTCTGACTACCACAATATCGGCGGAGGTTACCGCGTTATTGTTCTGGTCCTTAACCTCAACGGTGTAGCTTTTTACTTCCTCAATGCTGTCGGCGGTTGTGCCTACAAGTTCAAGGTAGCCGCTGTCGAGAGCCGCCTTGTAGCTGTCAAGGCTTATATCGTTCTCAGACTTAACCGAGGCGGTGAATTTATAATCCTCACCGTAGGCGGTCTGATATGCGCCGGTGGATTTAAAGCTGATTTGTTCGCCGGTGTTTTCGTCAAACTCGTCAACCGTACCCGTAAGCGTCTTGCCGTAGGTAGAAACATTGCTTTCAAGGGCGGTGAACATAATCTCGTCGGTTATGTAGTCGTCGCCGAAAACCTCTTTGCGGACTTCAACCAGCTTGTCAAAGTAAGAGGTGAAAATCCTGTCGTAATCGTCCCAGCCGGAAGCGGCAAGAGCTACATAGTAATCATACATTGTGTCAATTACCTGACCTTGAAGCGCGCCGTTGTCATTTTTTGACTTTTCGCCCATATATGACTCGTCATTATAGCCTTTGAGGTCTTTTGTATCGTCGCCCGGCTTGTATCCTGCCTCACGGTAAATAACGGGATACATATACTGCTGACGGATAAAGTCGCCGTATTTTTCGTTAAGGCTTAAAAGCGAAACCTTGTAGGCGTTGTAGCCGTCGCCGGTCTGAACAATGGTGTCGGCGTAGGTTCTCGCCACCTCGTCCGGGTGGAAAGCCACATATTTTGATTTAAAGGTAAGAGCCACAATAACGGACAGAAGCACCGCTATGGCCACAAACAGCGCCACCGCGTAAACTTTAAGGCTGAAAGGCTTTTTGTTGTTTTCCATATCTGCTCCTCCTTACGCTTCTTCGCCGGTCTTGTTAGCGGCTTCGCGGCGTTCCATAAGAGCTTTTGTAATGTTCTCTTTCTTTTCGCCTACCATATCGTAGAACAAAATCGGAACACCCTGAAGAATAACAAACACAGCGGGTATAATCGTGTAAATCATAAGCATTTTGTTAAGAGCCGAGTCGGTCTGAGCCGCGTAGGCTATGTTGGCGTCGGTGGATACCGCGTAACCCGACCAGGTGTATAAAAGCCAGGGGCCGAGTCCCTTTGTGAAAGCCGAGGCAATTTTTGAGAACAGACCGTAACCGGCGTAGGCGAGTCCCTCCTGGCGCTTGCCGGTTTTATACTCTATTTCGTCAACGCAGTCGGCAATCATGATGTTAGGAGTAACATTGGTGTTGCCGTGCTGAAGTCCGCAGAAGAAATTGAGAATAAGGAAGGGAATAATAAGGCCGTCGTTAAAGCCTATTCCTCTTGAAACAAGGAAAAGAATTGACAGCGAAGACGCGCCGTATACGCAGAAAAGAATGAAAGTCTGCTTTGTGCTGAACTTTTTAAGCACAAGATTTACAAGCAGAGTGCCCACAGCGGTGCCTATGCCCATGGGCAGAAGCAACGCGAGCTTTAAGTCCTTTGAGCCGAGCAGGTAAATTGCTATGTAAAGCGAAACGGTGCCGTAAACGCCTCTGCCGAATCCGAACAGCTTTGTAAGCGAAACCATAAGCAGATTCTTGTGGGCGAAAACAACCTTTACCGCGTCTTTAAGGCTTACCTTTTCCTGAGTAAAGGGAATATTCTCCTTGTTGTTGGCAAAGAAAATCATTGTAAAAAGAATAAGTCCGAGAGCGCACACGGCGGTTGAAATAACAAGGTCAAGACCCTGTCCCTCAGCGTTCTGGAACTGCTGCTGACCCATAACCGCTTTCATTATAAGGCCCACAACCAGAATTACAACCATGCCGCCCGACTGACCGACCGAGCGCAAAAACGAGGCGATGGAAATCGCGCTGGAACGCTCAGAGGGATTCGGCGAGCAAAGCGAGCCGTAGCAGTTCGCGGGACTTTCAACAGCGCAGCTGAAAGCCGTGTAAAGCGAATAGACCACAAACATCCATATAATCGCGAGAGTCTGGCTGTTTGTGTTGGGTGCAACAAAAACAAGCATTGAGATTACGGCAAGGGGAACAACTCCGAAGCCCACCCACGGCATAACCTTGCCGAATTTTGTTCTGGTGTTGTCAACTAGATAGCCTATAACAAGCTCGCAGACAGCGCCGATAAAGCCGGCAATAAGGAAAACCATTGAAATGGCGTTACCCATGACAACCGAATCAAAGCCCTTGCCCTTAAAGGCAAAATCGGCAAAGAATGTGGCGGTGTAGTCAGGCATCCAGCCCGTCATAAGAGCCACGCCGAAAAGACCTATGCCAAAGGTAATTATTTCCGACTTTTTCAAGTACTTTTTGTTCGTTTTATCGGACATAAAAGTATCCTCCAATTCTGCAAAAATCGTTAAAAAGTATTATACAACACCAAAGCGTCATATTCAAGCGGTTGTAATTCACAAAAAAACCGGCCTTTTTTCGTATAATTATACCTAAGCAAATTACAATATAATAATGAAAGGGGAATACTGATGAAAAATCAAAAAATAAACAGCGGTAAAAAGGAAATAAATCTTGAAGCGGCGGTAACTCCCGTTATGGGCGAACCGGCTACTCCCGAGGAAATGGTAAACAAATACGGAACGTATCAGATTCAGCCCACGGCGCAGGCGGAAAACGCTTTTCCGACGATTGCCCACGGCTTTCCGAAAAACGGAAAAATCAAACCGGCGCGCGCCCGCGTTAAAAATAAAGGAAAAAACTCTTAGGGCGAGGGGTAATCCGCCAATCGAAAACCAAACCGCCGGCGTATCGGGATTTTCCGGCGGCAAAATAAAATGTTTATAAAAGGGAATATTATGCGGTCGGTATTTTGCCGTATGCCCGTCTTTAAAAGGCGCTTACTCAAAGCTATATATTTAAGCAAAAAAAGTCCCGCGGCCAAAATGACCGCGGGATAAGTTTTGTTTTTTCCGTTTCAGCTTTTGCCGTACGGGTTCGGGGATTATTTTGCCAAAGCGCCTACTTCAAGCATATATCCGCCGATTTGTCCGCCGAATTCGGGCGCACCGTCCATAATCAGGCGGCCTTTTTTAACGGCTTCAAGCATATCGTCGGTACCCAGCAGTATTCCCAAGGCGCTGTCAAGGCTGTCAAAGCGGAGCGTAAAGAAGGGCATGGCTCTCTTGTATTCTCCGCGTCCCGCGCGGGATTTGCCCGCCTTAACGCGTAGATAAGCGGAAATCTGAGGATATCCGTTAACCGCCCAGGCGTAAACGCGGTCGGGACTTTTTGAAGCCCAGTCGTGAATATCGGCGTGGCCCATTTTGTTAAGCTGGCTTATTCCGCTTGAAAGCAGATAGAAAAAGCACTTAACCATAAGCTCCTTGGTGGCTTCGTCATCGGGCACGGTAGTTGCGCCTAAAAGCGACGACATTTTAAGCAGCGTCATTAAAAATGCCTTGAACGCTGAGAAATTCTTAACTACGCCCCTCATTTTGGGAAGCGTTGCGGGGCCTATCTTTCCTTTGAAAAATGCGTTCATCGCTTCAATGCTCTTGAATTCAAGCTCAATGTGAGGCTTGGGGTCAACAACATTAAGATGAACAAGCCATTCCTCGCCGTTGACTACAAAGTGCATTCCCACTTTTCCGCCCTCGGCGTCGGGGTCGAGCGCGCTGACCTGAATTACGGCGTGAACATGCGCGAACTGCTTTTTAAGCGAGGGCACATCGTTCGCGATAACCTTAATAAGGGGCAGAGCGGCGTTAAAGAATATTTTATTTGAATAAAGCTCTTCCTGCTTGTGCATATTATCAACTCTCTTTCCGAAGTATATTTTTTAATGATGAAGTTTTATACTTCGTCGTCCCAGTTATCGTCAAGCTCAAAGTCCTTGCCCATAACCTCGCGGACAGCGTCGATAATACCGTTGGCGTCAATGCCTACGATGGACATAATATCCTCATGCAGACCGATGGGAGCGAACTTGTCGGGGTGGCCGAGCATTTTGAAAGCGCAGCCCTTGCCCGATTCAATCATAACTTCGGCAACGGCGGAACCGAGTCCACCGATAACCGAGTGGTCCTCAACCGTGATTATACGGCGGGTTTCCTGAACGGCTTTGAGAATAGCCTCTCTGTCGATAGGCTTAATGGTGTGCATGTTGAGCACTCTTACTTTAAGCCCGTCGGCGTTTTCAAGGAATTTTGCCGCTTCGCGCGCCTGGAAAGCGCAGGAGCCGCAGGCGATAACGGTAATATCCGTACCGGGGTGAAGCTCAACCGCTTTTCCTACCTCAAATCCGTAGTCCTCGCTGTCATAAAGCACACGGTCAAAGCCGCGGTTAATGCGTATGTAGTAAGGGCCGAAATTCTCGTAAGCCGCGCGTATGACATTGGCGGTTTCGTAACCGTCGGCAGGGCAGATTACGGTAAGGTTGGGCATTGAGCGGGCAACCGCAAGGTCAACAATGGCGTGATGGGTTGAACCCGCCTGACCGAACGATGTACCCGAGTGGGTGGCTATGATTTTAGCGTTGACATTCTGATAGCAGATGTCGGTGTGAAGCTGGTCCGCTGCGCGCAGAGAAGCGAAAACCGAGAAGGTCGAGGCAAAGGGAACAAGTCCCGCTCTCGCCATACCGGCGGCAACGCCCAGCATATTCTGCTCCGCTATGCCCACATTGAAAACTCTGTCGGGGCAGGCGTTGGTGAAGTCCTGAAGCTTTGTAGAGGTGGCAAGGTCGGCGGTAACCGCTACTATTTCCTTGTGCTCTTTGGCAAGCTCAGCAAGCGTTTTGCCGTAGATTTCCGAAGTGGAAAGCTCGGGCGTTTCTATAACATTATAAACAAATCCTCCGGCCATTAGTCAAACTCCTTTCCGCAGCGCGCAATTCTCTCGGCGCTGTAATTGTCGAGGTCCTGAGCGGCGACTGCCGCCATTTCATCGTCAATGGCGCCGTAATGCCATTTGTAGTTTCCTGCCGTCAGCTTGATTCCCACGCCCTTAACGGTGTCGGCAACAATGACGGTGGGCTTATCCTTGCATTCGTGAGCGGCGTCAATAGCCTTGCAAAGCTCAACAATGTTGTTGCCGTCGCACACAATCGTGTTGAAACCGAAAGCCACGAATTTGTCCGCAAGGGGTTCAAGCTTCATAACATCTTCGGTGTTTCCGTCAATCATACAGTGGTTGCGGTCAACAATGGTGATGCAGTTGCAGAGGTTGTAATGGTGAATTGTCATAAGACCTTCCCAGTTGGAGCCTTCGTCAAGCTCGCCGTCACCGGTTACAACATAGGTGTAATAATCCTTGCCGAGAACTCTCGCGGCAATAGCGGTGCCGGCGGCTATCGGAATACCGTGTCCGAGTGAGCCGGTGGAGGCGTCAACGCCCACAACCTTGTTGGAGTCAAGGTGGATACCCATTTTTGAGTTGGTAAGGTTAAAAGTTTTGAGCTGTTCCATATCGTTCCAGCCGAAGTCGCAGAGCACGGGAGCGTAAGCTATTCCCGCGTGTCCTTTACTGAGAATGAAACGGTCTCTGTCCTCCCATTTGGGGTCCTCTTTTTTGATGTTGAGGTATCTGTGGTACATAACGGTAAGAATGTCCATAACGCTCATACCGCCGCCGATATGTCCGCTTCCCGCCCAGACTGTTGTCTGAAGGCAGAGGTGGCGCAGGTCGTTGGCTTTCTTTTCAAGAGCGAGCCATTCTTCCTTGGTCAAAGGTGCTTTTTGCATAATCTTCCTCCCTGTTTTTTGTATTATAAGCGAAGTCCCCGCTTCGCGTTTTTACATATCAGCCCTTAATTTCGGGGTGACGCTTCGCGACTACCGAGAAAGCGTCCTCGGCTATGTCAACGGCAAGCCTGATGTCGTCCTCGGTTAATGAGGCGTTGATAAAGTGGTTGTGGTGAGAGGCGAGGAAAAGTCCTCTGCTCACGCACTCGGAAATCCACTCCTGATGAAGCATAAGGCTGTCGTCATTGGCAATGCGAAGATAGAACAGCGCGGGCTCGCCGGATACCACAAGGTCAAAGCCGTGCTCGGCGGCAGCGGCCTTGAAGCCGTCGGTAAGCTGAGTGCCGAGGCGGCGGAACATTGTGGGAATATCAAGAGCCTTCATCTTGTTAATGCAGGCTATGCAGGCGGCAAAGGGAACGGCGCTCATCCAGTATGAGCCTGTGTAGGTCATTCCCGAAACCGTGGCTTTCATGTGCTCGCCGCCGCAGAGGGCTGACATGTTGTAGCCGTTTGCGAGAGCCTTGCAGAAGCATATAAGGTCGGCTTTTATTCCGTAATAGTGGTCGGAGCCGGCAAGGTCAAGACGGAAGCCCGTTCTTACATCGTCAAAAATAAGAACGATTCCCTTTTCGTCGCAGAACTTGCGTACGGCCTGCCAGTATTCGGTCGAGGCAACCTCATTGTCCTTGAAATTGCCGTGGTCATAGGGCTGAGCGATAAGGCCGGCAATATCGCCGTTGTTATCGTCATAAGCCTGTTGAAGAGCGTCAAGGTCAAACCAGGGAACGATAACATTGTTGGCAACATCTTCGGGAGTGATTCCGGGATAGTCAACCTTTTGAGCCCACTGAAAATCGCCGTGATAATAGCCTTTTAAGAATATAATTTTTTTCTTGTGGGTGTGAGCGCGGGCGGACATAACGGCAAGCGTTGTGGTGTCCGAACCGTTTTTGCAGAAGAACGCCCAGTCTGCGGAAGCTACGGTGTCAACAAGATTTTCGGCGCACTCAACCATAACCTTTGAGGGGGAGGTGGTGCAGTTGCCGAGCTTTAACTGCTTTAATGCGGCGGCGTCAACATCGGGGTCGTTGTAGCCCAGAACATTGGGACCGTAAGCGCACATAAAGTCGAGATATTTATTTCCGTCAACATCCCAGAAATATGAGCCCTCAGCCTTTTCCGAGAAGAAGGGCCATTTTGAAACGGGAACCCAGAGCCCCTCCGCAGGGCCTAAGTGACCGTATATGCCGGAAGGGATAACCTTTACGGCTCTGTCAAAATATTCACGGCTTTTGTCGTGCTTGTATTCGGGAAATTTACTCATTTTGCTTTTCCTCCTTACGCCAGATACAGAGCAACTCTGTCGAGAATTCTGTTAAGATTGTCAACCATTGAGAGCATACCTCTTATTTCAATGGTGCCCCTGCCTATACATTCAAGCGAGTTGATTCTGCCGTTGAAAAGGTCGTTGGCAAGCTGAATGCTGTCAAAGGTCATAATGGCGCGCGGCTTTTCGGGCGCCTGCTTGATTGTGACAAGGTGATTGTCCTTCGCTCTGATGGTGGCGACGGGTCCGTTCTTGATGCCGAAGCTCACATCGCCGTCGGATATGTATGAGGCGCTCGCCTTGCCTATGGCGTCCTGATTTCCTATCTGTGAAAGCGCTACGGAAATGGTGTAGAAAGTCAGCACCGTTGAAAGCTCAAAGAAAGCCGGGTCTTTTAAAGCCTCCTCGGTGGGGCGCATAAGCTCTGTGAGCCTGTCGGTCAAAGCGGTGAAAGTCTTTAAAAGAAAGCCCACTTTTGTAAGTCCCTTGGTGGGGACGGGCGTGGTTTCACCGTTTATAATCTTGTTGAATTTTTCGCAGGACGATACAGGAATTTTAATGTCGCATTTTTTGACTCCGTCCTCCATGCGGCAGCCGGCCGAGGTGAAGGTAATTGTGGCGGCAGGGCCGTCTTTTACCTCAAACGCCAGCGAAACGGGCTTTTTGAGCGTAGAAAGGATTTCCTTGGCCTTGTCGTCCAGCTCGCAAAGGTTTTCCAGCGTTCCGAGTACGGCATACATATTTATATACGCCATAGTTCTTGAATCAGTCATACTTTTAACTCCTCCTTTATGGAAAACATTGCCCCCGTTTAAGGGGCGTATTCACGGTTTGAACCGCAGCTTTATGTATTCCCATATTCAGGGCGGCAGGAGCAAATTCCTGCACATAAAACTATTGTCCACAGTTTAGAATAACAAAAAATTGCCGTAAAATCAAGTGAATTTAGTGCAAAATTTAACAATTTGTTAGTGATTTTTTATTTTGTATATGTTATAATAACTCTATTATTATGGGTTTATATGCAGCTTTACAAGGACTGCGCAAAACCCGGAAATTCTGCAATGTAAAGTATTGCGCTAATAATTTTGAAAGGAAATATATATGTCGCTTTTTAAGAAAATTTTCGGGGATTATTCCTCGCGTGAGGTAAAAAGGATAATTCCCCTGCAAAACAAGGTGCTGGCGCTTGAAGAGGAGTACAAGGCGCTGACAGACGAGCAGCTTCAGGCGAAAACGCCCGAATTTAAAGAAAGGCTTAAAAACGGTGAAACTCTTGACGATATTCTGCCGGAGGCGTTTGCCGCCTGCCGTGAGGCTTCGGCGAGAGTTCTTAATATGCGTCATTTCCCCGTTCAGATAATCGGCGGAATCGTGCTGCATCAGGGCAGAATTGCCGAGATGCGCACCGGCGAGGGTAAAACTCTCGTGGCGACTTTGCCCGCCTACCTTAACGCTCTTACGGGAAAAGGCGTTCACATTGTAACCGTCAACGATTATCTTGCCCGCCGTGACTCCGAGTGGATGGGCAAGCTTTACAGGTTTATGGGACTCTCGGTGGGACTCATTGTTCACGATCTGGACGGCGAGCAGAGAAGAAAGGCGTACGCCTGCGACATAACTTACGGCACCAATAACGAGATGGGCTTTGACTATCTGCGTGACAATATGGTAATCTACGCCGAGCAGAGGGTACAGCGCGGCCACAGCTTCGCCATAGTTGATGAGGTGGACTCAATTCTTATTGACGAGGCGAGAACTCCCCTTATTATTTCCGGTATGGGCGACAAGTCCACCGACCTTTACAAAATCACAAACGATTTCGCCAGAAGGCTTAAAATGTTCAAGGTCAAGGAAATCGACTCCAAGAAAAACTATGAGGATATTGTCGGCGAGGACGATGATTATATAGTTGACGAAAAGGCAAAAACCGCGTCACTTACCAAAAACGGCATCAAAAAGGCTGAGGCGTTTTTCGGTATCGACAACCTTGCCGATATGGAAAACCTTACAATTCAGCACCACATTGACCTTGCCATTAAGGCGATAGGCGTAATGAAGCGCGATGTGGACTATGTTGTAAAAGACGGTCAGGTGCTTATAGTTGACGAGTTCACGGGCAGAATTATGAACGGCCGCCGCTATTCAGACGGTCTGCATCAGGCTATTGAGGCGAAGGAGAATGTCAAGGTTGAGCGCGAGTCAAAAACCCTCGCCACAATCACTTTCCAGAACTATTTCCGCCTTTATAAAAAGCTGTCCGGTATGACCGGTACCGCCATGACCGAAAAGCAGGAGTTTGAGGAGATTTATAACCTTGATGTTATTGAAATCCCCACAAACAAGCCTATGATAAGGGTTGACGAGGACGATGTGCTCTATAAAACCGAGCAGGCGAAATTCAACGCGGTAATCGAGCAGATTCTGGAATGTAACAAAAAAGGCCAGCCTGTGCTTGTGGGTACCACCAATATCGAAAAGAGCGAACTTTTAAGCAAGGCGCTTCGCAAGCGCGGCATTAAGCACGAGGTGCTCAACGCCAAGTATCACGAAAAGGAAGCCGAGATTATAGCTCAGGCGGGCTCGCTCGGAGCCGTTACCATAGCCACCAATATGGCGGGACGCGGAACCGATATTATACTCGGCGGCAACCCCGAGTATATGGCACTTTCCGAAATGAGAAGAATGGAATATCCCGAAGAGCTTATTGCCGAGGCAACCGGCTTTGCCGAAACCGACAACGAGGATATACTCGCGGCGCGCGCGGCGTACCGTGAGCTTGAAGGCAAATATAAGGAGCGCTTAAAGGACGAGGCGCAGAAAGTGCGCGAGGCGGGCGGACTTTATATTATCGGCACCGAGCGCCACGAGTCAAGGCGTATCGACAATCAGTTAAGAGGCCGTTCCGGCAGACAGGGCGACCCCGGACGCAGCAGGTTTTATCTCTCGGCTGAGGATGAGCTTTTAAGGCTCTTTGCCGGCGACAGGTTCTATAACATCCTTGACACCTTCAAGAGCGTGGGAGATATGCCCATTGAGGCAAAAATGTTCACAAGCACCATAGAGAGCGCCCAGAAAAAGGTAGAGGGCAACAACTTTGCGGCGCGCCGTAATGTTCTCAGGTTTGACGATGTAATGAACAAGCAGAGAGAGGTCATTTACGGTCAGCGAAATCAGGTGCTTGACGGAGCCGATATTCACGCCACCGTTTTAAAGATGATAGACGATTATATTGACGAAACGGTTGATTTTTACTGCCCGGCTCAGCATGACCCGGCTGACTGGAATGTGGGCGGACTTCTTTCAAAGCTGCGCTATCTCGGCGAGCCGGACGAGTCGCTTAAAGGCGATAACGCCGGGCTTAAAAACTACTATGCCGATAAGGCGCACAGCGTCTATGAGGGCAAGGAGAAAGAGTACGGTCCGGCAATAATGAGCGAGCTTGAACGCAAGGTGCTGCTTCATAATGTTGACCTGCGCTGGATGGATCACCTTGACGCTATGGAAGAGCTCAAACGCGGCATTTATCTGCGCTCTTACGGTCAGCAGGACCCCGTTGTGGCGTTCAGAATGGAAAGCTTTGATATGTTTGACGAAATGACGGCGCTTATCCGCGAGGGAACAGCTACCACAATGCTCACCTTCCGCCTTAAAAGCGAAGAGGATATAAAGAGGGAGCAGGCGGCTAAAATTACCGCCACAAGCGGAGCGAGCGACGGCAGCGAGAGAAAACAGCCCGTAAAGAAAGGGCAGAAGGTCGGCAGAAACGACCCGTGCCCGTGCGGAAGCGGCAAAAAATATAAAAAGTGCTGCGGCATGAACGAAAGCTAACCGAGAAGGAGGTACCGGCTTGGAAAAAAAGAAAAAATCTCTGAAAAACGAGGAAACCAAAAACGAGGAGTCTGTAAACGGGGAAATCAAAGAGGAAAAAACCGCGCAGGAGGAAACCGAGGGCGGGGATTACCGTGAGGAGATGGAGGAACTCGCCAGAATATTCAAAGAGGAGCTTCAAAAGGCGGTTCAGGATTCGCAGGAGGCGGCTGAGATTGACGACCTTGACAAAATCGAGGTCGAGGGCTATGACCCGAAAGCCGTTTCGCTTGACGAGAGCAGGCAGCCCGTACAGGAAAGCGAGCTTTGCGAGTGCTGCGGCGAAAGACCGAGAGGCACAAAGAAAAACCCCGACAGCGTTTTCTGCGAGCAGTGCGAGGCGATTCTGGAAAAATATCCCTATGACTGGAAAGGCATTGTGGCGGTTGTCGCCATGCTCGGTATAGTCATAACGGCTCTTGTGTATTTCGCGGCGCAGGTTCCTCTGTTTTCAAAAATGAAACTGGGCGACAGCGCGCTCGCCGAAAACCGGGTTTATACCGCTATGACAAAGTATGACGAAGCGGTAAACTGTATTGACGAAGAGGATTTGTCCGATTATTACGGACTTTTCGCCAAGCGCATAAAGGCGGAATATAAGCTTATCGACATGAGCACGGCTCTCACCGAGTGCGAGGAGTATATTCCCGAAAGCGTTATGAAGCTTCCGTCTTTCAGGGGAATTTCAAAAATATATGACGAGATAAGAATAATGCAGGGCTCGGCCTTTGTTATTCAGGACGCGCTCGCGGAGTATGAAACCGTTGAGTTTGATGAGATTGTTTCGGCGCTTGACGCGCTTTCGGGCAAAAAGATATATGAAAAGAACGGCTCATACTATCCCGAAACCGATACCGAATACACGCCTGACGGCAGCGAGTTTGTTTTCGTCTGCGACGAGGGCTGGCTGAATCTTTACAGATATTCGGCAGCGATTTATTCCGAGCAGGACGAGGAGCTTTTGATTGACTACCTTGAAAAGGCGGCGGACGGGTCGGAGTATCTCCAAAGGCTTGTGTACCCGCTTTTAGCGTCAACCTATGTAGGAACGGGCAACTATGACAAGGCGGAATCTCTGGCGCTGACTATAAAAGAGCATAACGCCGAGGGCGTTGATTACTATATGATAAAGTCAATGCTCGCAAGATACCGCGACAGTGATTACGAGGCGGGAATAAAGTACTGCGACGAGGGACTCGATATGCTCAGCTCCCTTGCAAACGGCGAGGACATTATGCAGCAGCTCGGCTACATTCTCTCAATTCAGAAATCGCTCAATCTTGTAATGCAGGCGGAGCAGCTCAGCGGCAGCGCCCGTACCGACAAGCTCAAAGAGGCGCTGGACTTTGCAGGCGACGCCTATTCTTACAGCGGCACCGTTCAGGCAAGGGACTTTTACGCAATCGTGAGCCTCGCGGTGGATAATACCGAGGTGTATGACGCCCTCAGCGAGGAGATTGAGGAATACGGCGACGATTCAATCGCCTTCTCCGACCATGTGACCGACTATAAGGACGGCAAAATTTCGCTGACCGAAATCGCTATGAGCGGGAGGTATGATTTACAGTGACGGTTATATATGTAATAGTAAAAATGCTTACGCTTCCCGGAGCGGTAACCCACGCTTTTTTTGAGCACATGTGCTGCCGGATGTCAAAAATAATCGTTGACGACGCGCGCGTTATTCAGACGAACGAGATGCTTTCGCATGTTGACCACGAGCTTGTAAAGCGCAGGGGAGCCAGCTTTGACATCTGCTTTATCCCGTTTTTGTTCAACCTGTTTCTGGGCATAATAGCTTTAAGCTACGGCGCTGCCATGATTTATTATTTTTCAAATTTTAAAAGCGCTTTTGCGTGGATTTGCCTTTATCTCGGCATATCTCTCTGCGCCAATCTGTTCCCTCAGGTTGAGGATGTCGCCATGCTCAGGGAAAATATTTACAAGCGCAAAAAAGGTCTTGCCGCAAAAATTTTCGTATCTCCCTTTTACGCCGTGTTTTTTGTAGGCGCGTATCTTGAAAAATTCGGACTCACGCTTATCACATCGGTGGCGTTTTCATTTGCGGTTCCCTATATTCTGGGCTGGTTTATACCTTCGCTTTACAGAGTTATGGCGTAACCTGATAAAAATTAAAAGCCGGACTTTTAAAGTCCGGCTTTTTTATGCTTTTTTATTCAGCGCGCGTCTTTCCCGTCAAAGCGGATAAGCTGTAAACCGGGGCAGTTCTCGCTGTCAAGCGCGAAAGCGTAATCGTCGCACACATTTCCCCAGCGTACCGAGGATTTTTCAATGGTAACATTTTCGGCGTATCTCAGGAAAAATCCCGAGTTTTTGCTCTTTTCAACGCCGTATTCAAGGCAGGGGCGCAAATCGTAAAGTCCGCAGTCCCATTTTGAGGTCTTGGTAAGGGTTACGCTGACCCGCTCAAAGGTGACATCTTCAATGTAGTTGTCGCGGTTGCCGTGAATCAAAACGCCGTTTTCGCCCTTGCAGGTTATGTTGAAAAACCTTATGTTCTTTATATGACCTGATTTTGTGTTTTCATCACGGTTAAAGGTGGTTATAACTATGGGTTCGGCAGTGCCCCACCAGTCGGGACAGAAACGGCGCGTTTCTATAATGCAGTTGGAGTATGAAACATTTTCTACATTTCCGCCGTCGCGTATCTGAATGGAAAGTCCGCGGTTGCTTCTTGAAATAACGCAGTTGTCAACAATAACATTACGGAAGTCGCCCACTCCCTCGGTGCCTATTTTTATCGCCGCCGAGGTTGAAACAAGGGTGCAGTCAGCGATTATAATGTTTTCGCAGGGGCCGTATTCCGCGTTGCCCTTTGAGGTTTTAAGGCAGATGCAGTCGTCGGCGCACTCAATATGACAGCCCAGAATACGCACATTCGAGCAGTGGTCGGGGTCAATGCCGTCGGAGTTCGCAACATCAAGGTCGTTGAGTATGCGTATTTCGGAAATCAGCACATCGTTGCAGCCCGCGGGGTGCAGAGTCCAGAAGGGCGCGTCGGTGATTGTAATTCCCTTAAAGGAAATGTGATTGCTCTTTTCTATGTATATTACGGTAGGACGGGGATAAAAATTTCCGGTGACATAGTACTTGTCCTTGCGCTCAACAAAGGAGTGACCGTTGGCGTCAATAAGTCCCTCGCCCGTAATCGAGCATCCGTCAGCCTCAAATCCGTATATAAAGCAGAAAGAGGGCTTGCCGGTGACGGGGTTGCCTATGAGCGTGTTTGTCTTGTCGTTTATAAAGCTGCAAGGGCGGAAATAGCCGTCAATATCGGAAGTGGCTTTAAGAACGGAGCCTTTTTGAATATGAAGCTCAACGCCCTTTTTAAGTCTTATCGAGTCGGAATAATAGGTCTTGCCCGATGTGAGCACAACCGTTCCTCCGCCGTTTTCCTCAGCCTTGTCTATTGCCGCTTGCAGAGCGGAGCGGTCGTTTGTTATGCCGTCGCCGGCAGCGCCGAAATCCTCGGGATAAAAATAGAGCATAAAAGCACCTCGCTTTTGTTTTTCTATTATTATACTACGGAAAATTCCGGCGGACAATAGACTTTGAAATTTTTTGCGTAAAATAAAACCGTCAGTGGTATTCCATTCCGAAAAATTCAACATACAGGGGCGAAAGACGGTCGTTCAAAAGATTAAAGCAGTCGGCGCAAGCCGCCGTTTTTGAAAAATCCCGTTTTTTCGGCAGCGCCATAATCGCCCGCGAGGTGAAAAGGGTGCTCTCGGTGAAAAATTTTCCCCCGTGACTTTCGCATACGCGCCGGACATATCCAAGCCCTCTGCCGCAGCCGCCGCCATAGCTTCCCCCGTTTAACACTTCAAGGCGTATATATTCTTTTGTTTCAACGGTCTTTACGGTTATCAGGCTTTCGCTGCCGTAAAGATAGGCGTTTGAAAGCAGATTCAAAAGCGCTTTTGTAATCAGTCTGCCGCTGCCGGCGGCCGCGCGGGTGTCGTTGCCGCAGTAAACAAAGCCGGCGCCCGTTGAAGCGGTCAGAATATCGCAGGCGGTCGTTACGCTCTGCGCCAGCGAGGAAATATCCACGGCTTCCTCTTCAAAATCAAAACCGCAGGAAAACTCCATACTGCGAAGCTCCCGATAACGGCGGCGCAGCGCTTCGCAGTCGTTTGTCTCAAAAGCGTTGTCAAAAAGCGTCTGAAGCTGTTCGCGGAATTGCTCTCTGCCGCCGCAGCCGTTGCTCTCGCTCATAAACTCACTCCCTCATACTATAAATTTTATACCCAAATCCTTTAAATATTCATTCATTTTTGAACAGATTGACAATTTTTTCACACATTACTGTTTTTTTCAAAAATACTCTTGCATAATTCTGGGAAAAGGGATAAAATAATATTTGCACCAATGCGAAAAAATCAGTAATATTTGGAGGAATTTAAAATGTCAGTTAAAGTTGCAATTAACGGCTTCGGCCGTATCGGGCGTCTTGCTTTCAGACAGATGTTCGGCGCAGAGGGCTACGATGTAGTTGCCATTAACGATCTTACAAAACCCTCAATGCTCGCAAACCTTCTTAAGTACGATACCGCTCAGGGCGGCTACTGCGGAAAAATCGGTGAAAACCTTCACACAATTTCTGCCGACGATGAGGCAGGCACAATCACCGTTGACGGTAAAACTCTTAAAATCTACGCTATGGCAAACGCTGCCGAGCTTCCCTGGGGCGAAATCGGCGTTGATGTAGTTCTTGAATGCACAGGCTTCTACTGCTCAAAGGATAAGAGCATGGCTCATATCAACGCAGGCGCCAAGAAAGTTGTTATTTCCGCTCCCGCGGGCAACGACCTTAAAACAATCGTTTTCTCAGTTAACGAGAATACTCTTACAGCGGAGGACCAGATTATTTCTGCCGCTTCCTGCACAACAAACTGCTTGGCTCCCATGGCTAAGGCTCTTAACGATTACGCTCCCGTTCAGAGCGGTATCATGAGCACAATTCACGCTTACACCGGCGACCAGATGATTCTTGACGGTCCTCACAGAAAGGGCGACATGAGAAGAGCAAGAGCAGGCGCCGCCAACATCGTTCCCAACTCAACAGGCGCTGCCAAGGCTATCGGCCTTGTTATCCCCGAGCTCAACGGCAAACTTATCGGTTCCGCTCAGAGAGTTCCCGTTCCCACAGGTTCAACAACGATCCTTACCGCCGTTGTTAAGGGCGCCGATGTTACTAAGGAAGGCATCAATGCCGCTATGAAGGCTGCCGCTTCCGAGTCTTTCGGCTACAATGAGGACCCCATCGTTTCGTCCGATGTTATCGGTATGAGATACGGCTCACTCTTTGACGCTACCCAGACAATGGTTTCAAAGATTGCCGACGACCTCTATGAGGTTCAGGTTGTTTCGTGGTATGACAACGAGAACAGCTACACAAGCCAGATGGTTCGCACAATCAAGTATTTTGCCGAGCTTTAATCTTAAAACCAGTAAAATTTCTCTTAAAAAACCGCGCAGGTTTCCTGCGCGGTTTTTGACTTAATATGATGATTTCAAAAATTATAAAAATCAATTTAAAAGCTAAGAAAAGGCGTAAACACAGCTAAGAAAAGGCGTAAACATTTTGCCTTTTAGCGTTCTATTTTTTCATTTTATCCAGAGTTTTTTCGTACGAGGGCAGAAATTCTTTCGCGAAAATCTGCGCTTCGGGACAGTCTGTGGCGGCAAGGGTTTTGCCTATGGCTTTTTCCGCCTCCGAAAATTCCGTGTTGCCGGCTTTGCGCTCCGTAACGCATTTTAAATACGCGCTTATTTTGTCGGCGGCTTTGACGAGAGGCCAAAGCTCGCGGTCCTCGGCTTTCTTTTTGAACAGCGGCTCGTATGAGGACTGCAAATCGTCGGGCAGCATAGCCAAAAGCTGTTTTGAGGCGTCCTTTTCAACCGCCTTGTACGCCGCCTTTGTTTCCTTGCTGTAATATTTTACGGGCGTGGGCAAATCGCCGGTTATTATTTCGGGCACATCGTGGTACAGCCCCAAAAGAGCCGCGCGCTCGCAGTTGTAGCTTTTGCCCAGCCTTTCTCTGCCGATTACGGCGAGGGCGTAGCTTAACTGAGCCACCTCGGCGGAATGTTCGCTGAGCGTTTCATAGCGGGTGTTGCGCATAAGCGCCCAGCGGTTTATATATTTAATTCTTGAAGTGAAAGCGAAAAAATCGTTTCTGCCCATAGCTTATATATCCTCTTCGCGAAAGCTGATTTTAAGCTCGTCTCGGCTGAGCGCAAGCTTTGTGTATTTAACCCCGGCGGCGTCAAACATACGGCGTGAAACACGGTTGCCCACCGACTCTTTATACTTGTCCGAAATATAGATAACCTCTTTTATGCCGGACTGAATAATGGCCTTCGCGCATTCGTTGCAGGGGAAAAGAGCCACATATATCTTGCAGCCTTCCAAGTTTCTGCCTCCGCTGTTTAAAATGGCGTTCAGCTCCGCGTGGCATACATAGGGGTACTTTGTGTCGTATTCGTCGCCCGCTCTGTCCCAGGGGAAAGTATCGTCGTCACAGCCTGTGGGAAAGCCGTTGTACCCGACCGACATAATTCTGTTGCGGTCGTTGACAATGCAGGCGCCCACCTGCGTGTTCGGGTCTTTGCTGCGGTACGATGAGAGTATTGCTATCCCCATAAAATATTCGTCCCAGCTTATATAATCTTCCCGTTTGCTCATAGCTCTTCTCCTTTAATCCTTTTCCAGTATTCTTTTGCCGCCTGTTCGGTTTTGTTTTCGCCGAATCGGTAGTATTTTCTGTCTTTAATGGCGTCGGGCAGATACTGCTGCTTTACCCAGCGGTTGGGAAAGTCGTGCGGATAAAGGTAGTTTTGCCCTTTTTCGGGATTGTCCTCGCCGTCAAAATGCTTGTTTTGAAGCTGACGGGGTATTCTGCCGTATTTTCCCTTTCTCACATCGTCAAGGGCGGCATAAATGCCGTCGTGCCCCGTGTTGGATTTGGGACTTGTGGCGACAAGCACCACCGCGTCACCGAGAGGTATTGCCGCCTCGGGCAGCCCCACCTGAAGCGCTATGTCGCAGGCGGCTTTGACAATCGGCAGAATCTGCGGATAGGCAAGTCCCACATCTTCGGCGGCGCATACCAAAAGCCTGCGCACAGCCGAGGGCAGGTCGCCCGCTTCCAAAAGCCTTGCCAGATAGTGCAAAGCGGCGTCGGGGTCGGAGCCGCGCATGGATTTCTGATAGGCGGAGAGAATGTCATAATGCTCGTCGCCCGCCTTGTCATAGCGGAAAGTGTTTTTCATTGTCAGCTTTGAGGCATTTTCAAGGGTTATTATCCTTTTACCGTCCTTCAGCGGAGCCGAGAGCGCGCAAAGCTCCGCAAAATTGAGCGCTTTTCTCACATCTCCGCCGCAGGAAACGCATATATGCTCAATAACTGAGTCCTCAATTTCGGCTTTTGCTCCCGTTTCATTTTCAAGAAAAGCAAAAGCTCTTTTTACGGCAGGCGCAATTTCGTCTGCGGTAACCGATTTAAACTCAAAAACGGTACAGCGTGAAAGCACGGCGCTGTAAATGTAAAAATAGGGATTTTCCGTAGTCGAGGCGATAAGCGTTATCTTGCCGCTCTCAATATAGTCCAGCAGTATCTGCTGCTGTTTTTTGTTAAAATACTGTATCTCGTCAAGATACAAAAGAATACCGTTAGGCGCCGCGAAAGTGTCCAGCTCCGACACCATGGCCTTTATGTCGGCTGTTGAGGCGGTAGTGCCGTTTATGTGGTGCAGCTTTCTGTCGGTAGTGCCGGCGATAATCCTCGCGAGCGTGGTTTTGCCCGTGCCGGAGGGGCCGTAAAAAATAAGGTTCGGCAAAAATCCCGACTCTATAATGTTGCGCAGAGGCATATTCTCCCCGAGCAGATGCCTCTGCCCCACCATTTCGTCAATAGTTTTCGGACGCATGCGGTCCGCGAGAGGCGATGACATATTATTCCCCCTTACGAGGCGGTTTTTCCTGAACAACCGCGAGAATATCCTGCGGTTTTTCAACAATGTAGTCTGCGTTATGGTCTATAAACTCCTCGGTCGAGCCGAAGCCGTAAAGCACCGCGCAGCAGGCAATTCCCGCCTCGTGCGCGCCCTCAATGTCAAAAAGCCGGTCGCCCACCATAAGCGTGCTGTCTTTGTCGGCGCCGAGGGCGTCCATAGCCGCTTTTATAACATCGGCTTTGCTTTCCTTGGTGTTGTCAAAGGTTGTGCCGCCCAAATAGTCAAAGTACTTTTTTATGCCTAAATCCGAGCATATATCGTCCACAAATTTAAGCGGCTTTGACGAGGCGGTAGCGAGCTTTACTCCGCCTTTTTTCAGCTCGCTCAGGGTTTTGTCAATACCCGGATACATAGTGTTTTCAAGGTAGCCCTTTACCCGGTAGCGCTCGCGGTATTTTTCGGTCATTTCCCGGCTGTGGGCGTCGTCAAAACCACAGAAGGTCTGAAAGCTGTAATGAAGCGGCGGCCCTATGAACTTGCGCAGAAAGTCCTCGCCGGGCTTTTCGTGCCCGTAAAACTCAAAGGCGTAGGAAAGACTTTTGAAAATGCCTTCCGAAGAGTCGGTAAGCGTTCCGTCAAAGTCAAAAAGAACATATTTGTAACGGCAGTTTTTCACATCGATTTTCATAGTATTATTTTATATTCCTTTTTGAATATTTCTCCTTCTTTAAGACGGTTTCCCCATTGGCGCGAGGTTATGTCGCCCTCAAAATCGGCGGCGTCGCATCTGCCGTACCACGGCTCAATGCACACAAAGGGCGCGTTTTTGCCGGCGGGCGACCATATTCCGAAAAGGGGCGCGTCAAATTTAACCGTTATATATTCGCTTTCGCCGTCCGACAGGCTTATTTCGTTTACCCCGCTGTTTTCAACGATAAGAGCGTCACGGTCAAAAATCGAATCGTCAAGCGCAAAGGAAGCGGACAGAGGGTATTTCTGCGGCAGATACAGCCCCTCTTCGTTTAACAGGCTGTATTGCAGGTCTTTGCCGTTTTTCATGGTGAGAACGGTTTTGCCCTTTTCGCAGTAAAAGGCGGGGTGAGCGCCTATTGAAAAATAAATGTCGCCGCCGTCTTTGTTTTCCACAAGCCAGCCTGCGGTAAGCTCTTTGCCCGAGAGGGTAAAGGAGCATACAAGGCGGAATTTAAAAGGATATTTCAAAAGCGTTTCCTCGCTGCTTAAAAGCTCAAATGCAAGGTGATTTTCGCTTTGCGAAACAAGGGAGAATTCCATATCCCGCGCGAAACCGTGCTGACCTAAGCTGTATTCTTTTCCCATATACGAGGTTTTAAGCCCTTTGTATTTTCCCACAACAGGGAAAAGCACGGGACTTCTTCTGCCCCAGTAGGCGCTGTCGCCCTGCCACAGACGCTCTTTGCCGGCGGCTTTGTCAAAGAGTGAGTAAAGCTCGGCTCCGTGCGTGTTAACGCTTATTTTTACATATTCGTTTTCAAGAGAATACAGGCTCATATTTTTCTCACCTTCCGGTTTGATTTTGCGTTATTTATTATACAATAAAATTTTGTTCTATTCAACACATTTTGCAAACATTTGTTTTGTAATACTTGCTGAAATAAAAAAAATATCAAAAAACACTTTTAATTTATCTAAAAGAGTGTTATACTATAACAGGCGTTTGGAGTTTTAAAACTTTTTTAACATACCAAACGCCGTTTTATTGTAATTATTTCTTTATTATATATTTTGGTTTATTTGATTTTTAGGAGGAATCGTCCTTGGAAAAAATCATAATAAACGGCGGCAGAAGGCTTGCGGGCGAGGTTGAAATCAGCGGAGCCAAAAACGCCGTTGTTGCGATAATTCCGGCAACGATTCTTGCAGAAGATGTTTGCAGAATCGAAAATGTTCCCAATATAAGCGATGTTTCCGCCATGGTGAGAATACTGCGTTCTCTCGGCGCGGAAATTAAAATGATAAATAAAAACACTTTGGAGATTGACACCCGCCATATCCGCTCGAATGTTGTCGAGCACGATATGTCAAAGCTTTTGCGCGCCTCTTATTATTTTATCGGCGCGCTTTTGGGCAGGTTCAATCACGCCAAGGTTGCCATGCCCGGCGGCTGCTGTTTCGGAGTGCGTCCCATTGACCAGCATATTAAGGGATTTGAAACGATAGGCGCCACCGTAACTATGGAAGAAAACGCGATGGTTGATGTCCATGCGCAGAGCTTGCTCGGCTCGCCGGTTTATTTTGATGTTGTTTCCGTAGGCGCCACAATCAATGTTATGCTTGCCGCCGTCAAGGCGAAGGGACTGACGGTAATTGAAAACGCCGCTAAGGAGCCGCATATAGTTGACCTCGCGAACTTTCTGAACTCCATGGGCGCCGATATCAGGGGCGCGGGAACAGATGTTATTAAAATCCGCGGTGTGGACAAGCTCCACGGCTGCGAATATGCCATAATTCCCGACCAGATTGAGGCGGGAACATATATGGTAGCCGCCGCCGCCACAAGAGGCGATGTGCTTATTAAAAATGTAATCCCCAAGCACCTTGAATCAATTTCCGCAAAGCTTATTGAGAGCGGAGCCGTTGTGGAGGAGTTTGACGATTCGGTAAGAGTTTTTGCCGACTGCCGTCCCAATCATTGCAGTATAAAAACAATGCCTCATCCGGGCTTCCCTACCGATATGCAGCCTCAGTTCGCGGTGCTGCTGTCAGTTGCGAGGGGAAACAGCATGGTTTCCGAAAGCGTTTGGGATAACCGCTTTAAATATGTTGAACAGCTCACCAGAATGGGCGCAAAAATCACGGTTGACGGCAAATCCTCGTTTATCGAGGGCGTTGACCACTTAAAGGGCGGCCCTGTAAAGGCCGACGATTTGCGCGCCGGCGCGGCTATGATAATAGCCGGACTTATCGCCAAAGGCACAACCGAAATTGAGGAAATTCACCATATTCAAAGAGGCTATGACAATATAATCGAAAAAATGCGCAGCCTGGGCGCCGACATTGAATTGCGCGTGGTGCCCAACGACGAAGAAGCCGTGCTGAGCGTAGGATAAAATGAAACGGGGCGGTGCTTTGCACCGCTTTTTTTAATACAGGAGAAAAAACAATGGCAAAATTTTGTCCCTTGTTTTCCTCGTCGGGGGGGAACAGCATTTACATAGGAGCGGGAAACGACGGCATACTCATCGACGCGGGCATGACCGCAAAGCAGCTTGAACAGGGGCTGTGGAATATAGGGGTTGACGCGGACAGCCTGCGCTGTATCTTTATAACGCACGAACATTCCGACCATGTAAAGGGCTTAAAGGTTTTTACCAAAAAGCATAAGGTAAAGCTTTTTATGACCGAGGGCACTTACGGCGCGCTCGCGAAAACCGACGCGCTTGACAACGCGCAGGACTGCGCCATAATAGGCCCCGGCGGAGAGGATATAGGCTGTATGCTCATAAAGCCTTTTTCCACTTCCCATGACGCCGCCGAAAGCTGCGGATATAAAATATCGGTGTCCAACGGCAGAGAGCTCGCCGTGGCTACCGACCTCGGAATTATGACCGACACGGTTGAAAAGGAACTGTCCGGCTGCGACCTTGTAATGCTCGAATCAAATCACGATGTCAATATGCTCCAATGCGGCAGTTATCCCTATATGCTCAAAAGGCGGATTTTAGGCGTTAAAGGGCACCTTTCAAATGACGCCTGCGCCGAAACTCTCACAAGGCTTATAAAAAGCGGCGTCACAAGGTTTGTGCTGGGGCATTTAAGCCGCGAGAACAATGTGCCGCAGCTGGCTTATCAGACAAGCGTAGCGGCTCTTGCGGCAGAGGGCGCCCGCGAGGGCGAGGATTATCTTATAAGAGTGGCAAAACCCGTCTGGGACGAAAGGGCGATAATTTTATGATGAGCGTTGAGATTATTGTCACCGGTAAAATAAAGGAAAAATATATAAAGGAGTATGCCGGCGAGTATGAAAAAAGGCTCGGCGGACTGTGTAAGCTGACGGTGGTTGAGCTTGACCCCGTAAGGCTTTGCGACAATCCTTCGCAAAAGGAAATCGAAAACGCCCTTCAAAAAGAGGCCGCGGCGATTAAGGCAAAAATCGCGAAAGGCGCTTATGTGGTGTCGCTTTGCGTTGAGGGCAGGCGGCTCTCTTCCGAAGAGCTGGCAGAAACGCTTGAGAAAAACGCGCTGAACGGCAGCGGCAGCTTCGCCTTTATAATAGGGAGCTCTTACGGACTTTCAAAGGAAATAAAGGATATGTCCGATTTTAAGCTATCCATGTCCGAAATGACTTTTCCCCATAAACTTGCGAGGATAATGCTCACAGAGCAGCTTTACAGAGCCTTTTCCATATTGGGAAACTCAAAATATCACAAATAAGGAATAATTTATAAAAAAACAAAACTTTGTTTTTACTTTGTTAAAATTTGTGTTATATAAAATAATTATAACAAGCGAACAAACGCCGCTTGGAGTTCACGCAAATTTCGGCGGCTTGTATATAACGAGGAGGTTGATAATATGCAGAAAGAGAGAATACTCGTTGTTGACGACGACAAAAACATCTGCGACCTTTTGAGGATGTACCTTGAAAAAGAGGGCTATTCGGTAATACTCGCCCATAACGGCGTTGACGCGGTAAGCATTTTTTCAGCGGAAAATCCCGATTTGGTGCTGCTTGACATAATGCTTCCCCAGCTTGACGGCTGGCAGGTGTGCCGTGAGATACGCAAAACTTCCGAAAAGCCTATAATAATGCTCACAGCAAAGGACGAAACCTTTGACAAGGTTCTCGGGCTTGAACTGGGCGCCGACGACTATGTTACAAAACCCTTTGACACTAAGGAGATTGTCGCCCGCATAAAAGCGGTTTTGCGCCGTACCTCTTCGGCGAAAGGCGAGGAGCTTAAAGAAGTGCATTATGACAAGCTCTCCATAAACCTTTCAAATTACGAAATGAAAGTAAACGGCGTGGCGGTCGATACCCCTCCGAAAGAGCTGGAACTTATATATCATCTCGCGAGCAATCCCGACAGAGTGTTCACGCGCGACCAGCTTCTTGACGATGTGTGGGGATTCGATTACTACGGCGACAGCAGAACCGTTGATGTGCATATTAAAAGACTCCGCGACAAATTGAAGGGAGTTTCCGACGAGTGGGAGCTTCGCACAATCTGGAGCGTTGGATATAAATTTGAAACGCATGGAAAGAATAAGTAAGGCGTTAAAGAAAACGCAGAGCAGGATTGAAAACTTTTTCGCCCATTTTCCGCTGTTTACAAAGTATCTTACAATAATGACCTCAATGATACTCGTAAGCTATCTGGTGCTCGCTTCCGCGCTGTTTGTGTTTCTCTCAAACAGGTGGTCGAGGGAAAAGCGCGAAGTGCTGACCGAAAATGTGCGCCAGAACGCCGAGTACTGCGAGCAGCTTCTTGAAAGGTGCGAAACCGAAGAGGATTTGGGCAACGCCATGATTATTATCTGCAACAACCTGGGCGTTTCCTCAAACGCGATAGGCGCGGATATAGTTTTCTGCAATACCGAGGGAGAAGTAATAATCTGTAAAGAGGACTTCAAAAACGGCTTTGTCAGCGGCCATCAGTGCATGATTCACAGCGGATTTACAGTACCCGAAAGCATTATGGCCGAGGTGGAAAAAGGCACTTATTTCAATAACGAAAAAATTGACGGACTTTTTGAAAGCCGCACATTTTTTGCGGGCGAAGCGGTAAAGGTCGGCGGTCAGACCGTGGGGGCGATTTTCGCTTCCGACCCGATTCAGCACAGCTTCGGAGCGTACGCTTCAAGCCTGTTGCAGATGTACCTGTCCTCGGCGGTGTTCGCCGTCGCGCTGACTTTTTTGGTGGCTTACGCCTTTACCGCGAAGATGACAAAGCCCCTGCGGCAGATGTCCTCGGCGACAAAAGCCTACGCGCAGGGAGATTTCAGCAAGCGCGTCAGCGTGCGCGGGTCTGACGAGCTTTCGGAGCTTTGCCAGTCCTTTAACCGAATGGCTTCGGCTCTTGCGGTTCTCGAATCGTCAAGGCGCAGCTTTGTGGCGAATGTTTCCCACGAGCTGAAAACGCCTATGACAACCATCGGCGGATTTATCGACGGTATGCTTGACGGCACTATTCCCCCCGAAAGACACGAGGAATACCTGCAAAAAGTTTCAAACGAGATAAAAAGACTGTCAAGGCTTGTAACCTCAATGCTCAATCTGTCCAAAATCGAGGCGGGCGAGCTGGAACTCAAATACAGTAAATTTGATGTGTCGCAGGTAATTATAGACTGTATGCTGAATTTTGAGCAGGTTATAGATAAAAATAACATTACGGTTGAGGGCTTTGAGGATATGGGCGCCGTAACGGTTTATGCCGACAGGGATATGCTGCACCAGGTGATTTACAACCTTGTTGACAACGCGGTTAAATTTACAAACAAGGGCGGCAAAATCTCGGTATTCGCGGAAAACCGTGACGACGGCTCGGCGGTTATCTCAATACAGAACACAGGCGACGGTATTTCCCCCGAGGAAATAAGCCGCATATTCGAGCGCTTTTACAAGGTGGACAAATCACGAAGCTATGATGTAAAGAGCGCGGGACTGGGGCTGTATCTGTGCAAAACAATAGTAGAAATGCACCAAGGCAAAATTTACGCCGAAAGTGTTGAAGGTCAGTTTGCGAGATTTACCGTCTTGCTGGGCAGACCCCCTCAGGATAAATCCAAAAAATGATGCGAGGTTATTTTTATGAATGATGAGTTCAAAAACGAATTTGTAAACGAGGAAAACGGTAAAATAACGGAAAATACCGAAAACACCGAAAATATCGAAAATTTTGTGCCGGAGCAGCCCGTAAACGCTGACCCGGACTCCGTTTCGCCTGAAAATACCGGAAACACGGAAGCTCAGAGCAGCGCGGCTGAGCCGTCCCCCGCCCAAAGCGCTGGCGAGGGAGACGCTTTTTCCGCGGGCGCTTCTTTCACATCGCCTCCGCAGTATGTTCAGTACGCCGCGGCAGGTTCATGCCGTCCGCAGTATCAGGCTCCAGCTGGGAATACGCCTTACGCGGCGTATCCCTCAGGAGCGCAGTTTTCACCGGAGGGCCCAAAAGGCTCAAGAAAACCCTCAAAGGGAAAGAAAAAAGGCTTGATTATAGCGGCTTCGGTGCTCGGAGCGGCAGTGCTTGTATCTCTTGTGGTAATCATAGCGTCATTTGTTTTCAGCGGCAGCGATAACAGCGCCGGTACGCCCGATACGGATTCCGACACAAAAACGCAGCTCAATTTTTCCGAAACTCCAACGGCTGAAAACAGCTCCGGCGAAGACGGAATACTCACCGCCGGTCAGGTTTATGATAAGGTCTGCGAAAGCTCGGTAGGCATAATCGTGTATTCGGGCAACTACCAGAGCGCTGCTTCCGAGGGCTCGGGCATAGTAATGGGAACAGACGACTCAAACAGCGGCTCATACATTATCACCTGCGCTCATGTAATTGATGTTTCAAACCCCAGAATACTTGTTCAGACAACTGACGGAACACAGTATGACGCCGAGGTAGTGGGCATTGACTCAAAGACCGATATAGGACTTATCTATGTGGCTTCTACCGATTTGAAAGCGGCTGAATTTGCCGATTCAAGCGCCGTTTCAGTTGGCGATACGGTTTACGCCATAGGAAACCCCGGCGGCACTCAGTTCTTCGGCTCTTTTACAAACGGAATGATTTCCGCAATCGCCCGTCCCGTTGACAGTCCCGTAGGCTATGAGGTCAAGTGTATCCAGCATACCGCGGCAATAAATCCCGGCAATTCCGGCGGCGCGCTTGTAAACGAGTACGGTCAGGTAATAGGAATAAACTCCTCAAAAATAGCTTCCACCGATTATGAGGGCATGGGCTTTGCCGTACCCTCGGCAACGGTCAAGGAGATAGTTGACCAGCTTATAGCCAACGGAGCGGTAACCAACAGACCCGTTCTCGGCATAACCTTTGAGCCGGTAACCTCTAACCAGACCTATTCCATTATCGCCCAGACAAACAAACTGCCTTCGGGAACAATTATAGTGGCTTCTGTTATGAACGGCAGCGATATGCTAAATAAAGGCGTAAAAGAGGGCGATATGATTACAGCCGTCAACGGCGAGGAGCTTGACGATTACAATACTCTGCTTGACTTGGTGGAAAACGGAAAAGTAGGAGATGCGCTCACGCTTACAATCTGCCGCATGGATTCAGATTATCAGCTCTCTTATTTTGATATAGATGTAAAGCTTGTGTCTGACGCGACTGTTGAAGAAGAAACTGAGGAGAGCAGTACGATATTTCCATTCCCGTTCAATCAGTAAAATTAAAAAATATTTGCGTAATTTTTCAATAATGCCGCAAAAGCCCTGCGCTTTTGCGGCATTATTTACCTATAAAAAAAACAAAAAAACACTTTACAAATAAAAAAAGAAGTGATAAAATAACTTTGGAATATTTCGTACAGGGGTAAGTGCGAAAGATTCTGGGTTTTCGGTGGCTCGTAAAGGCTGCGGTACTGATATCCGTGGCAGCCGGGTATGCCGGGCGTTGCAAGGCGGATATTACGGAGGGTTTTCCCGACCGGTTTTCGCTGAGTTTACGCAGGGCTTATCAGGTGTGCGCGATTCCGCAGCGGCCTTGGCAGGGCGATCGTTTTCATGTTGCAACTGACGGTGTTTTGCCGCTTGCAAACCATTAACCTTTAAAGCTGAATTTTCAGTCTGCCGTTCCGGCGGTTTGGAAACGAGGTTTTTCAGGCGAGGTTGGAAAAGCTTGGTACACTTTTTCCGCTTCGGCGGACGAGCAAGAAGATAATACCTATAATGAAGCGGCTTTGCGGCCGGATGAGACCCTAAAAGCTCTGTTTGGATAAAAAAGCAATTTTTTTCCTGACAGAGCTTTTTAAATTGTGCCGATAATTTTACGCGCCGTGCAATTTTATTTACCGGCGTTAAAATAAACCCCGATTTTTACTGAAGCCGGAGTCTTATCGAAACGGGGAATTTTTTACAAGAGGATAACTTTAAGAGGGTGAGATTTCTTGAAACCTTTTTTGGCGATAGATTTAAGCGAAAACAAGAATAACGAAAATACAAACGGCGGCGCCTTATGATAACCGGAACTTTAAAATTTTTGCGGATTCGGATAATTTTTATCTTGCGGGAATAGAGGGGAAATACGCCTTTGCGCTGTCGGCGGCTGTGTCGATAATCACCGTTAAAAAACGGGCGGTAATGATGAGCTGGAACAAGGACGAGGCCTATAATAAGGGCGTTTATAAGCAGTATAAGCTT
The DNA here is from genome assembly GCA_944380765.1 of uncultured Clostridia bacterium. Taxonomy (GTDB): domain Bacteria; phylum Bacillota; class Clostridia; order Oscillospirales; family Acutalibacteraceae; genus Fimenecus. The sequence continues at coordinate 48,539 of CALWIO010000015.1, forward strand.
GTCGAGGACAACCTCGGCAGAGTCAGCGGCAAAAATTACCATATTCTGGAATTAAACTCAGGCGGCGAACGCTGGGGCATTTATTTTCCGTGCTATGAACTGCCCGTTTTTGAGGAGATTACGGGACTTAAAGCTGATGAGCAGTAAAAAAGGCTTGCCGTGAGGCGAGCCTTTTAGGGTTAAAGCTTTGTTGTCAGCCAGTAAACCGCGCCGTAAATAACGCTTGCCAGCGTGCCGTAGGAGATTACGGGACCCGCCACGGTGAAAATTTTAGCGCCTACTCCCAGCACAAAGCCTTC
>CALWIO010000016.1 GCA_944380765.1 uncultured Clostridia bacterium
AGGATTTTGAGGACGCTGTCCGCTGCGCTGTTTCAATAGGCGGCGACAGCGACACCGTAGCCGCCATAACCGGCTCTGTCGCCGAGGCGTATTACGGTATTCCCGAGGATATAAGGGAAACCGCGCTTTCATATCTTGACGATTACCTGCTTGATACAGTCGAGAGCCTTAATTAAAACGGCAAAACGCCGGAAGGAATTTCCTTCCGGCGTTTTTATGCTGCCATCGGCAGGTTATTTAATTACAGTGCAGATTTCCTCAATAGGCTTTCTGACCTTTGAGCGCGGCTGAGCCTCAACGGGTTTGCCCGTAGCTATAACCAGACGGATTTTCTCCTCTGCCGGTATTCCCAGCTTTTCGTGCAGCATATCCTCGTCAAGCCAGCCTATAATGCAGGTGCCGAGTCCTGAATCCGCAGCTTGCAGGCAGTAGTGCGCAACGGATATGCCCACATCGTTCTGCGCCCATTTCTGACTGTGAACCTGCGCGGCAATGTGCGCTTTAAGAGTCGCGGGCTGTTCCGTTACAATAGCGAACGCGGGACATTTGTCCGCAAACTTGTTCATATTGTTGTGCTGAATACAGTCGCGCACGCTCTGAGCGTTCTTCTCATCGTTTACTATGTAGTATTTCCACGGCTGCGAGTTGCACGCCGAGGGAGCAAGCCTTGCGGCGTCAACGCATTTCATAAGAAGGCTTGTGTCAACGCTTTCTCCGGTGTAGCTGCGGCAGCTTTCTCTTTTTAAAATCAAATCACTGAAACTTGTCATAAAAATCACTCCTTACCGCAATTATAAACCCAAATTTTCCTTTTATCAATAAGCATATTACATAAGCTTTTAATATAAAAACCGATTAAAATATAGTGGACTTTTTTTAAGTGATTTGTTAAAATAAAAAAAGAAACATTATCAGAAGAAGTGAAGTTTATGGAAAAAACATCTCTCGGCAGAAATCTGTCGCTTATGACCGAGCTTTATGAGTTCACTCTCGCCAACGGGTACTTTGAAAACGGTATGGCGGAGCAGATTGCCTATTTCGACCTGTTCTTCAGAAAAGTGCCCGATAAGGGCGGCTTTGCCGTTTTCGCGGGACTTTCTCAGATAATAGAATACATAAAAAACCTCACATTTAAAGAAGAGGATTTGCAGTATTTAAGGGACAACGGCTTTTCCGAAAAATTTACCGATTATCTGCGCGACTTTAAATTTACCTGCGATGTGTGGTCGGTGCCGGAGGGTACTCCCGTTTTCCCCAACGAGCCGGTAATTAAAGTCAGAGGTCCAATCGCGCAGGCTCAGCTTCTTGAAACCATTTTGCTTATCTGTATGAATCATCAGAGCCTTATCGCAACCAAGGCAAACCGTCTTGTGCGCGCGGCAAAGGGTATAGCCGTCGCCGAGTTCGGAACACGCCGCGCGGCAAGCTTTGACAGCGCATTTTACGGTTCAAGAGCCGCGTATATAGGCGGCTGTATCGGCACTTCCGGCATTAAGCAGAGCCGTCAGTTCAATATTCCCATGATTAACACCATGATTCACAGCTGGGTTCAGATGTTTGATTCCGAGTATGAGGCTTTCTGCGAGTACGCCCGGCGCTATCCGGATAACTGCACTCTTGTTGTGGATACTTATGATACTCTCCGCTCAGGCATACCCAACGCCGTCAGAGCCTTTGACGATGTGTTAAAGCCTTTGGGCAAGCGTCCTGTCAGCGTGCGCATAGATTCGGGCGATATTACCTATCTTTCCAAAAAGGTGAGGAAAATGCTTGACGAGGCGGGCTATCCCGACTGTGAAATAGCCGCTTCAAACTCGCTTGACGAATATATAATAAACGATATGATTCTGCAAGGGGCAAAGGTCGATTGCTTCATTGTGGGCGAACGGCTTATAAATTCGGCTTCGTCACCGCTGTTCAGCGGAGTTTACAAGCTCTGCGCGGTCGAGAAAAACGGAAGTATAGTGCCCAAAATCAATCTTTCCGAAAATGTCAGCAAAATAACAACCCCTCATTCAAAAATGCTTTACCGCCTGTTCGACCGTGAAACCGGCAAGGCGATAGCCGATGTGCTGACTTTGGAGGACGAAATAATAGACGAGTCAAAACCCTATACGCTCTTTGACCCCGATTTTACATGGAAACGCAAGGAAGTTGAGGGATTTGTTGCCAGAAAACTGCTTGTGCCAGTCTTTGAGGGCGGCAAATGCGTTTATGCGGAGCCTTGTGTTGAGGCGGTAAGGGAGTATTGCTCCGAACAGATTGATAATCTCTGGGAAGAGGTAAAGCGCTTTGAAAATCCTCATACCTACTATGTGGATTTGTCCGAAAAGCTTTGGAGAGTCAGGAAAAATCTTATAGAAGAACATAAAGGAGTTAAAAAATAATGAATATCTGGCATGATATAAGCAGCAGCCGTATAACAAGAAAGGCCTTTGACGCGGTTATTGAAATCAGCAAGGGCAGTAAAATGAAATATGAGCTGGATAAGGAAACAGGGCTTTTGAAGCTCGACAGAGTCCTGCACACATCAACTCACTATCCGGCAAATTACGGCTTTATTCCCAAAACCTATGCGGACGATAACGACCCGCTTGATGTTCTGGTGCTGTGCTCCGAAAAAATCGAGCCCATGGCTCTTGTACGCTGCTATCCGATAGGCGTAATCTCAATGGTTGACAACGGCGCGCCCGACGATAAGATTATAGCCATACCTTTCGGAGACCCTACTTATAACGGCTATAAGGATATAAGCCAGCTTCCCTCTCATGTGTTTGATGAGATGATACATTTTTTCAAGGTCTATAAAATGCTTGAAAATAAGGAAACCGCCATTGACGAGGCAAAGGGAGTCCTTGCCGCGGTTGATATTATCGACTCCTGCATAGAAAATTATAAAAAGAAATTCGGAAATTAAAGGGTTTAATCAGGACGCGGTCAGCGCCCGGTCAGGCGGATATGGAATACACGGTACGCGAAATAGAGAGAAAAGACGATAAAACGGTTGAAAAAATAATAAGGGACTGCCTTGTTGAATACGGCGGAAATCATGAGGGCACCGCGTGGAGCGACCCGGATTTGGGGCGCTTTTCGGAAATTTACCGTTCACAGGGCAATAAATACTGGGTAGCCGAAAATGAAAAAGGCGAAATTCTCGGCGGCGTGGGAATAGGTGCGGCAAAGGGCGAAAAAGGTCTTTGCGAGCTTCAAAAAATGTACTGCGTGCCCTCGGCAAGAGGCACGGGGGTTGCCCGCAAGCTGATTGAAACGGCGCTTTGCTATGCCGCGGAGTACTATGATAAATGTTATCTTGAAACTTTGAGCAATATGACGGCGGCGCAGAAATTCTATGAAAAATACGGCTTTCAAATAACCGAAAAACCTCTGTTCAAAACAGGGCATTTTGCATGCGATGTGCTTTATTTTAAAGATTTAACCTGAAACAATTTCAAAAAAATCAAATAATTTACGGCAGTCAGCCGCGCGAAGCGAAAATATTACGCTTTGCGCGGCTTTTCTTTTTTCGACATTTTCCACAAATTTCCAGAGTAAATTTTGTAAAAAAATTTTTAAAACCGCTTGCATTTAAAAGTCAATAGTACTATAATATTCCTATAAGTGGGGCGGATTTACACCCTAAATACATAATAATGGGTAATTACTTAATTTTTAACTTTGAGAAAGGAGTGGCAGACGGTGAGTTTCAGCGGATTGTATTTTCATAGTCTTGATGTCAAAAACCGTCTGTTTATTCCCGCAAAGTTCAGGGACAGGCTCGGCGAGGAATTTGTGCTTTTCAAAGGCCCCGACAAATGCCTTTATATATACGATAAAGAGCGTTTTGAGGAAATCGGCGAGCAGTTTGTTAACAGCCCCGACCGCGCGGCTCAGAGAGCGTTTTTCAGTCAGGCGGCAGAGGTTACTCCCGATAAACAGGGCAGGGTAACGCTTACCCCCGAGCAGCTTGCTCACGCCGGAATTTCAAAGGACGCCGTTTTCGTAGGCGCCGGCAAAAGAATTGAGGTCTGGTCTCCCGAAAATTACGAAAACGCTACCGTTGAGCTTTCCGAAATTGACAAGACGAATACATTTATATTCTGACGGTGGGCAAAATGGAGTTTTCACATATTTCGGTGCTGTTTAATGAAACAATAGATTCGCTTGATATAAAAGAGGGCGGCCTTTATGTGGACTGCACCTGCGGCGGAGCGGGACATTCCCGCGCAATACTCGAAAGGCTCGGCGGCGGCAGGCTCATAGCAATAGACCGCGACCCGGACGCCGTTGAGGTCATAAAGCAGCGAATAGGCTCTGACCCCAGAGTTGAGATAGTAAACAGAAATTTTAACGAAATATCTGATATTTTAAACGGCAGAAAAGCGGACGGAGTGCTTGCCGATTTAGGCGTAAGCTCTTTTCAGCTTGACAATCCCGAAAGGGGATTTTCCTTTCATTCGGACGCCCCGCTTGATATGCGTATGAGCAAATCCGGCAAAAGCGCCTTTGATGTGGTCAACGGATATACGCAGAGCGAGCTTGCCGATATAATCAGCCGTTACGGCGAGGAAAAATACGCTAAAAGCATAGCGAGGAATATTGCGGCGGCAAGGGAAAAAGCTCCCGTCAGAACAACTCTTGAACTTGCCGAGATTGTAAAAAATTCCGTTCCCATGAAAGCCCGCCGTGATTCGCACCCGGCGCGGAAAACCTTTCAGGCGATAAGGATAGAGGTAAATTCCGAGCTTGACACTCTTCAGAAAGCCGTTGAGGATATGTTCGGCTCCCTCAAAGTCGGGGGCAGACTTTCAATAATAACTTTCCATTCGCTTGAAGACAGAATTGTAAAGGAAAAATTCCGGGAGTTTGCCACAGGGTGTACCTGCCCAAAGGAATTTCCGGTCTGCGTGTGCGGAAAAACCCCGCGCGCGAAGCTTGTAAACAAAGGGCTTGCCCCGGGCAGTCAGGAACTTGAAAACAACAACAGAAGCCGCAGCGCAAGGCTTCGCACGGTTGAAAGGATAAAATAAAGAAAAGGAAGATACGGATGGCACAGCAAAACAGATACAGCGCATACGATTTTGAAAGATTTGAGCCGAGAACGGTGTCGAAATCTGCCGCCGCGCCCAAAATCAACAATCCCGGGCAGAGTACTCCCGATTTAAAGCTTGTCAGAAAGCCTAAGCCCTCAAAGGCGCAGCTTAAAAAAGAGGCCAACGAAGCCTTAATAAAGACTTTTAAAATAGTAACGGTAGCCGTAATAGCCATGGCGCTTTTCGGCACAGCCATTTACAGCCGTTTAAAGCTTGACGAAATAAACAGGGAGATAAGCCGTGTTGACTCGGCAATTGAAACCGCGAAAAGCGACTCGGTAAAGCTTACCAATGAGCTTAACGCTCTCGTTTCCATCGACAAGGTAGAGGATTATGCCGAAAATGTTTTGGGAATGACCAAAATTCAGGATTATCAGGTAGTTTATGTGGACCTTTCTCAGGAGGATTCGGTAGTCCTTGCCGACGGTAAGGAAACCGACTCCCAACAGGTAATAAATGAGGATAACGAGTAATATAAATGATATAAAAACAAAGGGAGTTAAGATGTCTTGACTCTCGTTGTTTTATTGTAAGAATATGATAAGGAGATAGCTTATGAGAAAAAAACCAACAAGAGAAATGTCGCTGCGTTCTCATCTTGCGTTCGCGGGACTCGCGCTGTTTTTGCTCGTTCTCATAGGCAATCTTTTTTATATTCAGATAATTCACGGCGAGGAGTACCGCTTAAAAGCCGAGCGCAACCAGTTAAGCGATACGGTTATCAACGCGAACCGGGGAACGATTTACGATTCCAATATGAAGGTTATCGCGCAGAGCGCCTCGGCGTGGCTCGTTTACATAAACCCGTCAAAAATTACAACAGACGAGCAGAAAAAACTGCTTGTTGACGGCTTTGAGGAGCTTTTTGAGCTTGACCGGGAAACCCTTGAAAAAAAAGTAAACCGCAGTGAAAGCGGATACGAAAAAATAATAGGACAGATTGACAACAGCCAGAAAGCCGAGCTGACCGAGTATTTAAACGAGCACAAGGACCAGAAGCTGAGTATGATTGTGGGAATCGACCCCGACACAAAACGCTATTATCCCTTAGGCTCGTTTGCTTCAACCGTAGTAGGCTTTACCGGCTCCGAGGATACCGGCAGAGCCGGACTGGAACTTCAATATAACGATGAGCTGACCGGAGAGGCGGGAAGAGTAATAACCGCGAAAAACGCCCTTGCGGGCGACCTGCCGAACGATTACGCAACCACCTATGACGCTACTCAGGGTTACAGCCTTGTGCTTACAATTCACGAGGTTATACAGTATTATCTTGAACAGCAGCTTGAACAGGCGATAGAGGAAACCGACGCGAAATACGCCTACGGAATAGTAATGGATGTCCAGACCGGCGCTATTTTGGGTATGAGCACAAAACCAGACTATAACCTCAATTCCCCCTATACAATATCTTCTTCAAAAGTTCTTGAAGAACTTGAAAAAATAGCCGATGAAAAGGAACGGCAGACCGAAAAGCTCAACGCCCAGTACGCTCAGTGGAGAAACAGGGTAATAAGCGACTCATACGAGCCCGGCTCCGTTTTCAAGCTGTTTGTGGCGGCGGCTTGCCTTGAAGAGGGCGTGCTGACTCCCGAAACAACATATAACTGCACGGGTTCTATAAAGGTAGCCAATTACTATCAGAACTGCTTTAACCACAAAGCCCACGGCGTGCAGACTCTTAACGAGGCGCTTCCCAACTCCTGCAACACATTCTTTATCACAATGGGACAGCGGCTCGGCAAAGAAAAGTTTATGAAATATTTTGAGGCGTTCGGATTTACCGAAAAGACCGGAATCGACCTGCCCTCTGAGGCGGCGCCTGTCGCGGGCACAACATATTACGCGGTTGAGGATATGGGAATTGCCGAACTTTCCTCAGCCTCGTTCGGCCAGACCTTCCAGATAACGCCAATACAGATGATAACGGCGGTAGCTTCGCTCGGCAACGGCGGAAAGCTTATGACGCCCTATGTGGTATCCGAAATTCTTGACGAGGACGGCAATATAGTTTACGAAACCGAACCGACTATGAAAAGACAGGTAGTGTCCGAGGAAACCGCAAAGCTTATGTGCTCCTATATGGAACAGGTAGTTTTAACCGGAACGGCAAAGAACGCCTATGTGGCGGGTTACCATATAGCGGGCAAAACGGGAACAAGTGAAAAACTGAATGTTCCCGGTCAGGATATAGCTTCCTTTGCCGGATTTGCTCCCGCAAACGACCCGCAGATAGCCGTTTTAATAGCTGTTGACGAGCCGCAGGGACTCACAACGGGCGGCGTTGTCGCGGCGCCCATAGCCGGAAGAATTTTTGAGAATATCCTTGCGTATCTCAATATTGACCCGCAGTACACCGACGAGGAAATGGCAAAATCTACCGTAACGGCTCCAAACCTTGTAGGGCAAAAAACCGAAGGCGCAAAATCAAGCGCGAGCGGCTTTACCGTAAAGGTAGTCGGAAGCGGCGAAACGGTTGTCGCGCAAATGCCCGCAGCCAATCAGTCAATGCCCAAAAACGGCATAATAGTTGTCTATACTGAGGAAAACTACGAAAAAGCCACCGCTACCGTACCGGACCTTACAAACCTTTCCATTTCGGAAGCTAACCGGATAGCGGTAAACGCGGGCTTTAACATAAAAATTTCAGGAGCGTCACAGAACTCGGGCGAGGTTCGTTCTTATAAACAGAGCATAGAGAAGAACACAACGGCTGAACTCGGAACCGTGATTACCGTATATTTCAGGTCGTCAAGCAGTGATGTTTCCGATTAAAATATAATAACTCATGTGAGGTAATTTTCAGATGAAGCTTTCTGCACTTCTTAACGGTGTCGAAACGCGGTGCGCGTTTGAAGATGTGGAAATTGAAAGAGTAACTCATAAGGATAAGGAAGCTGAAAAAAACACACTTTTTGTATGTATCGACGGTAACCGCTGCGACGGTCACACAATGGCGAAAAACGCCCTCGAAAGAGGAGCGGCGGCGGTTGTAACCGAACGGGACTTAAAAATTGACAGACAGATTATAGTTGACGATACCAGAAGCGCCATGTCTGCGATAGCGGCAAATTTTTACGGGAATCCGGCCCGGAGCCTTAAACTGATAGGCGTAACGGGAACAAACGGCAAAACCTCTACGGCTTTTTTCATTAAGGGAATAATGGACGCTCTGAATGTTAAGTGCGGCATTATCGGTACTGTCAAGAACAACAGCGGTGCCGGCGATGAACAAAGCAGCCTTACTACGCCCGAGCCTATGGAACTACAAAGACTTTTTAAAAAGATGGCTGACAGCGGATGTGAATACTGCGTAATGGAGGTTTCCTCTCAGGCTTTAAGTCAGAAGCGTGTTGCGGGACTTCGTTTCGCGGCTGCGGCTCTTACCAATATTACCGGTGACCATCTTGATTATCACGGAACATTTGAAAATTATACTGACGCAAAACTTGAATTGTTCAAAATGGCTGATAAAGCTGTTGTTAATATTGATGACGAAACCGCGAAAAGCGTTTTGAAAAGAATTGAATGTCCGGCGGTTACCGTGTCGGCCGTGTCCGACAGCGCTGAATATACGGCAAGGAATATCGAGCTTAAAGGCGACGGCGTAAAATACCTGTTTGTCGGAACGGACTGCATAGAGCGTATCAGCGTAGGCATTCCCGGCAGATTTACGGTGTATAACTCGCTGATAGCCGCGGCGGCGCTTAAAGAACTCGGCTTTGACATCGGCAAAACTGCTCAGGCCGCAAAGCTTTTGACTCCCGTTAAAGGGCGGGCGGAAAAAGTGAGCGTACCGGCCGACATTTCGGTTATTATCGACTACGCCCACACTCCCGACGGGCTTGAAAACATACTTTCATGCGTGCGTGAGTTTACAAAGGGCAGGGTGATAACGGTTTTCGGCTGCGGAGGCGACCGTGACCGAAAAAAAAGACCGCTTATGGGCAGAATCGCCGGCGAGCTTTCAGATGTCGCCGTTGTGACTACTGATAATCCCAGAAGTGAAAATCCGCTTCTGATAATCAACGATATACTCTGCGGAATGGAAAAATCCTCGGCAAGGCTCGCGGTAATCGAAAACCGCCGTCAGGCTATCGAGTACGCCCTTAAAAAGGCTAAACCGGGCGACACGGTGCTGCTTGCGGGTAAAGGACACGAGGATTACCAGATAATAGGCTCTCAGAAAATACATTTCGACGAAAGAGAAATAGTAAAGGAATTTTACGAAATAAGGTAGATGTTATGAATATCAGATTATCCGACGCCGCGAAAGCGCTGGGCTCTTCGCTTGAATCCGAAAAAATAATAACCCGCGTGTCAATCGACAGCCGCGAGTCGGCGGAGGGCACCCTGTTTTTTGCCATAAAGGGCGACCGCTTTGACGGGCACGATTTTATAGGCGATGTGGCCGCAAAGGGCGCCGCGGCGGTTGTGTGCAGCAAAAAAACGGAATGTCCGGTACCCGTAATTTATGTTGACGATACAAAAAGCGCTTTTCTCAGCTTTGCCTCATGGTACAGACAGAGCTTTAAAAATCTTAAAGTAGCAGGACTCACCGGCAGCGTGGGAAAAACCACCACAAAGGAAATGATTGCCTGCGTTTTGGGCTCTCAGTACAAAACCCTTAAAACCGAGGGCAATCTCAATAACGAGATAGGCGTGCCGAAAACCCTTTTCAGACTTGACGAAAGCTATGACTTCGCGGTTGTGGAAATGGGCATGGATAACGCCGGACAGATAGAAAAGCTTTCACAGTGCGCCCTGCCCGACTGCGCCGTTATAACAAATATAGGCGTGTCGCATATTGAAAATCTCGGTTCAAGAGAAGCCATATTGAACGCGAAGCTGGAAATATTAAAGGGTATGAAAAAAGGCTCGCTTCTGTTTTTAAACGGCGACAACGATATGCTCTGTCAAGTTCATAATCCCGATTTTAAAATAGTTACTTTCGGAATCGAGAATAAAAACTGCTCTGTTACCGCGCGCGGAATCACCGAAACCGCTGAATCCACCGAATTTACGGCCGTATATCCGGGCGGAAAAATCAAAATCAGGATTCCCACGGTCGGCATACATAATGTCTATGACGCCCTTGCTGCTTTGGCGGTGGGATTAAATCTCGGAATAAGCGCCGAGAACGCCGCTCAAGGACTTTCAAAATATGTTCCTTCGGGAATGCGGCAGAAAATAACAAAAATCGGCAGAATAACGGTAATTGAGGACTGCTATAACGCCAGCCCTGACTCACAGCGCGCCGGACTTAATTCCCTCTGCAAGCTCGCAAAGGGCAGAAAAATAGCCGTTTTGGGCGATATGCTTGAACTGGGCAGCTATTCCGAAACCGCCCACAGAGCGGTAGGCGAGTACGCGGCGAAGTGCGGAATAGACGCGCTGCTGACTTACGGCGAACAGTCAAAATTCATGGCGGCGGCGGCATACGAAGCAGGACTTAAAAACACCTTTGTTTATACCGATAAGAAGCGCCTTACGGAGGATTTGCGAAATCATGTCCTCCCCGGCGACACCGTTCTTTTTAAAGCAAGCAGGGGAATGAGGCTTGAGGAGGTCTTTCTTGAGCTTTATAAATACTGGGAAGTGTAAAGGAGAATTGATATGAATACATACGCGGCGCTGGCAGCGGCGGCTGTAATAAGCTTTGTAGTAGCTTTTTTGCTCGGATTTGTGCTTATTCCATGGCTAAGAAAGCTCAAATTCGGACAGACTATACTTGATATAGGCCCCGTATGGCATAAGTCAAAACAGGGAACTCCCGTAATGGGCGGACTTATGTTTATAATCAGTACGGTAGTTTCCGTTCTGTGCGTGCTTGTTACCGATTATCTGCTGGACGGCAGCCTGTTCGCGGGCGATTCCTTGATGCCCGGACAGATGAAAGTCAAGCTCGTGGGCGGAATGCTTCTCGCTTTGGGCTTTGGGCTTATAGGTTTTGCCGACGACTACATAAAGGTAGTCAAAAAAAGAAATCTCGGACTTACCGTTCTGCAAAAGACAATAGCGCAGCTCGCGGTAATCTTCGGCTATCTGGCGGCTCTTTATTTTAACGGACTCACATTTATGAAAATCCCCTTTGTCGGCGCTGTTGACTTAAAGTGGTTTTTCTGGTTTTTCGGACTCTGCGTCATTTACGGCGCGGTCAACGCCGTTAATTTTACCGACGGAATCGACGGACTCTGCGCGAGCGTAACCTCAATTACGGCAATCGCTTTCTGCGCGGCGGCGTTTATGAGCAAATTCTTCGGAATAAGCGTGCTCGCGGCGTCTCTGGCGGGCGGCTGTCTGGGTTACCTTATATGGAACTATTACCCCTCAAAAATCATAATGGGAGACACCGGCTCAATGTTTCTCGGAGGTATGGTAGTAGCGCTGGCGTACGCTATCGACTGTCCGCTTATACTGGTATTTTTCGGAATAATTTATGTAATCGAAGCTATGTCCGATATTATTCAGATAGGTTATTTTAAAGCTACCCACGGCAAAAGAATTTTCAAAATGGCTCCCATTCATCATCATTTTGAAATGAGCGGCTGGAAAGAGCGTAAAATCGTTACCGTGTTTTCTATGGTAAACCTTGTCGGCTGCCTTATCGGCCTCGCGGTTTACTGGTACGGCATAGCGGCATAAATACAGGCAATTTGCAGATTTTTTAAGGGAAGGTGTGAAAATGGCGTCCAAAAAGAAAAAAGGAGCGAGTATGTTCTGGGCAAAAGGCACTATGGATATACAGTTTTTCCTTTTGCTTATAACGGTTGTGACAATAGGACTTATAATGCTGTTTTCCGCCAGTTATACTTACAGCTATTATTTCAGAGGCGGCAGTACGGTCATTTTCAGCCGACAGCTTTTGTTTACGGTTATAGGGCTTGTCGGAATGTACGCCGTGTCAAGAATAAGATATGAATATTTCCGGCTTTTTGCCGTAATAGGCGTTGTGGTTTCAATAGCGCTTTTGCTGCTGGTGCTGGTGCTTCCCGAGTATAAGCCCGGCTTTAAACGCTGGATAAATCTCGGCTTTACTACATTCCAGCCGTCTGAAATCGCCAAGATAGGGCTTATACTTATTCTCGCATACCTGCTTGAAAGGGACTATAAAAAAATCACTTCAAAGGTGCCCAGTGAAATGCTCCTGTTCAGAAAAATAAGCGAGCTTTCAAACGGCAGAATAGTAGTTTACAAGTCCTTTACAACAGTAATTTTCTACGGAATACTGATAATAGTTTTCGCGGGACTGGTCTATCTCGAAAATCATTTGTCCGGTACCGTTTTAATGCTCGGACTCGGCGTGATTATGCTGTTTTTGGGCGAAGTAAAATACAGGTGGTTTATTCTCGCGGGCGGAGTTTTGCTCGTAGCGGCTCTGTTCTTTATCGCCAATCCCGACCTATTAAAGGCGTACGCGGGCGAGCGCATAGTGGCGTGGCTTGATAAGGACTATGACCCTACGGGCGCGCGCTGGCAGACTAACAATTCGATCTACGCCATAGGCTCCGGCGGATTTCTCGGCACAGGACTCGGCCAGTCAAAGCAGAAGCATCTTTTTGTGTCCGAGCCTCAGAACGACTTTATTTTCGCAATAGTGTGCGAAGAGCTCGGCTTTGTTGGAGCTTCCCTTATAATCCTGCTGTTCGCGGCTCTCATTTATCGCGGAGTTAAAATCGGTCTGCGCGCCAACGACAGATTCGGCGGACTGCTCGCAATCGGTATATCGTTCCAGATAGGAATACAGGTTGCCCTTAATATAGCGGTTGTGACCGACTTTTTCCCGAATACGGGCATATCGCTGCCGTTTTTCTCGGCGGGCGGTACTTCAATAATAATTTTGCTTTGCGAAATGGGAATGCTGCTGTCCGTTTCGCGCTCCTCACGAGTAAAGGAGTAAAATATGAGAATTATCTTTGTAGCAGGCGGCACCGGCGGACATATAAATCCCGCGGTAGCAGTAGCAAGCGAAATAAAAAGACTTGACCCGTCAAGCGAAATACTTTTTATAGGCACCCAGGGGCGAATGGAAACCGAAATTGTCCCGAAAGCCGGTTTCAGGATTAAAACCGTAAAAATGAACGGCTTTTCAAGAAAGCTGTCCTTAAAGGGACTTTCAGAAAATGTAAAAACCGCGGCGCTCACGCTTAAAGCCTCCTCGGACGCAAAAAAAATCATCGAGGAGTTTAAGCCCGACGCGGTTGTGGGCTTCGGCGGATATGTTACGGGACCCGTGCTGAAAGCCGCCGTAAAGGCAGGCGTTAAAACGGCTGTCCATGAGCAGAACGCCTTTCCGGGAATAGCCAATAAGGCGCTGGCGAAATCCGTTGATAAGGTTATGCTGACCTCTCCCGAAGCGGAAAAATATATGAAATGCAAAAATCCCCCCGTGGTTACGGGACTTCCCGTAAGAAGGGAAATTCTGAAAACCGACAGGGAATACGCGCGCAGCGCCATGGGGCTCGGCTCGGCGGATATGCTGGTGCTCTCCATGGGCGGCTCTCTCGGAGCAGACGCGGTTAACCGCGCGGTTACCGATATGCTTAAAAGGCTTCACACTGAGGAAAACCTTTTCTTTCTGCACGCTACCGGAAAGTACGGCAAATGGGTGGGCGAAAAGCTCAGCGAAATGAATATTCCTTACGGAAAAGGCACAAATATCAAAATCCGCGAGTATATCGACAATATGAATGTGTGCCTGCCTGCCGCCGACTTGGTAATCAGCCGCGCGGGAGCAAGCTCCATTTCCGAAATACAGGCGCTTAGCAAGGCTTCAATACTTATTCCCTCTCCGAATGTGGCTGAAAATCATCAGTACCACAACGCCATGACTCTCGCTTCCGGCGGAGGAGCCGTGCTGATTGAGGAAAAAGACCTTGACGGCGAAAAATTAGCCTCAGCTGTTATGGATTTAAAGAACAACCGGGAAAAACTCGAAGAAATAGGCAAAAAAGCGGGCGAAAAGGCTAAGCCCAACGCCCTTGGCGAAATTTGCCGTATAATTCTCGCTTTATAGACGGACAATTTTCACATTTCCGGCATAGTATGTGGCAAAAGTATTTTCATACTGTAAAGGGCGTGTGAAGCTTGGAAAAAATTATAATAAACGGCTCGAAAAGGCTGAACGGTGAAATCGCCGTGCAGGGAGCCAAAAACAGCGTGCTGCCGATACTTGTGGCAACGCTTCTCATTGACGGCGTTTCCGTAATACATAACTGCCCGTGCCTTTCCGATGTTGACGCCACAATAAAAATACTGACCTATCTCGGCTGTCGGGTGACAAGGGAGGGGCATACCGTTACGGTTGACGCGCGCGGCGTGTCAAAAAACGATGTTCCCGAAACGCTTATGCACGAAATGCGCTCGTCAATAGTGTTTTTGGGCGGAATACTCGGAAGAACAGGCAAGGCGGTGCTTTCAACCCCCGGCGGCTGCGAAATCGGATTAAGACCGATTGATTTGCACCTTTCCGCAATGGAGCAGTTCGGCGCTACGGTTAAAACCGAAAACGGGCTTATAATCTGTTCCGCCGGTGAAAAAGGACTTACAGGCACCAAAATAACTCTTTCTTTCCCCAGCGTGGGAGCAACCGAAAATATAATTCTCGCCGGAGTCCTCGCCAAGGGTACAACCGTAATAACAAACGCGGCGCGTGAGCCGGAAATCAGCGACCTTGCCGATTTTCTCAACCGCTGCGGAGCCAGAATACACGGCGCCGGCGACAGTACGGTGACAATCGAGGGCGTAAATAAGCTATGTTCCACCGAGCATACCGTAATACCCGACCGCATAGCCGCTTCAACCTATATGATTGCCGCGGCGGTGACCAACGGCAGAATTTGCCTTAAAGATGTAATTCCCTCGCATATCGGACCCGCAGTACAGCCCCTGCGCGAGGCGGGGTGCGATGTGAGAGTTAGCGGCAGGTGGGTGTGCCTTAGCGCTCCGCCGAGACTGCACAGAATAAGAATGATTCGCACAATGCCCTACCCCGGTTTTCCCACCGATGTTCAGGCGCAGATAATGGCGCTCACATCGGTCTGCGAGGGCACAAGCGTTATAGTGGAAAATATATTTGAAAGCCGCTTCAAGCACATAGGCGAGCTTATCCGCTTCGGAGCGAAAATAAGCGCCGAGGGCAGAATGGCGGTTGTCGAGGGCGTCAGAAAACTTTACGGCGCCAATGTTAAAGCTACCGACCTGCGCGGCGGTTCGGCAATGATAATAGCCGGACTCTGCGCGGAGGGCACAACTCAGATAAGTGAAATTCATCATATAGACAGAGGCTACGAAAAGCCTGAGGAGGTTCTCTCCTTCCTTGGCGCGGATATCAGAAGGGTGAAGGACGATGAAAAAATCGACTCCGAATAACCGCGCGCCTCAGAACAGGGCGCAGTTATCCGGCAATGAAAAAATAGCGTACAGAACAGCGCGGCGGCGCAAAAAAAACAAGCTTAAAGCTTTGGTAATCCGCTCTGCGCTCGCTCTGGTAATTCTCTGCGCGGGAGTTTTTCTCGTAATCGGAATATTTTTCAGAATCGACAGCGTTACCGTTACGGGCGAAAGCAGGTATTCCGCCGAAGAGGTTATAGCCGCTTCCGGCGTCAGTAACGGCGACAATCTTATTTTCAAGTCCGAAAGCTCCGCAGCGGAGCTCATAACAAAAGAGCTTCCCTATATAGGCTCGGTAAAATTCAAACGGCGCCTGCCCTCAACGCTTGAAATCGAGATAACCGCCACCGAACCCTATTACGCGGTGGCTGAAAACGGTTATTACACGCTTTTGAACAGCGACTGCAAGGTGCTTGAAAAAAATATCGAATATATAGGCGAAAACATAATACTTCTTAAAACCGGCGAGAACGCGAATGCCGTTGAGGGCGAAACAATGGATTTCGGCGACTCACAGGTTATTGAAAAGTTAGCTCAGCTTCACGAAGCGCTTGCTGCCGCTCAGCTTGAAGATATAACCGAAATCGACATAAGCGATATATACAACATAAAACTTGTATATCAGGGAAGAATAACTCTTGAACTGGGCGAAACGGGCAGTGAGGTGCTTTTGAAAAAACTGCAATTAGGCAAAGCCGCTATCGACAGGCAGAACCTTGAAAGCGACCGCTACCGGGGAACAATAAATCTGACCGTCGAGGGCAAGGGCTACTGGCAGGAGGAAACGGCGTCCTCCGCCGAGCAAACCGAACCTCAGAGCGGTGAAACGGAAAGCGCGGAAAACGAAGCCGAAAGCAAGCCGCAAAGCGGAGAGGAGGGCGAAAGCGAGCCCGCTTCACAGCAAAGTCCGCAGGACTCAGGGTGAAGCTCTGAATAATTATTAAATTTGTGTAAAAAAATAAAAAATATATACAATATATATTGCAATTATTTTTTAAAAATGGTACAATCACTTATAAATTAAAATCAATAGGTGTGAAATTTTCCATACATAGGAGGATGTTTAAAAATGGCATTCGAAATCGACAACCAGTATCAGGACGTAACTAACATTCGTGTAATCGGCGTCGGCGGCGGCGGCGGAAACGCCATTGACCGTATGGCAAAAGCGGGAATAGGCGGCGTCGAGCTTATTGCAATCAATACAGATAAGCAGGCTCTTGCCCGTTCGTTGGCAGACCAGAAAATTCAAATCGGTGAAAAGGTAACCGCCGGCAGAGGCGCAGGCGCTAAACCCGAAATCGGCCAGAAGTCAGCCGAGGAGAGCCGCGACGCTATAATCGAAGCTCTTTCGGGAACTCAGATGGTGTTCGTAACCGCGGGAATGGGCGGCGGCACCGGAACGGGAGCGGCTCCCATTATTGCCGAAATCGCTAAGGAAAAAGGTATACTCACAGTAGGTATCGTTACAAAGCCTTTCGCTTTTGAGGGCTCTCACAGAATGAAGCAGGCGGAAGCCGGTATTGCCGAGCTTGCCGAGCATGTTGACTCGCTTATTGTAATCCCCAATGAAAGACTCAAATATGTTTCAGAGCAGAGAATAACCTTTGCCAACGCTTTCGGAATTGCCGACGATGTTCTTCGTCAGGGCGTCAACAGCGTAACCGACCTTATCACAATGCCTCAGTTCATTAACCTTGACTTTGCCGATGTTACGGCCGTTATGAAAGACGCCGGCCACGCCCACATGGGTATCGGCAGCGCCAGCGGTAAGGATAAGGCGGAGCAGGCTGCGAACGCGGCTATTTCCAGCCCTCTTCTTGAAACAACAATCACAGGCGCCAAGGGCGTTATCATAAGCATCACCGCTTCTCCCGACATCACTCTTGAAGATGTTGACACAGCCGCGGGCATTGTCCGTTCTCAGGCTGATGAAGACGCCAACATCATCTTCGGCGTTGCCTTTGATGAAAAGCTTGACGATGAGATGATTGTTACGGTTATCGCTACCGGCTTCGGCGTTGACTCCAACGGAGTTGCCAAGAAACCCCTCTACAACGGCGCTATGGACGACATCAGCTCCAACAGCGGCTTCGGCGGCGACGACGATAATATGGACGATATTCTCGACCTTTTCAAAAGCAGAAAATAATTAAAACTTTAAACATTAGCAAAACTCCCGCGGAAGATATGCCGCGGGAGTTTTTATATGTTTTTATTGTGTTTTCAAAAGCAAATTTCCGTTATGCGTACCGCTGAGATTGTGTCATGGCTTTTGCAAATTCTTACAGCTTAAATTCGTCGGGACTGAATTTTTGCAGAGCGGGAGGGCGCTTAGGCTGCCTTTTCAGTATGTCATACTTGTATTTTTTGCAGCAGAAATCCTTTTCCACAATTCCCTTTTTTGAGCAGAGCACGCCCTCGCCGTCCGGTGAGAGCCTGCCGTTTTTGCAGTAGGCGCAGGCGGGGGAAACGCCGCTGTCCTTTTTAAAAGGATTTTTCATACAATCACCTGAATAAGTTTAAGTAATATAATTTTACTGTTTGTTATTTTACCACAGTTTTTTCTTTGTATCAATATCAAAAATCATAATTACGCACATAGCCGCAAGCGCCAGAAAAGCCGGAAGCGAAGCCGAAAAGGGCGCAGTATCGAACGCGGGAGCCGATAAGGTGCTTACCTCTACCGGGAAAAGAGTAAAAAGAATATGCGAAATGAGCGCCGCCACCGCCGCGTTTATCGCCCTGAAAGCGAAAAACAGGCGGTATTTTATTCCCGTTTTAGCTATAAACTGATAAACCTGACAGTGAACGCAGAATCCTCCGAAACCAATAATCGCCGTTATTGCCGGAAGCGGCAAAACTCCGCAGCCGCGGCGGCAGCCGTCGGTGACCTCGGTAAGCGAGCAAACCGCCAGAAGCAGTCCGCTGTCAGCGCAGGACGCTTCAAAACAGCCCGTGACAGCGCTGAACATTATAATCCACGCGCATATTGAAAGCATTGTGTTTACGGCGTCCGTAACCGAAGCCGAAAGAGCGCTCAGCGGATTCATAACGCCGCGGCTTTTGTATTCTGTAAAACCCGATTTATCGTCAAGAAAAGAAGTGAGAAAGCCTATAATAAGGGACGAGGCGCACAAAGAAGCGAAAATTACCGCCCCCGCGCGGCGGCTTGAAAGCATTGAAACCCCGACAGCCGTAACGGTAAACGCAGGGCCGGCGTTCA
Source organism: uncultured Clostridia bacterium (assembly GCA_944380765.1). Classification (GTDB taxonomy): domain Bacteria; phylum Bacillota; class Clostridia; order Oscillospirales; family Acutalibacteraceae; genus Fimenecus. The sequence continues at coordinate 18,709 of CALWIO010000016.1, forward strand.
TACAGAACATATTAAGCCTCTGCGCCTGATTCTCTGTAAGCCTTCCGTCACAGTAGAGCTCGGCGGTCATTTTTGCGCCAATGGGAAAGCCGCCTATAAGCGACATAACTATAACGGGAGCCGCGGCAGGCGGCTGCCTGAAAACATATTTTGTCACCGGCGAAAGAAAACGGTAAACGGGCAGCAGCGCGTCAGTGCGCGATATGTATGAGGACAGCACGGTAAAGGGAAAAAGAGAAGGCAGAACAGTATAAAAGCATATTTTAAGCCCGTCTGTAATTCCGCCCGTAACCGCGTAGGGCATTTTGAATATGCAGAAAGCGCAAAGCAGCACGAAAAAAAGCGGCAAAAAATTTTTCTTTAATTTTATGGTAATCATAAGCTCACATCCCGTAAATTATATTAAATTTAAGACTGTAAAATGTATTATTTAAGGAGCGCGCAAATATAATTTTATGTATGGAAACGGGGTGTAACAGTGGCAAGAAGAAAAACGGAAAAAAATACAAAGCGCAGGTCATTTTCAGACGCCGTAAAACCCGAATGCAAGCTCGAAATGCTCTCAAACAAAGAGCTTATTCTCGACGGGTGCAAGGGCGTTATCGAGTACGGGGAAAATCATATAAAGCTGAACACGGGCGAAATAATGACGGGCATTTCCGGCACGGGACTTTTAATAAAATCCTTTGACAATGAAATCGCCGTAATCAGCGGCATAATTACCGATATAACTTTTGTTTCATAGGTGACAAAAAAATGTTTATAATAGAGTTAATACGCTATGTGTTCGGATATGTTAATTTCACAGCCTACGGCGGCTTTGCCGACAGATTTATAAACCTTTGCGCCAAGGACTCTGTGCCGCTGTGGAATATCCGCAATACGGGCGGAAGAATAACCGCCTCAACCACCGTAAAAGGATACCTCTCCATAAGAAACGCCGCGAAAAAATCCGGTATGAGGGTAATTCATACAGATAAAAAAGGCCTGCGTTTTTTTATAAGGCGCAATAAAGCGAGAGTAGGCATTCTGGCGGGCGCGCTCATTTCCGCGCTTTTGGTGGCTGTGCTCTCGCAGTTCGTATGGAGCGTGTCCGTTGTGGGCAATACTACTCTTGAAAACGATTATATTTTATCCCTCTTTGAAAATTACGGAGTTAAGGTCGGCGCGAAAATCTCCGACTTGGATTTAAAGGGAATTGCCGCCCGCGCGGTCAACGAAAATCAGCAGTTTTCATGGGCGGCGGTCAACAGAAAGGGAGCCGTTGTGGTAATCGAGGTGCGCGAAACCACAAAATCGCCGGAGATGTATGATTCATCAGTTCCGACAAATGTAGTCGCAAGCGAGGACGGCGTAGTGCTCAGCGTTGATGTGCTTTACGGCACGGCTGAAATAAAAAGCGGCTCAGCCGTTACAAAAGGGGATTTGCTGATAAGCGGAATAATATCCCATTCCGACGGAAGCGAAACCCCCGTGCATGCCGACGGCCATGTAAAAGCGCTGGTAAAAAGAAAAAAGACCTTTTCCCCGGACAGCTTTTCGCTGTACCCCATGACGAGCGAAACCAAAACAAGAGCGCTGTTCTTTTTCGGTATAAAAATACCGCTGGGCAAAAAAGTTTGCGAAAGCTATTCGACCGAGCATAAAGCCTTTGTGGAAAGCGGAGATGTACTTTTGCCGGTAGGCGTGTTCACACGCTACGGAGCGGACTATTCCGAACAGAAAATCAACGCCGGCGAAAAAACTCAGAAAGTGCAGACTCTTTACGCCGCGGCTCTTTACGCTAAACAGCTTCTGGATTACAGCGATATTAAAACCTCATCTCTTATTGAAAAAAACGGCGAAAACGGACGGGGATATGAATTTTATGCAGAATGCGAACAGGAAATCGGCACTTTACAGGAAATTTATGTAGAAAAAAACTAATGACATTGCATAAAAATTGTGATATAATATGTTGAAAATTACTAAAAGTCAGGTGGTAGGGCGTTGTTTGAACAGGTCATAAATGTTGACAGAATGGAACAGGCGGTCAGCCTTTTCGGCAGCTTTGACGAAAATATTAAAATGATTGAGAGCCGCTACGGCGTTAAAATTGTAAGCCGCGGCTCCGAAATCAAAATCAGCGGCGACGCTCAGCAGGTATCTCTCGCGGCGCGCGCGGTCAACGGGCTTTTAATGCTCATAAACCGCGGTGAGGCGCTGTCCGAACAGAATGTCCGTTATGTGCTTGAACTGGTAAGCGAGGGCAATGAGGACAAGCTCGCCGAGATGACGGGCGACTGTATCTGCATAACAGCCAAGGGAAAACCCGTAAAGCCCAAAACCCTCGGGCAGAAAAAATATGTCGAGAGCATAAAAAAGAATACAATCGTGTTGGGCGCCGGCCCTGCCGGAACGGGCAAAACCTATCTCGCGGTGGCAATGGCGGTCAACGCTTTCCGCGCCAAGGAGGTCAACCGCATAATCTTAACCCGCCCGGCGGTTGAAGCCGGCGAAAAGCTGGGATTTTTGCCGGGCGATTTGCAGCAGAAAGTCGACCCGTATCTGCGTCCTTTGTATGACGCGCTTTTTGATATGCTCGGAGCGGAGAGCTTTCAGCGCTGTCAGGAGCGCGGCAGTATCGAGGTGGCGCCGTTGGCGTATATGAGGGGCAGAACGCTTGACGACAGCTTTATTATTCTTGACGAAGCGCAGAACACAACCCGCGAGCAGATGAAAATGTTTTTGACAAGACTCGGGTTTAATTCTAAAATAGTAGTAACGGGCGATATAACCCAGATTGACCTGCCCGACGGCAAAAAATCGGGACTCGTCGAGGCCATGCGGATATTAAAGGGTATCGACGACATCGCGATAAATGTATTTACCGAAAAGGATGTGGTCAGACATCGTTTGGTGCAGGATATTATAAAGGCGTATGAAAAGCAGGAAATGAGGAAGAAAAAATGAACGAAAAACTTAAAGTAATAATCGAAAATGACCAGAACGCAATTAAAATACCGACAGGGGTAAGAATGCTTATACGCCGCTGCTGCAAAGCGGTGCTGGCTCTTGAAGGCTTTTGCGAGCCGGCTGAGATTAGCGTAACAATAGTTGACGATGAGAAAATTCACGAGCTTAATTTAAAGCACAGGGGAATTGATAAAAGCACTGATGTTCTCTCGTTCCCCTTAGGCGAAAACGGCGAGTATGACACCAATATGGACACCGGAGCGAAAATGCTCGGCGACATTGTTATATCCATTGAGCACGCCTGCGCTCAGGCGCGCGAATACGGACATTCCTTGCAGCGTGAAATAGGCTTTCTTACCGTTCATTCTCTGCTGCACCTGCTCGGCTATGACCACGAAAACGGCGGACTTGAAGCCGTACATATGCGCGAAAAGGAAGAAGCCGTACTTACGCGCATAGGCTTAAAGAGAAACGGAAGCTATTACGACGACGGAGAATAAAGATGATAAGCCTTGCAAAGAGCTTCTTTTACGCGGCAAGCGGTATAGTTTCGGCTCTCGTGCGCGAGCGCAATATGCGGATACATACCGTGTGTATGGCGTATATGTACTTTTTTCTTTTCGCTTTTGATTTTTTTGAAATAACAAGAACTCAGCTTGCGGTTATATTTCTCGCCAACGCCCTTGTAATCGGCGGCGAGCTTATAAATACGGCTATTGAAAATACGGTTGACCTTGTTTCAAAGGAACATACCGCTTACGGCAAAGCCGCCAAGGACTGCGCGGCGGGAGCCGTGCTGGTTTTCGCGGTTTTTTCCGTGCTGTGCGGCATAGCCGTAATGTGGCAGCCGAAGGCTTTTTCCGCGCTGTTTGAATATTTCGGGAGCAGACCTGCCGCTGTCGTTCTGTTTGCGGCGTCTGCGGTAATTTTTACGCTGTTTATTTTCTTCGGCTTTAAGCGGCCGTCAAAGCGTGATAAAGGAGAATAAATGAATACACCTAAAACGGCTTTTATAGCCATAGTCGGCAAAGCGAATGTCGGCAAATCGTCAATACTTAATAAACTTTTGGGGCAGAAAATCGCAATAGTTTCCTCAAAGCCCCAGACTACCCGTACAAGGATAATGGGAGTACTCACCACTCCCGATAATATACAGCTTGTTTTTACCGACACTCCCGGTTTTCACAGACCAAAGACAAAGCTCGGCGAAAAAATGGTAAAGGCGGTAAGCGACAGTATCGACGGCGTTGACGCCTGCCTGTTTGTAGCCGAGCCGGAGGGCGAACTGAGCGCCGCGGAAACCGAATTGCTTGAAAAAATTAAAAAAGGGAAAAATCCCGCTGTGCTCGCCGTAAATAAAATTGATACCGTCAAGGATAAGCAAACGCTTATTTCAAGAATAGCCGAGCTTACAAAAACTTATGATTTTGAGGCGGTGGTGCCGGTTTCGGCGCAGACGGGCAGCGGTATGGATTTGCTTTTAAAGGAGCTTAAAGCGCTCGCCGCCCCCTCGGAGCATTTTTTCCCCGACGATACTTTGACAGACCAGCCCGAAAGAGTGCTCGCGGGCGAGATTATCCGCGAAAAAATGCTGAGATTGCTCGATAAGGAAATACCGCACGGAACGGCGGTCAGCATTGAGAAAATGCGCGAGCGCCCCGACGGTATAACCGATATTGAAGCCGTTATTTACTGTGAAAAAGAAAGCCATAAGGGCATAATTATAGGCAAAGGCGGCAAAATGCTTAAAAAAATTTCCACTTACGCGCGTCAGGATATGGAGTCGTTTTTCGGCTGCAAAATAAATCTTCAATGCTGGGTAAAGGTAAAGGAAGGCTGGCGCAACCGCGAGGGAATTATTCATAATTTCGGTTTGGATTAAATTGCCATTTTTCTTTTATTTGCCATTCATAAAACCTGTCTTAAAACGCAAATTACTACCGAAAGGCGGTAATTTTAATGGACAGTATGGCAATTTGGAGCAGATTTACCGAAAGCGGCAGCGTAGAGGATTATCTTATGTATAAAAGGTCGGTCGAGTGCAAAAAAATGCCTCGGTATGACGGAGATTTTGACTATGAGGACGAATACGGACGGGCTGATACTCAAAGAACAGAATATCGGTGAAAAAGACAAGCTCGTTACGGTGCTTACACGCCACAACGGGCTTTTGCGCGCTTTTGTAAGGGGCGCGAAGGGCATCAACAACCGCAAAAACAGCGCCACCGGAATGTTCTGCTATTCGCGCCTTTCTGTTTATAAAACCAAAAACAGCTACATAATTGACGAGGCTCAGCCTGTCGAAGTCTTTTTCGGACTCCGTGAGGATTTGCGGAAAATATCTCTCGCGCAGTATCTTTCTCAGCTTATACAGTCCCTCGCCAATGAGGAGGAACCCTCAGAGGAGTATTTAAGGCTTTTGCTCAATTCCTTTTATTTCCTCTCAAAAGACAAATATCCGCCGGAGCAGATAAAGGCGGTAACAGAGCTGAGAGCCGCGTGCATAGCGGGATATATGCCCTCTCTTGTAGCCTGTGAAAAATGCGGAGAATACGAAACAACCGTTATGTATATGGATCTGGAAAACGGCGTGCTCTACTGTGAAAACTGCGCCGGCTCGTCTGCACTTTTTCCGCTTGAAATCGGAATAGTCAGGGCGCTTCGGCATATAGCTTTTTCCGATTTTGAAAAAATCTATTCCTTTAAAATGCAGGAGAGCGCGCTTGACGATTTGGCTTATATAACCGAAAAATACATTCTTTCAAAACTTCAGCAGAATTTTAAAACGCTTGATTTTTACCGCGATGTTTGCGGCATACAGTAAAGGGCTTGAATATGAACAGACACTGCGTTTCGCTTGAACTTGATAAAATTTTAAAAATGCTGTCCGAAACGGCGTCCTGCGCAGACGCTAAGGAGGCGGCTTTGAAAATCGAACCCGTTACCGACTGGTTCGAGGTTTCGTCATTGCTTGATATGACCGAATCGGCGTACATACTGATAGCCAAATTCGGCGCTCCGTCATTCGGCGGACTTGTAAATGTCGATAACGCTTTAAGCCGGGCGGCGGCAGGCGGCTCGCTCTCAGCAGGGGAGCTTCTTAAAATAGCGCAGACTCTGAGAACGCTCAGGGGCATTACCGTATGGCATGGCAAGTGCGCGGGGACGGATACCGCCCTTGACGATTTGCTTTTGTCGATTTATACAAATAAATATCTTGAAGAAAAAATAACCAACGCCGTACTTTCCGAAACCGAAATAAGCGACAACGCCTCGCCTGAGCTTAAAGAGATAAGACGCAAAAAAATTCATTACGAAAATAAAATCCGCGAACAGCTCGACAGTATGGTGCATTCCCGCCATTATTCAAAATTTTTGCGCGAGGGTATTGTAACACGCCGCAACGGCAGATTTGTTGTGCCCGTAAAAGCGGAAAACCGCGGCGATGTGGCAGGTATGGTGCATGACACTTCCGGCAGCGGAGCTACCGTGTTTATCGAGCCTGCCGCGGTAGTCGAGGCGAATAATGAAATAAAGGTGCTTGAAAGCCGCGAGCAGGAGGAAATCGAGCGTATTCTCGCTGAGCTTTCGGCGGAAGCGGGCGACTGTGAGGAAAGCATAAAAATGAGCTATAAAAGCGCGGCTCAGCTTGACCTTGTTTTTGCTAAGGCTCACCTTGCCTATAAAATGAAAGCGAGCCGCCCCGAGCTTAATTCCGGCGGCGAGATACTTCTCAAAAAAGCGCGGCACCCTTTAATCGACCCGAAAACCGTTGTGCCGGTGGACATATCGCTGGGTACTGACTTTGACTCCCTTGTAATAACGGGCGCCAATACGGGCGGCAAAACCGTTTCAATAAAAACAATCGGTCTGCTTACACTTATGGCAGAGTGCGGCCTTATGCTTCCCGTTTCCGACAACAGCAGAATTTCCGTGTTTAAAAAAGTGCTGGCGGATATAGGCGACGAGCAGAGCATTGAGCAGTCGCTTTCAACATTTTCCTCGCACATGACAAATATTTCAGATATTTTAAAAACAGCCGACAGCGAAAGCCTTGTGCTGATAGATGAGCTCGGCGCCGGCACGGACCCTGTCGAGGGTGCCGCCCTCGCCGTGGCAATACTTGAAAACCTGCGTTTGAAAGGGGCAAAAATCGCCTCTACCACGCATTATTCCGAGCTTAAAGAATACGCCCTTAAAACTCCGGGAGTGGAAAACGGCTGCTGCGAGTTCGATGTGGAGTCCCTGCGTCCCACTTACCGCCTTTTAATCGGAATGCCCGGCAGGTCAAACGCCCTTGCGATAGCGGGCAGACTGGGCGTGAGCGAAGATATAATCAACTGCGCAAAGGAGCTTATTTCCGAGGAGAACTCGCGGTTTGAAAACGCCCTTGATTCGCTTGAAACCGCGCGCAGAGAGCTGGAAGAGGAAAAGGAAAAAATCGCACAGGAAAAGGCGGATACTCAAAAAATCCGCGAAAACGCCGAAGAGATTTTGAAAAAATCCCGCGAGCAGGCGCAAAAGGAAATTGAAAAAGCCAAAGCGGAGGCGCAAAGAACGGTCGAAACCGCACGCAGAGCCGGCAACTCTCTGCTTATGGAAATTGAACAGCTTAAAAAGGAGCAGGCAAAGGAAAAAAATCTTGCCGAAACCGCCCGAAAAGCAAAAGCCGCCATGAACCGTCAGCTTGATGTTATGGACGAGCTTGCAGACCGCCTTGAAGACGACGGCGCGGCGGATTTGACCGGCAAGCTTAACCCCGGCGACAGGGTTGTTATAAAATCAACGGGCAGCGAGGGCGAAGTCGTGTCCGTTGACGAAAAAAAGCATACGGCGTTTATCCGTCTGGGAGCTATCAAGGTTAAAGCCGATATTTCCGATTTGCGGCAGAGCGGCGGCAAAAAGCAAACCTCCAAAAAAAGCGCGGCTCCACGCAGCGGCGGCAATTTCAGCAAAACTTCCGCTACAGCCGATTCAAGAATCGACCTGCGCGGCAAAACCGTTGAGGAGGCAATGCTTGACCTTGACAGCTTTATTGACAGCGTACTGCGCTCAGGCTTAAACGAGATTACCATAATCCACGGCAAGGGCACCGGCGCTCTGAGAAAGGGAGTTCATACCTATTTAAAGCGCCACCCCAATATCCGCAGCTTCCGTCTGGGAGTTTTCGGCGAGGGCGAGGACGGCGTAACAGTCGCGGAACTAAAATAAACCGGCAAAAACAACTTTTGGAAAAATTTTTCCTCTTTAAAAGTTCTTGACAACTGATGTGTTTTTTGGTAGCTTTAAATCAGCAGATATTGCAGTTATAAGGAGTGCTTCTAAATGAATAAAAAAATTATTGCCGCAGCTTTAGCTATACTTGCAGTAGCCGTGCTTTTTGCCGCCTGCAAAAAGGACGACCCCGAAAAAACCGGCAACACGAATGTTAAAGACGAGGTAACCGTTGATGAAAACGGCGATATGTATGTTACAAATGTTGACGGCGACAAAATCCCCGTTACAACCGATGAGGACGGATTTTATGACGATATAGAGGCTCTTAAAACCGAAACCACAACAAATAAGAGCTCCGAGTCCTCAACCAGACAGCCCTCTTCATCGGCTTCTTCCGAAAACGGTGAAAAGGAAACCGGTTCGTCAAAACCCACCGAGAGCGAAAGCTCAGGCGAAAGCGAAAGCAGCAGCTCGTCCGGAATACAGGTAGGCACCGGTTCTGGAAAACAGGACAGCGTAAGCTGGCAGGAGATTGTCGATAACGCCAATAAAGCAAAAAACAACTGATTTGTACTTGACAAAACAGAAAATATTTAGTATAATACTGCCCTGTAAAGCGCAAAAACTTTACAGGGCAGTTTTTATAAGGAGGGATAATGTCGTGGCGAATGATGTTAAAATAACAATGCTGCTTGATTTATACGGCGAAGCGCTGACTCAGAAGCAGCGCGATTATTTGGGCTATTATTATAACGACGACCTTTCTCTTTCCGAAATTGCCGAAAACGAAGGTATAACAAGGCAGGGCGTCCGCGACGCGGTCAAACGGGCCGAGGCTGTGCTTTACGATTTGGAGTCAAAGCTCAGATTTTCCGAAAAACAGGCGCAGCTTCAGAACGGGCTTGATGAAATAATCAGCTGCGCGGAGGAGATAAACGAATATAACCTTGCCCACGGGCTTTCAAGAGAGATTAACGATATGACCGTAAAAATCAAGTCTATCGCGCTTTCTTTGACGGAATAGGAGAAACTCATGGCATTTGAAGGTTTATCAGACAGACTTGAAGCGGCGTTCAAGCGCCTTAAAAGCAAGGGCAGCTTAACCGAAAACGATGTTAAGGAAGCCATGCGCGAGGTGCGCTTGGCGCTTCTTGAAGCCGATGTTAACTATAAAGTGGCAAAGGATTTTACCGCTAAGGTTACTGAGAGGGCAATCGGCGCTCAGGTAATGGAAAGCCTGACTCCCGCGCAGATGGTAATAAAAATAGTAAACGAAGAGCTCACCGACCTTATGGGCGGAACACAGACAAGGCTCGCTTACGCGGCTCATCCCCCCACAATAGTCATGATGTGCGGACTTCAGGGCTCAGGTAAAACTACCCACTGCGCGAAAATAGCTCTTAAACTGAAAAAGGAAAACCACAGACCTCTGCTTGTAGCGTGCGATGTTTACCGTCCGGCGGCTATCAAACAGTTGCAGGTAGTGGGCGAGCAGGTGGGGGTTCCGGTCTTTGAGATGGGCGCGGAAAACCCGGTTACAATCGCTAAGGAAGCGGTTAAGCTGGCAAAGGATAAGGGCTATGACTATGTGTTTATCGACACCGCCGGCAGACTGCATATTGATACCGAGCTTATGAACGAGCTTAAAAATATAAAAGCCGAGGTTCACCCCCACGAAATACTTCTGGTGGTTGACGCAATGCTCGGTCAGGACGCGGTAACGGTCGCGGGAACCTTCAATGACGAGCTGGGAATAGACGGCCTTGTTCTTACCAAGATGGACGGCGACACAAGAGGCGGCGCGGCGCTTTCGGCAAGAGCCGTAACCGGCAAGCCTATAAAATTTGTCGGTATGGGCGAAAAGCTTGACGAGCTTGACTATTTCTATCCCGACAGAATGGCGTCAAGAATACTCGGAATGGGCGATGTGCTTTCTCTTATCGAAAAAGCCGAAATTGCTTTGGACGAGAAAAAAGCGGCTGAGCTTGAAGAAAAACTCAGCAAAAACAAATTTGACCTTGAAGATTTGCTTGACCAGATGGAACAGGTCAAAAAAATGGGCAGTATGAAGGATATTCTCTCAATGCTGCCGGGCGTCAATAAAAAGATTAAAGATGTTGATGTGGACGACAGGCAGCTTGACAGGACACGGGCGATAATCCAGTCCATGACCTTAAAGGAGCGCAGAAATCCCGACATAATCAATCCTTCAAGAAAACGCAGGATTGCGGCGGGCTGCGGAATGCAGGTCGAAGATGTCAACAGGCTTCTCAATCAGTATCGCCAGATGCAGAAAATGTTAAAGCAGCTCAATTCCAACGGCTTCAAACGCCGTATGAAAAGAATGGGCGGTTTCGGCCCGATGGGCGGCTTTCCCATGTGATTAAAACACACAGGTGTTTATAATAAAATCTATATATATTTTGGAGGAAAACAAAATGGCAGTAAAAATCAGACTTCGCAGAATGGGCGCGAAAAGAAATCCCTTTTACAGAGTAGTCGTAGCGGATTCGCGTTATCCCAGAGACGGCAGATTCATTGAGGAGATAGGTTACTATGATCCCATGAAGAACCCTCCCGAAATCAAGCTGGATAACGAGAAAGCGGAGCAGTGGCTCAAAAACGGCGCTCAGCCTACGGATACAGTTAAGAATATCCTTAAAAAAAGCGGCGTAATTAAATAAGAAAGGCGTAAAAAATGCAGGAACTTCTTATTACAATCGTCAAAGGACTTGTTGAAAATCCCGAAGCGGTTTCGGTTACCGTTGACGAGCCCGACGAAAGCGGAGTTGTCGTTTATCACCTTCATGTCGCCGAGGACGATATGGGCAGGGTAATCGGCAAACAGGGCAGAGTCGCGAAGGCCATAAGAACCGTTATGAAAGCGGGAGCAACCCGCACGGGTGAAAAGGTCCGCGTCGATATTGACTGATACTAAGGGCAGGCGGCTTATGCGGCGTTACTTACAGCCGCGGCGTGGTCTGCCTTTTGTCATTTTCGGTGATTGATATGATAAAGGAATATCTTGAACTGGGGCAGATTGTTTCAACACACGGTATAAAGGGAGAGGTGCGCTTTAATCCGTGGTGCGACACGCCTGAGTTTGTAAAAAATTTCAAAACCCTTTATTTTAAGGACGGAACGGGCATAAATGTTTTAAGGGCAAGACCTCACGGCAATATCTGCGTGCTTTTGCTGGATGGGGTTGACAGCGTTGAAAGGGCGCAGGCGCTTAAAAATAAGGTGCTCTATATAAAGCGTGAGGACGCGCGCCTTGACAGCGGAACATGGTTTGTGCAGGAGCTTATAGGCTGTTCTGTGTTTGACGCGGGCAGCGGCAAGCCTCTCGGTACGGTAAGTGATGTCAGCCGGACGGGCGCCAACGATGTCTGGCATATTAAAACAAAAAACAATGGCGAGGTGCTGATTCCGGCTGTCAAAGATGTGGTGGTTTCGGTCGATGTGGCGCAGTCGAAAATTCTTATAAATCCCTTAAAAGGACTTTTTGACGATGAAGATTAACATAATGACGCTTTTCCCAGAAATGTGCGAAGCGGTTTTGTCCGAAAGCATAATAGGCAGAGCGAGAAAAAACGGATATATCGAAATTGAATGTTTTAATATTCGTGACTATACCTGCGATAAGCATAACCGGGTTGACGACGCCCCTTACGGAGGCGGAACGGGAATGCTCATGCAGGCTCAGCCGATTTTTGACTGCTTTAAGGCGGTCTGCGAAAAAAGCGGCAAAAAAAGCCGGCTCATTTTTATGAGTCCCTGCGGAAAAGTGCTGACTCAGGAAAAAGTAAAGGAACTGGCCTTTGAGGACGAAATAACTCTGCTGTGCGGACATTACGAGGGCGTGGACCAGCGCGTAATCGACAGCATTGTGGACGAGCAGATTTCCATAGGCGACTATGTGCTTACCGGCGGTGAGCTTCCTGCGCTGATACTTGCCGACTCGGTCGCCAGAATGATTGACGGGGTGCTGCCCAACGCCGAGGCAAAAGAGCTTGAAAGCCACTATAACGGCCTGCTCGAATATCCTCAGTACACAAGACCTTTCGAGTGGAACGGCGTAAAGGTGCCGCAGGTGCTCCTTTCCGGGCACCACGAAAATATTGAAAAATGGCGGCGCGAGCAGTCGCTTCTGACAACTTTGAAATATCGTCCGGATATGCTTGAAAAAGCGCGGCTTTCAGAAGCCGACAAAAAATTTTTAAAGGATAAACAGTAACAATAATGTAATAATTTTGATGTTGATAAAACTCATAAATTAAAGTAGAATATTCAGGGGTACAAAAGTTTTTACAGTTGAGGCAATAAGAGTAAAGGATAAGTAGGTCAGATGAAAATTCTCGTAAAAAAGCTTACGAAAAGGCAAAAAATAAAAGGAATAGTAGTCGCTTTGTCCGTGCTGCTTGTCGCCGTGGCGTCTGTTTCCGTTTTTTTCGGCATAAAGTATTCCGTGGCTCGCAAACAGCTTTCACAGGCGGTCAACGAACTTTCCGAACTTCAATCTTCAATGAATGTTCAGTTGAGCGAAGAGGCCAGCCGCTATAACGAAATCAGCGAAAACCGGGATTTTGAGTCGGCGGCTTATGAGGCGGAAATTGAAAACAAAAGCAAAGAATATCAGAGCAAGGTTGACGAGCTCAACAAAAAAATAAACGACTTAAACAAGCAGCTTTCCCAAAAAAAGGAACAGGCGGCTTCTTCCGGGCAGACCGTATCGTCCGGCGGGCAAACGGTATATCTCACCTTTGACGACGGTCCCTCAGCGGTGACCGTCGATATTCTTAATGTGCTGGATAAATACTCCGTAAAGGCTACATTTTTCGTCACTTCCGGGAAATATAATTCCGTGATGAAGGAAATCGTAAACCGCGGGCACTCAATAGGACTGCATTGTTATAACCACAGCTATTCCGCTATTTATAAGTCGGACGAGGCGTATTTTGCAGACCTTCAAAAAATATCCGACTTAGTGCTGTCCCAAACGGGAAAAGAATCAAAACTCATACGCTTTCCCGGCGGCAGCAGCAATACCGTAAGCAAAAAGTATTCAAACGGAATAATGTCAAGAATAACAAAATCCGTTACCGAAAAGGGCTATGTCTATTTTGACTGGAACTGTCAAACGGGCGACGCCGAGGGAATTACCGATATAAATAAGCTCGTAAAAAACGGCACAACATATCCTAAATCCGCAAAGAACATAGTAATTTTAATGCATGACACAAAGAGCGCTACCGTTAAGGCGCTTCCTCAAATAATAGAGTTTTATCAGAAAAAAGGTATGAAATTCGCGGCGCTTACCGTGTCAACCGCGCCCGTGCATCACAAGGTAGGCAACTGAGCCAAAAGTTCCGTTTTTACATCAAAAACCCCATTAAAATATAAATTATACACAAAAAACGATTTCGTGCATTGTCAAAATACACAAAGTTGATTGCAATAAAATTATGCTTTTTGTTTTTCTGACTGAATTATTACAATATACCCTAAAAGTCATTGTTTTTCGTTGACGGAAACGGGATTTGTGGTATAATATAGTAGTAACGAATGAGTTTCTATCTGTTATTTAAATTTATTCATTTGGGAGAATGTATTATGTACACTAAAGATGTCGAAGTTAAAAATCAGGTCGGTTTACATGCGCGTCCCGCGACTTTCTTTATACAGAAAGCCAACGAGTTCAAATCGTCTATCTGGGTTGAAAAAGAAGACAGACGCGTAAACGCAAAAAGCCTTCTCGGCGTTCTTTCACTTGGTATAATGGGTGGAACAACAATCCGTATTCTTGCCGGCGGCCCCGACGAGGAGCAGGCGGTTGACGAGCTTGTAAAACTCGTTGAATCCGGCTTTGCTGAGTAATCAAGGCGCTTTTGGCACATCGCTTTCTGCGGTGTGCCTTTTTTTGTCGGAGGTGTTTTGAATGAATGAAAAAATTAAATATCTTCGCGCAAAAGCCATGAAGCTCCCCGTTACGCCCGGAGTGTATATAATGAAGGACAAGCACGGGAAAATCATATATATCGGCAAGGCAAAGGCTCTCAAAAACCGCGTCAGCCAGTATTTCGGCTCACAGAACAAGCATACAGTCAAGGTGCGCAGAATGGTTGAGAATGTGGACGATTTTGACTATATTCTCACCGATTCCGAATTTGAGGCGCTTGTGCTTGAAGCAAGCCTTATCAAGCAGAATATGCCCAAGTATAATATACTTTTGAAAGACGATAAGGGTTACAGCTATATAAAGGTCACAAAACCGCCTTACAGCAAAATTTCAGCCGTGCTTCAAAAGGACGACTCCGAAGCCGACTATATAGGCCCTTTCACCAGTTCCTATGCCGTAAAGCAGTCGGTTGACGAGGCGAATAAAATTTTTAAGCTCCCCCAGTGCGCCAAGGTTTTTCCCCGCGACTTTAAAAAGGGCAGACCGTGCCTTAATTACCATATTTCAAGATGTATGGGCGTTTGTACCGGCAAAATTTCCGAGGAGGAGTACGCCGAAACGGTAAAAGAGGCGCTGGATTTTTTAAACGGGGACATAGCTTCAACCGTGGCGGCTCTGAAAAGAAAAATGAACGCCTGCGCCGAGGCGCTGGATTTTGAAAACGCCGTTAAATACCGCGACAGAATAAAAGCCGTTGAAAATATGAAAGCCCGCCAGAAAGTAGTGACCGAGTCGAATGAAGAAAAAGATGTGTTCGCGGTAGCTTCCAACGCGGGCGATATGTGCGTTGCCGTTCTGCGTTTTGATAAGGGCAGACTCTGCGATTCCGAACAGTTTTTCTTTGACGGCGAGAATAACGATGAAAATTTAAGAAGAAATTTCCTTATGCAGTATTACTCAATGCGCCCGGTTCCCCGTCTGGTGCTTCTCGACGAGGATTTTGAGGACAGAGAGCTTGTGTCCCAGCGCCTTTCCGAATTAAGAGGAGTAAAATGCTCGGTTACGGTTCCGCAAAGGGGCGACGGGTTAAAGCTCGTCAATATGTGCCGGGAAAACGCCTATGAAAAGCTCGCCCAGCGAAAGGGCAGAAAAGGTGCGGAAATCCGTGTGCTTGAAGAGTTAAAGGAGCTTTTAGGGCTTAAAAACACGCCGGAGTATATTGAGTCGTACGATATTTCCCATACCGGCGGAGCCGATAATGTGGCAGGTATGGTGGTGTTTAAAAACGGAAAACCGCTTAAAAGGGCGTACCGTACCTTCGCGGTGAAAAGCTTTGAGGGGCAGGACGATTACGGCTCCATGCGCGAGGTGCTTTCAAGACGCTTTAACGAATATTTAAAGCATAAGGACGAAAACGAGGAAGAGGGCTTCGGCAAAATGCCCGACCTTATTTTGCTCGACGGCGGCAAAGGTCAGGTGAGCGCGGTAAAATCGGTGCTCTGCGAAATGAATATAAGCGTGCCTGTTTTCGGAATGGTCAAGGACTCCAAGCACAAAACCCGCGCCATAACCGATAACGGCGGCGAAATCGCCATCAACGCCAACCGGGCGGTGTTTACGCTTGTCTCCGAAATTCAGGAGGAAGTCCACCGCTTTTCGGTTTCTTACCACCATAAAAAACATATTTCAAAAAGCCTTAAACTTTCGCTCACCGAAATCGACGGCGTGGGCGCGGTAAAGGCAAAAGCACTGCTTAACCGCTTTAAAAGCGTAAAGGCGGTAAAGGCGGCTTCGGTGGACGAGCTTTGCGAGGTTAAGGGAGTCAACCGCGCGCTGGCGGAAAAAATTTATGAATTTTATAATAAAGGTGAATAATAATGAAGGATACAGTAGTGTTTGATTTGGACGGAACGCTTTTGAATACTCTTGACGATTTGACCGACAGTATGAACTACGCGCTTAAAAGCTGCTCGCTTGATACTCGTTCCAAGGACGAAATACGCAGCTTTGTCGGCAACGGCATAAGGCTGCTCGTTGAACGCGCCGTGCCCGAGGGAACAGACAGCGAAACACTTGAAAGCTGCTATGATTGCTTCTGCGCTTATTATAAGGAGCACATGGAGGATAAAACCCGTCCCTATGACGGCATTAACCGAATGCTTGAAAATATAAAAAAAGCCGGTTTTAAAACGGCAATAGTCACTAATAAAGCCGACTTCGCCGCGCAGGACCTCTGCCGCAGAATGTTCGGCAATAATATCGGCGTTGTCGCCGGCAGCGTTGACGGCAGACCCAATAAGCCCGCCCCCGACGGCGTGTTTTACGCGCTTTCAAAGCTCGGCTCAAAAAAGGAAAACGCCGTTTTTGTGGGCGACTCCGATGTGGATATCCTGACAGCCGAAAACGCGGGACTGCCTTCAATCGGCGTGCTTTGGGGATTCCGCGACAAGAGCGTAATTGAAGCGGCAGGGGCGTCGGTGTTTGCCGAAACCCCCGGCGAGCTTGAAAAAATTATTCTTTCAATGGCGTAAAAATATATCCCGAATAATTTTTCATACTGCAAATTGTGACGCCTGCCGGCTCGATAAGCGGCGAAATTCAAAAAAAAATTGACAAACGGCAATAAAAATGGGATAATATAGTGTATGTATATGGATTTGGAGCATAGCGATGAGAGTAATAACAGGTGAGGCAAGGGGCAGAAAGCTCGCAACGCTGGAGGGCGACGATGTGCGCCCGACTACCGACAGGGTAAAAGAGGGAATGTTCAGCATTATTCAGTTTGATATTCCCGGAGCCAATGTGCTCGACCTGTTTTCGGGTTCCGGCCAGCTCGGAATTGAAGCGTTGAGCCGCGGAGCGCGGCGCTGCGCTTTTGTCGATTCTTCAAACCGTTCCCTTGATGTTACAAGGCAGAACCTTAAAGCCACAGGGTTTGAGAAAAGGGCGAGCGTTTACTGCGGAGACGCGCGGACATATATAGAGCTCAGCCGCGAGAAGTTTGATATAGCGCTTCTTGACCCGCCTTATAACAAAAAAATCATCGACAGCGTTCTGCCGCTTGTAGCCGAAAAAATGACCGACGGCGGCGTAATTGTCTGCGAAAGCTCCGCTCAGGAGGAGCTTCCCGTTTCGGCGGGCAGGTTCAGCGTTTTCCGGGAATATAAGTACGGAAAAATCAAGCTGACGATTTACAGAAAGAAAAGTGAGTAATTATGAAAACCGTAATTTGTCCCGGCAGCTTTGACCCGGTAACAAACGGACATCTTGATATAATCAGCCGCAGCTCAGCGCTTTTTGACAAGGTTATTGTGGTGGTAATGCAAAACCCCTCTAAGAGCAATTTCTGCTTTACTCCCGAGGAGAGAGCGCAGCTCATAAAAAGGTGTACCGCAGAATTTCATAATGTTGAGGTTGATGTTTACGGCGGCTTGCTTGCCGAGTACGCGCGGCAGAAAAATGCCGTTGCGGTTGTAAAGGGATTAAGAGCCATGTCCGACTTTGAATACGAGTTTCAGCAGGCTCAGATAAACAAAAAGCTGAACAGCGAGCTTGAAACAATTTTCATCAATACAAGAATGGAAAATATGTATTTAAGTTCAAGCACCGTAAAGCAGATTTGCGAATTAGGCGGGGATATAAGCGACTTTGTTCCCGAGGTAATTCGTGATGATATAGTCAAAAGAATTAAAAGAGGTGTGAGCAAATGACAATAGAAAGCTTACTTGAAGAGATAGACGGAATACTTGACGAGGCTAAGTCGGTGCCGTTTACATCAAATGTGCTTGTTGACGCGGGCGCTATCAAAACAGCGGTTGAGGATATAAGACTTAACATGCCCGACGAGCTTATGCAGGCAAGAAAAATAGCTTCCGAGAGGAAAGAAATTCTCGCAGCCGCTCAGGATAACGCCGACAAAATAATCGAAAAAGCTCACCTCAGAGCAAAAGAGATTATTTCCGAGGACGAGATAACAAGGGGAGCCGAGGCTCAGGCGGCAGAGATTCTCCAAAAGGCTCGCGCCAATGCCAACGAAATTGTTGAGCAGGCGAGAGCTTCCGCGGCTGAGCTTACCGAGCAGGCGAGAACATGGGCAAAGGAAATGCGCACCAGCGCCAGCGAATATGTTGAGAATATCGTGGGTATCGCCGACGAAACTCTCACAAATTCGGTCAACGAAATCCGCCGCGCCCGTCAGCATTTAAGAGCGGCGGCTCAGTCCAAGAGAATTGACGAGTAATTCATAACAGCCCTAAAATTTAAAAATCATTATTAAACACCTTGCCGCATATTTATTTATATAAATAGTGTTGAGGTGTTTATCTATGTTTGTATATTCCGTTCGCTCAAAGCATGTGAAATTCTTTCTGCTTATACTTTTTGTAGCGGTTACCGCGGTCAGCCTTTTTGTGCTGGCGCGTGACAGCCGCGAAACCGCGGGCGATTCCGCCGTGCAGATAAAAGCGGCAGACCACAGCGAAAGAATGGCGTTTCTCTCGCAGTTCGGCTGGGAGGTCAGCGAGGAACCGGTCGAGGTGACCGAGGTTATAATTCCCTCTGAATTTGACGAAACTTACACGGAATATAACGAAATACAGAAGGCGCAGGGTTTTGATTTAAGCGCCTATGCCGGTATGCGAGTCAAACGCTGGACTTACAGCGTAAAAAATTATCCCGGCTATGAAAATCAGAGCTGCATAAGGGCAAACCTGCTGGTTTACGATTCAAAAATAATCGGCGGAGATATATGCTCGGTTGAGCTTGACGGCTTTATGCACGGATTTTCAATGCCGAAAACGGACGGCGGAACCGATGGAACGAATTGATAAAATATTGGCGCGGCAGGGCATAGCCTCGCGCAGGGAAGTAAAAGAACTCATAAAACAGGGCAGGGTAACTGCCGAGGGCGCCGTTGTTACCGACTGCGCCTTTAAGATAGATGAGGATAACTGCGCGGTGACGGTTGACGGCAAAACCGTCGCCGTAAAAAAATATATCTATATTATGATGAATAAGCCCAAGGGAGTTGTTTCCGCTTCCGCGGGAGAGGATAAAACCGTTGTTGATTTAGTACCGGCAGAGCTGTTCAGAAAAGGGCTTTTCCCCGCCGGCAGGCTTGATAAGGACACAACCGGCTTTGTGCTTATAACCGACGACGGCGATTTTGCCCATAAAATTCTGTCGCCTAAAAATCATGTCTATAAAACATATCTCGCAAGGCTTCAGCGGCCGGTGCCCGAAAACGAAATGAAAAAGCTCGAAAACGGCATAACCCTCCTTGACGGGACAAGCTTAAAAGGCGCGAAAGTTGAAACAGTCGAAGAGGGCGAGCAGCCTCTTGTAAAAATTATGATATGCGAGGGCAAATATCATCAGGTTAAAAGAATGTTCGCGGCTGCGGGCAGCAGGGTGCTTGAACTGCACAGGCAAAAAATCGGAGGACTTTCACTTGACGCAGGACTTTCCGCGGGAGAATGCCGGGAAATAACTCCGGAAGAGCTGAAAAAAATAACCGGGCCTGTATTTAGTGATTTTGACAATAAAAATTAAGCCCGTAAATGGCTGTATTGCGTTGATTATACAAATTTTTTGTCTTTTTTTGTATAAAATGTTTGAAAAAATTTAAAAAATATCAATTTTTCACTTGCAAAATTGCCGATTATTGTGTAAAATACATAGTGATGTTGTTGTGAATTTGTATAAATTCCAATAAAGGCTTACGCTTCGTAACAGATGGTGGAGGTATATTTTATGTCTAACAGATTGTTTCAGGGAATAGTTCATCAGATGATTGATGTCATCGACCGTACATTCGGCGTTATTGACGAAACGGGAACGGTTATTTCCTGCAGCGAATTGGGAAAGATAGGAGAAGTGCAGTCGCAGGCTGTGGCCGATGTTTTCGCTTCTTCGGAAATAATTGTTGCAGACGGATATACTTACCGGGTTTTCGGCGCGCTTATGCACCCCGAATACGCCGTGTTTGTTGAGGGTGATGATGAAATTGCCAGCCGCTATGTCGCCGTGCTTTCCGTTTCGCTCGCTACCATCAAGCAGTATTACGATGAAAAATATGACCGCAGCAATTTTATAAAGAACATAATACTTGACAATATTCTTCCCGGCGATATCTACATTAAAGCCCGTGAGCTTCATTTCAACAACGATGTCACAAGAGTCGTGCTTCTCATCAGAATTACCGAGCACAACGATGTTTCGGTGTTTGATGTTATTCAGGACTTGTTCCCGGATAAGGCAAAGGACTTTGTAATCAATATCAACGAAACTGATATTGCCCTTGTAAAAGAGGTTAAAAACAATATCGATACAAAGGACCTTGAAAAGCTTGCCCGCTCAATAGCCGACTCTCTCGGAACAGAGTATTATACCCATGTTCTTGTGGGTATAGGCACAACCGTTGACAGTATAAAGAATCTCGCGCGCTCTTTCCGTGAGGCTCAGGTTTCGCTTGAAGTCGGAAAGGTGTTCGATACCGAAAAAACAATAGTCAGCTATGACAATCTCGGCATAGCAAGGCTTATCTACCAGCTTCCCACAACTCTTTGCGAAATGTTCCTGCACGAGATATTCAAGCGCGGCTCAATCGAGAGCCTTGACCACGAAACGCTTTTCACTATCCAGAAGTTCTTTGAGAACAACCTCAATGTTTCCGAAACTTCAAGAAAGCTCTTTGTTCACCGCAATACTTTGGTTTACCGCCTTGAAAAAATTAAAAAGCTTACCGGGCTTGACCTGCGCGAGTTTGATGACGCAATCGTGTTCAAGGTAGCTTTAATGGTTAAGAAATACCTTGACGCCAATCCGGTTAAGTATTGATTTTAATATTATAAAAAAGACAGGCAGCGCCTGTCTTTTCTGTTTTGATCGGCTTATATAATTTGCATATAAATGCTTTTTTGTTTTGTTTAAAACGACGATAAATGTTAACATTTTTTTAAAATGTGGCACAAACACAATATTTTGTGTTATAATTTATCTATTAGTAGTTATAATGTATTTTTATGCAGAAAACACAAGTTAGGAATAGGTGCATACGGTGATAGAATTTAAAAATGTTTCAAAAACATACGATACGGGTACGCACGCGCTCAATAATGTGTCGATAACAATAAACGACGGCGAGTTTGTCTTTGTTGTCGGCGCTTCGGGAGCGGGTAAAAGTACCTTTTTAAAGCTCATAATGCGCGAGCAGGTTCCCAACAGCGGAACGGTTGTAATAAATAACTATAATCTTAACAAGATTAAAAAGAGGGATATCCCGAAATTCCGCAGAACGCTCGGAATAGTGTTCCAGGATTTCCGGCTTATACCCAATATGACGGTTTTTGATAATGTGGCTTTCGCAATGCGCGTTATCGGCGCCAAAGAAAAGGATATAAGAAAAAGAGTGCCCTATGTGCTGAGCCTTGTGGGGCTTACCTCAAAGGCAAGGCAGCTTCCCACCCAGCTTTCGGGCGGCGAGCAGCAGAGGGTTGCCCTCGCGCGCGCCCTTGTAAATAACGCAGGTCTTATTATTGCGGACGAGCCCACCGGTAATATCGACCCGGAAATGTCCTATGAGATTGTTGACCTTTTAAACCATATCAACGCCAACGGAACAACGATTGTAATGGTAACTCATGAGCATGAGCTTGTGCGCCGTTTTAATCACAGAGTAATTACAATCAGCAAGGGCGAGGTTGTGTCGGATACAGCCGCTAAAATCCGGGCGGAGGCGCAGCCGGAAAATACGGCTGAACAGGATAAAAAACCCGAGAACAAAAAAGAGCTTATAAAAGCGGCGAAAAAAGAGATTCAGCAGAATGTCGATAAAATCCGCGAGGAAGTTAAACCCGTTGAGGAAATTCTTGAACAGCCCGACAGCAAATATTATGTCCAGCCCAATATCGACGACGATTTAGAGGAATTTATGAGAAATTACGGCGTTGATAAAGACGAAATCAACGCTGCCGGCGCCGATTATTCTCAGTATGTTGACGGCGGCGAAAACGGGGGTGACAAATAATGCAGGGTTCAAGCCTTAAATATCTTACAAGGGAAGGCTTCCGCAATGTGTGGGTGAACAGGCTTATGTCGCTCGCTTCCGTTACGGTGCTTATGGCGTGCCTTGTTATTATCGGACTCGGCACAATGCTTTATTTCAATATCAACGCTCTGCTTGATGTAATCGAGAGCCAGAATGTGGTAATGGTCTATGTTTCGGATGAGGCGACCGACGAACAGACTACCGCTATGGGCAATCAGATAAAAACGATGAGCAATATCGAGGAGTGCATATTCGTTCCCAAAGAGGACGCCTACCGCGACCAGCTTGAAAGTATGGGCGATGACGCCGTACTGCTTGAAGGGCTTGACGAAAATCCGCTTCCCGACGCGTATAAGGTGGTTGTCGCCGACCTTAATCAGTTTGATACGACAGTATCTCAGCTCAGGGAGCTCGACTTTGTCGATACAGTCCGTGAAAACGGCGATGTGGCGGATAAGCTTGTGGCAATCCGTCACGCTGTAACGGCGGTCAGCGTGGGAATAGTAATACTGCTGTTCCTTGTGTCACTGTTCATCATTTCAAATACAATACGCATTACCATGTTTTCAAGGAAACTTGAAATCAGCATTATGAAAGCCGTCGGCGCTACTAACTGGTTTATCCGCTGGCCGTTTATGATAGAGGGTATCTTGCTCGGCATTATCGCCAGTTTTATATCCCTCGCGGTGTTAGCTGCGCTGTATCAGGGCATGGTTTATGTGTTCAGCAATGTTTTGGCGCTGTTTGAGCCGGTCAGCATGGGCTCGTATGTTCTTCCGATTCTCGGAACATTCCTTGCAGTCGGAATAATAACAGGCGCCTTCGGCAGTACAATTTCAATGAGCAGATATCTTAAAGAGCAAGGGAGTGTTGTAAGTGAAGTTCAGCATTAAGGTTTTGTCGGTAATTTTCGCATTCGCGCTTTTTGTTTCCGCTATGCCTGTTTCCGGCTCCGCGAAAACCCTTGAAGAAATTCAGGCGGAAATCGACGCCAACGAGGAAAAACTCGAAGATCTGGCAAACCAGAAGGACCAGACCGAGTCCTACATAAATACTTTACAGGAACAGATTAACGCTTATGACAGCCAGATTGCGGCTATCGAGGAAAAAATGGCGCCCGTTATAGAAAGGCTTAACGAGCTCAACGCCCAGATTTCCGAATACGAAATGCAGATTGAAACCCTCAATACCGAAATAGAAAAGGTTGACGCCCAGATTGAGGAGCAGAATGTCAAAATCGACGAAACCTACGAGGTCTTAAAGCAGAGGCTCAGAGCCGCTTATATGGCGGGCGAAACCTCGGAGCTTGAAATATTTTTAAGCGCAACCGATTTTCAGGACTTTTTGACCCGGAGTGAGCTTATAAGGCAGGTCACAAAGCATGATACCGCCATAGTCAGCGATTTGCGTGAGCAGATTGAGGACCTTAACGCCATGGTTGAGGACCTCAACAAAAAGCGCAGCGATTTAAACACCGCAAAGGCAAAGCTTACCGAGGACAAGGCGGAAGCCGAAACCAAAAAGCAGGAGTATGAGTCGGATAAGGCAAAACTCGAAACCGCTCAGGCAAAGTCCGAAGCAAACCTTAAAAAACAAAACGAGCTTATAGGAAAGCTCGACCAGAACAGCGCGCTTGTGGAAAAACTGATTGCGCAGGCGGAAAAAGAAAAAGAGGAGTTCTCCAACAGCCTTGACCAGGATATAGCCAATAACGGTTCAAGCGGCGACGGCAGCGTTGATAACGGCGCGGTGAGCCATAAATTCAAGGTTTCCTCAAAGGGGCTTATCTCTCCGCTTCAGGACAGTACGGTTTACTATTCCGCTACCTTTGCCGAGCATTCCTCCCGCGGTACGGCGTCAGTTGACCTGTGCGCTCCGCTCAACCGTGTTATAAACGGAAAAACATATTACACCACAAAGGGCGCCAAGGTTTACGCGGTAGCTTCGGGCACTGTCACAAAATCCGCTTATGTAGCCGGTACATACGGCCATTACATAAACATTGACCACGGCAACGGACTGAGCTCGCTTGTGTGCCACCTTGATTCAAGAAGCGTCAGCGTGGGCGATAAAGTAGTACAGGGGCAGGTAATAGGCACGGTAGGAAATACCGGCAACTGCTGGCCTCGTCCAACGGCGTCAAATCCCGTTGCGGGTTCGCATCTTCATTTTGAAATGCGTCTTAACGGTAACCGCGTAAACCCGGAGCTTTATTTGCCGAACCCATTGATTTATTGATAAAGGATATGATGCTCTTTGAATAAAAAAGTATCTCTCGGTGTAACCCTTTCACTGATATTTTTAACGGCGGCTCTGGCTGTCGCAATCACTATGTCGGTGTCGCTCGGAGTGTATAACAGCATAATAAAAGATGTGGCGGAGCGTTCGGGACTTTATTCTTCCGTGTCCGAAATTGACGATTTGGTGCGTGAAAATTATTTCGGCGAGCTTAACGAAACTCTTTTGACCGCCATGATGTCGGACGGATATGTTGACGGAATAGGCGACCGTTACAGCTACTATATGACTGCGGACGAGTATTCCGAGTATAAGCTTGAGGAAAAAGGCAGCCGCGGCGGCATAGGAATTATCGCCGTTTATGACAGCGCCAATAATAATATTTATGTTTCCGAGGTGTCCGAGGACTCTCCCGCCCAGATTCAGGGAATCTCAAAGGGAGATGTTATCACAGCCGTGGATTCG
This sequence comes from uncultured Clostridia bacterium, assembly GCA_944380765.1. Lineage (GTDB taxonomy): Bacteria > Bacillota > Clostridia > Oscillospirales > Acutalibacteraceae > Fimenecus. The sequence continues at coordinate 43,530 of CALWIO010000016.1, forward strand.
GTAGCCGTAACAGCGGATAATTACGAAAACCTTATCGCCAGTCTTGACGGCGAAAGGCTTACCAATGTGCAGGTGACCTTTACCCACGCGGGCGAGAGCAAAACCGTGTCCGTCGCGAGGGGATATACGGCGCAGTCGGTATATTATTCAGTCGAGGGAACGCTGGGCTATATAAAGATTACGGCTTTTTACAGCACAACCGCTCAGCAGCTTAAAGACGCTATTGAATATATGGACTCCCATTCGGTGACAGGAATTGTGTTTGACCTGCGCAACAATAATACGGGACTTATTGAAAACGCGGCGGACTGTATTGATGTTCTTGTTCCGGTTCCCACCGAGAGTACGGGCGCTATTGCAACCGCCGTCGATAAGGACGGAAATACGGTTGAAACCTTTTCTTCCGATTCCGAAAGCGTCAGCTATCCTATGACGGTGCTCGTAAATTCCGGTACCTCAGGCGGAGCGGAACTTTTCGCCTGTGACCTGCGCGATTTCTCAATGGCGCAGATAGTCGGCGTTAAAACCGCCGGCAACGGTACAATGCAGCGTATTTTTGAACTCAGCGACGGCGGAGCGGTAGCCCTTACCGTTGCTAAGATAAATCCTTATAAGAGCGAAAGCTTTAACGGTACGGGGCTTGAACCCGATTATACCGTTGAACTTTCCGCCGAGCAGAACGCAAGGCTCGCCATGCTCGCCAAGGAGGACGACGCCCAGTATCAGAAAGCCGCCGAGCTTTTGAATAATAAATAAATATTAAGCTTTTCCCCCGCATAGATTTTTGCGGGGGGATTTTTTATGTTCTGTGTTCTGTCGGTTGAAAGCAGAGAGAAAAACCTGTTTAACTTTTTGTTCGGGCGCTTCGTTAAGGACAGCTACGAGCTTGCAACGGTTCCCGTTTTAAAGGGAGCGCCTTTTTATATGCTTAAAGCCAGAGTCGGTGCGAAAGGTTTAAGCGGCGACAAAATAATTCAGTGCGTGGGTAAATGCGCCGCCAAGCTGATAACCACGCCCAATACCGTTCTTCCCTCGGAGGACGGCATAGGCAGGTTTAAAAGCGAGTTGCTCTATAACAAAATGATGGATAACACTTTTATTGAGATTATTAAAACCAATTACCGAAAGAATAATCCCTTTTCTGTTTGTATAATTGATAAACAGGCGAGCGATACTGATTTTGTATGCAGGGCGGCGCAGTATGCCTCAAAGCTGACGGTGGTAACGGATAACAAGAGCGCTTACAGCGGAGCCTGCGAGGAAATAATGAGCGTTACCGGACTTTGTCCCGGATTGCAGTCCGGGGGCGACGGCGATATTGTAATAAACTGCGACAAAAAAGTGATGACCGTAAAAACAGGGAACGATTATATAAATATTGCCTGCGGAACGGATTTTACGGTGCCGCAGGCATACCGCGCGCTTTTGCCCTGCGAGGTTGACCGTTATGATTTCTATTCAGCGCTTTACGAGCTGTGCGGAGTGTTCGCGCTGGGCGCGGCGGCGTTTGAGTCAGTGGAGGCAAACGGCAAAAAAATGAGCGTATGCGATGTGCATTTTACTTGACACAGGCGCTTTTCTTTAATATAATATACTCTATATGGCGGTTTGACGGGCGCAGTCCGTCACGCATTAAATTTCCCATTTAAAGGAGATAGTTAAAATGTCACAGGAAACATTGCTTACGATGGAAGGTCTTAAAGAACTTGAAGCTGAGCTTGAACAGCTTAAAACCGTCGGCAGAAAAGAAGCGGCTGAAAAAATCAAGGTTGCCCGCAGCTTCGGCGACCTTTCCGAAAACAGCGAGTATGACGAGGCAATGAGCGACCAGGCAAAACTGGAAGCGAGAATAAGTGAGATTGAGCATATAATCAAAAACGCGAAGATACTTGATATTGATTCGCTCGGCACAGAAAATGTCCATATCGGTTCCACGGTAAAAATTGCCGATAAAAAGAAAAACGAGTTTGTTTATACAATAGTCGGCTTTGCGCAGGCCGACCCCTCGGTAGGCAAAATTTCCGACGAATCGCCCGTAGGCAAGGCGCTTATCGGCCATAAAAAAGGCGATAAGATTGTTGTCGAGGCGCCCGCAGGCGCAATGCAGTTTAAAATCGTAGAGATATTAAAATAACTGCCTTTTAAAGAAAATACAGAGGAGTAGTAAAAATGGCAGAAGAAACAAACCGTAATCAGCAGCCTCAGCAGGATGTCAGCGAACAGCATAAAATCCGCCTTGAAAAGCTTCAGGCTATGCAGGCTGAGGGCGCGGACCCCTTTACCATTACAAAGTATGATGTAACGCACCACAGCAGCGAGGTAAAGGAAAATTTTGAAGAGCTTGAAGGCGCAACCGTAACCGTAGCCGGCAGAATGATGTCAAAGCGCGTTATGGGCAAGGCGTCTTTCTGCAATATCAAGGATTTAAAGGGGAATATACAGTCCTATGTCGCCCGCGACAGCGTGGGCGAGGAGCCTTATAAAGCCTTTAAAAAATTCGACATCGGCGATATTATCGGCATAAAGGGCGAGGTGTTTAAAACCAAAACCGGTGAAATTTCGGTTCACGCTTCCGAAATCACCCTGCTTTCAAAGAGCCTTCAGGTTCTGCCCGAAAAATTCCACGGGCTTACAAATACCGATATGCGTTACCGCCAGAGATATGTTGATTTGATAATGAACGACGATGTAAAACAGACTTTTATAAGGCGTTCAAAAATAATAAGCGCAATCCGCAGCTACCTTGATTCTCAGGGCTTCATGGAGGTTGAAACCCCCATGCTCGTGCCTAACGCGGGCGGAGCGGCGGCAAGACCGTTTGAAACCCATTTCAACGCTCTTGATTTGGATATTAAGCTCAGAATTTCACTTGAATTGTACCTTAAACGCCTTATTGTCGGCGGAATGGAAAGAGTCTATGAAATAGGAAGAGTTTTCAGAAACGAGGGCGTTGACACACGCCATAACCCCGAGTTTACTCTTATGGAGCTTTATCAGGCTTATACCGATTACCACGGTATGATGGACCTCACCGAGAACCTTTACCGCTATGTGGCGCAGCAGGTGCTCGGCACAACCGTTATAAATTATAACGGAGTTGAAATGGACCTCGGCAAGCCTTTTGAAAGAATAACAATGGTTGACGCCGTCAAGAAATATTCCGGCGTTGATTTTAACGAGATTAAAACTCTTGAAGAGGCGAGAGCCGCTGCGAAAGAGCATAATATCGAGTTTGAGCCGCGGCATAAAAAAGGCGATATATTAAGCCTTTTCTTTGAGGAGTACGCCGAAAAGCACCTTGTTCAGCCTACTTTCGTTACGGACCACCCGATAGAAATTTCTCCGCTTACAAAGAAAAAGCCCGACAACCCCGAATATGTCGAGCGTTTTGAGTTCTTTATGAACGGCTGGGAAATGGCGAACGCCTATTCGGAGCTTAACGACCCCGTTGACCAGCGCGAGCGCTTCAAGGCTCAGGAAGAGCAGCTTGCCGCCGGCGATGAAGAGGCGAACACAACCGACGAGGACTTCCTCTACGCGCTGGAACTCGGAATGCCCCCGACAGGCGGCATAGGCTTCGGCATTGACCGTATGGTTATGCTCCTTACCGATTCCCCCGCAATCCGTGATGTCCTTTTGTTCCCCACAATGAAGCCTCTGGACTAAAAAATCCAGTAAAATCAAGGGTTTTCGGCATCTCAAATCCGAGTTGACAACAAATT
>CALWIO010000017.1 GCA_944380765.1 uncultured Clostridia bacterium
GCGCAGTTTGTGTCAGGGCTGTTTTTTATCTCTCAGCATATTTTCGTCATTTTCATAAAATACCCGGCGGTTTCCTCAGGCGAGGTTTTCATATCCTCGCGAATCCACCACAATACGGCTTCGGCAAAGCTGCCCACCAGATGATTCAGCATAAAATCTTTGGGCACATCGTTTTTATACCCGGAAATATACATTTCAAACATTGCTCTTAAATGCTCCTTGAAATAACGCATAAAAAGCTCGCCGCTGTCGGAAAGCAATATACCCGACAGGTCGTTTTTACGGTCGCGTATATGCCACAGGGTATGAGAAAGCTTTTTTTCCAAATCGTTATCCCTGCCCACCCACGGGCACGGGTCATCCTCAAAGATGTGATAGAAAAGCTCTTCGCACATAGCGTTAAGCAGAGAATCCTTTGTTTCAAAATGGGCGTAAAAGGTGCTTCTGCCCACATTAGCCTCGTCAATTATTTCCTGCACGGTTATGTGGTCATATCTCTTTTTTTCCAAAAGCGCTCTGAAAGCGCAGAAAATAGCCGTTCTTGTTTTCTTTTGGCGTCTGTCCATAGCTTCCTCCCGAACAATTTTTGCTTTTTGTTCATTTTCAAACACAAAGTACTTTTTGATTATTGTTTTCGGCTTGATTCGTTCGTATAATTTAACCGAACAACAAGTTCGGTATCGTATTGATTATACGATAGCAAATTATCAGTGTCAACAAAGCGGAGTGATTTTTATGATAGAAAAAGCCGAAAAAATTATGACGGGTATTCCCGCTACCGCGGCAAGCGCAGTATTTTTAGTGATAAGCCTTTTGCTGCCTGAATTCGGAATTGATGTTCCCCTTTACCTTGACCCGGCGTGGCTCAGCATTGCGTTGTCGGGACTGCCGATAGTTTACGAAGCCGCCGGGCTTTTGATTCACGGCAAGGGAATAGCAAGAATTTCCTCCTCCACGCTTATTTCAATAGCCATGACTGCGGCGGTTATTATAGGCGACCTTTTTGCCGCCGGCGAAATAGCGGTAATCATGGCAATCGGAGAAATACTTGAAGACAAAACCACCGACCGAGCGAAACGGGGACTTAAAAAGCTCGTTAATCTGGCGCCCAGACAGGGCCGGCTGATAACCTCAGGCCAAGAGAAAACGGTTGACGCGGCTTCAATCTGCGCCGGCGACATTCTGAGAATATTACCGGGAGAAGCTATCCCCGTTGACGGCGTTATAATAAAGGGAGAAACCTCGGTTGACCAGTCGGTTATAACGGGAGAATCTCTGCCCGTTGACAAAACGGTAGGCGAAGAGGTTTTCTGCGGTACTGTCAACTGTTTCGGCGCGATTGACATCAAAGCCACAAAGGTGGGCGCGGACTCCTCGCTTCAAAGGCTGATAAGCATAGTAAAAGAAGCCGAAAGCAAGAAAGCTCCTATGGCGAGAACGGCTGACAAATGGGCAAGCAGGCTTGTTCCCACGGCTCTGATACTCGCCGTTATTGCCGGTATTCTGCGCCGGGACATTACAACAGCCGTAACGGTGCTTGTGGTTTTCTGCCCCTGCGCCCTGGTGCTTGCGACCCCGACCGCTATTATGGCGGCGATAGGTCAGGCGGCAAAGCACGGAGTAATTATAAAATCGGGAGAAGCGCTTGAAAATATGGGCAAGGTGGACACAATCGCCTTTGACAAGACCGGCACGCTGACTTACGGCAGGCCTCAGGTTTCGGACACGGTATCTTTTGACAAGGATTTTGACGAACGGGAAATTTTGTTTCTTGCGGGTTCCGCCGAGAGCATGAGCGAACACCCTCTGGGCAAAGCCGTATCCGCCCTCGCCGTACAAAGGGGCGAAATTACTCAGCCGGAAAAATTTAAGATGACCGCCGGCCGCGGAATTTCCGCCTTGGTTGACGGCAAAAGCATACTGTGCGGAAGCGAGAAGTTTATACTTGAAAACGGTATTGAAATATCAAGCGAAGCGCAGAAAACGCTGAACGGATTTAAAGAACAGGGAAAAGCGATTATTATAGCCGCCGTCAACGGCAAACTTGCCGGAGCGCTCGCGCTTTCCGACGAATTAAAGCCGAACGCCGCCGACACTTTGAAAGAGCTTCATGAAAACGGGGTACAGTCTGTTTTGCTGACAGGCGACAACGAAAAAACCGCCGGATACTTTGCCGCTCTTGCAGGTATTGACAAGGTAAAAGCGCAGCTTCTTCCCGAAGAAAAGGTTGAGGCGATAAAGGCTCTGCAAAGCGAGGGAAAAACCGTTTGCATGATAGGCGACGGTATAAACGACGCGCCCGCGCTTAAAACCGCTCCCGTTTCAATAGCGATGGGCGCTGTGGGCAGCGACATAGCGGTTGACGCCGCGGACATTGCGCTCACATCAGACGATATTTCAAAATTGCCCTACCTTAAACGGCTTTCGTCCGCCACGCTCAAAACAATAAAGCTCAGCATATCCTTGTCCCTCTTAATCAACTTTATTGCCATAATACTTTCGTTTTTCGCCATTTTAAACCCGACAACCGGAGCGCTTGTTCACAACGCCGGCTCCTGCTTTGTTATTCTGATAGCCGCTCTGCTTTATGACAGAAACTTTGAAAAGCGTCCGAAAAAGTAAATATAAGTAATATTATATTTTCAAATCCCCTGCCCTTTGAACATTGCCGTAAGAAGCGGACGGCATAAGTCATTGGCGCGGGGATTTTTTGTGTTCGGAAAAAATATATTTTGTATTAAATAATTATAATTTACAAAAAACCAAAATAATGTTATAATGATTTTTAGTAAAGTTTTATAAAATATTTGCGGGGATTTTTCCGTGATTTTTCTTTACAAATCAGGGCTAAGGGAGGCTGTGTTATGAAAAACAGAATAATTACAATAAGCAGAGAGTTCGGAAGCGGAGGCAGAACAATCGGCAAAGAGGTTGCCGCAAAGCTCGGCATAGCCTGCTATGACCAGGAGCTTATTGAGAAAATCGCAGAAAAGAGCGGTTTTTCAAGCGAATACATTAAAGAGCAGGGCGAGTATGCTCCTACGGCAAGCTGGATAGGCATGGCTTTTGCAGGACGCGACAGCACGGGACACTCTTATCAGGACGAACTTTGGAATATTCAGCGCGATATTATTCAGGAGCTCGCTCAAAAGGAATCCTGCGTTATAGTGGGCCGCTGCGCCGACTATATTTTAAGGGACACCGCCGACTGTCTTACCGTATTTATTCACGCCTCAATGGAAAAAAGAGCAGAAAGAATTGTTAAGGTTTACGGCGAGAGCGACCTGTCGCCCGAAAAGCGTCTCCGCAACAAAGACCGCCGCCGCAAGGCTTATTATCAGTTCTACACAGACACCGAATGGGGTGTTGCGCAGAACTATCAGATTTGTCTTGACAGCGGCATTCTGGGAATTGAGAAATGCGTTGAGACGATAGTTTCTCTTTACTGATTAACCCCTTTTTATTTACGGAGGATAACAAATGAAAATTACCACCCTTTTCGGCCCGGGTACCGGCGGCCCGGCGGACTTTTACCGTATTCCCTCGGTTATAACAACCGACAGCGGCGTAACGGTTGCCTGCGCCGACGCAAGATTTTGTTCCGGAAGGGACAACCCCAACCGTATTGACAAGGTGATAAGGCGCAGCGAGGACTGCGGAGAGACCTGGGGCGACTACATAACGGCAGTTGAAGAGCACGGAACAGAGCACACAAAATCCTCGGCTGCCATTGACCCGGTTATGGTATATGTTCCTGAGAAGAAGCGTATTCTGATGGTCTATTCGCACACTCCGGCGGGAACGGGAATTTTAAACAGCGTCTGCGGCACCGGATTTGACAAAGACGGCAACAAGCTTTTAAGCGGCCGTTTCGGCACTTACATATTAAAGGGAGAAAAGGTTTTCCGCTCAAACGGCAGGGAAACCCCGTACACCGTCAAGGAAAACGGCGACATTTTTAAAAATTCTCAAAGCTGCGGAAATATTTACACCGGCGGAAAGTTAAAGGAAACGCACACCTCGTTTCTGATGATTTGCCACAGCGACGACGACGGTCTTACATGGTCGAAGCCGCGCTGTCTTAACACTCAGGTCAAAAAGGACTTTATGAGCTTTATAGGACCGGGTCCGGGCTGCGGAATTGTAATTGAAAAAGGCGCATACAAGGGAAGAGTGGTTATTCCCGTTTATTTCGGCTCCCGAGCTTTCCCCCTGCAGCTTTCATGCACGGTTATTTACAGCGACGACTGCGGAGAAAGCTGGACTTTGGGCGAAACCCCCAACAACACGAGAAACATAAGGGGCAAAAAAGCAAACTGTAAGAAAATAAGGCAAAGCGAGATGCTTACCGAATCGCAGCTTATTGAGCAGGAAGACGGCACATTAAAATATTTTATCAGAAACCATGACAAGCGCCGCAGCGCGGCGGTCGCTTACAGCCGCAACGGCGGAGAAAGCTGGGAGGACTTTAAATGGGACGACTCCCTCCCCCAGCCCATTTGCCAGATGTCTGTAATCAAGCTGAAAGGCACAGAGAAGCCAACCGTTGTCTTTTTGAATCCTGCCGACAGGCAAAACCGTGCCAACGGTACGGTACGCCTTTCGGAAGATGACGGCGAAACCTTTAAATGGCAGAGGCTCTTAAAAGAAGGCGGTTTTGTTTACAGTGCGATGACTCAGCTTCCCAACGGCAGAATCGGCGTGCTTTTCGAGCCGGACACCGAATGCCGGGAAATCCGCTTTACATCGTTTACAACCGACTGGATAAAAGGCGGCGACGAATAAAGACAAAAAAATTCGCGGAAAGGTAAAAAAAGAAATGAGTAATTCAAACAAAACAAAGAGCAGCGGCGGCATAGCTCTGCTGCAAAACATCAAGGCGCACTGGAACGAGCCGTCCGAAGGCCGTTACATGCCTTACCGGGAAATTTTTGCTTATGCCGGCGGCGGTATAGGCGTTAAATTCCTTGCCGTTATGGCGATGAACATGATATTGTCGGCAACAAATGTGCTTATAAGCAATACCCTCGGCATAAAGCCCATGCATGTTTACATTCTCTACTTTATATCTGTAATTGTAAACATTCCCCTTTCGGGTGTCCGCGCCAACATAATCGACAATACAAGAAGCAAGGAAGGCAAATACCGTCCGTACATAGTTAAAATGGGTATTCCCAGCGCCATTGTAACGATTATGTTCGTATGGTTTCCCTACAACAAATTCGGCGCTCTGTTCGGCGAGGGCACCATCTTCGGCGAGGAAAAGGCCTATGTTGTCACCTGCGCGCTGATTTTGTTATTCAACTTTATTCAAAACTTCTTCTACTATTTCTTTACGGAAGCATACGACAACCTTATACATGTGCTTTCACCCAACACGCAGGAGCGTGCCGATGTTTCCACAATTAAAGGCGTTGTTTACTCGCTCGCGCCTTCGGTTTTAAGCCTTGCTATGCCGATTTTCGCGGGACTTCTTACAAACGACAACCTTTACGATATTCGTCTGTACCGTTACATTTATCCGCCCATTTCCATTGTTTCGGTTATTCTGAGCATCGTTGTCTACGCCAATACAAAAGAAAAAATCGTTCAGGCGAAAACCCATGTTATTCAAATCCGCTTTATGGACTCTCTGCGCGAGGTTCTGCGCAACAAGTATTTCTGGGTTATCGCCATGGCCACATGGCTCGGTTTCCTTGAAACCTCAATGACGGTTATTTTAGGCTGGCTTTACAGCTACGGCGGTATATGCAACAGCACGGTTTACACAATTATTACCCTTGTCTGCCAGAATGCCGGACTTGTGGGAATGCTCCTCGCTCCCTTTGCGATACGCAAATGGGGCAAGCGGGTTGTGCTTATCTCCACAAATGTTCTGAACATTGTATTTATCGGTCTTATGTACCCGGTTGTCCGCACGATTGATATGACGGGTACAAGCACGAGCGCTCTGAACACATGGATGCCGCTGATACTTTTGGTTGTGTGCTTCTGGACAAACAACCTTATGAACGCTTTTATGCAGATTCTGACGCCCTCAATCAACGCAGATATACGCGATTATCAGCAGTATGTCAGCGGCGAGCGCATTGACGGCATGTTTTCAACAATCACCGCTGTCGGCGGACTTATTACCGTTGCGAGCAGCGGCGTTGTAAACTTCCTTTACGACCGTTTCGGAATTAACGAAGAGGTAGCAAGCAGCGTTTTAAACAACCCCGAGGTTATGAACAAGGTTCTTCGCAACGGACAGGTTGTAAAAGATGTAATCAGCCAAACCGAAACCGCCAGCACCGCGTATTTCTCGCTCTATGACGGAGATGTGCTTAAAACTATATGCGGCGTTTTGATTATCGCCTCAATGGCAGGCGCGTTTATAAATGTTCTGCCCTATTTCTTCTATGACCTTACCGAGTTAAAACAGCAGGGAATGGTCCGCGTTCTTAAAATAAGAGCGTTTTTTGAGGACTACGGCAACAACACATTAAGCGATGACGATTTAGTTGAAGTTGTGGAAATGGTAAACCGCGCGAGAGAGCTTTCAGGCAAAGAAGAAGTGGAAATTGACAGCAAAGCGGTTAAGGCCGCCAAAAAGACGAAAGACAGGGACGCCGTGGCAGCTGCCAAAAAAGACCGCAGCGAAGCCGTTAAATTCAACACCGATATTAAGCTTGCTCCCTTTGTATTAAACGAGCTTGACAGATTCAACAGCGCGCAGGGCAAGTTGCAGCTTGAAAACGCGCGTATGATTGCCGAGGCGGGACTTGACGGACTCGGTAAAGCGAGCGTAGCCGACTTAAAACGCGAGCTGAAAGAAGCAAAGGCTATGCCGAAGAGCACCGACGAGGAAAAAGAAATACGCAAATACCGCATACATTTCTGCCGCACCCGTCTTACCGCGAGAAAATATCAGCGCAAATATTATGACCGCAAGGGCGAAGCCATTACTTCTCCCGACAACACGGTTTTGCAGGCTCTGTATCAGCAGGAGGATAACTACGATAAGAGCGAAGAGCTTATTTACAAAAAAGTTGACAGCGCGAAAGCCACCAAAGACAAAGCCGCTTTACAGGCGGCAAAGGTCGAGCACAAGGAGCTTGTTAAGAACATCAAAGTTCTTAACCGCAGCATAAGAGAGGAACAGGACAAGCAGATTAACTACACCCGTTCCGCAAAGCCGTTCCTTGACGCCGTAAGGGTTATAAAGCAGGCTGAAAACTATACTCATTTCTCGGAAATCGAAAGCAAGTACAATGAAATCAAATTAAGCCGGGGCGTAACAGCCGAAGCGTAAAAAAACAGCCGCCGCTTTGCCGAAAAAAGGCAGGGCGGCGGTTATTCGGTGATTTTGGCGGAATACTGATTTCGTTGACAAAGCAGGGTTATTATGGTAAAATTTTTTGAAACAAAACCGCTGGTTTTAACTGCCTTTAATTAGTTCAGAGGTGTTCATATATGACAAAATATAAATTCGCCCGTCAGTCTGATTTAAAAGCGTTCAACGAATTTTCGGAGAAAAACGGGGGTTCTGTATATCAGACCTCATACTGGGCACAGGTAAAAAGCGCGTGGAAACCTTCATATTATATGGGGTATGACGAAAACGGCTCGGCGGTTTTAAGCGCGCTGTGCCTTGAAAGAGATGTTAAGGTAGGAAAGCTCTGGTACTGTCCCGACGGGTTTGTATGCGACTTAAAAAACGAAGAACTTGTCTGCGCTTTCTGCTCCTTTATTAAATCGGAAATGAAAAATAACGGCATCTGCGCGCTGATTTGCGACCCGACCGTTATTGAAAAAATCAACGGAGAACCGCGCGACACTTCTTTAATTTCTTCCATGCTCAAAGGCGGTTTTGTCCTGAATGACGATAAAGATTTTTATATAGTTCAGCCGGCAGTTACAATCAACTCTTTCCTTAACGGATACACTCCGGAAACTTTTCTTTCAAAATGTGAAAAAGGCGTTCGTCACGGCTTAAAAGCTGCGCAGGACGGACTGCTGTACCACGAAACCTACGACCACATCACCCTGCCACAGCACCCTGAAAAGCTGGACGAGTTCTTTTCGGTTATGACGGAAACTTCGGACAGGACTAAATTTATTCAGCGTGACAAAAACTATTACAAGACGATTATTGCCGCTCTTAACGGCAAAGCTGTTATGGATTTGGTTTACTGCGACAACAAAAAGCGCCATGATTACTGCAACAAGCTGCTTATTGAAAAGCAGGAGTTTGAAAACCGTCTGTCCGCTCTTGAAAGCGCAGACAGAAAAAACAAAAAAGAAATTGCCGCTGTCAAAAGCAAACTTGACGCGATTAAAACAACTCTGAACAGAAACGAAAAAGCGGATACGGAGCTTAAAGAAAATTTCGGCGACAACATACCGGAAAAGCTGTGCCTTGCGGTGGGAATAACCTCCCGATTCGGAGAAACGGCTATCTGCCTTTACGGAGGAACGAGGAATGTTTTAAGGAACACTCTCAGACCGACTCATTACCTTAACTGGGTAAGAATCCGCGACAGCATAAACGCGGGAATAAAAACCCATGACCTGGGCAGAATTACCGGCGACCCTTATGACGAGAGCAATCCCCTTTACGGTCTCGCAAAATACAAGCTGAGTTACTGCGGCTGGGCTACCGAGTATGTGGGAGATATGTACCTTATCGCGGACAAGTTCAGATTTTCTCTTTTCAGAAAACTGCTGCCGAAAGTTAAAAAAGTTAAAAACACGGTGCTGAAAAAATACATCAAGGAAAAAACCGTCAGCAGAAGCAATTCTTAACAAGGCAGGAAAATTTTATGTATCAATTTAAAGCGGATATACCCGCCGAGGAATTTGAGGCGTTTATTGAAAACTCCTCCTTTGCCCCCATTCAGCAGACAGCCGCGTGGAGCAAATTAAAAAACAACTGGAAAAGCGCTTTCTGCGGTATTTACCGTGATGACGGCGCTATGGCGGGCGCGGCGTTAATACTTATGCGAAAGCTTATGCCCGGTTTTGTTTACGCCTACTGCCCGCGCGGTCCGATTATGGATTTATGCGACCGGGAAGCGCTGGAAGCTTTTACGAAAGGCGCCGCTGAATTTTGCAGAAAAAACGGAGTATATCTTTTAAAGACCGACCCGGCGGTTGTAGTAGGGAAAACTCTTCCCGATATGCCGCCCGAAAGATATTTTGACCCCTTTGACCTTGACAGGGGCAAAAAGGAATTTGAGGCTTTGACCGGCTGCGGATTCATTCACAAGGGTTTCGGAAAAAATCTTGAAGACGCCACACAGCCCAGATTCAACGCGGTCATACCTTTAAAGGACGCCGAGGGCAATCCCCTTGACGCGGCAAAGCTGAAAAAGAACTACAAAACCAAAATACGCAAATATTTAGGAAGTTTTCAGCCCGCGAGAGGGTTGTTTTACGAGGAAGCCGGACATTCGCAGGAGAATATTGCGCTGTTCAAGAAAATATTGAGCGCCACCGAGGAGCGACAGAGCATTTTTTTGAGAAACGAGCAATATTTCAAACTGCTCGCCGATTCTTTCGGCGGCAAAGCGTTTTTTGCCTTTGAAAAGTGCAAAGTTGACGATTATATTGCCAACCTTGACGCCCGTTACGAAAAAGAGCCTGAAAACCGCGAAAAGCTGACCGAGCAAAAAGAAGAAGCTTTGCGTGTTAAGGAGCAGCGTGGCGAAACGGTGGAGCTTGCGGCTCTGCTAACGGTTTATCCGCCCAACAAGACGGGCGTTAAAACCGCGGAATATCTTTACGCGGGCGCCGACCTTTCGGTTTTCCCCTCTTTCTGCGCTACTCTGTGCGGACTCTGCGCCCAATGTCTTTTATGTATTGAAAAGGGCTGTGATTTTCTTAATCTGGGCGGAGTTTCGGGATATTTTAACGACGGACTTTATGATTTTAAGAGTCCCTTTAACCCGATAATAGTTGAGTACGCCGGCGAATTTGACCTGCCGGTAAACAAAGCTAAATACGCTCTTATGGAAAAGGGACTGCCCGTTCTTAAAAAAGGTTATTCAAAACTCAGAAGGCTGTTAAAAAAATAAAAATTGCCGCGCATAAGCGCGGCTTTATTTTTTGCTGTCAGGCGGTTTTTTGAGCGTCTTTTCCGGAAGCTGATAATTTGTTATAAGCAAAAACAACAAGGGCGAAAGCCGCCAGAAGCACCGCGCCGGATATGAATGCTTTTATAGCGGCAGAAGAATAAGAATCGGCAAAGGGTTTTAAGAACACATATCCTACCAAATCGGTTGCGCCCTCATTCAAAGACTCAAACCTGCTCTGAGCCGCTTTTATCACAATGCCGACCGCAAAGGAAACCGCCGAGCCGTAAACAAGGCAGTTAAACAGAGTTTTGAAATTGATAATCACAACCGCCAAAAGCAATACGGCGCAGATTACGGCGAGCTTTGTTGCTGTGGATTCGGACAAAAGCACAATCATTTTATCAGCCGGAACCGTAACGGTTTTTTCAAAATTTTTCATAACAAAAGCGCGCACATAAAGCCTTATTGCCTCGTCAACGCTCCTGGCACTCTCAATATCTGGGTTGGCGTATTCCTCGTCAATCTCGCCGTTTTCGAGCCTTTCGCGCGCCTCGTCAGCCGAGCTGTTTAAAAAATAGTCAATCAGCTCAAACACCTCGCTTTTAACGGCGCCGGTTACGGTTTCGGAATTTACTGCCGCGTCAACGGCTATTCCGGCAAGAAAATATGAATAGGGAATTTTCTGCTCCATATACTCCTGCGCGCACTCCTTAACATAGTCGCTGACGGTTACTCTTTCGCCGTTGACCGTGAACATCATACTGCCGAGGTCGGCGTTTTCGACCTGAGAACGAAATTCAGAGGACTGAAAATAGTCGCGCGCGCCGTTTATAAGAATCGCTCCGAGCATAGACGCGGCGGCGGCAGCGGAAAGTATAACGGAAATAACGATTTTCAACACCGCGAGCGCTTTGCCGTATTTCTTTTTATTCATAATATTCTCCTAAAAACAAACCCCATACCTTAATGGGTATGGGGCGAAAATATAATTTTTACCGCTCAGATTATTTAGCTGCTGTTTCTTTCTCGTCAGCCTTGAATTCTTCTTTTTTCTTATGGAAAAGAATCTTGTCAACGGGGAAATACAAAAAGAACTGAATTGCTCCGCAGACCGCGCCGGAGATTGAAATAGCGGCGTTTTCGCCTACATACTTAGTAAAGAAAGTGATAAGCGTAGGTGAAAGCCATGCGCTGAAACAAATAAGCGCTATTGTGAACACTATGTAAATGGGAAGTGTAACGGCTATGTTGGCGCTTGAATTAAAGGTCTTTTCCTTGTTGATGAAGAAAGCGACAATCTGAGCGATAACATTACTCAAATTAGCTGCAAGGAAAACTCCGAGACCGACTTCCGCGCTGGATTTAAACAGCCCCCAGTCAAATTCCTGACGAAGAAAAGCGTCTGACATGGGAAGTTTGAGAAGCAGAGGCAGGAATGTCTGAATAACAAACGCGCCGAGACTTACCACAATGAACTTAATGAACTGCCAGAGAGTTTCAATACCCTTGCCTTTGTTAGCGGCAGCCTTATCAATATCGTTGAGTTTTGCCATAATTAAAAATCTCCTTTTTTACCCTAATTTGGATAAATTATAACACAACCGCAAAAGCAAGTCAACATAATTGCCAAAGCTAAATAAGGTTTTTTTAATTTTTTGTGTAAAGGTTTGCATAGGGACGGGAGCTTGACGGCGAAAGTTTATAAAACTTCTCCTTTAAAACATATTCCTCGTCCTCTTTAAACAGCTCGCAGTATTTTTTTACGCATTTATAAAGCTCGGCGGTTTCCGCTTCGTTTAATTCGCTTACATTGATATTTTCGCTTAAATTATTTTGAGGAATTTCGCCTCTTATATAAATTTTACCGCCGTGCATACCTGTTGCGCAGTGGGCGCCGACAATCTCCTGCCCTTTTTCGCGGCCGAGCCCCAAAACTATAAGCGTGCCGCCTGCCATATACTCGGCAAGGAATGCGCCTGTTATGCCCCCTATTACAACGGTCGGGTGCATATTCTCAAACTCTTTCATGTGTATTCCCGCCCGGCTTCCCGCGCGGTTGCGCACATAAATTTCGCCGTCGCGCATGGCGTAGCCCAAAGTGTCGCCGGTGTGGCCGTGGATTATTATTTCGCCGCCGCCCATAGTGTTGCCGACAGCTTCCTGAGCATTTCCGAAAACCTCGATTTTGCCGCCGCTGAGATACGCTCCCATATCGTTGCCGGGAGTGCCGTAAACCCGCACGGTTTTGCCTTTATCCATAGCGGCTCCTATATAGCGCTGACCGTTTACATCTTCTATTTCGATTTCATCAAAATGAGAAAGTTTTTCCCTTACCTGTTCGTTAAGAGTCTGAAAGCCCTGTTTTCCGGCTGTTATTTTCATACTTTTACGCCTCCCGTGAGTCTTTCTGTTCTGACTTCTTTTGAAAACATCATAAAAGACGGTGTATCAAGCAAATCGCCCGTTAAGGTATCGAGCGGAGTTTTTGTCTTTATAAGATATGTGTACATACCTGCCCGCTCGGCGTCGTCAATCAACACAAAGCCTATAAGCCTGCCGTCACGCACCAAAAGCCTTTTATAGCCGTTTTTAAGGGAAACAAGCTCCTGCGCCGACTCAGCTTTAATCAGGCCGCAGGTGCAAATCTGCTGTCCGAAAAAGTCGATTGCGTTTACAGCGAAGCTGCCTGAATCCTTTTCGCCGTGTCCGGACATATAAAGAGCGGCTGTTTTTCCCTCACGCACGGCGTTGGGCCAAAGAGCGATTATTTTTTCGCAGGAATCGAGAATGTCGGTTGAGTTTACGCAGTCTCCCGCCGCGAAAATATCTTTGAGTGAAGTTTCCATGGTATCCTTATCTACGCAAATTCCACGGTTTACCTTTATGCCCGCCTCCTCGGCAAGGGCGGTCTGCGGTCTTACGCCCACCGCGATAACCAGAAGCGAACATGGAATTTCCTCACCGCTTTTAAGCGTTACCGAGGTCACCTTATTCCCTTCGCGGTTACAGCGCGCGACCGTATCGCCGAGTCTTACGCAAATGCCGTTTTTATTAAGGGTTTCCTTGACCATCAAAGCGCCCTTATCATCGAGAATTGAGGGCAGAACCTTATCGGCAAGCTCCACTACGGTTACGCTTTTGCAGATTTTTCTTAATCCCTCGGCAGCTTTTAAACCGATAAGACCAGCGCCGATTACAACCGCGTCGGTGTCGGCTCCGGCATAAGACTTGATTTTTTCGCTCATCGCCATATCAAGGAAAGTGAACACATTAACGGCGTTTTCGCTGTTTTCGACCGGCGGCACAAAGGGTTTTGAGCCTGTGGCTATAAGCAGTTTATCGTAAGAAAACTCGCCCTGCGCTGTCGTTACGGTCTTTTTTTCAGCGTTTATTGCCGTTACCGGGCATTGTGTATGGATATTTATTTTATTCTCTTTATAAAAGTCCGGACTGTTTAAATAAATATTGTCCTTTTCCACATAGCTTTTTAGATAGTATGAGATAATCGGTCTTGAATAGGGCATATAAGCTTCGTCGGTAAAAACATCAATGCTTGAATCCTTACCGTTCTCACGCAGAGTCTTTGCGCAGGATATTCCGGCGGCAGAAGCGCCGATTATTACATATTTCATTATTCAGCACCTCCGACTTCAACATATACCAAAGCGTTATTGGGGCAGTTTTTTACGCAGGCGGGCATATCCTCGCCCTGACACAAATCGCATTTGACGGCGAATTTTCCGCTTTTTATTACTCCGAAGCCGCAAACCGTCATACATGTCATACAGCCTATGCAGCGGCTTTCGTCACAGGTTACTACGCCGGTTTCAGGGTCTTTCTGCATGGCGCCCGTAATACACGCTTCCACGCACGCCGGCTTGTCGCAATGGCGGCAGTTGACGGCTACCGAGAGCATATTGTCGCCCTGCACGGTTATGCGTGAAACCGGAACGGGATTTTCACGCAGATGGGCTTTAATTACATCTTTTGACTGTGAATGAGCAGTACGGCAGTAAACCTCGCAAAGCTTACAGTTTAAGCAGTGCTCCTCTCTGGCTATTACTTTTTTCATATTGCTGCTTCCTCACTCGCCCGCGTGGGAAATGCCCAGTATTTCGAGTTCTTTTTCGCTGAGGCCTATACCTCTTAACATCAGGCGGTTGCCCCTGAGCGAGTCAATGGAATTGAGTCCCATTCCTCCGAGCATTTCTTTGATTTCGTGATTCCACGCGTTTATAAGATTTACAACCCGTTTATACATTATTTCGGGATTGAGTCTTTTTACCAGGTCGGGCCGCTGCGTAGCTATGCCCCAGTTGCATTTGCCGCTGTGGCACTGCTGGCACATGTGGCAGCCCATGGCGATAAGGGGCGCTGACGCCACATAAACCGCGTCCGCTCCGAGCGCTATTGCCTTTACAATATCCGCCGAATTTCTGAACGAGCCTGCCGCTACAAGGGAAACGCAGCTTCTGATTGACTCGTCGCGCAGTCTTTGGTCAACGGCGGCGAGCGCAAGTTCTATGGGTATGCCCACATTATCCCTTATTCTTGTGGGAGCGGCTCCCGTACCGCCTCTGAAACCGTCCATAACTATTATATCGGCTCCGGCGCGCGCAACGCCTGATACGATTGCGGAGCAGTTATGCACGGCGGCAATCTTTACGGCTACCGGTTTTTTATAGCAGGTTGCCTCTTTAAGCGACCAGATTAGCTGGCGCAAATCCTCAATGGAATAAATATCATGGTGCGGAGCGGGAGAAATGGCGTCGCTTCCTACGGGAATCATTCTGGCGTTGCTTACCTCAACGGTTACCTTTTCGCCGGGAAGATGTCCGCCTATACCGGGCTTTGCGCCCTGCCCTATCTTTATTTCAATAAATCTTCCGCTTTCAAGGTACTGCTTATGCACACCGAAGCGTCCGGAAGCTACCTGCACTACCGCGTTGTCTTTAAACTCTTCAAGTTTGGGGTGAAGTCCGCCCTCACCCGTATTGAAAAGAGTTCCGAGCTCCTTTGCCGCCATAGCGAGCGATTTCTGAGCGTTAAAGGAGATTGAGCCGAAGCTCATAGCGGAAAACATAATGGGCGTTTCAAGCTGAATCTGAGGCGGTATTTTTGTTTTGAGTCCGCCGTCTTCGTCAAATTCCAGCTTTTCGGGCTTTTTGCCTAAAAATGTTCTTATTTCCATAGGCTCACGCAGGGGGTCTATGGACGGGTTTGTTACCTGACTGGCGTTGAGCAGAATTTTATCCCAGTATATGGGGTACGGCTTATTGTTGGACATACCCGAAAGCAGCACTCCGCCCGTTGCCGCCTGAAGATTTATTTCTTTCTGGGTTGTGGGAGTCCAGTTAAAATGCTCCTTATAAGCCATATCGTATTTTTTGATTTTTATTGCCCTTGTCGGGCAGACAGCGGCACAGCGGTGGCAGGCAACGCATTTGGAATCGTCGGCAAGCACGGTTTTGCCGTCGTCGTCAAAATAGTGCACTTCATAAGAACACTGACGAACGCAGGCGCCGCAGGAAATACATTTATTGGGATTTCTCTCTATTTCAAATTCGGGAACAATGTAATTCATCAGCCGTTCACCTCCGCAAATGGTATAAATATCGGCACTCCGCCCTCAACCGCTTTTATCTCCTCGGGTTCGGGGCAAATTACCCGAATCGCGGATTCCTCAGAGGCGAAATAAATTTTCGAGTCCTTTTTCGCGGTTATGAGCGAACGCAGTTTGAGCCTGTCGTTGAGAGCGAGAAGCCCGTGCTTTGAGCCTACGAGAATTGAAAAGGGCCCGTTGATAAGACAGCTTGAATAAACCGTTCTGAGCGCAGTATAAAGCTCTTTATCCTTTTCGCTCATGCTGTCGATAACCGTCCATTCCGGAGCGGCAAGCACGCTCGCCGCCATATCAAGCTTTAATCCCTGACGGCGTACAAGCAAATCGAAAAGATAGGTTATAACCTCGGTATCCGTCTGCAAATTGCAGTGGTATCCGAACTGCTCGACAAATCTGCGGTTGGCGTCATAGCTTGAAATTTCGCCGTTGTGCACTATTGACCAGTCAAGCAGCGTAAACGGGTGCGCTCCGCCCCACCAGCCGGGAGTATTTGTGGGAAATCTGCCGTGAGCAGTCCAGGTATGCGCCTTATACTCGTCGAGCATATAATACTCGCCCACATCTTCGGGATAGCCTACCGCCTTGAACGCTCCCATGTTTTTTCCGCTTGAAAAAACATAGGAGCCCGTAATCTCATTATTTATTCTGATTACGCATTTTGCCGTGTACTCGTCATCGTCATAGTCGTTCTTTTTCATTTTACTTATCGGAACGGCTCCGAAATAACGCCATATAAGGGGAGCTTTTCCTATTGAGCTTATTTTTCTTGTGGGAATCTGCTCAAAATACTCCACATCATAGTGTTTGAACAAAAACTCCTCGGTTTTTACGCGGGCGTCATTATCGTCATAAAAGATATGAAAGGCATATAAATCCTTGAACTCAGGATAAATGCCGTAGGCGGCAAAGCCGCCGCCCAGGCCGTTGGAACGGTCGTGCATAAGCGCGATACTGTCGATAATATCCGTACCCGAAAATCTTTTGCCGAGAGTGTCGGTAACGGCTGAAATGGCGCAGCCGGAGGGAATTCTGACCTGACCTTCACGCTTTAACATTCTATCACCTCATAAAATGAATTAAAATTCACCTTGAATTTCATTTTAAACAACAAATTACATTTATTTTAGTATAAAATATAATAATTTGCAAGATTATTGACTTAAAAATTCATATTTTTGTGTTTTGCACAAATATAGAGGTATATCGCAGATATTACTGTATGTTTTAACGAATTAAACTGCTAACACGATAAAAAACGAGAAAAAATGCCGCGGTAAAACCGCGGCAAAAGCTGAAACAATTTGCTTAAAAGCAGTAACGCAATCCGGTTCTGACCCGGCAGGTCAGGCTGCGCATCAATATTTTGTAAGGTATTCGCCGATTTCCCACTGTGAAACCTTGGTGCGGTAATCGTCCCACTCCTTGCGCTTGCCTTCAAGGTACTTGGTATATACATGGTCGCCGAGCGCCTCTTTGATGAAGGGGTCCGCCTCGTAAGCGTCAAGAGCGTCCGAAAGAGAGCCGGGAAGGCTTTCTATACCGTCCTCTTTAAGCTCCTCAGCGCTCATGACGAAAATGTTTTTGGTTACTCCCTCGGGAGCCTGCATACCTTTTTTAATTCCGTCAAGTCCTGCCGCAAGGCAAAGAGCCATTTCAAGATAAGGATTGCAGGCGGGGTCGGGACAGCGAAGCTCAACGCGGGTTCCCATTCCCCTCGCCGCCGGAACGCGGATAAGAGCCGAGCGGTTGGAAGCCGACCATGAAATATAAACGGGGGCTTCATAACCGGGAACGAGGCGCTTGTAAGAGTTTACAAGCGGATTGGAAACGGCTGTGATTCCCTTTACATGGGAAAGAAGTCCTGCTATAAAATGATAGGCGGTCTCGCTGAGCCCGTACTTATCGTCGGGGTCATAGAAAGCGTTTTTGCCGTCTTTCATAAGCGACATATTGGTGTGCATTCCCGAACCGTTGATTCCGAAAACGGGTTTGGGCATAAATGTCGCATGAAGTCCGTGACGGCGCGCGTAAGTCTTTACAACATGCTTGAAGGTTACCACCTTATCGGCGGCGTCAAGAGCCTCGGCAAAGCGGAAGTCGATTTCGTGCTGGCCCTCGGCAACCTCATGGTGCGAAGCCTCAATCTCATAACCCATTTCCTGAAGCGCAAGGCATACATCTCTTCTGCACTGCTCGCCCTGGTCGGCGGGTCCCATATCAAAATAACCTGCAACATCGGCGGTTTTTGTTGTCGGGTCGCCGTTTTCGTCAAGCTCGAAAAGGAAGAACTCACATTCGGGGCCTACATTAAAGGTATATCCCATATCGGCGGCTTCTTTAATCGCCTTTCTGAAAATATATCTGGGGTCGCCGGCAAAAGGCGTTACCTTATCGGCGCAGTAAACATCGCATATAAGACGGGCAACTCCCTCTTTCCAGGGAAGAATTGCGAAGGTATCATAGTCGGGTTTTAAGTACATATCGGACTCGTCGATACGAACAAAGCCCTCGATTGAAGAACCGTCAAACATTGCTCCCTCGTCAAGCACTTTCGCAAGCTGCTTGTCGGTAATGGCGACATTTTTCATCTGACCGAAAATATCGGTAAACTGAAGTCGGATAAATTTTACATCGTTTTCTTTCGCGATTCTGAGGATTTCCTCTTTTGTGTAGCTCATAATAAAGCTCCTTTCCAAGCATTAAAAAAGGGCAGGGAAATCTTTCACCAAGACTTCCTTGCCCTCGTTATGCTATTATTATAGCAGACTGACCGGAGTTGTCAACCGTTTTTTATAATTTCGTATTATTTTTACAAACAAACGGTATTCTCCGCATTTTCGGATTATGCAGATTACATAAGAGAGAGATAAAGCTCTTTAATCTCGGCAACCGATGTATCTCTCGGGTTTCCGGGACGGCAGGCGTCATCATAAGCCGACTGCGCTAAGAAATCGACATCTTCGGGTTTAACAATTGCTTTAAGGTCAGCGGGGATTCCCACATCGACCGAAAGCTGCTTAACGGCGCCGATTGCCGCTTTGCGCGCGTCTTCAAGGCTCATTTCATCAACGCCCTGAACGCCCATGGCTTTCGCTATATCCCTGTACTTCTCGCCCGTAGCGGGAGCGTTATACTCCATAACCGTGGGAAGAATAATGGCGTTAGCCACGCCGTGAGGGGTATCATAGAGAGCGCCGAGAGGATGTGCCATTGAGTGAACAATGCCGAGTCCTACATTGGAAAAGCCCATTCCGGCGATATACTGACCGAGAGCCATGCCCTCTCTGCCCTCGTCGGTATTTTCAACCGCTCCGCGCAGGCAAGCCGAGATAATCTCGATAGCCTTTAAGTGGAACATATCGGAAAGCGCCCACGCGCCTTTTGTTATATAACCCTCGATAGCGTGAGTAAGCGCGTCCATACCTGTTGCTGCCGTAAGTCCCTTGGGCATAGAAGCCATCATATCCGGGTCAACAACTGCCACAACGGGAATATCGTGAACATCTACGCAGACCATTTTTCTGTCCTTTTCGGCGTCGGTGATAACATAGTTGATAGTTACCTCCGCAGCCGTTCCGGCCGTTGTGGGCACGGCGATTATCGGCACCGCGGGATTTTTTGTGGGAGCTACGCCTTCAAGGCTTCTGACATCGGCAAACTCGGGATTCCTGATAATAATGCCGATTGCCTTTGCGGTATCCATTGACGAGCCGCCGCCTATCGCAACTATGCAGTCGGTTCCCGCCTTTTTGAAAGCCTCAACGCCCGTCTGTACATTCTCAATAGTGGGATTGGGCTTGATATTTGAATAAATCTCGTAATCAATTCCGGCATTATCAAGCACATCGGTCACCTTTTTGGTAACATTGAACTTGATAAGGTCGGGGTCCGAGCAGACAAAAGCCTTTTTAAAGCCGCGTCCCTTGATTTCATCGGCAATGCTTAAAATAGCACCCTTGCCGTGATATGATGTTTCATTGAGTACAAAACGATTAGCCATAAATATTACCTCCGTTCAGATTTCTCTGATAAAATTTTAACAATTATATTATACAGCCGTAAAAAGGAAAATTCAAGAAAAATACTTTCAATTTACAAACCTTTTACAAATTTTTAATTTCCTGAGGTAAAAAAACGCCTTTTTCGGTTATAAACGCCGTTATTAAAGAGGCGTCGGTCACATCAAAAGCCGGGTTTAAGGTTTTCGCGCCTTTCGCAATCATAGGTTTTTTATACCACATTTCGCCTATCTCCGCGGCGCTTCTGTGCTCAATTACAATATCGCCGCCGCTTTTTACGCTTTTGTCAAAAGTGGAAAAAGGCATACAGATATAAAAAGGAATACCGTAATACTTAGCGAGCACCGCAAGGGCGCTTGTTCCTATTTTATTAGCCGCGTCACCGTTGAGCGCAACGCGGTCACAGCCGGTCACAACCGCCTGCACCATCTTGTTTTTCATCACATAAGACGCCATATTGTCACAGATAACGGTTGTATCTATTCCGGCTTTAACAAGTTCGTACGCAGTAAGCCGCGCCCCCTGCAAAAGAGGACGGGTTTCATCGGCAAACACCCGTATTTCCTTTTTCTGTTCCTTCATTATGTAAAAGGGTGCCAGCGCCGTGCCGTACCTGACTGCCGCCAGAGAACCGGCGTTGCAGTGAGTTAAAAAAGATGTGAAATCTTTAAACAGCTCCGCTCCGTTTTCGCCTATTCTGCGGCACACCTTTACATCTTCTTCTAAAATAGAAAGAGCAAGCGTGCAGAGGTCTTTGCGCACTTTATCAACAGGGCTTAAACGGGCAAGCTCAAGCATTCTGTCTGCCGCCCATTTTAGATTTACCGCTGTGGGGCGGCAGCTTACAAGCTCGTTTGCGTAAAGCTCCATCTCCTTTAAAAAGCTGTCCTTATTGTCAGCGGCGCTTTTATTCATAAGCACCGCCAAGGATATTGCCGCGAACACGCCTATTGCCGGCGCGCCGCGCACTTTAAGCTTTTTTACAGCGCCGCACATATCTTCTATTTCGTCAGCGCTTTTTTCAACATACTTATCAGGCAGCAAAGTCTGGTCCACATAGACCGCCTTATTATTTTCGGTATCAAAGCC
Organism: uncultured Clostridia bacterium; assembly: GCA_944380765.1. Taxonomy (GTDB): domain Bacteria; phylum Bacillota; class Clostridia; order Oscillospirales; family Acutalibacteraceae; genus Fimenecus. Next base: position 20,790 of record CALWIO010000017.1, read on the forward strand.
GACTGTGGCTCCCTTTAAAAAAGACATTACAGTTCACCCGTGATTTTAATGATAAGCTTCTGCATTTCCTCCGCTTTGAGTCTGCCGGTTTCAAGCACCTCTTCCTCGGTCAGCCGTTCGCCTGAAATGCCTGCCGCCTTATTGCAGATAAGCGAAAAGCCGAGCACGCTCATTGAACAATGGTTGGCGGCTATTACCTCCTGCACGGTGGACATACCCACCGCGTCCGCTCCGAGCGTTCTGAAAGCTCTTATTTCCGCAGGAGTTTCATAAGACGGGCCGATACAGCCTATATACACGCCTTTTTTAAGGCGCATTCCCAGCCCGCCGGCGCAGCTTGCGGCTTTTTCGGCAAGAGCGGGTGAATAGGCATAGGTCATATCGGGGAAGCGCACGCCGAAGCGGTCATCATTTTTGCCGACAAGGCAGTTTACTCCCGTAAAGTTTATATGGTCGGTTATAAGCATAATATCGCCCACGGCAAAGCTCTCGTTTATACCCCCTGCCGCGTTGGTCACAATCAGATTTTTTACGCCGAGGCTTTTCATAACCCTTATGGGCATTACCACATCGCCTGCCGGGTATCCCTCATAAAGATGGACTCTGCCCTGCATACAGACTACTTTTCTGCCCGAAAGCGTACCGAAAATAAATCTGCCCTTATGCCCGGGAGCGGTTGAGACCGGAAAGCCCGGAATATCCCCGTAATCCACGCAAACGGGATTTTCAACCTTTTCGCCGAGAGAGCCGAGTCCGCTGCCGCAGATAATCCCCGTTTCAAATTCGCCGGTTACAAACTGTTTAATATAATTTACCGCTTTTTCAATCACAGAGCATACACCTCGTTTTCGGTTTCGCGGGCGGCTTTATTCGCTCCCGCCTTGATTTTTTCAATATCTATTGTTGTAAATTCGCCGTTTCTGTATAGCACTCTGCCGTCGACCATAGTCATAAGCACATTCTGCTTACCCGCGGAATAGACAAGATTTCCGGCAATATCAAATTCGGGACACATATTAACGCTTCTGAGGTCAATTACCGCAAGGTCGGCGCAGAAGCCCTTTTTAATCACGCCGCAGTCATTTCTGCCCTGTGATTTATATCCGTTTACGGTCGCCATTTTAAGCACATCTTTTGCCCCGACAATATCGGCTCTGTGATTTACTCCCTTGGGAAGCAGGGCGCAGAGGTACATCTCGCGCATTATATCAAGGGCGTTGTTGCTCGCCGCCGAATCTGTGCCTATGCCCACATTCACACCTCTGCCGAGCAGTTTGTACACATCGCATATACCGCTTCCGAGTTTAAGGTTGCTTGCCGGACAGTGAGCGACAGAGGCTCCCTTTTCCCTTAACAGCTCTATATCGCCGTCCTCCACCCATACGCAGTGAGCGAAAACGCAGGGAGAATCCATTACTCCGGCGTCATAAAACAGGCGCGCGGGAGTCTTTCCGTATTTTTTCTTGCAGTTTTCGTGTTCCGACTGAGTTTCGGAAAGGTGAATCTGCACTATCTGCCCCCTGCCCTTCGCGTATTCGCCGAACTGTTCTATTGCCGACAGCGTATTGGTATATTCGGCGTGCAGGCTTAAATCAATTTTGATTCTGCCGTTTTCGGCGTTATGATATTTTTCGGTAAGGTAAACTCCCTCTTTAAAGCGCTCGTTATTTTCGATTCTGCCGTCGTCAAAAGACACGATTGAGCGGCCGAAATTGATTTTCGCTTTGCTTTCGATGACCGCTTTCATTACGCCGTCCCCGAAAAAATACATATCCGTAAACGAGGTGGTGCCGCAGGAGAGCATTTCGGCTATTGATAGCATTGTTCCGTAATACGCGCGCTCGCAGTTGAGCTTATCCTCAAAAGGGAAAACCCTCTCGTTAAGCCAGCGGTCAAGCGGAAGATTTTCGGCGTATCCCCTAAGCAGAGTCATAGGGGAATGGGTATGGGTATTGACAAAGCCGGGTACAAGAAGTTTCCCCTCGCCGTTATACACCTCGCCGTAGTCCTCTTTCGGCGCGCGGGAATCAACAAATTCGATTTTTCCCGAACGCACGCCCACATACATATTTTTTTTGATTTCAAAATTTTCGTCGAGAATACTGATATTTGAAAAAAGCATAGCTGCCTCCGAAAAAAGGCGGAATACTCCGCCTTTTCATTATTTTTCTATTGTTATTGTCTTAATTGTAACCGGCGTTTTGGGTTTATTTGAGAAATAATCCACGGGAACTTTGGCGATTGCGTCAACAACCTCCATGCCCTCATAGACCTGACCGAAAACGGTATGGCGGAAATCAAGCCACGGAGTTCCCCCGTTTTTCTCATACGCCTCAATGCACTCGGTGGGGAAAACCCTTTCGTCCGCAGAACGCATCTGGTCAAGCAAATCGTCGGAAACTGACGGCGCTTGCACTATAAAGAACTGGCTTCCGTTTGTGTTGGGGCCCGCGTTCGCCATTGAAAGCGCGCCTCGGATATTGTGAAGCTCGCCCGTAAACTCGTCCTCAAAGGGCGTTCCCCATATACTTTCTCCGCCCGTGCCCGTTGAGAGCGGGTCTCCGCCCTGAATCATAAAGTCATCGATTACACGGTGAAAAATAAGCCCGTCATAATACCCGTTTTCGGCGTGAACCGTAAAATTCTCAACCGCCTTAGGAGCGTATTCGGGAAAAAGGCGCAGTTTTATTTCGCCCATATCCGTAACTATTGTGGCTTTTAAATCGTCCTTGGCGGGCGCGTTAAGCTGATGAAACATATTATTTCTCCTTTGGTTTTTATTATGCGTTACTCTACGCTTTTAAGAGATTCGACCATATTGATTTTCTTTAACCTGAAATACATTACAAAGTTTACTACCGCCGAGAAGAACAAGGTAAGCAGCGCGCCGATTATTATGCTCCACGGGCTTAACTCCCTGCCGAACATATACATATCCGTTTCAACCGTGACCATAACGAACCGGTGAAGGACTATGCCGAGCGCTATGCCGAGCACCGTTCCCATTACGGTAAGCGCGGCGTTTTCGCGGAACACATACCACGCAAGCTCCTTGTCGAAAAATCCGAGCAGTTTAATTGTCGCCAATTCACGGCGGCGTTCGCTGATATTGATATTATTAAGGTTATAAAGCACTACAAAGGCGAGCACGCCTGCCGCAAGCACCATTATAACGATTATAAAGTAAAGCATACGGATAACGCTGTTGAGCTCTTCAAGCTCGTCGGCGTTCATGGTAACCGAGGTTGTTCCGTTGATTTTGAGTATCCGTGTGCTCAAATCGGAAATATCGGCGCCGTCGGCGGTTTTAATCATAAGCATATTGACATCTGGCGATGTTGAATAAATGCTCTGATACAAATCGGCTGTCATATAAATATAGTTGAAAATGTAGTTTTCGGTAATTGCGGTTACCTTGACTTCTTTGGGATAAGCGTCGGACTCGCTGAGCTTTATATACATACTGTCGCCGGGACTGATATTAAGCAAATCGGCAAGCTTTTCGGTTATTATTACTCCATCGTCCGAAAGTGTCAGCTCGCTCATAAGTCCGCCCGGCTCTTTAAGGCTGACATAGTCTTTGAGCGAATCAAGATTGCCGGGAATAATCATATAGGCGTTCTTTTCTTCCGAGACGCTTTCCTCTGACACGCCCGAAGCGTAAATCATTGTACGGTTGGCGGCAAGGTAGCCCTCAATATCAGACACATCGGATATATTCTGAAGCAGGGTTCTGCGCTGAGGTCTTGTGAGCGTAGGATCAACGCTTACAACGCCGTCATACTTAAACACCTGACCGTACTGATTATCCGCCATAGCGGAAACCGAATCGTAAATACCCATGCCCACAAGCAGCAGCGCCATACAGCCGCTGACTCCGAACAAGGTCATGAAAAATCTCTTTTTATATCTGAAAAGGTTGCGCGCCGCGGCTTTCTGGCCGAAATTCAGGCGTTCCCAGATAAAGCCGACGCTCTCGATAAGAGTTCTTTTGCCGACTTTTGGCGCCTGAGGACGCATAAGCTGAGCCGGAACGCTGCGAAGTTCCTTATAGCAAGCCGCAAATGCCGCTGCCGTTGTGCACAAAGTTGCGGCAACCGCGGCGGTTATGCCGTAGCGCGCGTTAAGCTCGACAACATTTTCTCCCAGATTATAGTAAACGCTCTTATACGCCGTTATTATAAGCTCCGGAAGAGTCAGCTCGCCTATGAATACTCCGGCAACGCTGCCGATAACGCTGGCAAAGAAAGCGTAAAGAATATATTTTGAGGCGATTGAGATTTTGCTGTAACCCAAGGCTTTTAAAGTTCCTATCTGAGTTCTCTGCTCCTCAACCATTCTGGTCATTGTGGTAAGGCTGACAAGAGCCGCCACAAGGAAAAAGATTATCGGGAAAACAGTACCGATAGCGCCTATGCTTTGGGAATCGTTCTTAAAGCCCGCGAAAGACTCGTTTGTTTCCCTGTCGAGAACATACCACTCGGGCACTTCCATATTGTTTATTTCGCTTTCGGCTTTGCTAAGTTCCGCAGCCGCGTCTGCAAGCTCTGCGGCGGCGTCCTCTTTTTCAAGCTCGTACTGCTCCTTGCCGCGCTGCAACTCAATTTCGGCGTCGGTAAGCTGTTTTTCGGCGTCGGTTATAACGCTGCTGTCGGCAAGCACGCTCTCAATCTGCGAAATGGTGTTTTTGGCTTCCTCAATTTCCTTTTTAGCCGAGGCTATCTGCTCCTCGCCGGAAGCCACCTGTTTTTCGGAAAGCTCATAGACTCCCTGCACCAGAAGAAGGGCGTTTTTGGCGTCGTTTTTCTGCTGTTCGGTCGCGTTGGGATTATTAGCGATTTCATTGTACTGAGCCTCGGCCTGTTCGAGTTTGCCTTTATTCTCTTCAAGAGTTGTTTTGAGCCTTTGAAGATTGGACTCCTGCTGCTGCAAATACTCCTCCGCTTCCGCAATCTGCTGTTTTCTGAGCGGAAGCTCGGTTTCGGCGTTTTCAAGTATAGCCTTTTCCTCTTCAAAATCCTCGCGCTTTTCCTGAAGCATGGCTTCGGTGTCAAGAAGCTGCTGGTACGCGTCGGCAAGCTCGGTATTTACCGTTGCCTCAGCCGCATAATAATCATTCCGCGCGTTTTCAAGAAGTTCGCTGCTCTTTGAGCGGACTTCGCTGTATCTTATATCGCAGCGTCTTGCGGAAATTTCCTTTATGCCGTTTATTACCGACTCTACCCGTTCTTTGTATTCGTCGCTGTAACAGTTAAGCTCCTGCGCGCCGTCAACGGTTATATAAATATCGGTATAGACATCGGTTACAAAAGCCTCGCGCGGGATAACTATATAGCCGTCAACAATGCCGTCGCCTACGGTGCTTGTTCCCATATCGCCGTTAAGGAAATATGACGAAGCGCAGACGCCGACTATTTTATATGTTTCGGAAGCGAGCGTATCAAAAACGCTATCGGTTGTTCCGGTTATAAGGCTAACATAATCGCCCGTTTTGAAGCCTGTTATTTCAAGAAACTCCTCGCTGACGAGACACTCGTTGTATTTTTCGGGGAAAATTCCCTCTTTTACGCGGATATCGTTTACCGTCTGAGGCATGGAGATAACCTTTGTTACCACCTCAGAGGAATTAGCAAGGCACAGAAAGTCGGTGGAATACGAGCCTTCCGCTGTGTTTACGCCCTCGATTTCGCTTATGGCTTCAATATCGCCGCCGGTTAAGCCGAGAGTGCCTATTACATGTATATCCATTAAATTTTCTTTATCGTAAACCGCGTCCGCGGTAAGCTGCATAGCCGGCATTGAGGAGCGAATACCCGAATAAAAAGCAACGCCGAGTACAACTATAAGCATTATTGAAATAAAGCGGCTTATACTGTGCTTTATCTCTCTGCCGAAATCTTTGTTCAGTGATTTGCTCATTTATTTCTCCTGCCCCTTACCATTCAATAGCTTCCACAGGCGTGGGATTCTGATTAAGAAGTATTTTGTCAATGCCGCCGTTTTTAATGCGGATAATTTTGTCCGCCATGGGGGTGAGCGCCGAGTTATGCGTAATTACTATAACGGTCATGTTCTTTTCACGGCAGGTATCCTGCAAAAGTTTAAGAATTGACTTACCCGTGATATAGTCAAGGGCGCCCGTAGGCTCATCACAGAGCATGAGCTTGGGATTTTTAGCGAGCGCGCGTGCAATAGACACCCTCTGCTGCTCGCCGCCGGAAAGCTGCGAGGGGAAATTTTCAAGCCTTGAACCGAGCCCCACTTCTCTTAACACCGTTTCGGCGTCAACGGGATTTTTGCATATCTGAGAGGCAAGCTCTACATTTTCGATAGCCGTAAGATTCTGCACAAGGTTATAAAACTGGAAAACAAAGCCCACATCGTCCCTGCGGTAAGCCGTAAGCTCCTTTTCCTTATATTTTGATATATCGTTTCCGTCAACGGTTATAGAGCCTGATGTAGGCTTGTCCATTCCGCCCAAAAGGTTCAGAATTGTTGTTTTACCCGCTCCGCTGGGGCCTACAACAACAACAAATTCGCCCTTTTCAATAGGAAAGCTGACGCCGTCAACCGCTTTAATTTCAACCTCGCCCATTTTATAGGTCTTTGTTACATCGTTTAACTCAATAAAAGCCATTTCTTTCGCTCCTTATGGTTATATACAATTCATTCTAACATAAAATTATTCATATTGCTATACATATTTTTTATAATATCTTTGTTTAAAGTGACTAAATTTTAAAAAATAATAGACTTTTGTTGATTATTCAACACAATGCTATTATAATGTTATTATCAAAAATCAAGGAGTTTTGTCAAAATGCCTGTAAACGATAATGACATAAGAGTAAAACGGACAAAGAAGCTCATAAGGAAAGGCATTACGGAGCTTGCTAAGGAAAAAAGCATTAACCGCATCACGGTAAAAGAGCTGACCGATTTAATTGAGATTAACCGCGGTACTTTTTACCTGCATTACAAGGACATACCGGACCTTGTGAATTCCATTGAAAACAAGCTGTATGACGACCTTAATAAGATGATTTCCTCGGTCACTTCGCAGATGATTGCGGAAACCCCTGTTGAAATACTTGAATTTTTCTGCGTGTTCGTGCATGAAAACTCCGATATTTTCGGTATGCTTGTGGGCGGGCACGGTGACGCCGAATTTGTTTATAAAATCGGCTCGCTTATGAATGACACCTGTCTTTCGCTGTTTGTTTCGATTTACCCCGATATGGACAAGGAAATATATTCTTTCAGCTACGAGTACTGCAAATACGGAGCGATAGGGCTTCTGCGCTGCTGGCTGCTGGAAAATCCCCACTGGTCAACCCGCCGGGTTGCCGAGCTCTGGCTTCGCCTGATAGTTCGTGGCGTATGGGGTATTCTCGACAAGGATTCTTTTGAGGTTTGATTATGACAAATATACTTGTTCGTCTTTTTGTAAAAGACAGTGAAAACACCTCAAACGCGCGTGTACGCGCCGCTTACGGCACGCTCGGCAGCGTTACGGGTATTATTTTAAACTTAATACTTTCTGTTTCAAAATATATTGCCGGAACTGTTTCCGGCAGTATTTCTGTTACCGCCGACGCGATTAACAACCTGTCCGACGCCGGCTCTTCAATTATATCTCTGATAGGCGTAAAAGTTTCGGCTAAGCCCGCCGACAAAAGTCACCCCTACGGGCACGGAAGAATTGAATATATTTCCGCGCTTGTTGTGGCGTTTCTTGTACTTATTATGGGATTTGAGCTTTTGAAAAGCTCGGTTATGAAGATAATAAATCCCGAGCCCGTTAAATTCAGCGTGCTTTCCCTTGCGGTTATGCTTGTGAGCATTCTGGCAAAGCTGTGGCTGGGGCTTTTTAACAGAAAACTCGGCAAAAAGATAAACTCCGCGCCTATGGCGGCGGTTATGAAAGACAGTTTCAGCGACTGCCTTGCCACTTCTGTCGCCGCGGTTTCGCTTATTGTTTCCGCCTTTTCGAGCATCAACATAGACGGCTTTTTGGGAATATTTGTAGCCTGCTTTATTTTCCTTGCGGGTCTTAATATTTTAAAGGACACTCTCGGCGAGCTTTTGGGAAAGCCGCCCGAAAAGGAGCTTGTTGACAGCATTGAGAACAAGATACTCTCTTATGACCACATAGTAGGCGTTCACGACCTTATTATTCACGATTACGGCCCGAGCAGAAAATTCGCCTCGGTTCATGCGGAGGTACCCTCAAACGCCGACATTATGGAGGCTCACGACATTATTGACCTTATTGAGCACGATATTTTAAACGAGTTCGGTATTCTTATATCAATCCATCTTGACCCGATTGTTGTTGACGATGAAAAAATCACGGCTTTAAGGGATATGACCGCGCGGCTGGTAAAAGAGATTAACCCTGATTTTTCCATTCACGATTTCAGGGTTGTTGACGGCCCTACGCACACAAATCTTATTTTTGACCTGACCGTTCCCTACGGAATTAAAATGCCGCAGGGTGAAATTGCCGCCGAGGTTGAAAAAAAATTAAGCAAAATAGACGAAAGATATTTCGCTGTGATAACGGTTGAACACTCTTTTAACTAAAAATTATTTTTTTCTTTGTTTGCACTTGAAAATGATGAAGAATTTAGTAGAATATTATATATAGAATATATGCGGAGGTAAAATAATGGCAGACAGAGAAATTACGACTATCCCCTACGGTCCGCTCGGTATTATAGCTCTTCCGGGCTGTGAAGAAATGGCGGAAAAAATTGACCGTTATCTTGTAAAATGGCGCTCGCAGCAGGAAAGCGAACACAAAAGCACTATTGCTTTTGCGGGATATGAGCGCGAATCATACATTATGAATGTCAGCTTTCCGCGTTTCGGTACCGGTGAAGGAAAATGTACTCTTCACGAAACGGTAAGAGGCTATGATGTTTACATAGTCACCGATATGTTTAACCACGGAATCACCTATAAGATGTACAACTACACCGTTCCTATGAGTCCCGACGACCACTACGCCAACCTTAAAAGAGCCATTTCGGCAATAGGCGGCAAGGCAAGGCGCATAACCGTTATTATGCCAATGCTTTACGAGGGCCGTCAGCACAAGCGCACTACGAGAGAATCGCTTGACTGCGCGCTGACTCTTCAGGAACTTTGCCTTTATATGGGCGTTGACAACATCATCACTTTTGACGCTCACGACGCCCGTGTTCAGAACGCTATTCCCCTGCACGGATTTGAAAATGTTTCTCCTGCCTATCAGATGATAAAAGCCCTTGTCAACAACACCGAAGGACTTAAAATAGACAAAGAGCACATGATGATTATTTCTCCCGATGAGGGCGGAATGTCACGCTGTATGTATTATTCAAATGTCCTCGGCCTTGATTTGGGAATGTTCTACAAGCGCCGCGACTATTCAAGAGTCGTAAACGGCAGAAACCCGATTCTTGAACACTCTTTCCTCGGCTCAAATGTTGAGGGCAAAGATGTTATGATTATCGACGATATGATTTCCTCGGGCGAGTCAATGCTCGAAGTAGCCTCAAAAATCAAGACTCTCGGCGCAAACAGAGTTTTCATTTTCTCGGCGTTCGGACTTTTCTGCGAGGGACTTGAAAGCTTTGACAAGGCTTTCCGCGACGGTCTTTTTGACAGAGTGTTCACCACAAACCTTGTGTACCGTACTCCCGAGCTTAAAAAGCGCGACTGGTACTGCGAGGTTGACCTTTCAAAATATCTCTCCTACATTATCGACACGCTCAATCACGATAAATCGGTCAGCCGTCTTCTTAATCCCGCTGACAAGATTGACGCGATACTCCGCAAAAAAGGTTACAAGGCATAATAAAGCGCAAAGCGCAAAAAATCCCCGGCGGCTGAATTTAACCGCCGGGGATTTTAGTTTATTTTGCAAAGACGGATTATTTAAACGATAACTTAATATCCCTCGTTCAGGACATATACCGTGTTATCCGCCGGAACAAGGCAGGAAACATCATCGTCAAGTTTTTCCGGCTTGTTTTTCTTGAAGAGATAAAGCGCGCCCGTATATGATTTATCGCTGTAATCCCCTATATAAACTATTTTGCCGTCCTCAAACGCCACATAGCTTGAAACATCGTATCCGACCTCTTCGGCTTTGCCGCCTTTATAGATTTTAAGCGTTCCGCAGCCATCCTCCCATTCGGTAAAGTAAACTACCGCGTCGCTGTTTTCATGCGCTCTGACGCCGGTGGCAAAGACTTCGTAATCGGCAAGCTCCCCGTTAATGTAAAGGTCGCCCTTTGACGAGGAATAGTCCTTGAAATACACAAGACTGCCGTTTGCTAAAATTCCATAATTGGCTAAATACACATCGCTGTCATAAAGCTCCGGCTCGCCGGCTTCTGAGCCGGAAACGGAGACCTTATACAGATTGCCGGCAAGGCTGTCCTCGGGAACTTCATCTACAAAATACGCTGTTTTTCCGTCCGGGGAAAGAGCAACTGTCTTTGCGTTTTCCTTTTGTTTGACAGCGCTCACACTATCCTTTACCGCGATATATCTTTGAGAGGATTTGCTCATAGCCTCCTCGACCGCGCTTTTAAGCTCGTAAATGCTTTCGGCTTCGGAGAGCTTTGCTTTTTCCATATTTTCGCTGTCAAGCGCCTTATAGGAAATTACCGCCGCGTCTTTCGCTGTCTGTTCCTCATAATCAAAGCAGTTTTCGCAGATGAGCTTTTCTTCTTTTCCGTTATAATAATAGAGCGAGTATGTATTTGAATATATCTCTTCGTCTTCAAGCTCGGCTCTCATTTCGTCACGATACTCTTTCCCCCAGTACTCCTCACGCGCGGCTAAATATTCGTCGTATGCCTTTTCGTACTCATCATAAGCCTTGTCATATTCTTCCTGTGTTTCAAAGGAAAAGTAGCTCGGATATTCGGGAGCCTGAGGCTCGGTCATGGCGCTGTCTTTTTCCTTCATATCGTCGGTCACATAGTTTATAAGCGCACTGCCCTCGGTATTTTTCTTTTTATAGTAGATTTCGCCCGTTGAGTCAAAATACCTTATAATGCTGTCAACATCGGAAGATATTTTTACCTTGTCGGCGCCCGCGGCTTTTGAGTACAGAGAGCCGTTTTTAATATAGATTACGGTTTTATAATCTTCGCTTGTATAGAACTCTTCCACATCGCTGTCGATTTTAGCGGAGTCCTTGCCGTTGTACTCGTAAAGCTCATCGCCGTAAGTCATATAATACAAGGTCTTTAAATCGCCGCTGCCGAGTGAGTAATACACATCTTCGGCAATTTTTTCTTTTTCCGCGCTTTTTACATCGTATTTATACAAATTGTCGCTGTCGCCCTTTACATAAAACACGGTGTCGCCTTTTTCGCTGACCTTATAAAGGCTTATATCGGAATCGACTTTTACCGGCTCTTTTTTAGGCTTGTTTACATACCTGTAATAAATTGTCGCGCCGGAATCGTCCTCGTCTATGCCGTCGGGATAAAATACCATATTTCCGTCAACGGTGACGGTGCAGTACGCGGCAAAAAAGCTGCCTGCCCGCGCTAACTCGTCGCTGTCAATTTTCGTTTCAAAAAGCTCATCGCTAACTTTTAAAGGGTCACCTGACAAACCGGAATAGTAAAGCTCCCCGTCCTTGAAATACAGCGAATATTCGGGGGCTGATGAGCCTGATCCCGCTATCAGGCTTATTACAAGAATTACAACCGCAAGGGCTATTACGCCCGCGGCGCCGAAAATCAGGGCTTTTTTGGGAATTTTGCCTTTCAGTTTTTTAAAGGGGTTTGCTTTTTCAGGCTTTTCCGGCTGCTCTGCGCCGGCGTCCGCCGCCTGATAATCCGAAGGGTAATATTCGGTAGGCTGATACTCCCCGGGCTTATATATGGGCGGCTGATTGAGCAGCTCCTCGGTTTCACCCACGGCACCCTGCGGCACCGTCTGCTGCGCAGTGTTTTCGCTCCCGGACTCGTTCTGTTGTACTTCTGACGGCGTATCCCCGCCCGCAGCATTATCCTGCCGTGGTATTGCGGCTCCGCACTCGCCGCAGAATTTCGCAGAATCATCAATTTCCTTATTGCAGTTAGGACAACGATTCATAATTTTCTTCTCCTTTCACTGAAAGCCTGAACGCTTTTCCCGTTTGGCTTAATTCAATTATATGTTAGCAAAAGCCGATTGTAAATTATAAATAAAAATTATTTTGAAATTACTAAAATTATATGTGTATTGCCCTATACCTGTTTTTTATACGGTAAAAATTTCTACGCAAAAAAAAACGGCGTTAAACGCCGCTTTTAATATAGTATCCGCAAAATATTCAGTCCTTAGCTTTTGGAAAGCCGGGATTAAATTTATTTTACACGGTCAACTTTAAGCATATTGGTAGTGCCGGAAATGCCCAGCGGAATACCTGCCGTAAGCACCACAATGTCGCCGGTTTTTACAAGTCCGCTCTGTTTTGAAACCTCAACGGCGTGCTCAAAAAGCTCGTCGGAATTGTATTTTTCCTCGCACATAAGCGGCGCTACTCCCCATGAAAGGTTTGTCTGGCGCCAGACCTTGCGGTCGGTGGTACAGCTTATTATCATGGACGAGGGGCGGTGCTTGGAAATGGACTTGGCCGTTGAGCCGGATTTTGTAACGGTGATTATGGCGGTCGCTCCCAAATCGTGGGCAGTTGTTACGGTAGCGTGGGAAATTGCGTTGGTAATATCGTCCTTTTTGCCCTCGGAAATATTGAACTGCCTTATATAGTCAATGTGGTTTTCGGTGGCTTCGGCTATTATTCCCATGGTTTTAAGCGACTCAACGGGGTGGTCGCCCGCAGCCGTTTCGCCCGAAAGCATTATGGCGGAGGTGCCGTCATAAACCGCGTTGGCTACATCGTTTATCTCGGCTCTTGTGGGACGCGGATTATGAATCATTGATTCAAGCATCTGCGTTGCCGTAATTACCTGCTTGCCCGCGCGGTAGCTTTTACGGATTATATCCTTCTGTATTGCCGGAATCTGGTCAAAGGAAATTTCAATTCCCATATCGCCTCTCGCGACCATTATGCCGTCGGCGGTCGCTATGATTTCGTCGATATTGTTAACGCCGTCCATATTCTCGATTTTAGCGATTATTTTAGGAGTCCGCCAGCCCAGAGAATTGACAAATTTGCGCAGGTAATCCACATCGGCTCCGCTGCGTACGAAAGAGGCGGCTATAAAATCGAAGTCGAGCTTCGCGCCGAATTCCAAGTCGCTCATATCCCTTTCGGAAAGGTACGGCATTGAAAGGTCAACGCCGGGGACATTTACTCCCTTATTGTTTGAGAGAACGCCGCCGTCGGTCACCTCGCATATAATATCCTCGCCCTTTATCTCCTTAACGCGCATTGCCACAAGTCCGTCGTTAATGAAAATCTCAGTGCCTACGCTTACATCTTCGGTAAGTCCCTTGAACGAAACAGACGCCTGTTTCTCATCGCACTCAATATTCCTTGTGGTAAGAACATAGCGGTCGCCTTTATTTACGGTAACCGGCTTATTGTCGCGGAACAGCCCGAGCCTTACCTCAGGACCTTTTGTGTCAAGCATTGTGGCTACGGGCAGGTTAAGCTCGTCGCGGATTTTTACAAGCTGCTCAAAACGCTTTTTGTGTATTGCGTAATCGCCGTGGGAAAAATTGAATCTCGCCACATTCATTCCGTTTTTTACAAGCTCGCGCAGCACATTTTCATCGTCGGTTGCAGGGCCGAGAGTACAGATAATTTTTGTTTTTCGCATTGTATCACCGTTATTTTTCAAGTTTTATTGTCACTATTTCAAAGGGCGCGAAGTCAACGCTTATACTGTCGCCCTCTGTTTTTATCTCTTTTATATTATTCTCAAGCATATCGCACAAATATGCTTTTTTTACCGAAAATCCCGTTTTTATATTCGCGGTAGTTCTTTTATTGAAATATTCGCAGCCTCTGAGAATTATGCCGTCGCCGCTTTCGCATTTCTTGACTGTTTCAAAAATCACATTGTCGCAGTCGCAGCTGACAAACGAATACTCCGCCGGCAGGGTTTTTCCGCCTGAGGTTTTTTCGCAGAGCATGGGAATATTCACATTATAAGCCTGTTTTATTGTTCCCGCCTCACGGTAGTCGCCGCTGTGAGGATACAGCGAGTAAACAAAGCGGTGCTCGCACTTATCGGCGTCCGGGTCGGGGAATGTGCCGCATTTAAGCATAGTAAGGCTCATAACGCCGTCGTGCACGGCGTGGCCGTACTTGCAGTCGTTTATAAGGCTTACGCCGTAGCCGTATTCGGATAAATCGCAGTACTTATGAGCGCACACCTCAAAACGAGCGGCGTCCCAGCTTGTGTTTTTATGAGTCGGGCGCTCCACAGAGCCGAACTGAATATCGTAAACCGCTTTATTTGAATTGACATCAACCGGAAAAGCCGTTTTTACTACAAGGTGGGATTCTTTCCAGTCGATACAAGTGTCAAAATCAATTCTGTCGATATTATTATACAGATATATTTTCTGAACAAGCGTGCTGTTTTTAAAGGCTTTTGTTATTTTAAGTCCCGCGCGCTCGCCCTCGTTTAAAATTTCAACCGATTTTACATTGTCGATTTCCCAGTGCTTTTCGGTGTAATAACTGCTGATTTCCCAGTTATCATATTCTCTGGGATAGTCCTCATAGGCGGTTATCACATTACCCCTGCCGCCTTTTTTGAGCACTTCGCGGTTATTCCTTTTATCAAATATTGAGGTAAAGGTACCTTTTGAATCAAGGGTAAGAGCGAAGAAATCGTTTTCCATGCCGTTTTCGGTCACTTTTACTTTTGAAGGCTCCTCGACAAGATTTACCGCCTTATAGCCCTTTGCGGGGACATCTTTGACGAAATAGCATTTGCCGTCTTTGATAACGGCGCCGCTGTTTTTAAAGGAATGGGGATTGAACACGATATATTCCTTGTCGGTGCCGGCACGAGCCGCGACAGCTTTCGCAGACGCGCTTACTATATCCCCTCCGGTTTTCAAGACCTCCTCGTACTGAGAAGCGGAGACCTCGTAAACCTCTTTGATTGACGAGCCGGGAATAATATCGTGGAACTGATTTAAAAGCACCGTTTCCCACGAGCGGTTAAGGGCTTTACCGGGATATTCAAAGCCGGTCAGCTCGCCTGCCGTCAGAGCCATTGTTTCTGCCCGTTCAAGCAGAAATTCGGACTTTCTGTTATATCTTTTATTCTTTGCCTGAGAGGTATATGTTCCGCGGTGAAATTCAAGGTACAGCTCGCCCGACCAATGGGGGATTTTCGGATTGTGCTCGGTCTTTTCCTTAACATCGTCAAGAAATTCGCCCGCAAAGCCCATTTTTGCCGTTGAAGTGCCGGGGATTCCCCTTTTTAGACGGCTGTAATATTCCAGATCCTTGGCGTAGGGTCCGCCGCCGCCGTCACCGAAACCGAAGGTTATAAGCACATCGTCATAAAGCTCCTTTTGCTGATAGCGGTCATAGGCGCCCCTTAACTGGCTGGCGTTCAGCTTGGCGTTATATGTAACATTTGTCGCCGGTTCCCTGTCGCGGTGCTTATCCTGCGCAGTCATAAAGTATGTAAAGACGGGGGTGCCGTCGATACCGTGCCACATAAAGGTATCATAGGGCATTTTGTTCATTTCGTTCCAGCCGATTTTTGAGGTTATGAATTTATCGACTCCGCATTTCTGCATTATCTGCGGAAGCGCCGCCGAATATCCGAAAACATCGGGCAGCCACAAAATTTTGCTGTCCTTGCCGAACTCCTCTTTCATAAACCTTTTGCCGTAAATAAACTGGCGTACAAGGCTTTCGCCGCTTGAAAGGTTGCAGTCCGCCTCTACCCACATTCCGCCTTCAACTTCCCAGCGGCCCTGTTTTACCATTTCCTTAACCTCGGCGTAAAGCTCGGGGCTTTCCTCTTTAAGGTATTTATAAAGCTGAGGCTGGCTTGACATAAATTTGTATTCGGGATATTTTTTCATAAGCGCGAGCACGGTCGAGAAAGAGCGCAGCACCTTTTCCCTTGTCTGCGCGAGAGTCCACTCCCACGCCACATCAATATGGGTATGACCTACGCAAATCGCGTGTATCTCGCCCTCGCGGCAGTATTTGCCGTAAAATTCGGTTTCAAGATATTTTTCGGCGGCGTCAAGGGAGGCGTAATACTCCTTTGAATAGGGTTCTCTTAAATCTATCAGATTTATCGCGTTATTGAGGTGCTTTTTGATTTCAAAATAGTTTCTGGAATTTTCGTCCTCAAATTCCAGTACCTCAAAGGGCACCTTAATATCGTAATACAGCTTGCGGGTTTTAACATCGACAAGCTGAAGCTCGGAAAGAAAGTCAAGATATTCGCCGTGAAGGCTTCCCGAATAGGCGTAAAGGCACACGCTGTATTTTTTATTACTGCCGAGGAATACCTCGCGGTGGTTTTTGTCGATTCCCTGACACAGTTTACCGTCCACATAGGCTATAAACTGCGGATTTATACACGCCCAGCCGAGCCTCGCGTCTGACGCTACGGCAAGCTGCACCTCTCCGCCGGTAAAATCCTCGGGAATTTCAATGTCCTTTATAAACCACGCGTGCTTGTCCTTTTGACCGCCCCAGCGGTTTTTATATGACTCAAAAACGGTAAAGGAACTGTCCGGCACGGGCAGAGTATTGTCCTTTTTATAACCGCATTCCTTATAAAGAAAGGCGTCCTGAGGCAGTCTTTTTTTGATTATCAGCTTTTCAAGCTCCGGCAAAAAGACATTTATTCTGTCCTCAATAAAATCCTTTATCATATTTTTCCCTCCGTCAATTAAAAATGTCGCTCATTAAATAAAACGAGCCGCATATCAACAGCGTGTCATCGGCTTTCGCCTCTGCCTTTACCTGTTCAAAAGCCTTTTTGGGGTTACTGACAGCCTTTGAGTCGGCGCAGTATTTAAGCGCCGTTTTTAAAAGCTCCTCAGCTTTCGCGGCTCTCGGGTTTGAGGGTGTTACGGTTACCACAGAGTCGCACAGCGGAGCGATTTTTTTCAGGTATTCTTCGGTATTTTTATCCGCCATCATACCCACAATCATTTTTATGTTATTTATTTTAAACCCGGTAAGATATTCGTAAAGCGCGCCCGCGCAGCCCTCGTTGTGGCCGCCGTCACGGATAATAAGCGGTTTTTCGCCCGCTATTTCCATTCTCGCGGGCATTATGGTATTCTCCATACCTCTGCGCACAGCCTCCGCGCTTATTCCGAGCAGCTTTGCCGCCTCAACGGCGTTTACCGCGTTTTCTGTCTGATGACTGCCGGCAAGGCGCAGGAAATACTCGTTTCCCTCATAGGAAAAGCGGGTGCCGTAAACGGAGCGTGAAATAATTTTCGCCCTGCCGGGGTCGGAGATTATGAGCTTTCCCTTTTTCTCCTCAACGGTTTTTTCTATAACGCCGAGCGCTTCCGGAAGCTGATTTTTGCTTGTGACTACCGGGGCGCCCTCTTTTATTATTCCGCATTTTTCAAAGGCGATTTTTTTGATTGTGTCGCCGAGCACGGCGGTATGGTCAAGAGAAATTGAGGTTATGACCGACACGAGCGGACTTTTAAGCACATTGGTGGCGTCAAAGCGGCCGCCGAGCCCCACCTCAATAACCGCGTATTCGCAGCCGCAGGCGGAAAAGCACAGAAAAGCGGCGGCTGTAATTGCCTCAAACTCGGTAATGACTATATCTTTTTTCTTTAAAAGCTCTGTTTTTTCCCGGACGCGGCTTATACTTTCGGCAATCATCTTTTCAGGAGCGTTTTTGCCGTTTATCTGTATGCGCTCGCTGAAATCAAAGACATAGGGCGAAGTAAAAAGTCCCGTATTTTTGCCGTCGGCTATCAGCATATTGGAAATCATTGTTGAGGTTGAGCCTTTGCCGTTGGTGCCGGCGATATGCACGGTTTTAAGCTTATCCTGCGGATTTCCGAGAAGCTCAAGCAGCTCGCTTATTCTTTCAAGCCCGGGACGCATACCGAAGGTCAGAAGCGAATGTATATACTGTACTGATTCTTCGTAATTCATATTATTTCATTCTCATTGAAATATCAAAGGCTTTTACGGAATGAGTGAGCGCTCCGAGAGATATAATATCAACACCGGTTTTCGCCACATCAGCGATATTTTCAAGCGTAATATTGCCCGAAGCCTCGGTTTTTGCTCTGCCGTCAATGAATTTTACGCACTGCGCCATCTGCTCGCAGTTCATATTGTCAAGCATAATAATATCGGCTCCCGCGTTTACGGCTTGGGTTACCTCCTCGATATTGCGGGTTTCAACCTCGATTTTTACCATGTGCCCGAGTTTTGCCCTGAGAGCCGCAACTGCGTTTTCTATACCGTTATATGAGTCGATATGGTTATCTTTAAGCATAGCGCCGTCGGAAAGGTTATAGCGGTGATTTTTGCCGCCGCCGCAGACTACCGCGTATTTCTGAATGGCGCGAAGTCCCGGCAGGGTTTTTCTTGTGTCGGTAACGCTCGCGTCAGTACCCTTGCAAAGCTCAACGGCGCGGGAGGTCATGGTAGCTATTCCGGACATGTGCTGAATCAGGTTGAGCGCTGTTCTTTCGCCCTTTAAAAGGCAGACGGTTTTTCCGCTGAATTCGGCTATAATATCGCCCTTATTCACCTTGTCCCCGTCCTTTTTATAAACCGTGCAGGTAAAGGTTTCGTCAAGCATTTCAAAAACGCGCATGGCGACATCAATGCCGCAGAGCACTCCGCTGTCCTTGGCTATGAAATACGAGTCGCTGCGCTTATCCTCGCTTATAAGGTAATCGGCGGAAACATCGACATAATTTATATCCTCGCGCAAAGCCGTTTTGATAAGCTCGTCAACATAAAATTTATTCAGCATCATTTTTCGCTTACCTCCTTTAAAATTATATAAGCCACTGTCGCAAGGCTTAACGCCTCACAGTAATCGGGTGTAATTCTGAATTTGCCGTTCTGAAGTCTCGCGAGTATCTCGCTCACCCTTTTAAAGCCCATTCTTACCACATCGGCGTTGGCAGGCATTACAAAGTAAGAACGCTGCATAATGCTTCTGATTTCGGTACGGAGTCCTTTCATCATAGGCGCGCCGTCAAGGCTTACGGGGTGGTCGGAAAAATCGTCGGGCGCGGGCATACCCGCCTTTACGCAGTTGGAAATATCCTCGGCGCAGCGGCGTCCGAAAACAAGCGCTTCAAGCAAAGAGTTGCTCGCGAGCCTGTTTTTGCCGTGAACGCCGGTATTTGAGCACTCGCCTACGGCGTAGAGCCTTGAAACGGTGGTGCGTGAATTCAGGTCAACCGCTATGCCGCCCATTAAATAATGCTGGCAGGGGAAAACGGGAATCAAATCCTTTGTAATATCAACGCCGTATTTTAAGCAGCCCTCATAAATTCCCGGAAAACGGTTTAAAAGGTAGTCCCTGTCACGGTGGGTTATATCAAGATAAAAATTGTTGCTGCCCGTTCTGCGCGACTCGATAATTATCGCTTTTGACACCACATCACGCGGAGCGAGTTCCAGCCGCTCGTCATAGCGCTGCATAAATCTTTCCTTATTGCAGTTTAAAAGATACGCTCCCTCTCCCCTTACGGCTTCGCTGATTAAGAACTGCTCTCTGCCGTCGGAATTAAAGGCCGTGGGGTGGAACTGAACATAGCTTAAATTTTTAATCTGCGCGCCCAGCTCATAGGCAAGGCGTATTCCGTCGCCGGTAGCAACGCAGGGGTTGGTTGTGTATTTATAGACTCTGCCGATACCGCCTGTCGCGAGGACGCAGTATGCCGCGCAGTACTCCTCCTGCCCGTCCCCGGTCAGAACATTCGCCCTGATTCCGTTTTTGACGCAGGTAAGTTTAAACACGGCGCGGTTTTCAAGTATTTTTATATTTTTTCTTTCTGCCGCCTGCGCGAGCAGCTTATCCACTATTTCAGCGCCCGTGGTATCCTTATGGTGAACTATACGCCGTCTGGAATGGCCGCCTTCAAGAGTTTTTTGAAGCGTGCCGTCCTCGTTTTTATCAAAATCCACGCCGTATTCCATGATTTTACGGACCTGGTCGGGGCCTTCATGGACAAGTGTTGTCACGGCGTCAATATCGTTGCAGCGCTGACCGGCTATCATTGTGTCCTCAATATGCAAATCAAAGCTGTCGTTTTCAAAGCTGAGAACAGCGGCGACTCCTCCCTGCGCGAGAGAGCTGTTTGAAACAGTATCGTCCTTTTTTGAAAGCACGGTTACATTAAGATTTTCGGGAAGGCTTAAAGCCGTATAAAGTCCCGCCGCGCCGCAGCCGACAATCAGCACATCGCATTTTTCTGACATTTTTTTCATATCCTTTCAGCCAATCGTAAAAGGTCGCTTTTATACAAATATTATAATAGCACAGCTTTTAAAAAAAATATAGCATTTTTTAACTTTTTTGCCACTTTCAGTATTTTATATATATTTTTACGGCAGAGCCGCAAATTATAGAGAAAAATTACAACACGGCGTTTCACAATTAAAATTGAAAGAATTTCGCGAATAGAATTTTTCGGCAAAAAATGCAAAAGATTTTCTTTGTTTTGCTGTAAAAATATGTTATTATATTGACAGCGCAAGGGATTTCCCCGGGCGTTTTGGAAAAATTGGGGCAGAAGAGATTCAAGTTCTGATACGAAGGGGATTTTTTATGAAAAATTCTGAAAAGGTGAAAAAGACCGTGATTATTCTTTTACTTTCTCTCGTTTGCGTTATCGCGGTTTCAGCCGCGGCTCTCGCGGCGGCAAACGCCGTGTGCGCAAAGCTCTGCGAAAACTTTATCGGCTCGCTTGACGCTGTGGAATATGAAAGCCGGATAACTCCCGCGGCTGACAGCGACGGCTGCTTTACTTTTACGACCGACGGCGAATTGAAGGTAATGCAGCTTACCGACATACACATAGGCGGCGGTCTTTTCAGCAGAAAAAAAGACCTTATGGCGCTTAACGCCGCAGCGGCTATGATAAGCGAAGAGAAACCCGACCTTGTTATTGTTACCGGCGACATCGCGTTTCCCTCGCCCAACAAATCCGGCACGCTCAACAACAAAACGCCCGCTGTGCTTTTTGCCGATTTAATGGAACAGCTCGGCGTTTACTGGGCGCCTGTTTTCGGCAATCACGACACGGAATCCTACTCCTATTACTCGCGCGAGGACATAGGCGGCATTTACTCCGACCGTGACAGGTACCCTCACTCGCTGTTTTGCGCCGGTCCTGAGGAAATTGACGGCTGCGGGAATTATATAATAAAGGTTAAAAACACCGAGGGAGAAATCACCCAGTGCTTTGTGCTTATGGATTCTCACTCATACGCAAAGAAAACCGCAGAGGTTTCGGGCGGGTATGACAATGTTCACGAAAACCAGATTGACTGGTATGAAAGCGAATTGAAGCGGCTTGAAGCCGAAAACAACGGAAAAACGCCCCCTTCGCTTATGTTTTTCCACATTCCTACGCCGGAATTTCAGACCGCATGGGACGAGTACCAGAAAAACGGCGAAACTGATTCTGAAAATGTTGAATATGTTTACGGCACGCTGCGCGAGGACGTGTGCTGTTCGCAGTTTAACTCCGGATTATTTGAACGGGCGCTTGAAACAGGCAGTACAAAGGCAATTTTCTGCGGTCACGACCATGTTAACAACTTTTACATAAAGTACAAAGGCATAGGGCTTGTTTACAGCTACTCGATAGATTATCTTGCCTACTCGGGCATAAGCGAATACGGCGCGCAAAGAGGCTGCACGGTAATAACGGTAAAACCCGACGGCTCGTTTGAATGCAGGCTTGAAAATTATTATCAGGACAAATATCAGCCTGCTATGCCGAAAGAAAGCGTACTCATGAGCGAATACAAATAAAAAGCTCCCCCTTTATATTACCGAAAGGAAGAGACGAATGGATTATTGTTTTGATAAAAACTGGACTACCGACAACAACAACGCCGCGCTGGAAGGGGCTGAGGTTGAGAGGTATATCTCGGCTGTTCCCTCAAAGCGGCAGCTTGCCGCCGCCTCTAAGCCCTTTTACGCCTTTGTTCATTTCGGAATGAACACGGCTACCGGGCGCGAGTGGGGAAGCGGAAAAGAAACAGTTTCGCAGTTTGACATTGAAAAAATCAACCCCGCCCAATGGGTAACGGCAATAAAGGCTTCGGGCGCTACGGGCATTATTCTTACCTGCAAACACCATGACGGATTCTGCCTTTGGAACACCGCCGCAACCGATTTTAATGTAATGAACTCAAAGCTTAAAACCGATATTGTAAAGCTGCTTTCAAAAGAATGCGCCGCTCAGGGAATGGATTTCGGCGTTTATCTTTCGCCGTGGGACATGCACGACAGCCGCTACGGAAAAAGCGAGTACAACGACTATTTCTGCGAACAGCTTACAGAACTGCTCACCGGCTACGGCAAGATTTTTGAGGTATGGTTTGACGGCGCGAAAGGCCGTGACGCCGTTGATTTTGAATATGACTGGGAAAGGTACTATAAGCTTGTGCGCGAGCTTCAGCCCGACGCCAACATAGCGATTTGCGGCCCGGATATACGCTGGATAGGCAACGAGGCGGGCAAGACGAGGAACAGTGAATTTTCGGTAGTCCCCTCTTATCTGCGTGACGCGGAAAAAACCTCTGAAAAAAGCCAGCACGGCGAGGACGAGGCGGGCAGGCTGTTAAAACTCGATTCAAAGGACGAGGATTTGGGGTCAAGAAGCGTACTCTCAAAGAGCGCCGATATTTGCTGGTATCCGGCGGAAGTTGATGTTTCAATCCGAAAGGGCTGGTTCTATTCACCGAAAGGAAATATTACGGTAAAATCAGTCCGTAAGCTGTTTAACATATATTTAACATCTGTCGGCAACAACTGCTCTCTGCTTTTAAATATACCCCCGGACAAAAAAGGGGTAATACATAAAAAAGAAGTAAAGACGCTGAAAAGGCTGGGCAGGATGATTGCCTCGGTTACGGCTGAGCCGGTTTTGACAGCGCAGCCCGGCAAACTTTCAAAGGACGAGGGATTCCTTGATTTTGACTTTAAAGAAAAAAGCCGGATAAAATACGCCGTTATAAGCGAGGACATAACGCAAAGTCAGAGAGTTGAGGTTTTTGAACTGTTCATCAAAAAGGCTGACGGCACATTCAAGCCGGTTTACAAAGGCACTAACATCGGCTCCAAAAAGATTATAAAAATAGGCGAAAGCTGTACCGGAATCCGCTTTATAATTCGCCAGAGCCGCTCGGCTCCTATAATAAAGGAAATCGGCTTTTACAAGTAAACAACACTCCGAACTAAAAAGCAAACCGTACGGTTTGCTTTTTTCGTAGTACACATCATTCTTGAATGTATAATGCTGTTTAGTTTCGTTGACAACAATGCTTTTACGGTCGCAAAACAAATATTATTTCTGTATTGACCTCTATTCCTCACACTAAATTAAATAAGCATTGGGTTTTCTGTATTTTGTTCCCCAAACTTCGCTGTTTCTGTAATTTCGTAATTCGTCTAAATCTATTTCTGCAATACCTATCTGTTCGCTATTGTCCAATTCCAAAACTTTCATATCTCTGTACTTGCCGTCTTTGGTGTAGGCAATTCCGTCGAAAATCATTGAATGACCGTTATCATCGGCGTAGTTAGCCATAGCGACAGCAGTCATATTTTCAAACGCTCTGCTTCTCAGTTGAGAGCTTCTGTTTTCATCAATAGGGCAGCTGTTCGGCACTAATATAAGTTCTGCTCCTTTTATTGCAAGAGCTCTTGCACTTTCGGGAAATTCTCTGTCAAAGCAAATCATCACACCTGTTTTTACAATTCCTTTTTGCGTTTGCAAATTGCTTACAAAGAAACCATCGCCTGATTGACAATGCTTTTCCATAGAAAAATCACAAGTGTGAACCTTTGAATAATTCTGTACTATATTTCCGTTAATATCAATTAAAGCGGAAGAATTAAAAGGCTTGTCTTTTCCTTTTTTCAAATATGTAATAAGTATTGCAATACCGAGCTTTTTTGCACATTTACGAAATTCGTTTATATACTGCGAGTCGTTATCAATGGCTATGGACTCCCAATGTTCAAGTTCTTTTTCGTGCCCTTTTTCATCAGGATAATCCCAAGCATTCTCAAACGGCGGCATATAACCTATATTCCACATTTCAGGGAACACAACTATGTCTGCCCCCATTTCTTTTGCTCTTTTGCAATATTCTAAACCTTTTAATAATGTGTCATTTACACAATCCTGTATTTTATTTGCTTGGACTAATGCTATTTTAATTTTATTCATTGCATTACTCTTTTTCATATTTCATTTCTATAACTTCAACACCATTATCTTTAACATATTGTCTTACATCTTTAAAACCAATCTTATGATAACAGTTTATTGCTTTTTGATTGTTCATTCTAACATTGAGGTACAGTTCATCAACATTTTTATTTTCAATAGCAAGCTTAATGGCTTTAGTACCGATACCTTTTCCTCTGTATTGTTTATCTGCAATAAAAATACCAAGAAACGCCTTACTTTCAGAATTTATTTCAATCCAAAGGCTTCCGATTATTTTGCAATCAAAGCAAATATATTTCCAACATACTAAATCTGCACTATCATTTGGCAATATTCTTGACTGATACTGAAATAAATCATCTTTGTACTCATCAAACAAAGTGTATTGAAATAGATTAACATTTCTATCAATGTCAATAAGTGTAACATCATTATTACATTTAAAGTTGTGAAGGGATTTGTGCTTGGTTAACTGTTTGATTATGCTCCAGCCTATACTGCTGCTTTTCGCATTTTCAGGAATAGGCAAAAATCCAAAATCAAGATATATTTTCACTGCGAGCCAAGTAGTTGTTTGTGTAGGAATTTTTGCATGAGTATATCCCATTGACTTCATAAGAGATAACACATAAGAAATCAGTGGTTTTGACAAGCCCTTTCCCTGATATTCTCTTTTTACAGCTACCCAATGCAACCATGCAGAACCTGAATTATCCTTACCGGCAATATCGTAAAATGCAGTTGCTGTGGCAACTTTTTCACCCAAATTATTCACCACAAAAACCATTCTTGTTTTCAGTTCATTTTCTTTGTTGGAGTAATATTTATTCCAAGAATCAATGCCCTGCTGAAACGAGTCGAATTCTTTTGCACTTTCTTCAATTTCTATCCAATTGTCTCTGTCACCATTTTTATAAAATTCAAAATGAAATCCTTTAGGCAGAAAAAATTCAGGAATTGAATCTAAATCTCTTTCAAGCAGAAGTTCATAATACGGTATTCTCTTATCGTGGTTGTCAAAACAGTTTAAAGTTGTATATTTTTTTGACATAATTAAACTCCATAAATTTTCTTGATCTGCTTATAGTAAACTTTTTCATCAGCAAAATTTGACAATCCACCAAACTGGCTCATCGTTCCTATGAGCGGTATGTTTTCAAATACTGTGCCTTTAAGTTTTTCAACAGTTGCATCAGCAAGCTTATCTGCAATCAGCACCTACAAAATTTTGAGGAGTACAGCACCAATAGTCAAACCAATACATAGAATGATAAATATGTTTACCAAGGGGCTGATTATACAACTTTTTATCTAAATCACAAGTCAATATAGTTCTGCGAAAATTATCAATTAAGCCAAATGTCATATCTATTAAAACATCCAACATATTAGAATGGTCATGTTTACTTTACATATTACCACCTCTAAACACAAAACAGATTCTTATATTATACAATTTGATTATACACTAGAATTGTACCAAACACAATAATGTAAAACATAAAGGGCAGGATAATCCTGCCCTTTTTCCGCAAAATTCACCGCCCTCGCGCTTTTGCGCTCGGACCTTGCCGCGGAAAACAGTCCGCCGGACTGTTTTCTTTTTCGCGTCAACCCTCTCAGGGTTCGAA
>CALWIO010000018.1 GCA_944380765.1 uncultured Clostridia bacterium
AGGCGTTCAAAAACATTGTACTATACTTTGACTTTATTTTTTACAAAAAATGGGTCACATCTATTTACAACGCAGATAAGTAAAGGCAAATGTACTATAAAAAATATTGAATTCCATATAGCGCTGTGATATAATAAAAATAATTGTATCAAATGTTGCATAAGTAAACGAGAGATTTTTATTTCCGGTTACCGGAGCACGGCTTGAGGGTGGAGTATCAATGAAAAACCATTTTAAAAAATTCAGTAGCAGGCAAAAAGCCATTATCGCCGGCGTTGCGGCAGGGGTTGTTCTTTTAACGGCGGCGTCAACCGGCACGGCGTATTATTTTTCTCTTGCCGATGATATTCCCGCGGCTTCCGAAACACAGGCGCAGACGGTGAGCGTTACCGAGTCTGTAACGGAAAGCTCAACGGAGAGCACAACCGAGAGTACAACTGAATCAACAACCGAAAAAGTGACAAAACCGCCTGCCGCGCCGGTAACAAAGCCATATACCCCAAAACCTTCTGCCGCTCCGCTGAAAAAACCGTCAACTCCTTCAAAAAGCGTTTCTCTTAATGTTCCGCTTGTTTATCAGAACCCGAAATACCCGACCGGCTGCGAAGGGGCATCAGCAACTATGCTGCTGAAATATTACGGATATAATGTGTCTATTGACGAGGTAATTGCCGCTATTCCCCGTGAGGATTTGTATAAGGAAAATGACAGGGTTTACGGGCCGAGCATTTATGAGAAATTTGTAGGCGATCCCACTAAAACATATACCGATGACCGTCCGGGATACGGAGCGTTTTCGCCTGTTATAACACGGGCGCTCAACAGCGTAATCAGCCGGAAAGGCGCGCGGCATACGGCAAAAAATATCACCGGTTGCAGTTTCAGCGCTTTGCTCTCTCAGCTTGACAATAATAATCCTGTAATTGTATGGGCAACGGCAAATATGAAAACGCCGACTCTTGTTAACAGCTGGTATATTAAACAGGCCGACGGAAGCGACAAGTATTTTGAATATCCCCGCGGCACTCATGTAATGGTACTTTCGGGATATGACAGCAAATATGTCTATATTACCGACCCTTATTACGGCAAGGTGAAATATACTCAGTCGGCTTTTAACGATAAATGGGTGCTGCTCGGCAAACAGGCGATAGTGCTTGAAGAGTGGACGGCGCCTTCTGAAACCGAAACCGAGAGTACTACGGAAAGCACAACCGAAAATATAACTGAAAGCACAACGGAAAACGCAACGGAAAGCACCACTGATAGCGCTACTGAAAGCACGACCGGCGTAACAGACCCCGTAACCGGGACCACCGCCCCAGCCGTAACCGAGAGCGAAGCGCAAAGCTCCGCCGTGACCGGGGAGTAAAAAATTTGATGCTTTCGGCATAAAATACTGCTGTTCAGCAAAACAAAACACGCTGCGAAAAGCAAATATTCGCAGCGCGTTTTTGTTCTTCGGCAAAGAAATACAAAGCCGCTTTTCATTATTTTGTATTGTATAATTTAAAAAACGGGGATATAAGTTTTTTAAGGGCGGGGGTTTTTATGAATAGTGATTTTTTTCAAAAAATCATACACGGAGCGGATTTTATGCGCTGCCCGATTTGAACATTAATTTCTTTTTTCATAATATCAGCTCCCGATATTATTCTAAATAAGTGTTGCAATTTTATTAACAACGTGATAACATTATAAAAAATAAGTGTATTGCTTTTATATTTTAAACGAAAAGAGTATATCAACGCAGTTTAAAGGTGTATCTGTAAAAACGAAAAAGATACACCTTTTTATATTTCTTATAATTATACAAAGTATTAGAAGCTAAAAAAGGAGCATAAAAATATGAAAAAAATACTTTCGTTTTTTCTGTCATTGTTAATGATTTTCACAGCGATACCTTTTACGGGTATAGCTTCCTATGCCGTAACAAGCGGAGATTTTGAGTACCAAGTTTTATCCGAAGAGGAGAAAACCTGTGAAATAACAGGCTATACCGGCTCAGCAACGGAAGTAACAATACCGTCTGCGCTTGACGGATATACCGTAACGAGTATAGGTTCTTTTTCATTTAACGGTTGCGCATTTACAAGTGTAATTGTCCCCGACAGTATAACAAATATTGGCTCTTGTGCGTTTTACAATTGCTCGTCTCTTACAAGCATAATTATTCCCGACAGCGTAACGAGTATAGGTGGTTCTGCGTTTGAGGATACAGCTTATTATAACGATGTCGCTAACTGGCAGGACGGAGTGCTGTATATCGACAATTATTTAATTAAAGCAAATTATGAGGTTCCCGTTGAATATACTGTTAAAGCCGGAACAAAAACAATTGCGGATTATGCGTTTGCTGATTGCTCGTCCCTTACAAGCATAACTATCCCCGACAGCGTAATGAGTATAGGTGATTGGACATTTTATTATTGTTTATCACTTGAGAGCATAAATCTCTCCGACAGCTTAATGAGCATAGGTGATTACGCGTTTTATTATTGCTGGTCACTCGAGAGCATAAGCATTCCCGACAGCTTAATGAGCATGGGTGATTCTGTGTTTTCTAATTGCTCTTTGCTTAAAGAAATAATAGTCGGAGAAAACAATAAAAACTATTCAAGTGAAGACGGAGTACTGTTTAATAAGAATAAAACAGAGTTAATATCTTGTCCGGGAGGAAAAGAAGGAACATATACTGTACCCGACAGCGTAACGAGTATAGACGATTCTTCGTTTTACTATTGCTCGTCTCTTACAAACATAACCATTCCTGACAGTATAACGAATATAGGCGAGTGGGCTTTTGCATATTGTTCGTTATTGGAAAGTGTAACTATTCCCGACAGCGTAACGAGTATAGGTGAGAGGGCGTTTTCCGGTTGCTCGTCACTTATAAGCATAACCATCCCAGACGGTGTAACGAGTATAAGTCGTTATGCGTTTTCCGATTGCTCGTCACTTACAAGTATAACAATCCCCGACAGTGTAACGAGCATAGGAGATTCAGCGTTTTCCTCTTGTGAATCCCTTACAAGCATAACCATCCCAGACGGTGTAACAAGTATAAGTCGTTATGCGTTTTTCGATTGCTCGTCACTTGAGAGCATAACTGTTCCCGACAGCGTTATGAGTATCGGTGATGAGGCGTTTTCCGGCTGCTCGTCACTTACAAGTATAATCATCCCCGACAGCGTAACGAGTATAGGCGATTGGGCGTTTGATTATTGCGATAATCTGACAATTTACGGCTATACTGGCAGTTATGCAGAAACTTACGCAAACAGCAGCAATATTCCCTTTGTTGATATGGATTCAATTAAAAAAGGTGATATAAATCTTGACGGCGAAACAAATTCAGCCGATTACGCCATGCTCTGCGCGGTCGCTCAGGCAAAGAGCTTTCTGCCGTATCCGGCTAAAACGGCGTGCGACTTAAACGGCGACGGAGCGGTGGACGCCTTTGACGCGATAGCGCTCAGCCTGATACTTCAAAATTCATAAACAAAATTTAAGCGGCTTTTAAAGCCGCTTTTTTCTTTTCATTTCTGCGTATTGCACAGTTAAAAATCGGGAAAGGGAAACGGCAAGGATTACAAAGCCGGCAAACAGCAAAAATGTTATTGTCTTTTCGCGGTTACCCGCAGCCGCGCTTGCTGTACTTTAACCGATATATCTGCGGGCTGGCTTTTATGCTCAGCGGCTCATGCAAACGGCTCTGCAAAGCGGCGCGTTGTTCAATATATATTGACTTTTATCAGCGCATTTGATAAAATATTTAAAATAAAGCATAATATAATATAATTCGATTTTTGTGCCGACGGGGGCGGTTTGTCCGCCGTCTTACAGGTGAAAGATTATGACCAATCAGGCTTCGCAGCGCGCTGAAAATCCGCTCGTTTCCGTTTACTGCATGACATATAATCAGGAAAACACTATCGCTCAGGCAATAGAGAGCATTGTTTCGCAGAAAACGGATTTTCCCTTTGAGCTTATAGTGCATGATGACGCTTCCACAGACGCGACGGCGGATGTTGTCCGCGAATATGAGAAAAGGTATCCAGAAATTATCCGCCCGATTTATCAGACTGAGAATCAGTACCGCCGCTTCAATCTCGTAAAGCAGTTTATTCACCCGGCTTCAAGGGGAAAGTATATAGCTTTTTGCGAGGGCGACGACTTTTGGAGCGATACGGACAAGCTTCAGCTTCAAGCCGATATTATGCGGGCGAATCCCGAATGTACCCTTTGCTTTCACGCTGTTGACCAGCTTTTTCCCGACGGCAGAAGAATGAACTGCCGCCCGCTTAAAAAAACCGGCGAGGTTTCCTCTTCGCTGGTTATAAAACGAGGCGGTTTATTTTGTTCAACGGTGTCCTCAATGTACCGGCGGGATGTTATGGATATATGGCCTCAGTTCCGCATGGCAGCCGATGTTTACGACTATCCCTCCCAGGCGCTTGCCGCCTTTATGGGAAAGGTGTATTATATTGACAGGAATATGGGCGTTTACCGCTTCGCGAGCGAGGGTTCGTGGACGGCTCAGCACTCAAAAACCGCGGACACGGCGCATATTGAGAACGAAACAAAATGGCTGAGCCTTTTTGACGATTATACAGCCGGCAGGTTCAGGGCGGATATTGATTATCACATGGCGCATTTGTGGCTTACCGAATACAGAAAGAACTTTGACAAATTCGCAAAGGACAGCGCCAAGCCCTATATCAGGCGGCTACCGACAGCCGACAGGGCGCTTTTTACGGCGCTTTTCACGGCTTTTTCGGTGGGCGGCAAATCAGCGGAAAAGGCTTTTAATACGGTAAAAAAGTTTATGCTTAAATAGCTGCTAATTAAGAAGAAGGTATAAATATGGATGAAAAAATATTGGTAACCAGGTCGTCAATGCCTCCCTTTGAGGAATATGTTGAGGAAATCCGCTCAATCTGGGAAACGCGCTGGCTTACAAATTCCGGCGCTAAGCATACGGAGCTTGAAGCAAACCTGCGTGAGTTCCTCTCAGTTTCCAATATAGCGCTCTGCGTTAACGGCCATCAGGCGCTTGAATGTATTTTGGAAGCCTTTGATTTGCAGGGCGAGGTTATCACAACTCCCTTTACATTCGTTTCAACCACAAACGCCATAGTGCGCAAAGGGCTGAAACCTGTTTTCTGCGATATAAACGGCGAGGATTTTACCATTGACGCCGACAAAATAGAGTCCCTGATAACCGAAAAAACCTGCGCTATCGTGCCCGTTCATGTTTACGGCAACCTCTGTGATGATGAGAAAATCGAGAAAATCGCTCAGAAATACAACCTTAAAGTTATATATGACGCGGCTCACGCTTTCGGAGTTCGCAAAAACGGCGTAAGCTCCGCGGCTTTGGGTGACGCGGCTATGTTCAGCTTCCACGCTACCAAGGTTTTTCATTCGGTTGAGGGCGGAGCGGCGGTTTTCCGCGACAGCGCTATGTACGAAAAGATAAATCAGCTTAAAAACTTCGGGCTTAGCTCTCCCGAAACGCCGTGGTACTGCGGCGGCAACGCCAAGATGAACGAGTTCTGCGCGGCTATGGGCCTTTGCAATCTGCGCCATATCGACGCGGCAATAGCCTCGCGCAGAGAGGCGGCGGAGCGTTACCGTCAGAGACTTGAAAAAATACCCGGAATACAGCTAAATACCGTTCAGCACGGAGTACAGAGCAACTACGCTTACTTCCCCGCGGTAATCCATCCGGAAAAATTCGGCTGTTCGCGCGACGAGCTCGCAAAAGCGCTGGCCCGGAAAAACATAGCGGTCAGAAAATACTTCTATCCGCTTACCAGCTCCGCGGAGTACTTTAAGGGAGCGCACCCGGCGGGTGAAACTCCTATCGCAAAATTTATTTCGGACAGAATCCTCTGCCTTCCCATTTTTGAGGGCATTGGTGAAAAAACGGTTGACCGCATCTGCGACGCCGTAATATCAGAATACAAAGGGTGATTAAAATGAATATAGCTCTTATTATTGCCGGCGGAAGCGGCCAGCGTATGCATCAGAATATTCCGAAGCAGTTCTTATCGGTTGAGGAAAGACCGGTAATCATCTATACGCTTGAAGCGTTCCAGAAACATTCGGACATCGACGCTATTGCCGTAGTCTGCATTGACGGCTGGGAAACCGTGTTGCAGGCTTATGCCGCGCAGTTTAATATTACAAAACTCAAACATATTATTCCCGGCGGCAAAAACGGTCAGGATTCAATACGCAACGGCGTTTACGAGCTTGAAAAGCACTACTCGCCCGACGATATTGTGTTAATTCATGACGCAATCCGTCCCATGGTGTCGCAGGAGATTATTTCGGACTGCATAGTTCAGACCAAAAAGAACGGCTGCGCAATAGCCGTTATTCCCTGCGCCGAGGCTATGGTAGTGACCGATGACGAGGAAACCTCAACCGAGTGCTATCCCCGTGACAGGCTCAAAAGAACCCAGACTCCGCAAGGCTTTAAAATCGGAAAAATCTGCGATTTGCACAGAAGAGCGCTTGAAGCGGGAATTACAAATTCGGTGGCTTCCGTAACGCTTATGATTGAAATGGGCGAAAGAGTATATTTTTCTTCTGGTTCGGAAAAGAATATGAAGCTTACTACAATTGAGGATATTGATATTTTTAAAGCGTTGCTTCATGTGCAACGCTCAGATTGGATGAAATGAGGAATGGCTTTGTTTTTATATAACAGCGAGGTTTACAAAGAGGATTTGCATGCCGCTTTAAATTCGGTAGCCGGAATTGAGCGCTTAAAGGGCTGTTCGGTTTTTATAACCGGAGCTACGGGACTTATCGGCTCCTTTGCCGCGGATATGCTGCTTGAATACAACCGCCTGCAAAACGCGGGTATCACCGTTTACGCCGTCGGCAGAAGCAAAAAAAGGCTTGAAGAGCGCTTTGAGGGCGCGCCGGGCGGACTTTGCCTTGTCGAGCACGATGTGCAGAATCCCGCTTTGTTTGATTTTAAAGCCGATTATGTTATTCATGCCGCCGGCAACGCGTATCCCGCGGCGTTTGTAAACGACCCTGTGGGAACTATTCTTTCAAATATTCAGGGAACGAATTATCTGCTCGACTATGCCGCGCGCTGCGGGGCGAAACGCTTTCTGTTCGTATCGTCCGGCGAGGTTTACGGGCAGGGCGACCCTTCGGTAGGGGCGTTCCCCGAAAGTTACAGCGGCTATGTTGACCCCACTCATTTCCGCTCGTGCTATCCCGCCTCAAAGCGGGCGGCTGAAACGCTTTGCGTTTCCTATACCAAGCAGTACGGGCTGGATACGGTTATAGCAAGGCCGTGCCACACCTACGGCCCTAACGCCACAAAGAGCGATAACAGGGCGAATGTTCAGTTTGTGAACAACGCTCTTGCGGGGGAAGATATTGTTATGAACAGCAGCGGCTCTCAGCTTCGTTCGTACTGCTATGTGGCTGACTGCGCCTCGGCTCTTCTTACGGTTCTACTTGACGGAAAGAGCTGTGAGGCTTATAATATTGCGAACCGTGACGCGCGCGTGACTATCGCCGGATTTGCTCAGACGGTGGCGAAAATAACGGGCAGAAAGGTTATTTTCGCAGCGCCCGATGACGCCGCGAAGGAACAGCAGACGGTTATAACGCACGCCGTGCTTGACAGCGAAAAGCTGTATTCGCTCGGCTGGAGGGGAAAATATTCTGTGGAACAGGGGCTGACAAATATTGTCCGCACTCTTGAAAATATAATTAAGTGAAGGATGTTTGATGAATGCATACGAAAAACGAGTTTAAATATGCCCGGTTGTTTGACGAGCAGACGGGAAAATATTATACTGACGGAACTCGAACAGATCTTACCATGGGACCTGAAACGAGAAAGCGTTTTGAAGAAAATGATGACGATTGCGCCGTAACAATTTGCTGTATAACATACAAGCATGAGGATTATATAAGAACCGCGCTTGACAGCTTTTTAATGCAGAAAACCAACTTTAAATTCAAGATTTTTGTGGGCGAGGACTGCGGTCCTGACGGCACGGCGGATATTGTACGCGAATACGCCGAAAAATATCCTGACATTATCGTTCCTTTCCTTCGCGAGGAAAACATGGGAGCTCCGGCAAATCTTATTGATTTATGCAATCATGCCGACAGTCCGTATATAGCATTCTGCGAGGGTGATGACTACTGGATTGACGAATACAAGCTTCAAAAGCAGTATGACTATATGCAGAAGCATGAGGAGCTTCGTATGTGTTTTACACGAACAAAAATAGAAGCTCCGGAGGATTGGTATCTGCGCAGTTATTATAAAACAAATAAAAACGGAGAAATGATAATGCCTGAAACCTTTCCGGGGTTTAAAATGCCGAAAAGAGATTTGACTGCACAGGATTGTGTTTCAGTAATACCAATGCATACATCTTCACAATTTTATCGCTGGAACTATGATATCGAGTATCCAGAATGGTTCTTCGGCGGTCTGGAGGGTGCTTTTCCCATACTGATGATGCAGTTAGGCAAGGGCAGGGGCGGCTTTATCCCTGATATTACTTCCGTTTACAGAAGAAGCGAGGTCGGCGGACTTATGCATGAGGATATGACCGACCATTTTCTTAAAAGCAGAATGGACTATTTCAGGTTTTTGTGCGGGCTGCGAAAGTACTTTGTTGATCACTATAATTCTTACTGTAAGGTTCAGCTTGAAAATCGAATAAAGACAGAGGGCTATAATTATTTGTCAAATGCCGTTAAAGTTGAAGACGATGAAGCAATTCTTGCCTTTGCAAACAAATATCCCGAAGCTTTCCGTATTTCTTTGAGAGCTTATCTGTCATTTTATCATGACAGCCGTGCGTTGATTAATGCTTGCACTTGGCAGGGATACAGCCTTATAATTAAGAAAAAATATTACCGTTATCCTTTGAGAATATATTCACATTTTATAAAGTTGTTTGAAAGATTCACGCAGTTGATATTGCTTTTCTTAAAAGCAGGAAGGATGCTTTTAGGCTTTTTAAGCTATTGGTTTTACACATTGGCTCCAAAGCGCAAAAATTTGTGGGTGATTACAAGCTTTCGCGGAAAAGGATATTTGGACAATGTCAAATATTATTATGAATATGTTGTTTCAAATCATCCGGAAATAGATATATACTGGCTTACAAAAGACAAAGAAATTTACGATGCGCTGGAAAAGGAAAACAAGCCAGTGTGTAAATTCGGTACGAGACGATGTCGAAAAATACTTTCACACGCTTCTATTGCTATTACCGACCACAATGTTATGTCTGATTACAGTAATCTTTCGGGAATTAACAACCGGACAAAAATTGTTCAGCTTTGGCACGGGGTAGGATTTAAAGCTATGGGAGACGGAAAAAATGTAAAAACGGTCTCGGAACACGGAGTAGTGTACAGCGATGATATTATAGCTCAAGACGGCGACGGAATTTTCAAAAAAATTGTAAAAAAATTCAAGTATTTCTTTTTAGCTCCTTTCAGAGAAAAATTTGAAAAGTATTTTCTGTTTGTATGTCCGGGACAGGAACGCCTTGATATGATTGCGGATATATGGAATATTCCTGAAGAAAACCGTTTTATGGCAGGGCATCCGCGCAATATATTGCTTTATAGTATGAAACCGGATCCCGCTGCTCCGATTATTCTTTATGCGCCCACATTTAGGTACGATCCAGGAAAAGAATCAGATTTAGTAGACGGATGCCTGCACTCTCTTGAGTCAATTCAAAAGCTTATGGAAAAAGTTAACGGAACTTTCATCATTCGTTTGCATCCGCACACATGGCGTAATTATCAGTCAAGAATATTGCATCATATTAAAAATTATTCACGCATTCAGCTTGATACAGAAAAAGATGTTTATACCAAATTGGGATATTACAGTGTGGTTATCTCCGATTATTCTTCCATTTCTTTGGATTTTGCAATGCTGGACCGTCCGGCAGTATATTATTGTCCGGACATAGAATGGTTTATAGAAACTCAAGCAGGATTTAATCTTGATTTCAAAAAATCAATTCCCGGCCCGATAACATACAGCTGGAAAGATACATTAGCCCGCGTTGAGGAGTACATTGAAAATCCCGAAAAAGACACGGACTTGCGTTCCCAAAAAACGCAATACTTCTTTGACAAGTCCGTAAACGGGCCGGACAATTCCGAGCGCATCACAAATGAGATTAAAAGGCGTTTGGGAATATAACCTCACCTTTAAAAGAAAGGAACGGCGGCGAGATTTTGCCCCTGCCGTACAGTTAAAAATATGGAACAGATAAATATTATGGTGTTTCCCTGCGGCTCGGAAATAGGTCTCGAGCTGCACCGCTCCCTTAAAGATATTCGTTTTATCACGCTTTTCGGCGCGTCAAGTGTTGACGACCACGGAAAATGGGTGTATAAAAACTATATCGGCTCAGTGCCGTTTATAAACGACCCCTCGTTTATACCAGAGCTTAACCGTTATATTGACGAAAATAAAATAGACTTTATATTTCCGGCTCTTGACAGCGTTATCGCTATGCTCAGCCGTCACCGTGACGAGCTTCACGCGCAGCTTCTGACCTGCCCTGACGAGAGCGTTCAGCTTTGCCGCAGCAAGTCAAAAACTTACAAAAGGCTTGAAGGCTGCGACTTTCTCCCCGGAATTTATAAGACCGCGGACGAGGTGCCGGCGTATCCCGTAATAATCAAGCCTGCCGAGTCGCAGGGCTCGCAGGGATTTATGATACTTGAAAACCGCGCGCAGCTTGAATATGAGCTGAGTATCAGGACCGAGGAGCAGGTAATCTGCGAGTATCTTCCCGGCGAGGAATATACAATCGACTGCTTTACCGACCGCTTCGGCAAGCTGCGCTTTGTGTCTTCCAGAAACCGCCACCGCATTAAAAACGGTATCAGCGTTAATTCGACCATGCAGCAGCCCGACAGCCGCGTGCGTGAAATAGCTGAGGAAATCAACAGCAAAATGCCTCTGCGCGGCGTGTGGTTCTTTCAGCTTAAAAGGAACGCAAAAGGCGAGTACCGTCTGCTTGAATGTGCCACCCGTGTGGCGGGCACCATGTGCGTTGAGCGTGCCGCGGGCATAAATCTGGCGCTTATGACGGTGTTTGACGCGCTCGGCTATGATTTGCAGTTTCCAAAGGCGCTCGGCTCTGTAACCGTTGACAGGGCGCTTGAAAATATTTTTAGCCTTGACCTTGACTATGACGAAGTGTATATGGATTTTGACGATACGATTATAGTTCACGGCAAAGTCAATTTCGCGGCGCTTCAATTCGTTTACCAGTGCGTTGAGCGTAAAATTCCCGTAATACTGCTTACCCGCCACGAAACGGATATAATCGAGGATTTGCGCTCTTACAGAATTTATCCCGAGCTTTTTGACAGCATAATCTGCCTGCCCAGAAGCGAGAGGAAAATCGACCATGTTTCGCCTTCAAAAAAGGCGCTGTTTATTGACGACTCGTTTGCCGAGCGCAGCAGCATGACCGAAGCATTCGGCATTGTTTCGCTCGGAGTGGACGCAATAGAAGCTTTGCTTGACGCAAGGCGATAAGAAAGAAGGGTGTCTTTTGTTGGAAAGAATGCGTAAGAACCGCTTTTTGTTTGAAGAGCTTGTAAAGCGGGATTTCAAGAAAAAATACAAGCGCACCGTTCTGGGAATGCTGTGGAGCCTGTTAGCGCCGCTTTTGAATGTTCTGGTTTTGATGTTCGTGTTCGGCAATATGTTCAACAGGCATCAGGAGCATTTTATCATATACATTTTCTGCGGAACGCTGATTATGTCCTTTTATACTGAAACAACGCAGGGCTGTATGCGCGCGCTGATGGCAAATGCAGCTATTTTTACGAAGATTAATGTTCCCAAACACTTGTTTTTGATGTCCAAAACCGTTCAGTCATTTATCAATTTTATACTTACTGCCGTTGTTTTTGTAATATTCTGTATTTTTGACAAAATACATTTCGGGGTTCACATGCTGGCGCTCGCCTATCCTGTTTTCTGGATGTTGGTGTTCAATTTCGGAGTGGGAATGATTCTTTCGGCGATGTTTGTGTTTTTCCGAGACGTCGAATATCTTTACAGTATCTTTTTAACATTACTCAATTATGTTTCGGCAATATTTTATCCCGTAACAATTATGTCGGAGAGACTAAGGTTTATATTCTATCTTAATCCGGTATATGTTTATATTTTCTATTTCAGGTGCGTTGTAATTGACGGCTTTATTCCGTCTCCGATTATTCATGCTTTGGCGGCGGGATATGCGCTGGTGTTTTTAGCAATCGGCTGCATTATCTATAAAAAATGCAACCACGAATTTTTATACTATGTATAACCGAGGTGCGCTATGTCGGTTCTTGAATGTAAAAATGTATCAATAAGATATAAAACGGGTGATTTAAAGTCCATAGGTCTTAAGGATTATGTGCTGCGCAAACTCACCGGGGAATATAAGGTTACCGAGTTCTGGGCTGATAAAGACATCACCTTTTCTCTTGAAAAGGGAGACATGCTCGGAATTGTCGGCACTAACGGCGCCGGAAAATCCACCCTTTTAAAGGCGGTAACGGGCATAATGGTGCCGACCGAGGGCAGCGTTACTACAAAGGGCAACATAGCCGCCCTGCTTGAACTCGCGTCGGGCTTTGACCCGGAGCTTACCGTCAGGGAAAACACATATCTGCGCGGCGCTTTGCTTGGTTATACCCGTCAGTTTATAAACGAGCGCTATGACGAGATTATAGCCTTTGCCGAGCTTGAGGATTTTCAGGACTATATGTTCAAACAGCTTTCAAGCGGAATGAAAAGCCGTCTTGCCTTTTCAATAGCCTGCCTTGTTGACCCGGATATATTGATTCTCGACGAGGTGCTAAGCGTCGGCGACGAGGCGTTTAAGGACAAGAGCGCAAGAAAAATCAAGAAAATTCTCGCCAACGGCGTTACGGGCATTCTGGTATCCCATTCCGTTCAGCAGGTAAGGGATTTGTGCAATAAATGTCTGTGGCTTGACCACGGCAAGCAGGTGGCTTTCGGACCTGCCGCCACAGTATGCAACGCTTACAGCGCGTTTTTGTTCACGCCGACTAAGGAAAGAAAACTGCCCCAAAACGAGGAGGAGCTCAACGCGGTTTCAAATCATTTTATGTTAGCATGGCGGCTGGGCGTTAAGGAACGCGCGGCGCATACAAACCCGGTCGGCGAAAGCGAAACCGCCAGAATACAAAGACTTATGAAAGCGGTTGACGCGATGTCAGCCGAGGAAAAACAGGCTTTATTAGATGAAATCAACGGACGATGAGGTGATTTTATGAAAGGAATTATTCTCGCCGGAGGGTCCGGCACAAGGCTTTATCCTCTTACAAGGGTAACATCAAAACAGCTTCTTCCCATTTATGACAAGCCGATGATTTATTATCCGCTTTCAACCTTAATGCTGGCGGGAATCAGGGATATTCTTATAATATCGACCCCTACCGACACACCCCGCTTTAAGGAGCTTATGGGTGACGGAAGCCAGTTCGGGATTGATTTGTCCTACGCGGTTCAGGAAAGTCCCGACGGTCTCGCGCAGGCGTTTTTGATAGGCGAGGAGTTTATAGGCGACGAGCCCTGCGCCATGGTGCTCGGCGACAACATTTTCTACGGAGGATATTTCACAAAGCATCTTGCCGACGCGGTTAAGAACGCCGAAGAGGGTATGTCAACGGTTTTCGGCTATTTCGTGAAGGACCCGGAGCGTTTCGGCGTTGTGGAGTTCGACCACGATATGAATGTGCTTTCGCTGGAAGAAAAGCCGAAAGAGCCCAAATCAAACTACGCGGTTACGGGACTTTACTTTTACGGCAGGGGAGTTTCCGAAATGGCGAAAAAGGTTAAGCCTTCTCCGAGAGGGGAGCTGGAAATAACAGACCTTAACAAGCTCTATCTTGAAGCGAACAAGCTGAAAGTGCAGATTCTCGGCAGAGGTTTCGCGTGGCTTGATACCGGCACGGTGGACAGCCTTATGGAGGCGGCCTCCTTTGTTCAAACCATTCAGAATCAGCAGTCGGTGGTTGTTTCCGCGCCTGAGGAAATCGCTTACCGCAAAAAATGGATAAGCAAAGAAGCTCTTCTTAAATCGGCGGAGATTTACGGAAAATCGCCCTACGGCGAGCACCTGCGCCGAGTCGCTACCGATAAACTGCTTTAATTTGAAACGCACAGCAGAAAGGACAGATAATTATGACGATTATAGTAACCGGAGGCGCCGGATTTATCGGCTCAAACTTTATTTTTCACATGCTCAAAAAATATCCAGAGTACAGAATAATCTGCCTGGATAAGCTGACTTACGCGGGCAACCTTTCAACCCTTGAGCCGGTTATGGATAACCCCAACTTCCGTTTTGTAAAGCTTGATATATGCGACCGCGACGGGGTTTACGCCCTGTTTGAGGAGGAAAAACCCGATATGGTGGTAAACTTTGCCGCCGAGAGCCATGTTGACCGCTCCATTGAGGACCCGGGAATATTCCTTCAAACCAATATAATAGGCACGGCGGTGCTTATGGACGCCTGCCGCAAATACTCAATAAAGCGCTATCATCAGGTTTCGACCGACGAGGTTTACGGCGACCTGCCCCTTGACCGTCCCGACCTGTTCTTTACCGAGGTAACGCCCATTCACACAAGCAGTCCTTACAGCAGCTCAAAGGCAGCCGCCGACCTTTTGGTGCTTGCCTATTACAGAACTTACGGACTGCCCGTGTCAATCAGCCGCTGCTCAAACAACTACGGCCCTTACCATTTTCCCGAAAAGCTCATACCCCTTATGATTGCCAACGCCCTGCACGACAAGCCCCTGCCCGTTTACGGCGAGGGACTCAATGTGCGCGACTGGCTCTATGTTGAGGACCACTGCAAGGCGATTGACTTGGTTATTCACAAGGGCAGAGAAGGCGAGGTTTACAATATCGGCGGACATAACGAGATGAAAAACATTGACATTGTAAAAATCATCTGCCGGGAGCTTGGCAAACCCGAAAGCCTTATTACTCATGTTACCGACAGAAAGGGACACGATATGCGCTACGCTATCGACCCCACAAAGATACACAACGAGTTAGGCTGGCTTCCCGAAACAAAGTTTGAGGACGGTATCAAAAAGACCATTCAGTGGTATCTTGACAACCGTGAGTGGTGGGAAACCATAATAAGCGGCGAGTATCAGAACTATTACGAAAAGATGTACGCAAACCGCTGACAAAAAATAAGGGGCGCTTTAAACGCCCCTTTTTTCGGCGGTATCTGCCGCCGGGGAGGAAATTATGATTTTTGACAGAATTGAAAATATAGAGAATTACAAAGGCTCGTCTGTGTTCAAGGCTCTGGAATTTTTAAAAAACACGGATTTTGCCGATGTGCCGCCCGGAAGATACGAGCTCAGCGGCGGCAGTTATTATATGGTGCAGGAATATATGACCGACCCCGATAAAAATATTGCCGAGGCGCATAAGGAATATATTGATATTCAGTTTATGTTAAACGGCAGGGAACGGGTGGGCTACGCCCCGATTTCCGCAGAGAAAAAAGAGGTTGAGGCAAAGCCCGGAAACGATGTGTGGTTTTATGAGTGCGAAACGGAATTTTTAACCCTTGCGCCGGGCTGCTTCGCTGTGCTGTATCCCTGTGATTTGCACATGCCCGGCACGGCTGTTTCCGAAAACGCCGAGCCCTGCCGCAAGGTTGTTGTAAAGGTAAAAGTGAAGGAATAAAAGGAAACGGCGGCTCATTTTATAAAAACGCCCTGCCGCCGGACTGATAACGAAAGCAAAAACCGCGCCCCCGTTTTGGGAGCGCGGCTGTTTTTTGTTTTTGCGCGGTTACTTCTGCTCAAAGAATACTTTGAACGCCTTGTACGCCATATAAATATCCAGCTTTGAAATAATTTCAAAGGGGGCGTGCATTGAAAGAACGGGAACGCCCAGATCGACTACATCAACATCGAGGGCGGCTACATACATCGCCACCGTTCCGCCTCCTCCGGCCTCAACCTTTCCGAGCTCGCCTATCTGCCACACAATGCCGTTTTCGTTGAGCATACGGCGTATTTTGCCCATATATTCAGCCGAGGCGTCCGAGGTGCCTCCCTTTCCTCTTGAACCTGTATATTTTGTAATTACAACGCCGTTGTTGACAAAGGAGGCGTTCATCTTTTCGCTGACTTCGGGATATGTGGGGTCAAAGGCGGCGTTGACATCGGCGGAAAGACATTCGGAAGCTGAGAGAACTCTCCACGGCTCTTCGCCCTCCATAGCCGCCAAGTCGGCTATAAAATATTTAAGGTACGATGAGTTGAGCCCCGTGTTGCCGTCGGAACCGGTTTCCTCTTTGTCGGTAAGAACGGTAACGCAGGTGTACTGCGGGTTCTCGGCGTCAAAAATCGCCTGAGCCGCCGGATAAGCGCAAACCTTGTCGTCATGGCCGTAGGCGCCTATAAGTCCGCGGTCAAAGCCTATATCCCTCGCCTTGAAAGCCGGCACGGCTTCAAGCTCGGCGCTTAAAAAGTCGCTTTCCTCAATACCGTATTTATCGTTGAGTATTTTCATAATGTTGAGCTTGACCTTTTCGGAGCCCTCGTCCTTTGAGAAGGGGCGCGAGCCTACAAGAATGTTGAGGTTTTCGCCCTTAATGCCCTCGGACATGGTCTGCTTCATCTGCTCGCCGGCAAGGTGCGGAAGCAGGTCGGTCACCACAAACTGAGGGTCGCCCTCGTCCTCGCCTATACATACTCTGACCTTTTCGCCGTCCGCTTTAATCACAACGCCGTGAAGGGCGAGGGGAACGGCGGTCCACTGGTATTTTTTAATGCCGCCGTAGTAGCGTGTTTTCAAAAGGGCGAGGTTTGAGTCCTCGTAAAGAGGGTTGGGCTTTAAGTCAAGACGGGGCGAATCAATATGAGCCGCCGAGATTTTAACGCCCTCGCTTATGCTCTTTTTGCCCATTACGCATAAGATAAGCGACTTCCCGCGGTTGTTGTAGTAAACCTTGTCGCCGGCGCTGTATTTTCGCTTGCGGTCAAATTCGCAAAAGCCTCTTTTTTCGGCTTCGGATATAAAATATTCCACCGACTCGCGCTCAATTTTCGCCTTGTCAAGATAAGCCTTGTATTCCTCGCAGAACTCGTCCGCCGCCTTTACCGTTTCTTCGCTTACGGTTTCCATGGCGTGACGGGGCTCGTAGAAAAGACTGTCCTTTAATTCTTTAATAGTGTTTTCGCTCATAATATCTGCTCCTTTCGGTGATTATATATTAAATATTATCTGCTTGATTTCCGAGTCTAAGTTGTAGGGGGGATAATTCCATATTACAAAATCCGCCCTCGACGAGTAAAACTCCTCGCTTTTCTGGGCGTTTATGCGCTCAAGCGCCTTTTCGGGGGTGATTTTGTCCCTTGCGGTAATTCTTTCAAGCCGTATGTCCTCGGGCGCGCATACCGCAACTGTAAAATCGCAAAGGCTGTCCTCTCCGCTTTCAAAAAGCGCGATTGCGTCAATTATAACCGCCCTGCGTCCTAATTCGTTCTGTTCCCTTATTATGCTTTTTATTTTTTCGGTCACCGCCGGGTGCGTAATGGCGTTTAAAGCGTCCGTATCCTCCGGGCTTTTAAAGGCTCTTTTTGCAAGCTCGAGACGGTTAACTGTTCCGTTTTCTGAAATTACCTCTTCCCCGAAACGCTCCGCCAGCTTTTTTTTAACTTCTTCGCTGCCGTCAATTACCTCTTTCGCGGTTTTGTCGGCGTCAATGTGAAAACAGCCGAAAGCCGAAAGCCTTTGCGCTACGGTGCTTTTGCCGGCTCCGGTCTGACCGGTTAAGCCTATTATTTTCATTTTTTCACCTGCTTTTACCTGTTTTGTTCAGGCGATAATTATTTTAAAGCCTGCCGCGCGGATAAGCCGGTTATATACCGCGAGTCCCATTCCCGAGGTATCCGGACAGCGCGCGTAAACCTTGCGCGCGCCTATTTCGTCAAGCTCTCTCAGCGCCGAAAAAAGCCGAGCGGACTGGCTGTAAGCGTCGGCTTTGCCGCCGTATTCCACATACGGACAGCCGAGAAGCTCACCCTCGCCGTCAAAGCAAAGAGCCGCCGCCGAGTCCTTTGTGACAAGCTCTTTGAACTGCTCAAAGCTGCCCTTTATTATCGTTATGTCGGCTTTCGGAGCGTAGTGCTTGTATTTCATTCCCGGAGAAGCCGCTTTTTTGCCCTCGGCAAGCCGGTTCAAAACCGCTTCGTCAACGGTTATTTCGCCTATAACGGCGGTCATCTCCTCCAAAGTTACTCCGCCCGGCCGCAGAAGCCTCGGCGGCTCCTCGGCAAGGGATATTACCGTTGACTCAACGCCTATTTCGCAGCTTCCGCCGTCGATAATAAGCGGTATTCTGCCGTTCATATCGTCAAAAACATATTTAGCGTTGGTGGGGCTGGGACTGCCCGAAAGATTGGCGGAGGGAGCCGCCAGCGGCATTGAA
This sequence comes from uncultured Clostridia bacterium, assembly GCA_944380765.1. GTDB lineage: Bacteria > Bacillota > Clostridia > Oscillospirales > Acutalibacteraceae > Fimenecus. The sequence goes on from CALWIO010000018.1 coordinate 18,538, forward strand.
CAGCGCTCGATTATCGCCCTTGCCGCCGGGGAAAACGGCATTCTTACGGCTACGGTGTCAAGTCCGCCCGATACGGTTTTTGAAACAAGACCGCTTTTTTTCATTATCATGGTAAGCGGGCCGGGCCAGAAGCGCGCGGCAAGCTGTTTCGCCTTTTCGGGCACTTCCTCCACAAGGGCGGTAAGCTGTTTGATGTCGCAAATATGAACAATAAGGGGATTGTCGGCAGGTCTGCCTTTCGCGGCAAAAATTTTCTTTACCGCTTCCTCGTTCAAGGCGTCTGCGGCAAGTCCGTAAACGGTTTCGGTGGGAATTGCCGCCACATCTCCCCGTTTTAAAACCTCGTCAGCCGCCGCCAGCGCCCTCTCGTATTCCTTTTTTATATCTATTATTTCCGTATTCATTTTATATACGCCTCGGTTTTGTGCTTTATTCCTCCGCTTTCAGCTTTTCGGCGGTGTCCGCCGTAATCAGCGCGTCAATAATTTCGTCTAAGTCGCCGTCCGTAATCTGTTCGATTTTGTAAAGCGTCAGACCTATGCGGTGGTCGGTAACCCTGCCCTGCGGAAAATTGTAGGTGCGTATTCTCTCGCTTCGGTCGCCGGAGCCTACCTGACTTCTGCGGCGGTCGGCGATTTCGGCGCTCTGCTTTTCGCGCTCCTCTTCAAGCAGCCTTGAACGCAGAACCCTCAGCGCCTTGTCCTTGTTTTTGTACTGGCTTCTCTCGTCCTGACACTCTACAACCGTTCCTGTCGGGATATGCGTTATGCGTATCGCGGACGAGGTCTTGTTTACCTTCTGACCGCCCGCTCCGCTTGAACGGAAAACATCAATCTGCAAGTCCGCCGGGTTAAGCTCAAAGTCAACCTCCTCCGCTTCGGGCAGAACCGCCACGGTCGCCGCCGAGGTCTGTATTCTGCCCTGGCTCTCGGTTTCGGGAACTCTCTGCACCCGGTGCACGCCGCTTTCAAATTTAAGGCGCGAATATGCGCCGTCGCCGTCAACGCTGAAAACAATTTCCTTGTATCCGCCCAGCTGAGTGGAATTTTCCGAAATTATGTCGATTCCGAAGCCGTGCCGTTCGGCGTACATTGAGTACATTCTGAAAAGCGAGCCGGCAAAAAGAGCCGCTTCCTCTCCGCCCGTGCCTGCGCGTATTTCAACTATAACGCTTTTGTCGTCGTTGGGGTCGCGCGGCAGCAGCAGAACTTTAAGCTCCTCCTCGCAGCGTGCCGTTTGCTCACGGGAGGTTTCAAGCTCCTCCTGCACCATTTCCTTGAAATCACGGTCAAGTCCGCCGCCGTCAAGCAGCCGCCGGGCCTCGTCGAAAGCGTCTTTATATTTTCTGTATTCGCGGAATTTCTCAACCACCGGCGATATTTGTTTAAGCTCTTTCATCAGCTTTTTGTAAAGCTCCTGGTCGCCGGCGGTTTCGGGCAGACAAAGCTGCGCGTTTATTTTTTCAAAGCGTTCCTCAATTCCCGAAAGCTTTTCAAACATCGGCTTTGTCCTCCCTTATTATTTTTTTGATATTCTTTTCAAGCTTGACTCTCGGCACCATTACCTCACGGCCGCATTTTTCGCACCTTACGCGGAAATCCATTCCCGCGCGCAGCACAATAAAACGGCTGCCGCCGCAGGGGTGCTTTTTCTTCATTTCAAGAATATCCGTAACTTTAATGTCCATAAATCTTACCTCAAAATGTATTACACTATATAATAGCACAACCGCCGCAAAAATAAAATACCCGTTTTAATTCTTATTTTATTCTGTCGCTCATATAAGTATAGTAATTTGAAAATAAAGGTGAGATGAATGAAAAAGTATTATCCCGAGGGAATTTTATTTGAAAGCCGGCAGAACAAAATGTGCTTTGAGTCGGCGGGAGCATTAAAGGAAAGCTTTTTTGAACGGCGGATTTTGGAGGCTCGGGCGGTTTTGTGCGACAGGGAGCATAACCTGCATGTGGATATGGGCGTAATGGAGGGAATTATCCCTCGCGAGGAGTGCGCTCTGGGAATAGCGGACGGCTCGGTAAGGGATATAGCGATTATTTCAAGAGTGAACAAGCCCGTGGCGTTTCGCATAATGGACTTTTACGATGACGAAACAGGCAGGCGCACGGCTCTTTTAAGCCGCAGCTCTGTTCAGCGCGAGTGCGCCGACGAATACATAAGCACTCTTCTGCCCGGCGATGTTATCAGCGCGAGGGTGACTCACAATGAGGCTTTCGGCTCGTTTTGTGATATAGGCTGCGGCATATCCGCGCTTCTGCCGATTGATTCCGTGTCGGTTTCGCGCATACCGCACCCCGGCGCGCGCCTTAAAATCGGCTCGCTTATAAAGGCGGTGGTGAAAAGCGTTGACGGCTTCGGCAGAATAACGCTCTCGCACAAGGAGCTTCTCGGCACATGGGAGGAAAACGCGCGGAACTACAAAGCCGGTCAGACCGTCAGCGGAATTGTGCGCTCCATTGAAAAATACGGAATATTCATAGAACTCGCTCCTAATCTGGCGGGACTTGCGGAATACACGCCCGGAGTTAAGGAGGGTGACGCGGCGAGCGTTTACATAAAGAGCATAAATCCCGAAAAAATGAAAATCAAGCTGGCGATAGTTGACAGCTTTGCCGCCGATTACGGCGAGCCGCAGGAAAAATATTTTTTTGACGGCGGACATATAGACTGCTGGCGGTATTCGCCCGAGGGAGCGCAGAAAACAATAGAAACGGTTTTTTGATTTGTATCCGCAAGACTATTGAAATATTCAGATAATTATGGTAATATAATCTTGATATATCTAAAAGGGAATATCGGGAGGGTATTATTATGAAAAAAACCAAGGCTTTAATAGGACTTTTCCTTGCGGCTGTAATGCTGTTTTCAGCGGTAGTGCCGGCGCTGGCTGCCGGTGATAAATGCTCCTGCGGCAATACTCCCGCTATATCGGTAACGGGCATAGCGCATGTTCCGCTTGTAAACGGCAACGGCGAGCAGGTGTTCGCCCCTTCGGCAACATCGATTATCAGCGCGGTTCTTCCTGTTATACCGTCGCTCATAACCTATTTGCAGGACGGTGACGCCGGAGCGCTGATTGACTCTGTTGCACCTGCGGTAAAGGAACTTTTTGACCCCATAAAATGTGACGCGAACGGCAATTCGGTGGACCCCGATGTTCACATTGACCGTTTCTTCCCCGAAAGCGCGGATAATTACGATTACTATATTAAAGAGGACGAGCAGGATAAACTTTCAATGGCTCTTGCCGACGAAGTCGGCGCGGACCATGTTTTCGTGTTCACCTATGACTGGCGCCTGAGTATGTCTGAGGTCGCAGCGCAGCTTGACGATTATATCCAGAATGTCAAGGAAAAAACCGGACACAGCAAGGTGTCCATAAACGGTCAGAGCCTCGGCACCTGCGTTGTGCAGACTTATCTTGCCAAATACGGCTACGGCGATGTTAAAAATGTCGCTATGTTTTCAGGCGCGTATACGGGAGTTGAAATGGTAGGCCAGCTCTTTACGGGCAATATCCAGATTGACCCCGACGGACTTGTTGACATTATTGTTCAGGCGATAAACGGCAGTCCCGACAGTACCGCGCTTGGCGAGTTCCTTAAATACACCTCTCTTTTCGAGAGCGTTCTTGAAAAACTCGCCCCCGTAATCAACGATTACAAAGACCGTATCTACAACGAGCTGCTTATACCGTATTTCGGCTATATTCCTTCGCTTTGGTCGCTTGTTCCCGCCTCATATCTGACGGACGCATATAACTATATGTTCAAGACCGTTAAACCCGGAGCGGAGCTTACCTCTAAGATAATGGATTATTATCTTACCGTACAGCTTACCGCCAAGCCGAGAATACAGTATTTGATTGACTCTGACGATTACAACTATTTCTGCGTTTCCAACTATAACCGCCAGATTGCGCCCGTAACGCCTTCGGGCAATATGCAGAGCGACGGCGTAATTGAAACCGCTCATACAAGCGCCTACGCCACCGTAGCCAACAGAGGCTCCGTCCTTGCGGACGGCTATGTTCAGGCGGTTAACTGCCATGAAAATCATATTTCGCCCGACAGAATTGTTGACGCTTCCACCTGCTGGGCGCCCGAAAATACATGGTTTATAAAGAATATGGACCATGTTAAGTACACCGAGGGCAACTCCGGCTTGTTTGTATGGCTCATGACTGCCGACGAGCAGTACGATGTGCGCAGCAACCCCTATTATCCGCAGTTTATGCAGTATAATGTAAGCGCCGACAACCTTGCGCCTTATCTTTATGAGTACGGCGATGTGAATATGGACGGCGTAATAAACCTTGTTGACGCAAGGCTTGCTTTAAGGCACTGTATGGACAGGGCGTATCTTGAAGGACTCAGCCTTGTTCACGCAGACCGCAACGCGGACAATGTCGTTTCAAAGAGCGAGGTAACAAGCATAGTAGTTACTTACGCTACTGCGTAAAATAAAACAGGAATTTCGCGGCGGACTTTTGTCCGCCGCTTTTTTCTTGGGGTATTTTCCGGTTGACAATCCGGCGGCACGATTTTATAATTAGAATATATTTTTTCAAGAGGTGCAAAAATGGGAAAGCTTCGTTTTATTCTGGCAATAGCCGTCGGAAAATTTTCGGCGTTTATCCTCGGCAGGGTTTTTAAAAGGGGTACCAATACTCCGGGCATAATAATGCTCAAAATCTGTCCGGACGCCCTTGCGAGATTCAAAATGCCCGAAACCACCGTCTGCGTTACGGGAACCAACGGCAAAACGGGAACTTCAAATCTTTTAACCCATATCATCAGAAAAAGCGGAAAAACCGTAGTAAATAACTCAAAAGGCTCGAATATGGCTCCGGGACTTGCCAGCGCGCTTGTTACGCAGTGCTCGCTTTCCGGCAGGGTAAAAGCCGATGTCGCCGTGCTTGAAGTTGACGAGCGCTCTTCTCAGTTCATCTATACAAAATTCGTGCCGGATTACATTCTCTGCACCAACCTTTTCCGCGACTCCATAATGCGCAACGGCCACAGCGGCTTTATTTTCGATAAAATCAACGATTATCTGAACGAAAAAACAACCCTTGTGTTAAACGGAAACGACGGAATTTCGGGACTCCTCGGCGAGGGCGTCTGCAAAAGGGTTTTCTTTTCCGTTGACAGGACAAGCCGCAGTACACAAGAGTGCGAGGATACGGTCTGCGACCTTTCAGCCTGCCCTAAATGCAGTCACCCCCTTGAATACGAGTTCTATCACTATAACCATATAGGCAGCTTTCGCTGTCCGGAATGCGGTTTTAAACTGCCCGAAAGCTCATACCGCGCCTCAGATGTGGATTTTGACGCGGACACATTCGTGTTCAGCGGCCCTGCGGGTGAAAGCGCTGTGCTGCCTTTCGGCAAAAACGGATTTTTCAATGTTTTCAATATCACCGGCGCCTGCGCGGTGTGCCGCCTTATGGGCATTGATATTGAAACCGTCAGCGAGAGCGTGGAGGACCTTTCGGCAAAAACAGGCCGTTTTGACGAGCGGCTTATCGGCTCGGCAAAAGTAACCTCTATGCTTTCCAAAAACCAGAACCCAATATCCTGCTCGCAGAGCCTTAAATATTTGAACGGCGAGGGTGAAAAGGATGCCGTTCTGCTCATAACCGATTCCAATGACAAGGCGCACGGGCACGAGGATATTTCATGGCTTTACGATACCGATTTTAAGCCTTTGTCAGGTGAAAATGTAAAAAGGGTTTATATAGGCGGCAGCCGCTGCTGGGATTTGGCCAACTGCCTTGAAATCAACTCGGTTCCAACGGAAAAACTCAGGATTTTCGAGGACTATGACGAGCTTGCCTCGGCTGTCAGCGGCGAGATTTGCCCCGGGCGAGAAACGGTAATATACTTTGAGCTTTACGCAACGCGCGTTGTCAGTAAAATTAAGGCGCAGATTGAAAAGACGGGAGGAAAGGCGCAGTGAAAAAGATTGTAATAGAAACGCTTTATCCCGAATTCAACAACCTTTACGGCGACAGGGGAAATGTGCTTTACCTTAAAAAGAAGCTGGAAAAATCCGGCTGTGAGGTAAGCGTTATACAGACCGGGCTTTTTGATACGCCCAATTTCATAAACTCAAAAACCGATTTTTTGTATATAGGCCCCTGTCAGGAAAAACAGCAGCTTATCGAGCTTGAAAGGCTCAAAGAGATTAAACCCGCGCTTGAAGAAAGAATAAACGGCGGCGCCGTGACTTTCGCTTCCGGCAACGCCTTTGAGCTGTTCGGCGAATATATTGAACTGCCCGGCGGAGAAAAAACAGAGGCGCTGGGATTTTTCCCCTATCACGCGGAGCGTTTTTCAAGGCTGCGCTATAACGATTGCAGCGTAGGGGAGTTCGGGGATATGCTGGTTACGGGCTTCAAAAACCTTTTAAGTTTCAGCTACGGCGAGCTGCCCGAGCCTTTCCTTAAAATGAAAAAGGGAGCCGGAATGAACAAAAAATGCGGCTTTGAGGGCGTCTGCAAAAACAACTTTTTCGCCACATATCATACAGGCCCTCTGCTGGCGCTCAATCCGCAGTTCTCGGAGTATATTATAAAGCTTATCGACAGCGAAATTGAGGTTTTGCCGCTCTCTTACGAAAAACAGGCGTACGAAAAGCGGATAAAGGAGCTTCTTTAATAAAAAGGCGGGGTTTCCCCGCCTTTTTGTATGCTCAATATACCGCAAAACCCTTGTAAAACCCTATAAAATTTGCTATAATTAGATATTAAAAAACATTGCCGTGTTCCGGCTTCGGAGGATTGAATGGACAAGTTCGGCGAAGAAAGACAAAAAGACTTAATTATCGGCAGAAATGCGGTGGCGGAGCTTATAAAATCGGGCAGAGAGATTGATACCCTTTTTATAGCCAAAGGCGAAAAAAACGGTACTGTGGGAATGCTCGCCGGCAAATGCCGAGATATGGGCGCCGTGATAAAAGAGGTTGACCGCAAAAAGCTGGATTTTATGTGCGGCAGGGCAAACCATCAGGGCGTAGCGGCAGTCTGCGCCGTCCACAGCTATTCGACTGTTGAGGAAATACTTGACTACGCCGCGCAAAAAGGCGAAGCTCCGTTTATTGTGGCTTGTGACGGAATAGAGGACCCGCACAATCTCGGCGCTATAATAAGGACGGCAGAAGCCGCGGGAGTTCACGGAATTATCATTCCCAAAAGGCGCAGCGCTTCGCTTAATTATACTGTGGGTAAAACCAGCGCGGGCGCGCTTGAATATATGAGAGTCGCCAGAGTGCCGAATATGGCGGCAGCCCTTGACGGGTTAAAGAAACAAGGTCTGTGGATTTACGGGGCGGATATGGACGGCGAGGACGCTAAAAGCGCGGACCTCTCTTCGGCGGCTGTGCTGGTAATCGGCTCCGAGGGCAGCGGCATAAGCCGCATTGTGCGAGAAAAATGCGATTATATAATCTCAATTAAAATGAAAGGCAAAATAAATTCATTAAACGCGTCGGTTGCCGGCGGAATTTTAATGTACGAATTTGCATATAAAAGATAAGTCCTGAGGACTTAATGGGGGATTTGTTATGGCTGACAGAATATCTGAGTCGCTTATTGACGAGATACTGGATTCCGCGAAAAAATACACGGGAGAAAAAAGAGATATAAGCTATTCGCCCGATAAAATCGACCGCCTGCTTGAAGAAATTACAGGCGGGAATACGGCTTTTGAAAAAGAGCCGGAAAACGCAGGGGCAAAGGCGGAAAAGCCCGCCGAACCCGAAAAGGCGGAAGTCAGAAAAACAGCCGCTTTAAAGGCCGCCGAAAAAAGCGTTAAAGCCGCCGGCAGCGAAAAGCCGGAAAAATCGCGGAAAGAGCAAAGCGCCAAAGCCGCAGAAGCTCAGGTCAGCGTTGAGGCGGACAGCTTCGGTCAGTTAAGCATAGCCGAGGACGGAGTAGAGTTTGCGCAAGCCGGGGAAGAGCCGGTTGAGGAGGCTCAAAGCAGTGACGGGGAAAAAGAGGAAAATCAGGAGCTCAAACCCGTCAGCGGCCAGATTTCCATTGAAAAAACAAGGCTTTTCAACGAGGTGAAAATCAGAAGCGAATACAATCCCCAAAAGCCGCACAACCTCGGCAACAAGGTCGCAAGGGCGCATACGGGCGAGGCTCAGCCGCTTGTGACGCCGCCGATGAGCGCGGAAAAATACAGAAAACACTTTATGAACAAGCCTGTTCAGAATATTGAAAAAACTCAGGAGCACCGGCGGATAGTGGAGTCCAATCCCCCCAAGACCTACGAAAAGCCGGGCGTGGTAGTCAGAAAAAGCGAGAACGCCCGCAGCAATACGGACGGATTGGAGCCTTTGCCCAAGCTTATTCCCGCCGACGAGGAGTTGGGCAGGGAAAAAACGAGGGACGACCTGCCCGTTATCAATAAGGCGGATATTGTAGCCGACAACCAGATTGTGATTGAGGGCTTTGACAGCGGCGAGGAACCTATAATGCAGCAGAGCGAGGAGCAGGCGGAAGCCGAGCTTCGCGAAAACCGCAGGGGAGCCGTAAACGAATTTGTAAACAGAGGGCTGCTCTTTAAGCAGGAGGTTGAAAACGGGGAGGAAAAACCCGAACGCGGCAAAAAAAGAATATCCGTAGCCAGGGAGTTCTTCGGCCCTAAGGATAAACAGGCGATAGACAGAATATACGCGGCGGAACGCCGGGCGCTGACCGCTAAAACCGTGTTGCTTTCGGTTATCGCTCTGGCGGGCGCGGCTCTTGCGGCGGCGGCAGGGGCGGAAAACGGCAATTTTGAGATATACGGCAACAATGAGTATATATATGTGGCGGTACAGTTTATACTGCTTGCGGCGGCTTGCGTTATAAGTATTAAAAGCTTTGCCGGAGCGCTTCGTGAGATACGGGAAAAATCCCTCGGTATGGATACGCTGATTGCCGCGTCAGCCGCGGCTGCGGCGATACAGAGCGCCGCGGGTTTTGCTTATACCGACCGGGTTGAGTCCACCGCCTGTCTTTTAACAGCCGCCGGAATTATCCCCATGATTTTAAAATCGGCCGGAGCGCTTGTCAAAAACCGTGACGACTCGGAAAATTTCCGCATACTGTCCGAAAACAGCGGAGAATATTACTGCGTGCGCAGTATTCCCGACGAGGAGGTTTCAACCGAAATCACACGCGGGCTTATGTACGGCGCGCCCGATATAATGTTCTCTTCAAAAATCAGTTTTCCGTCAAGATTTGTGGAAATTTCAAAAACTCCGCTTACGGATTCCGCGTTCAACATAACCGTTCCTGCGGTCGCGGCCGCCGCGCTTGTAATCGGAGCGGTACGGTGCTTTGTTTCTGAAAACATATTTGACGGAATAAGCGCCTTTACGGGCATTATGCTTATGGGACTTCCCGCGGCGGCAGGATTTTCGCTGGCTTATAATCTGCGCTCGGTCAACAAAAGCCTTAACCGTGAAAATTCCTTTATAAACGGCTATGACGCGGCGAATTTCGCGGTCGAGTCAAACGGCGTGATAATCGACGCCTGCGACGCCTTTATGGAGGGCGGCTGTAATGTGGAGGGCATAAAGCTCTATCACAAAATGCGTATCGACGAGGCTATTCAGTATGCCGCCTCGGTGATAATCGCTTCGGGCGGAGTGCTTGCCGATGTTTTCAACGGCGTGATAGGCGGCAAAAAGGAGCTTCTGCTGCCGGTGGAGAGTCTTGCCTATGAGGAAAGGCTCGGCTGTTCGTGCTGGATACACAATCACAGGGTGCTTGTGGGCAACAGGGAGCTTTTGGTTCATCACAATGTGGAAACGCCCGACAGGGAGCTTGAAGAAAAATACGCGAGCGAAGGCAAAAATGTTATATTCCTCGCGATAGAGGGAAAAATCGCGGCTATGTTCGTGGTGGTATATAAGGCTGACGAAGCAACGGCCAAATATCTGCGCGCCCTTGAAAAGGACGGCGTTGCGGTATTTTTCAGAACCGCCGACGCCAATATAACCGAGGAATTTATAGAGCGCGAATTTGATTTGCCGCACAACTCGGTCAAAATAGTAAGCTCGGTGGCGGGCGAGATGTTCTCCAAAATCAAGAACGCCGAGCCTGAGCGCTGTGACGCTGAGATAATACACAACGGCTCGGCAAAAACAATGCTGAAGGCGCTTCACGGAGCGTTTACCGTTACCGCCTGCCGCAACGCTTCAAGAATAGTGCTGATTGCCGCCGCGGTTATCGGAATTATTCTTGTAACGGCTCTGGCTTTTCTTTCGGGACTTGCACAGGTCGGCGTATGGCAGATTATAATATATCAGGCGGTGTGGACCGCCGTTGCCGCCGTAATCGGGGCGGCACGCAAAAAATAGCGGCGTTCAGCCATAATTTTTCAGAAAGGGTTGAAAAGGATGTCTGATTTTCTTACATCAATCAAAGATGTCTTTCTCTGGATATGGGGTATTGAACAGATAAGATATATCCTTGACGCGGCGTTAAAACTGGGGCTGGCGGCTCTTTTGAGCGGAGTCATAGGCTTTGAAAGGGAACACTCTCACCGCCCGGCGGGATTCAGAACGCATATTCTTGTGGCGGTCGGCTCCGCCCTTGTAATGCTTACTTCCGTTTATGTAAGCGAGTCGCGCGGGCTCAACGCCGATGTCACCCGAATGAGCGCGCAGGTTATAAGCGGTATCGGCTTTCTCGGAGCGGGAACAATTCTGCGCGAGGGCTTTTCGGTAAAGGGCCTGACTACCGCCGCGAGCCTTTGGGCGGTTTCGTGCATAGGCATAGCCGTAGGCGCCGGATTTATCGCGGGCGCTCTGGTGGCTACCGTGGTTATATATCTTACGCTTAACTCGCTTAAAAGATTTATTGTCAGAGGCTCGGCGGGCAAAATGCTGTTTGTGGAGATAAAGGATTTGGCTTCGCAGGTGCCCGTTATAACCAAAACAATACGCCAGTGCGGCGGCACAATACATTCCATGGAAGTGGTTTACACCGAAACAAAGGATATGAAGTTCAAACGCCGCAAGGACACTTCGGTTATCAAAATACTTGTTTTCCCGAAAAATTCCGAATCCCTTTCGCTTATGGTCAGCACCATAAGAAGTATGGAAGATGTAGAGGATATTTATGTTGACTGACGGCGTTAATCTTTACGACGGCGAGCATATTGAAAATCTCGGCGGCTCTGTAAAGCTGATTGTTTCAAAACAGCATACTTTCGGTACGGACGCATTGATACTTGCGTCCTTTGCCATGCCGTCTCCCAAAACCGTTGCCTGCGATTTCGGCAGCGGCTGCGGAATTATCCCTTTTTTGTGGCTGCGAGATTCAAAATGCAGCGCCGTAACAGCCGTTGAAATTCAAGAGCAGGCGTGCTCGCAGATGCTGCGCTCAAAAGAGCTTAACGGCGCGGATAAAATAACGGTAATAAACGGCGACTTAAAAAATACCGATGTTTTCAAAGCCGGTTCTTTTGATTTGGTAACAATGAATCCGCCCTATAAAATCGCCGGCGGCGGAATAAAAAGCAGCGACGAGAGCGCCCTTATCGCCCGTCACGAAACCGCCTGCACCATTGACGATATTGCGAAAAGCGCCTCGGTTTTGCTTCGTTTCGGCGGCAGGCTCTGCGTGTGTCAGCGCCCTGAAAGAGTGTTTGATGTAATGCTTGCCATGCGCCGTTACTCGGTGGAGCCGAAAAGACTCAGGTTTGTTTCAAAAAGAGGCGACACTCAGCCGTGGCTTGTGCTTGTGGAGGGCAGACGGGGCTCAAAGAACGGGCTTAAAGTTGAAAAACCGCTTGTAGTAATGAACGGCGACGGCTCTTTAAGCGACGAAATGCTCGAAATAACCGAAAAATACCGCACAGGCGGCAACTGAAAACAGAAAGGACAGGCGTTTTTCGCCTTTATACCGAAATGACAGGAAAGCTTTATGTGGTGGGAACACCGATAGGAAATTTGTCGGACTTTTCCGAAAGGGGAAAGCAAACTCTTGAAAGCGCGGACTTCATAGCCGCCGAGGATACAAGAGTAACAGCGAAACTGCTCAATAAATTCTCAATAAAAAAGCCGCTCGTCAGCTATTATGAGCACAACCGCCGTGAACGGGGCGAAATTATAGTGTCAAAAATTTTGTCGGGCGAGAACTGCGCTCTGGTGACGGACGCGGGTATGCCCTGCATTTCCGACCCCGGGCAGGATTTGGTGCTCCTTTGCCGGGAAAGGGGCATAGCGGTAGAGTCCGTTCCGGGACCGACAGCCTTTGCTACGGCGCTCGCTATAAGCGGAATGGAGTGCGGCAGATTTACCTTCGAGGGCTTTTTAAGCGTAAATAAACCCGGCAGAAAAGAGCATCTGGACGAGCTTAAAAACGAAACCAGAACAATGGTTTTCTATGAGGCGCCCCATAAGCTGAAAGCCACTCTTAAAGATTTGTACGAGTGCTTTTCCGACCGTGAAATCGCCGTTGTCAAGGAGCTTACCAAAATTCACGAAAGCGTAATGCGCACCACCCTCAAACAGGCGGTGGAATACTTTGAAAACGAAACGCCCAAGGGCGAGTATGTGCTGATTGTGGCAGGCGCGAAAAAAGACGAAAAAAAACAGCCCGCAACGCTTGAGCAGGCTGTTCTGACGGCAAGGGAGCTTGTGGCTTCCGGTATGAGCGTAAACGAGGCGGCAAAAACCGCGGCGGCCGAAACCGGAATCAAAAAAAGCGCTATTTATAAAGAACTTGTTTAATTTTAAGAGGAGCTTTTTATAAGGCTCTGCGCTCTCTTTTCCATAATCGTTTCCGCTTCCTTTAACGAGTCGCGGGCGTATTGCGGCAGCTTGGGCAAAGCCTCCGCGCGCGCAGTAATTTCCGCAAAGGCAGCGTTTGCGGCATAATCGGCAAAATCGGCGCTGAATCCCGCGCCGGAAGCGCCCTTTTCCGCATTTTGCGCTAAGGCGCGGTATATTTTAAAAAACATAAGATAAAGTATTTCCCTTAAAGCCTTGCTCTCTTTCTGAGGCAGGTTAAGCGAAGCGGATAAAAAATGCAGGGATTTAAGAGCTTGCACGGCGCCTTTTTTACCGTAATTCAAAGAATCTTCCTTTTCGCCGGTATCCGATATTCCCAAAAGGTAGTCGGCGCTGACGCCGTAATATTCTGCCGCGCGGCACAAAAAATCAAGACCGCATTCCCTTATCCCCTTTTCATAGTGGGATAAGAGCGCCTGCGAAACGCCCAAAGCGGCTGCCGCGGCTTTCTGGCTTTCGCGCTTTTCCTTTCTTAAAGTGACAAGCCTTGAAGCAATAGTTGTGTTCATAATTTCGCAAATCCTATCTATTATACAAAAAGTAATAAAATTATATAACAGATTAAACAACTTGTATATTGTTGAAAGCTACGAAAAAACAGGAGATTTAATATGAAAACTTACCAAATTCACCTGATACGCCACGCCATGACAAAAGGCAATTTAGAGGGCAGATACATAGGGCATACCGATGTTCCCGTCTGCGAGGAGGGGTTCGCCCAGCTTCGGGATATTATGGAAAATTACGGCAGTTATCCGGAGGTTGACGCGGTTTTTTCGAGTCCGCTCAAAAGATGCCTGCAAACTGCCGAGGCTATATATCCCGGCAAAAAGCCTATAATTATGGACGAGCTTATCGAGTATGACTTCGGCGAGTTCGAGGGCAAAACCGCCGAGGAGCTTGCCGACGACGAGGACTTTGCCGAGTGGCTTTCGGGCACTAACCCTTCAAAGGCCGCGCCCTTCGGCGACAGTCAGGTGCGTTTTAACTACCGGGTGTGCTCCTGCTTTGAAAAAATGGTTGACGGCATAATCCGTTCGGGCGTGCGCAGTACAGCGGTTGTGACTCACGGCGGCGTTATAATGTCGATAATGGCGGCTTACGCGCTTCCTCAGGCGCCTATGCACGAGTGGCTTACGCCTAACTGCTGCGGATATACGCTGAGAATAACCCCCTCTGTGTGGGCGAGGGGAATGAAAGCCGAGGCGGTTTCCGAGTGTCCCTCGGTGTCGGACGCCGACGAAGCCGAGCGCGAGCTTTGGGATATATATGACCCGGACAAGGACGAGTTTGATGTGGAGTACTGGGAAAACGATGAAAATTTCCCCGACGAAAACAAATAATCCCTTGAATTGAGGGTAATACAATGATAAAATAAGCACGGAAACATTAAGGAGGTAAAGCCTATGCAAATGACAATTCGCTGGTTCGGTGCCGATAAGGACACCGTAACCCTGTCGCAGATAAAGCAGATACCGGGCGTGACGGGCGTTGTGCCCGCGCTGCACAGCCTGCCCGCGGGCGAGGCGTGGCCGCTTGACATGGTTATGGCCATGAAAAAGGAAATCGAGGACGCCGGCCTTACAATGGAATGTATCGAAAGCGTTAATATTCACGAGGATATTAAAATCGGACTGCCCACAAGGGAAAAATACATTGAAAATTACAAGACGAGTATAAGAAATCTCGCCAAAGCCGGAGTAAAGGTTATATGCTATAATTTTATGCCGGTCTTTGACTGGACAAGAACCGACCTCGCCATGAACATGGGCGACGGCGCTACCTGTCTTTGCTATGACGGCTCGCAGGTTGAGGGCAAAAGTCCCGAGCAGATGTTCAAGGACATTGACGATAACTCCAACGGCTACGCAATGCCCGGCTGGGAGACCGAGAGAATGCCCGAAATCAAGGAGCTTTTTGAAAAATACAAAGGCGTTACAAAAGAGGATTTGTGGAACAACCTCAAATACTTCCTTGAAAGCATTATGCCCGTCTGCGAGGAATGCGATGTCAAAATGGCAATACACCCGGACGACCCGCCATGGGATATTTTCGGACTGCCGAGAATCATTACCGACCGGGCGGCTCTTAAAAAACTGCTTACGATGGTTGACAGCAAATATAACGGACTTACCTTCTGCACCGGCTCGCTGGGCGCCAACCTCAGCAACGACCTGCCCGCTATGATACGCGAGTTCGGCGACAGAATCTATTTCGCTCATCTGAGAAATATAAGGGTTGAGGGCAAGCATTTCAACGAGACCGCGCACGAATCGGCGGCGGGCTCGCTGGATATGTACGAAATCGTAAAGGCTCTTGTTGAAGTCGGATTTGACGGATATGTGCGTCCCGACCACGGCAGAATGATATGGGGCGAGGTTGCGCGGCCCGGTTACGGACTTTTTGACAGAGCGCTCGGCGCAACATATCTTAACGGACTTTTTGAAGCTGTAAATAAACAGAAAGCAGGCGTATAATATGATGGTTCATGAAAATCTTAAAGGCAGGGTAGCCGTTGTAACCGGCGGCGGCGGAGTTCTTTGCTCCGATTTTGCCAAAACTCTCGCGGCTCAGGGCGTAAAGGTCGCCGTACTCGATTTAAACGAGCAGGCGGCACAGAAAGTTGCCGACGAAATCAACGCTTCGGGCGGAACGGCGATTGCCGTAGGCTGTAATGTGCTTGAAAAAGAGAGCATGGAGGCGGCGCGCAGAACGGTCAACGAAAAGCTGGGCACCTGCGACATACTCTTAAACGGGGCCGGCGGAAACAATCCCAAGGGAACTACCACCAAGGAAACCCTTGAAAAAATCGACCTTACCGAAAAGAACGAGGAGATAAAGACCTTTTTTGATCTGGACGCTTCGGGAATTTCCTTTGTGTTCAACTTAAACTTTCTCGGAACTCTCATTCCCACTCAGGTTTTCGCGCGCGATATGGCGGAAAAAGAAAACACCTGCATTATAATGGTGTCCTCAATGAACGCCTACCGTCCGCTCACTAAAATCCCCGCTTATTCCGCGGCAAAGGCTGCCGTAAAAAACTTTACCGAGTTTATGGCGGTGCATTTTGCCGATGTGGGCATAAGGGTTAACGCCATAGCGCCCGGATTTTTCTCAACCAACCAGAATAAGACTCTTTTGTGGAACGAGGACGGAACTCCCACAGCCAGAACAGGCAAGATTTTAGCTGCCACACCCATGAAGCGCTTCGGAGAGGCGCACGAGCTTGCGGGCGCGCTTTTGTTTTTGTGCGACGAGGAATATTCCGGCTTTATCACCGGCACAAGCATTTGTATAGACGGCGGATTTTCCGCTTATTCGGGGGTATAAAATGAAATATCTGCTTTCGGCGACTGCTCTTTTTGCGGTCGGCACCGCGCTGCTGATAGCCGCTGCGGCAGGATATTTTTCCGCGAAAAGAAAAGCCGGGGAAAATGCCGTTCCCATGAAAAAACGGAATACAGTTCTTTTCGCGGCTGCTTTGGTACTTTACGCGGCGGCTCAGGTTCTGCTGCTGCTCAACAGATAATTTTGGAGGAAAACTATGGATTTGCATTTAAGAAAAGCTGAGGACTGCGCTTTTGATATGATTTCACTGGGCGAGATTATGCTCCGCCTTGACCCGGGCGACGGCAGAATAAAGACCGCCCGCTCCTTTCGCGCGTGGGAGGGCGGCGGCGAATACAATGTAGCCCGCGGACTGCGCCGCTGCTTCGGGCTTAAAACGGCGGTTGTTACCGCTTTTGCCGACAACGAGGTCGGCAGACTTATTGAGGACTTCATTTTACAGGGCGGAGTTGACACCTCGCTTATTAAATGGGTAAAATATGACGGAATAGGCAGAACGGTCAGAAACGGCATAAACTTTACCGAAAGAGGCTTCGGCATAAGAGGCGCCGTGGGCGTTTCCGACAGGGGCAACACCGCCGTTTCACAGCTTAAATCCGGCGACATAGACTGGGATTACATTTTCGGCACTCTCGGCGTGCGCTGGCTTCATACCGGCGGAATTTTCGCGGCTCTTTCTGAGACTACCGCTCAGGTTGTGCTCGACGCCGTTAAAGCCGCTAAAAAATACGGCACCGTTGTTTCCTATGACCTTAATTACCGTCCCTCGCTGTGGAACGACATCGGCGGCAAGGAAAAGGCGCAGGAGGTCAACCGCGAAATCGCGAAATATATTGATGTAATGATAGGCAACGAGGAGGACTTTACCGCCTGCCTCGGCTTCAAGATTGAGGGTAACGATGAAAACCTTAAAACGCTCAACATTGAGGGCTATTACAAAATGCTCGAAGATGTTGTAAAGGTTTATCCCAACTTTAAGGTAATCGCCACCACCCTGCGTACCGTCAAGACCGCCACGGTCAACGACTGGAGCGCCATCTGCTATGCCGACTCAAAGATTTATAACGGACTTTCCCTGCCGGGGCTCGAAATTTATGACCGCGTAGGCGGAGGCGACAGCTTCGCTTCGGGACTCATTTACGGTCTTATCACAACGGGCGACCCGCAGAAAGCGGTAAACTACGGCGTTGCGCACGGAGCGCTCGCCATGACAACTCCCGGCGATACCTCAATGGCTTCGCTCAAAGAGGTTGAGAACATTGTCGGCGGAGCCGGAGCGAGAGTTCAGAGATAATAAACTATGCGCTTTGCGCGCGGACTTTAAATTGCATATAAGGAGCTGGTTTTAAATGTCTAATAAAATAGAAACCTTATCTAAAATACAACAGGCGGGCATAGTCGCCGTTGTGCGCGCCACATCAATGGAGCAGGCGGAAAAAATAACAGACGCCTGCATAGCCGGCGGCGTTGCGGCTATCGAGCTCACCTTTACCGTACCTCATGCCGACAAGCTCATTGAGGCGATGAGGGCGAAATATTCAAACGGAGAAATCATCATAGGCGCCGGAACGGTTATGGACGCGGCTACCGCCCGTATAGCTATTCTCGCGGGCGCCGAGTATATAGTAGCTCCCTACTTTGACCCCGAAACGGTAAAAACCTGCAACCGCTACGGCGTGCCCTCAATGCCCGGCATATTCACTCCTACCGAGGCTGTCGCCGCTATGGAGTGCGGAGCCGATGTGCTTAAAGTGTTCCCCGGCGATGTTGCCGGTCCCAACTTTATAAAATCCATCAGAGGCCCCATTCCCAATGCGGTTATGATGCCCTCCGGCGGAGTGGATGTCAACAATGTCGCCGACTGGATTAAAGCGGGCGCTATTGCGGTCGGAGCAGGCTCTTCGCTCACTGCGGGCGCGAAGACCGGCGATTATAACAAGATTACCGAAACGGGCAAGCTGTTTGTTGAAAGAATCAGGGAAGCAAGAGCCCAGCTTGCCGGAAAATAAAATTAAAAGGGGAGGGGAAAAGCGTAATTCCTCTCCTTTTTCTTGCAAATATATTGTAAAAGTGATAAAATCATAAGGCAAAAAAGGAGGCGTCAGAGTGAAAAAGCTAATCAGCGTAATACTTGCGGCGGTAACGCTCTGCGCCGCCATGCCCGTTTTGCCTGCGGCTCTTTCCGCCGGAAATTTTACCTACCGGGCGGAAAATTCCTCGGCGGTGATTACGGGATATACCGGAAGCTCGGCAAATGTTACCGTGCCGTCCCAGATTGCCGGGCTTAATGTGTCGGCTGTTGAGAGCAGAGCCTTTTACGGAAAAACCTCAATTACAAGTATAACCGTTTCGCAGGGGGTTGAAGCAATAGGCGACAGCGCTTTTGAGAACTGCGTTTCTCTCGCGTCCGTAAAGCTGCCCTCCACTATAAAAAGCGTGGGCGAAAACGCCTTTCTGAATACAAAAATCTATAACGATAAATCCAACGCGGAGTACTGGAAACAGCACCCGGATTCCTCCGGCTCCATTGACACAGGCTCTTCCGACCAGACGGGAGCGGAAGTGGCGTGGGAGGATATTGTGGGCGGCAACCTTGACTATTTGTATGTTGACGGTGTGCTTGTCTTTTGTACCTTTGAGCGTGAATACAGCGTAAAGCCCGGCACTCTCGTTATTGCCGACGGCGCGCTTAAAGGCTGCGAAAAGGCTCAAAAGATAAATCTTTGCAGTTCTCTTGCGGCGGTGGGCGACAGCGCTTTTTACGGCTGTTCCTCGCTTAAATCCGTTAAAATTCCCGAAAGCGTTGAAAAAATCGGCGCCTCTGCTTTTCAGAACTGTACTTCTCTTGCGGAAATTCAGCTTCCCAAAAAAGCGGTTGAGATAGGCGAAAACGCCTTTTTGAATACGGCGGTATATAACAGCGCCCAAAATAAGGACGAAGGCTTTTATATTGACGGCCATTTAATTGAAAGCGGCTGTGATTTTGAAACGGTTGTGGCGGACGGCACAAAGTATATCGACAGCGAAGCGCTCGGTACGGTTTCGGCGGTAATACCCGACAGCGTTACCGATATTTCGCCCGAAGCCTTTGACTCACACGAAAATGTCACGATTTTCGGCTTCGGCGGCTCTTTTGCCGAAAAATACGCCCGCGAAAACGCAATAGCCTTTGTGGATATTGATTTAATCGAAAGAGGCGACATAAATTTTGACGGCGAAACAAATTCAGCCGATTACGCTATGCTCTGCTCTGTTTCTCAGGCGGACAGCCGCCTGCCCTATGCCGCCCGGCAGGCCGGGGATATTGACGGCGACGGAGCGGTTGACGCCTTTGACGCCATTGTGCTTGACTTAATGCTTCACTCAATGGGCCCCTCGGAAATAAAGGGCGATATTGACGGCGATACAAAGCTTACCTATGAAGATTATCTGCTCCTTGTAAAAATCGTTAACGCCGGTTACAGAATAAGCGACAGCTTTATGTTAAAACGCTGTGATTTAACCGGCGACGGAGCGGTTGACGCCTTTGACGCGATAGCGCTTGACATAATGCTTATAAACTCATAATTTATGCTGAACTAAAAGCTCGGCGGCTCAGACGCCGACAAGAAGGAGTATTCAAATGAGAAAAATTATATCTGTGGTATTATCTCTGCTTATGGCGCTGACAATACTGCCGCTTGGCGGCCTGCCGGCATCTGCCGTAACAAGCGGAGATTTTGAGTATCAAGTTTTATCCGAAGAGGACAAAACCTGCGAGATAACAGGCTATACCGGTGAGGAAACGGCGATTGAAATACCATCTTTAATTGACGGATATACCGTAACGGAAATAGGCGACGCGGCGTTTTTTAACAGTCCGTCGATAACCGGCGTTTCTATTCCCGACAGCGTAACGGATATAGGCTACGGGGTGTTTTACAACTGCTCGTCACTTGGGAGCATAACCATTCCCAACAGCGTAAAAAGTATTGGCGACGAGGCCTTTGCCTATTGCTCGTCGCTGACAGGCATAACCCTTTCAGAAGGAATAACAAGTATAGGATATATGACATTTTACGGCTGCTCGTCGCTTACGGGCGTAACCATTCCGGAGGGCGTAACAAGTATAGGCGACGGCGCGTTTTATTATTGCTCGTCGCTCAGGAGTATAACATTTCCCGAAAATGTAACCGAAATCGGCTGGAGCGCGTTTCAGAATTGCTCTTCACTTGAAAGCATAACCCTTGCGGAAGGTGTAGCGAGCATAGATGATTCTGCTTTTTCCGGATGTTCTTCGCTTAAAGAAATAATCGTCAGCGAAAATAACGAAAATTATTCAAGTCAGGACGGTGTTTTTTTCAATAAGAATAAAACCGAGTTAATAATATATCCGGCGAAAAAAGAAGGAGCGTCATATACTATTCCCGACAGCGTAACGGATATAGCCGGTTATGCGTTTTGCGACTGCTTGTTGCTCGATAGTATAGTTATACCCGACAGCGTAACGAGTATCGGCATGGACGCGTTTTATAACACCGCCTGTTATAATAACGCCGAAAACTGGCGGGACGGCGTTCTGTATATCGGCAATAGTTTAATAGAAGCAAAAAATACTGTTTCCGGAGAGTACAGCATAAAAGAGGGGACAAAAACAATCGCGGATTCCGCGTTTTCCGGCTGTTCATCACTTGAAAGCATAACCATACCGGACAGTGTAAATAATATAGGTCTTGCCGCGTTTGAATATTGCTCGTCGCTTGAGAGCATAACAATTCCCGAAAGCGTAACGAAGATAAGCGACTCGGCGTTTTGCGATTGCTCGTCGCTCAGGAGCGTAACAATCCCCGAAAGCGTAACGGATGTCGGAGATTATGCGTTCAGTAATTGCTTGTCGCTTACGGGCATAACCCTTCCCGGAGGCATAACAAGTATTGGCGAAGCCGCGTTTTCCTCATGCCAGTCGCTGACGCGCATAACTCTTCCCGACAGCGTAACAAGCATAGGCGACTATGCGTTTGCCTATTGCTCGTCGCTGACAGCCATAACCCTTTCCGAAGGAATAACGAGCATAGGATATATGATGTTTTACGGCTGCTCGTCGCTTGCGGGCGTAGTCATTCCGGAGGGCGTAACAGGTATAGGCGACGGCGCGTTTTATTACTGCCAGTCGCTGACAAACATAACAATTCCCGAAAATGTAGAGCATATCGGCGATTCAGTGTTTTCCGGCTGCGACAAACTGATAATTTACGGCTATGCCGGCAGCTATGCCGAAGCCTATGCGAACGATAACAATATTGCCTTTACGGACATAAATTCGATTGAACAAGGCGACATAAATCTTGACGGCGAAACAAACTCAGCCGATTATGCCATGCTCTGCGCGGTCGCTCAGGCAAAGAGCGTTCTGCCTTATCCGGCCAAAACGGCGTGCGACTTAAACGGCGACGGAGCGGTTGACGCCTTTGACGCGATAGCGCTCAGTCTGATACTTCAAAATTCATAAATAAATTTTAAGCGGCTTTTAAAGCCGCTTTTTTTGCGTATTTTTTTAAAATAACAGGGAAAGCTAAAACCGCTTTTAAAAAAGCGGAAACGGAGCGATGAAAATGGCAGTTCGTCAGGGAAGATATACGCTGCTGCTGCCCGCCAGACCGTCAATTCATTCAAGCAGCGCGGTTGTGGGCAGAACAGAGGGAGAAGGTCCGCTGGCGGAGGAATTCGACTATTGCTATGACGACGACGCCATAGGCGAAAAATCCTTTGAAAAAGCGGAGAGCGCCCTGCACCGTGAAGCGGTGACAAGAGCCGTGCTCAAAGCCGGAATAACCATGAAAGATGTGGATATGATTATGGCGGGCGACCTGCTCGCGCAGTGCATAGGCACAACTTTCGGAATAAGGGATATGGGAATACCCTTTGTGGGAATGTACGGAGCCTGCTCTACTATGGCGCTGACTATGGCTACCGCCGCGCTTTTGGTGGATTCAAGGGCGGCAGGCTGCGCGGTGGCTTCTACCTCCTCTCATTTCGCCTCAGCCGAAAGACAGTTCAGACAGCCGCTTGAATACGGCGGGCAAAAACCCCCGGCGGCTCAGCGCACGGCAACGGCGGCAGGAGCGGCGGTAATTTCCGCCCACAAAACCTCGGCGCCCTGTATTGAGGCGGTAATATTCGGAAAAATTGTGGATATGGGTATAAAAGACGCCAATAATATGGGCGCGGCAATGGCGCCCGCGGCCGCGGATACCATAGCGAATTTTTTAAACGATACCGATACCTCTCCCCTTGATTACGATATGATTCTGACGGGGGATTTGGGTAAAGTAGGCTCGGAGCTTTTAATCGAGCTTATGCAAAAGGAAAACGGCGTTGACATTTCGGCAGTGCACGCCGACTGCGGACTTATGATATATGACCTTGAAAAACAGGATGTCCACGCGGGCGGCTCAGGCTGCGGGTGCAGCGGAGCGGTAGTAAATTCATATATTATGAAAAGGCTTGCGAATAAAAAGCTCAACCGGGTGCTTTTTGTGGGTACGGGAGCGCTTCTTTCGCAGACCTCGGCTTTGCAGGGCGAAAGCATTCCGTCAGTAGCTCACGGGGTATTGCTCACATCGGGGGATTAAAATGATAAAAGATTTAAACACCATTATTAAAATGACCAATATGCTGAAATTTATTTCAGCGCTGAAAGCCGTACTGACCGTTGGGATAATAGCCTTTACCGTTTTCAGAATTTTTATGATGTATAAAGACGGCGAATCCGTCTGAAAAAAACGCCCCCGGCTGCTGTCGGGAGCGTTTCACTTTATTCTTCGTTTTGAGTCTGCACGGCGTTTTCCTCAGAGGGGCTTTCGGGGACGGGTTTTTCCAGTTCGTCAATGGTTTCCACAACCGCCGCGTTTGCCGTTTCGGCTTTTCTGCGCTCAACCTTTTCGTCAAGCCAGTCGATTATATCCAGATAAACCTCTGCGCGGTTGGTTTCGTTAAGAATTTCATGGCGCGCGCCCTCGTATAGCTTTAAGGTGACATTGGTGTGCCCCGTCTTTTTAAGCGTCTTGCATACTTCGGTAACGCCCTTTGAATAATCGCCTATCGGGTCCATTGAGCCGGAAATAAGGAAAATCGGCATACTCAGCGGAACCGAGTTGTACCAGCGCTTTGTTGATACCTGTTTGAGCGTCATGAACAGCGCCTTCATTCCGCTGACGGTGTATTTAAAGCCGCAGTAATCGTCGGAAATAAATTTGTCAACTTCCTTTTCGTCGCGTGAAACCCAGTCATAATCGGTGCGCTTTTCGGTCTTGCGGTTGTACGCGCCGAAAGCCATTGTGTCCAGAAGCTCCGAGCGGTACATAGGCCCGTACTGCTTTATAAGCGTGTTGGCAAGGTGTATGCCGAAGCCCAGAGCCGAGTTCTGACCGCTTGTGCCGCTGTATATAACGCCGTCGAGCAGATAACCGTATTTGGCGGTATATTTTCTCGCTATTAAAGAGCCCATTCCGTGCCCCAGCATAAAAAAGGGCAGGTCGGGATATTCCGTTTTAATAATATCGGTAAGAGCTTTAAGGTCTTCCACAAAATGCTCCTCGCCGTCACTCTCGCCGAAAAAGCCGAGCATTTCCTTGTCAGTTACAGAGGAGCCGTGCCCCACATGGTCGCTTACAAAAACGGCGTACCCGTGCTTGCAAAGTTCAAGGGCAAAGCGCGCGTAGCGGTTGGAATATTCCGCCATACCGTGCGAAATCTGCACAACGCCCTTTATTGAGCCGTAGTCAATAGGCGCGGCGCTCTGCGCGTAAATTTCGCATAAACCCGAATGAGAGGGGTAAGTATATTCTTTGGTAAGAAACTCCAAACAAATCACCCTAACTGTAAATTTAAAATATTTTACCACAAAAAACGGCTTTTTTCTACAAAATCTCATAAATTAGGCAAATGCTACAAAACCGCGCGCTTTGCATTATAGAAAAGGCACAAAAAAATTTTTTTAAAATAATAGTTGAAATTTCAAAAAATATGTGATAAAATAAACAAGCGCCCAAAAGACAGGGCGCGTCAGTATGGGGGTATAGCTCAGCTGGGAGCCCAAGGCACTCAGAAACGCACCCCACAGAAAACTTAATAAATAAATTGTTCGATGTAACCTTTTATGGGGGCGTAGCTCAGCTGGGAGAGCGCTTGAATGGCATTCAAGAGGTCAAGAGTTCGATCCTCTCCGTCTCCACCATAGTACATCGAACAATTATTTTTTTGCCCACTTTCAAGTGGGCACTTTTTATGCCACCTTGTCAATACCCACCATAAACTGCTCAAAGTCGATATTAAACTCAACTTTCAGATTATACCCTCTGCTGACTTCAACTCGTTTTATCAGGCAGTTTACAATCATTTTCTTCTTTTCAAAGCTTGCTTCTTCATAAAGCTCTGCCCAAGAAATGAGTTCATCAAAACTGTCAGATAAGTTTTTGAGTAAAATCTCGCCGTCAGCAACATCTTTTTCAGCATCGGCAACTAAAGTCAAAAGTCTGTTGCACTCTATCTCTGATTCCGCAATCAGCTCCGAAAGTGTATCTGCCGAAAAAGAGCTTTCACCCTTAATTGCTTTAATAACCTCGGATTTCAGTATAGTGAGGTTTTCAAACTCTTTGGAGTAATCTGCTTTTAACATATTGTGCCTTGATTTTCTTACTTCGAGCTCATCAGCATAACGAAGCTTGATTACATCGGATTTTGATACACCTTTCATTTTACTGAAAATATCACGGACAGTCTCGTCAATTAAATCATCAAGAATGTGAAGTGTATACGCCCTCGCGCTCTGCATCTGTTTTACGAGTCGAAAAAACATATCCTCAGCCTGCTTGTCGAGGTCTGCAAGGTATCCGTTCAATTTTCCGCTTGTCAGCAGATTTAGGTATAATACCTTGCTGTTTTGCTTGATGTGTCGTAAGTGTCGCTGTCCCCATACGCCGATAGGCTGTTGTTCTTCTTCGGAAAGTTTCAAGCAAGGGATATAATAGTCGCCTTGAAGCTCGTACCAAAGACCGTTCTTTTCGTCATAAATGTACTTTTCCATACTCACGCCTCCTTGTAGATCACTTTGAATTTTTTCTGCTTTGCATCAATGATTTTCAATAAAACCTCGTCCTCCGTATCGGTGTACTTGCCGTTAGCAATAAGGTTGTTCCGCATTTCATTCAAGCAGTTTGCAACCACACGGCGCTCAAAATCATCAAGAGCTATGTAGTATTTCTTGTCTCGCATATTGTTGCCTCCTTTGATTTTCTATCATAATTGTACTCAAAGTCGATTCAATAGTCGAAGGTACCGTTAATAATAAAAAGGCAAGAAAAAAGAGAGAAGCACTGAAACTTCTCTCAATTTTCTTGCCCTTCGCAATGCTCAGCGTTCCTATAAAGCATAACTGTCTTTAGCAACCCTGCTCATTAGTGTACGGAGTTTTATTATATATGGCTTTATTGAAATGCTGATATATTTGTGTTATAATCTTTACTGTAATACATCTGACGGATATACAGATAATGTTTATAAATATTAAGGAGAAAAAAATGAAGCCTAATATTATTTTATATTTTTCCGATCAACAACGTTGGGACACTCTGAACAGTAAACTGATGCCTAATGTCTGGGAATTAGGAGAAGAAGGAGTGCTGTTTGAGAATTCTTTTACTTGCCAGCCGGTTTGCGGCCCTGCCCGTGCCTGTTTGCAGACGGGTCAGTTTGCAACTGAAAACCGTTGCTATTGGAACGGGATTGCTTTGAAAGAAGATACAAAAACTTTAGCCGATTATTTTAATGAAAACGGCTATGATACAGCGTATATCGGAAAATGGCATCTTGCTTCAGACCGTTATGCAGGCATCGGTGTTCATTGCGAAAAAACAGCTGTTCCGAAGGAAAGACAAGGCGGTTATAAATACTGGCGTGCGGCAGATGTTCTGGAGTTTACCTCACACGGTTATGACGGATATGTTTTTGACGGTAACGGTAATCAGATTGATTTTAAGGGTTACAGAGCGGATTGTATAAATGACTTTGCGGTTGAATATGTAAATAACCATAGCGGTGAAAAGCCTTTCTTTATGTTTGTTTCACAGCTTGAGCCACATCACCAGAATGACAGAGGTCATTTTGAAGGACCAACAGATAAAGTTGATGATTTTCGTGACTATCCTTTACCGGAGGATTTAACATTTCTTAAGGGCAATTACAAAGAAGAGTATCCCGATTATCTCGCTGCTATTCATTCCCTTGATGAAAATGTCGGAAGGCTTGTTAAAGCTTTGAAGGATAAAGATCAGTATGATAATACGGTTATTGTTTATACAAGCGACCACGGTTGTCATTTTAAAACACGAAATGCCGAATATAAACGCAGCTGTCACGATTCGAGTATACATACACCCCTTGTTTTTGGTGGCGGTGCTGTAGATAAAGGCGAGATTATGAATTGTCTTGTCAGTCTTATCGACATTCCCCCTACACTTCTGAGTCTTGCAGAAATTGAGATACCGAAAGCCTATTCCGGAAATATTCTTCCTGTTAACAGGAAAGATGTTCCTGAAAGAGACTGTGTTTTTATTCAGATCAGTGAATCACAGGTCGGCAGGGCAGTACGCACAAAGGATTGGAAATATTCTGCCAAAGCACTCGGACCGGGAAATATAAAACACAGCGCGCGGATTTATTATGATGATTTTTTATATGACCTGAAAAATGATCCTGACGAAAGACGTAACCTTGTAAATGATAAAGAATACCTTGATGCCTTAAGAAAAATGAGAGAGTTACTTGCACGTGAAATGGTTAAAGCCGGTGAGAAAAAACCGATATTTTACAAGCCTTTAAAAGCAAAAAGTTTTTAGCTTTTATGCACTTGCTGATAATGCAGAAAATATCAGTATGTATTATAGCTGTACCGTTTTGTGATCGAAGAGTTTTTTTAGCTTGAAGTGGAGAACAGGGGGTGTGTTTCTGCCTGTACCGGGAGAGCGCTTGAATGGCATTCAAGAGGTCAGCGGTTCGATCCCGCTTATCTCCACCAAAAAA
>CALWIO010000019.1 GCA_944380765.1 uncultured Clostridia bacterium
CGCCCCCGCAGGGAAATCCCTGCGGGGGCGCTGAATTTTCGGTTCTGTTTTAAACTATTTTCATATTTACCAGGTCGATTACGCCGACGGGGCAGACCTCGTGGCATTTGCCGCAGCCCACGCATTTGGCATAATCCACATGGGCGGCAAAATTCTCAACCTTGACGGCTTCGTATTCGCACGCCTTTACGCATTTCATACAGCCTATGCAGCCTGCCGTACACTCTTTTCTTGTAACGGCGCCCTTATCGTGATTTTTGCAGAGCACCGCTGCGGTAACCCGGTGCAGGGGCATCATTTCGATAAGATGTTTGGGGCAGGTATTCACGCACATTTTGCAGGCGCGGCACTCAACGGGATTTATTCTCGCCACGCCGTTGCAGATATGTATCGCTTCGTATTCGCAGGCGGAAACACAGTCGCCCAGCCCTATGCAGCCGTATTTGCACTCCTTGGGGCCGGAGAAAAGCTGCGCCGCCATACGGCAGCTCTCAACGCCGGCATACTCATATTTGCGGGCGGCTACTCCGAAATGACCTTTGCACAGCACAACGGCGGCTTCGGGCATTACCTCGCCCGCCGAAACGCCGAGAATACCGGCGATTTTCTTTGAGACTTCGTTGCCGCCGGGGGAGCAAAGAGCGGTGTTGTCGGTTTCGCCCTTTGAAAGTGCGGCAGCGTAACCGTCGCAGCCGGAAAATCCGCAGGCGCCGCAGTTGGCGCCGGGTAAGCATTCTCGCACGGCTTCGGCTTTTTCGTCTTTCGGCACAGCCATCACTATGGAAGCGACCGCAAGACCGAGT
This sequence comes from uncultured Clostridia bacterium, assembly GCA_944380765.1. Taxonomy (GTDB): domain Bacteria; phylum Bacillota; class Clostridia; order Oscillospirales; family Acutalibacteraceae; genus Fimenecus. The sequence goes on from CALWIO010000019.1 coordinate 804, forward strand.
CCGAGAACAAGACCTATTCCCGCCACAAGGGCAACAGCTATAAAAATTTGCATACCGTTCCCCCCTTATCCGAACATACCCTCGACAAGTCCCGTAAAGCCGAGGAACGACATTGAAACGAGAGAAGCCGAGATAAGCGTTATGGGAAGTCCTTCAAGGCTTTTCGGTATATTGCAGCCTTCAAGTCTTTCACGGACTCCGGCGAACATTACCATAGCCACCATAAATCCGAGTCCCGCGCCGAGTGAAGAAACTATTGACTGAACGAAGTTGTAGCCCTCGTCGATATTGAGAAGCACAACGCCCAGCACGGCGCAGTTGGTGGTGATAAGCGGCAAATAGATACCCAGCGCGTTATAAAGGGAAACCAGGTATTTTTTAAGTATGATTTCCACAAGCTGAACAAGCGCGGCTATTATAAGGATAAAGACGATTGTCTGAAGATACGCCATATCGTTTTTTACAAGCAGCACATTTATGGGATATGTTACAGCCGTGGCAAGCACCATTACGAATATTACTGCCGCGCTCATTCCGGCGGCGGTATTCAGCTTTTTGGAAACTCCGAGAAACGGGCAGATTCCCAAAAACTTCGCCAATATGTAGTTGTTTGTGAGTATTCCGGTAAGCAGGATAGCTAAAAACTTCATTTTTCTTCCTCCTTACAAGCGTTTTCGGAACCTGTAAGCGAACAGGTAGCCGCCATGGGACAAGCCGAACAGCCTTTAAGCTGAGCCTTTGACTTGCCGCTGCGTTCCGCAAGAGCGTTGGCAAGAGCGATTAAAATGCCGAAAACAAAGAATCCGCCGGGCGCGAGTATAAAGATAGTCATTGGCGGTATTGTTTCGGGCAGTACCTGAAAGCCGTAAAGCGTGCCGGCACCCAAAAGCTCGCGTATGCCGCTCATAAGCAGCAGCGCGCATGTAAAGCCGATTCCCATTCCCAGTCCGTCAACAGCGGAAAGCAAAACGGGATTTTTTCCGGCGTAAGCCTCGGCTCTGCCGAGAATTATGCAGTTAACCACTATAAGCGGAAGATACACGCCGAGCATTTCGTCAATCTGGGGCAGGAAAGCCTTTACAAGCATCTGCACAATGCTTACGAAACCGGCGATTATTACTATATACGCCGGGATACGCACCTTTTGAGGTATGATTTTGCGCATAGCGGATATAACGATGTTTGAGCAGACAAGCACGGCAGACGCGGCAAGCCCCATTCCGATTGCGCTTTCCATTGAGGTTGTTACCGCAAGGGTGGGACAGGTTCCGAGCACCAGGCGCAGAACGGGATTTTCCTTGACTATGCCCTTTGTAAATTCTTTTACTATGGATTTTTTCTCCGCCATTACCTGCTCACCTCCCCGTAAAGTTCAAGCGCCGTATTGACCGCCTGAGTAACGGCGTTTGAAGTTATTGTAGCGCCCGTAAGCGCCTGAATATCGTTTTCGCCGGGCGAATTTTTAACCACATTTATCACGCCCGATTTGCCTTTATAGCGGCTCTTGAAATCGTCGGTGTCCGCTTTCATTCCCAGTCCCGCGGTTTCGGAAATCGTTATGAAGTCAATTCCCTCCACGCTGCCCGAAGCGTCCACGCCGACCATAACGGTTATATCGCCGCCGTAGCCCTTGCTGACGGTTGTAAAAATATATCCGGCGGTCTGAGAGTTTTTATATCCCTCGTAATAGGAATACTCCGCTCCGTTATAGCTGACGGTCAGCTCGTCCGAAAAGCTGTCCGCGCCGGGCAGGACTTTCGACTTTGTTTCGTTTATGGTTTTTATTTGCAGCTCTTCTATTTTAGGAGCGGTAACGCTGTTTGTAACAGCCAGCAGCAATGTCACCACGGCCGCTGTTAAAAACAGTGAAACGGTCGGTTTTATTATTTCTTTCGCGCTGAATTTTTTCATTTTTCCGCCCCCTTTTTTCTTTTAGGCGTTCCGAAGGGTTTGGGCGCAGCCAGATGCTCGATATGCGGAACCAGTATATTCATAATTATTATTGAGAACGAAACGCCCTCGGGCAGGGAGCCGAAAAGCCTGATAAGCGAGGTTATGATTCCGCAGCCCAGCGCGTAAATTATTTTGCCCTTTACCGACACGGGCGAGGTGGTGTAATCCGTTGCCATAAACACCGCTCCGAGCACAAGTCCGCCCGCCATAAGCTGATAAAGCACAAAGCTTACGCTTCCGCCTCCGGCGGCGAACATTATAACGGCTACCGTGCCCGCATAGACCAGCGGAATGACCGGTGAAATCACGCGGCGGATTACAAGATACAAAAATCCAAGCAGCAGAGCCGCTATGCACACTTCGCCCATGCAGCCGGCTCTTTCGCCCAGAAACATCTGGACAAGCGAGGGAATATCGGCTGAGTCCAGATAGCCCGCCGTATCCGAAGCTGCCGCCGCGGCGTTTATCTGTGAAAGGGGAGTTGCGCTTGTTACGGCGTCAACCGCGTTTTTATAGGCAAAAGGCGCTCTGAAATCGCCTATTTGCGTAGTAAACGAGGACATAAGCACTATTCTGCCTATCAGCGCCGGGTTTACGAAATTCTGCCCGATACCGCCGAAAAGCTGTTTTACAATCACAATGGCGGTAAAGGCGCCGATTATCACCATCCAGTAAGGCATGGTGGAGGGAAGATTGAACGCCAAAAGCATTCCCGTTACCACGGCGCTTAAATCGCCCACGGTGTTGCTGCGCTTTAAAATCTTTCTTGAAAGATACTCAAAAATCACGCAGGAGGCAACCGAAACGGCGGTCAGCGCGAGGCTTCTTAACCCGAACAGCACGCAGGCGGCTATTAAAGCCGGAACCATGGCGATTATCACATCAAGCATAATGCCCGTAGTTGTGCTTTTTGACCTGAAATGAGGCGAGGCGCTGACAACGAGCTTTCTTTTAATTTCAGTCATTTTGCCTCCCCCTCTCTTATCATGGCTTTCGCAAGGCGCATATACTGCACCAGCGGTTTGCCCGCGGGACAGCTGTAAGCGCAGGAGCCGCACTCCATACACACAGCCGCGCCGGCGTGCTTTAACTTTTTAACATCTTTCGCCTTTAAGAATTTTTCCACATTGGTAGGCACAAGACTTAAAGGACAGCTCGCGGCGCATCTGCCGCACCTTATGCAGTCGGTCTCCTTTTTCACGGCGCAGTCGCCCTCACAGAATGCGAGCAGCGCGTTGTTGCCCTTTAACACGGGGAAATTTATTCCGATAAGGGCGGTACCCATCATAGGGCCGCCGCAAACAATCTTTTCGGGCTCGCAGGTAAATCCGCCGCAGAAATCAATTATATAATCCATCATTGTACCCACGGGCACTCTTACATTCATGGGATTTTTAACCGCCGAGCCGTCAACGGTCATACTGCGGCTCACCAGCGGCTTGCCCGTTGCGAGATGCCTGCCCACAAAGGCTATGCTCGCCACATTCATTACAACGCAGCCCACATCTGACGGCAGCTTTCCGGGCGGAATTTTTCTTCCGGTAGCCGAAAGTATTATCATCTTCTCGGCTCCCTGCGGATAACGGGATTTAAGCTGCATAACCCTGACATTTTCTCCGCTTTTATCGGCTATTTCGCTTAAAATTTCAATAGCCTTAGGCTTGTTGTTCTCAACAGCGATTACCACGCGGTCAATATTAAGATATTTCTTTACGGCGCTTACGCCCCTCATTATATTTTCGCTGTTTTCAAGACATTCGCGGTAATCTACGGTTATGTACGGCTCGCACTCGGCGGCGTTTATAATAAGCGTGTCTATTTCGGCCTCCTGAGGCAGATTCAGCTTTACATGGGCGGGAAATCCCGCGCCTCCGAGTCCCACAAGGCCTGACGCCCTGATCGCCGCGATAAAGGACTTGGTGTCGCTCACCTTAGGCGGCTGGAAGGAATCCTCCTCCATAAGACCGTCGCTTTCAATTATAACCGTTTTTGACACAACGCCTGTTGAAAGCTCAATATCCTTAATCCCCGTAACCGTTCCCGAAACGGAAGCGTACACCGGCGCGCTGACATAAGCCGCGCTGTCGCCTATGAGCTGACCTATTTTTACCCGGTCGCCCGCCTTGACAGTCGGCTCGCACTCTGCGCCTATGCTCTGCCGCATAGGAATTTCCACAAAGGGCGGAGGGGTAATCCTGACGACCGGCATTTCGGCGGTGTTCTTGTTATGCGCTATATCAACGCCGCCCCGGCCTTTCTTTACCGCTTTTAAAACTCCCTTCACTTTTCCATCTCCTTAGCCTTGATTATTTTAGAAAAATACGGCAACGCCGCTTTTAATACCGAACCGGTTACTATGCCCGTTACCACCGACACCAACACCAGCACCGGAGCGTAACCCGCCACCGCGCCGCTTTTCATAAGCGCCGCCGCAGCCGCGAGCTGCCCGGCGTTATGGCACAGAGCCGAAAGCACGCCTGTTCCGATACAGCCCACGCCCTTTGCCTTTTTAAAGAGCAGCAGCATACACAGGGCGCTGAGCACGCCGCCGCACAGGCTCATAAGAGCCGCCGCCGCGCCCCTCGTAATGAGGGCGAACACAGCCTTTGCCGCGACTATCATAAAAGTCTGCGCCCAGCCCAGCGACAAAGCCGCAAACATAACCGCTGTATTTGAAAGTCCCGGTTTGCTGCCGGGCAGCATAAACGCCGCCGAGGGCAGAGCGCTCTCGGCAAAAGACAGGGCGAGAGCCGCCGCGCAAAGCAGGGCAGTCATTGTAATTCTTCTGTTTTTCTCGCTTAGGGTTTTGCCGCTTTTCATACTCTCACCATGTCATAGCGTCCGGCGAATTTGCGCCTTTCCCCTCAATTTCAACGCTTACCCTGTTCGGCACGCAGAACGCCGCGTCCCCCTTTTTTGAGAGCTTGCCGCTGCGCACGCAAGTTTTATCCTCGCAGTCGGAATCGGCAACATAAACCTCGTTGTTTTCACGGCGGATTACCACCGAATTAACGGTAATTTCGTAATATTCGCCGTTTAAGGGAAAGGTTTTTTCAACCTCGCCGTTATATTTCACAACCACGGTTTCACCTTGTGAGGAGAAGCCTCTCGCCAAGAACAATGCCGCTCCCAGCATAAGCGCCGCCGCTATTATTATAAAATCCTTTGAGGTTATCAGCTTTTTCATATCAAAGCACCGTAAAGCTCTCGTCGGTAAGCTCAAAGCAGTCTTCAAGTCCCTCGGACATCAGCACGCTTTTGTCGTCCCTTACAATAATTACCCGGGCGTTGTATTTTTCCGCAAGGGCAATTCCCCTGCCCTCGCCGAGAATATAGACCGCCGTTGACAGAAAATCGCTCAGCGTTCCGTTATCGGCAATCACCGTAACCGAGGAGAGTCCGTTCTGCACGGGGCTGCCCGTTTCGGCGTCAAAAATATGGCAGTAGCGCACCGAGTCCTTTTCAAAATATTTTTCATAATTGCCGGAGGTGGATATAAAGCAGTCGCTCAGCGACAATGTGGCAAAATACTCGTTCGCCTCGCCGAAAGGATTTCTGATACCTATTTTAAAATCCTTGCCCCTGCCGGGAGAGCCGAAAACTCCCACGCTGCCGCCAACGGTGCAGAGCCCGTTTTTTGCTCCCGATTCTTTGAGCAGGTTTACCGCCTGCTGACACGCCATGCCCTTGCCCAGCGCGCCCAAAGTCACTATCGCTCCGTTTTTAAGGGTTACGCGCGTTTTGTCAATTTCAATATTGCTCCCGTCCACGGTCAGGAGGGCCTCTTCAATTTCGCTGTCGGAGGGCACATATCCTCCGCCCTCGATATTCCACAAATTTTCAAGCGCGCCGCACAAAATTGAAAATCCCGCGCAGTCCTCGGAAAGCAAAAGGCAGTCCTTGATAATTTTCAAGTACTCGCTGTCGGCCTCCACCTCGCGCCCGGCATTAAGGCGGTATGTAAAAGACCCCTCCTCGGTATGGGAAAGATACACGCTGTCAAGCTCCTTGATTTTTTCAACCGCCGCCGCGGCAGCTTCGTCCGAATTTTTGCCGCCGTAAACGGTAACCGAAACCGCGCTGCCCATAGCGTAGCCCTCGGCGCTGTGAGTTTTGGGCGGAACGCACCATATAACAGCCGCGATTACTATAACCGCCGCCAGAACCGCCGCTATTATTTTTTTCCTGTTTTTCACGCCCGTCACCGCCGATAATTTCTATACAATATATAATACAATATTTCGCATTTTTATTCAATAGTAAAATCTGTTGCATTATCATTTTGCCGATGTTAAAATATTAACGAAAGGAATGAGCCAGATGGATTATGATTTCAGTTTTTATATGCCCGTTCAGATTTTCGGCGGCAAAAACGCTCTTTTTAAAAACCGTGAAGCGCTGAAACTTCTCGGAAAATGCTGTCTTATCGTTACGGGAAAGACCGCCGCTAAAAAATGCGGAGCGCTCTCTGACCTTATATCCGTTTTTGAAGAAGAGGGAATTGATTACAGAATATTTGACAAAATAACCGCAAACCCCAAAACCGCTGACTGTTACGAAGGCGGTAAAATCGCCCGTGAATTCGGCGCGGATTTTGTTGTGGGCATAGGCGGCGGTTCTCCTCTTGACGCGGCAAAAGCCGTTTGCGTTTACGCAGCCAACGAACAGATTGACTGCGACGAGATTTACACAAAGCCCGTTTGCTCAAAGCCTCTGCCGCTTGCGGTAATAGGTACAACCGCCGGTACGGGAAGCGAGATTTCGGGCGTTTCGGTACTGACGCGCTGTGACGGCAGAAAACAGAGCGTAAGCGGAAAGAACTACTATGCCGCCTGCGCTTTCGCGGACCCCCGTTACACCTATTCCCTGCCCTACGGCTCCACCGTTTCAACCGCCCTTGACGCATACTGCCACGCCGCGGAAGCCGCCTTTTCACCGAGAGCCGACTTTTTGACAACGCGGTTTTCCATGCTCTCCGCCGGAATACTGTTCCCCATAATCAAAAAAATGAGCGAAACAAAGGCTCTGCCCGATGAAGCGGAGCGTGACGCCCTTTACTACGCCTCGCTTTACGCCGGATTCGCGCTCAACCGAGCCGGCACGGGATTCCCTCACGGAATGGGCTACGCTCTGACCGAGGATTACTCGGTGCCGCACGGTTTTGCGTGCGCGGTATTTCTGCCCGCCTATTTAAAGGAGGCTCAAAAGGCGGACAAAGAGCTTTTTAAGAAATTTATGAATTCCTCAAAGGCGGATTTTGACGAAGTACGCGCCGTAATTAAAAGCTGTTTTAACTTTGACATTAAAATTTCCGCCCGAAAGGCGGCAGAATATGAGGAGCGTTGGAGAACTCTTAAAAACTTCAAAAACTCCCCTGCCGATTTTAACAGCCGCGACGCTGAAAGCCTTGTGATTTCGCTGTTCGGAACATAAATAGTTAAAAACTATCTTAACCCGCAAAAAAATATTTTTTCTATGTTTTGAATACAAAAACGCTTTTTTTATTGTATGAAATCTACAAAAGCCTTTGTTCAAAACTATGATAACGCCATACCGAAAGCCTGTGTTTAGACATTTTTTATCTATATGCGGACTTATATTATGTGTAGCGACAGCTTTTAGTTAGTTTTTATCTATTTGTAAATCGGGGAAAAATTTGACACATAAAAAATTAGTGATATAATAAGGGTGAACAGTAATTCACCAAAAGGATTGCTATTATATTTTTATAGTTTCGGAGGTTAAAACTATGGCAGACACAAGATATGCAATCGCTCATTATCATGACGCTGCTGCAATCAACAGACAGCTTGATGAGTTGATTGAAAAGCCCATCTATTCAATTAAACCTGATGTGCTCAAAACCTATGAAGAAGAATACTATGAGAAGAAATGCTCAAAGTCAAAGGCTATGATTGAAGAAGCCCGCGCGATTATCCCCGGCGGCGTTCAGCACAACCTTGCTTTCAACTATCCCTTCCCCCTTGTATTCACAAAGGCTGAGGGCGCGTATCTTTACGACATCGACGGCAACAAGTATTTTGACTTTTTGCAGGCAGGCGGCCCCACGGTTCTCGGCTCCAACCCCAAGGTTGTACGCGACCAGGTAATCGACCTTCTTAACACCTGCGGTCCCTCAACAGGACTTTTCCACGAGTTTGAATACAAGCTTGCCAAGAAGATTGCCGACAGCGTTGAGTCGGTTGATATGTTCCGTATGCAGGGTTCAGGTACAGAGGCCTGCATGACAGCGGTTCGTGTTGCCCGTCTTGCCACCGGCAAAAAGAACATACTGAAAATGGGCGGCGCTTACCACGGCTGGTCCGACCAGCTCGGCTACGGTATCCGCGTTCCCGGCTCCAAGTTCACACAGGCCAGCGGCGTTCCGCTTTACATATTCAAACACACTCAGGAGTTCTTCCCCGGCGACCTTGACGACCTGGAAAGAAAGCTCCGCTTCAACCAGCTCAGAGGCGGCACAGCGGCTGTATTCATTGAGCCTGTCGGCCCCGAAAGCGGTACAACACCCGTTGACTTTGACTTTAACAAGGGCGTTGAAAGACTTTGCCGCAAATACGGCGCTTTGCTTGTATTCGATGAGGTTGTTACCGGATTCAGAATCGGCATGGCGGGCGCTCAGGGCTTCTTCGGCGTATCTCCCGACCTTACCATCTTCGGTAAAGTTATCGCCGGCGGCTATCCCGGAGCGGGCGGCTTAGGCGGAAAGAAAGAATACATGAAGTATCTCGGCGCAGGTCTTGACTCTACCGGCGAAAAGATTAAAAAGGCTTTCACCGGCGGTACAATGACAGCCAACCCGCTTTCATGCTGCGCAGGTTACTTTACTCTTGAAGAAATCGACAAGCAGAACGCTTGCCAGAAGGCCGGCGAGATGGGCGACCGTCTTACCACGGGACTTCAGGAGCTTATTGCCAAGCACGGACTTCCCTTCGTTGCGTGGAACGAAGGCTCCATCTGCCATCTTGAAACAGTCGGCACAATGCACTATTCCATCAACTGGAAAAAGCCGTGGACTATTCCTTCGGTTCTCAACGCTACATCTGTTCGCAAGAAAGAGATGCAGTACATGGGCGCCGCTTACATGGCTGAGGGTCTTGTTACTCTTGCAGGCAGCCGTCTTTACACTTCTGCCGCATACACGCCCAAGATGATAGACCAGGCTCTTAAATGCTTCGACAAAGTATTTGAGAATGTTGCGGTTAAACCGGCTGAATAATCATCTTGAATTTTCGGGGCGGAAGAGAGAGCTTTTCCGCCCCTCTTTATACTAATTATGTTGAGGTGAAACATTATGGATATTATGCAGGCAAAAGAGCTTGTTATAAAAGCCGGCAAGGAGCTTGTGGCTTCCGGTCTTATCGCCCGTACATGGGGCAACATATCGTGCCGTATAAGCGACACGCAGTTTGTTATAACTCCCAGCGGCAGACATTATGAAACGCTTACTCCCGAAGAGATTGTACTTGTAAACATTGAGGACCTTGAATATGAGGGCGACATTAAGCCTTCCAGCGAAAAGGGTATTCATGCCGCCTGCTACAAGCTGCGCCCCGATGTAAACTTTGTTATTCACACCCATCAGATAAACGCCTCCATTATTTCCGCTCTCGGTATGGACATAAACAATGTTGAGGGCGAAAACGGCGAGGTTATCGGCAAAAACATTCCGATTGCCGCTTACGGTCTGCCCGGAACCGGCAAGCTGCGCGAGGGCGTTATAGCCGCCATTACCCGTTCCGACTCAAAAGCGGCGATTATGGCTCACCACGGCGCGGTCTGCATGGGAACCGATTATGATGACGCTTTCAATGTTGCCACACGCCTTGAAGCGGTATGCGAAAAATTTGTGCTCGACAAATACGCCGCCCTTACGGGTACGGTTGCCGAAGGTCTTACAGCGGTCTGCGGATATGTTGCCGACAAATTCATAAAGGCGCCCTCTTCCACCAAGGAATTTGACGCCTGCAAGAGCGAGCGCGACGGCTCGGTATTCAACATTTCGCTTGTTGACGGCGACGGCGCAATTACGAGAATCGACATTGAAACCGGCGACATTATTGCCGGCAGCGGCTGCGAGGACTCGATAGAGCTTCACCGCGCTATTTACAAAAAGCGCAAAGATGTTAACTACATCTATCACACCAAGGACCCCTACACCGTTCTTTGCTCAAAGCTGGGCAAAACAATGCGTCCGCTTATCGACGACTTCGCGCAGATTTGCGGAGCCACCGTTAAGCACGCGAAATACGACCCGAACAATTCGCTGAAAACCTCGAAAAAGGTTGTTAAAGCGCTCAAACGCAGAAACGCCGTTCTGCTTGAAAACAACGGCGCGCTTGCGGTAGCGGGCAGCGAATATGACGCCGGCGCCATTGAGTTTATTACAAACAAGGGCGCTAAGATTCAGGTTTGCGCTAAGATGTTTGACAAGGTAAGCCCCATAAATCCCTTTGAAACAAGGCTTATGCGTCTGGTTTACAAACTCAAATATTCAAAGCAGGCTGAAAAATAAAATATAATTTAAGGGGAACGCGTTTGCGTTCCCCTTTTTTATGCCTTTTTCTCTTTTGATTTTACAACTTTATTTTACCTGTTTTGAAAGATGAAGTTCGCCGTCAATTTTAAATCCGCAGCTTTCGTAAAAAGCTATTGCCGCGAGATTTTCTTCACCGGTCAGGAGTTCCAGACGGTGAAAGCGCAGATTTTCACCGCAGTATTTCTCGGCAAAGCTCATCATTTTTTTGCCCACCTTTTGTCTGCGGTACTCTTTTTTTACATAAAGCTCGGTTATTTCCGGCATGAAATCATCATAGCAAAAGGATTTTTTCAACTGCACGCAAAGAAATCCCGCAAGCTCCCCTTTTTCCGATTCGGCGACAATCACCGTTTCGCAGGAGTTGCTTTCAAGGGCTTTTCTGATGTTTTTCAGCGTTGTTTCGCCTTGACCGTTAAACTCATTGTTAAGTTTTTCAAGCTCTTCGGCGTCTGCCGGAACAGCAAGTCTTACCATAATGCTCACCCGTTTTACTTTAACTTAATGCACATGGGTATGGCCGCCGGTTATTCCGCAAAGTTTAAGGTACCATTCGATAATCTGCGGACCTGCGAACATACAGATTGTAACAGCCGCCGCGAGATGGGGCGCGAAAGGCACCTTGCGCTTGATTTTGCCCTTATTCTTAACAGCGGAGAAAATGAGGTAAACCGTTCCAATGAGTCCGCCCATTACAAGCGCGAGCAAAACGGTTTTCCAGCCGAGCAGAAAGCCGCAAGCCGCCATCAGCTTAATATCGCCGCCGCCCATACCGCCTTTTGTTACAACGGCAAGCAAAAACAGCACGCCGCTTGCCGCGAAAAAGCCGATTACACGCTCGATAAGACAGCCCCATTCAAAGCCCTCGGCAATTATTTCGTCAATATATACGATTATTCCGCCGACGAGCACGGTAATCCACATAGAGTCCGGGATTTCCATTGTGCGCCAGTCGATAACGCTTGTTACAAGAAGCGCCGAGAACGCCGCGCAGTAGCCTAACAGCGAAAGCCTCGGCTCGCCCGAGCATACGAACAGGAAAAGCAGCACATACATTACCGCGTTGAGCGTTTCGATTATGGGATACTGAGGCGATATTTTCGCCTTGCAGTAACGGCATTTTCCGCCGAGGAAAAGCCAGCTGAAAATGGGCACCAAATCGGCAGGCCCCAGCTTATGGTTACAGCTCATGCAATGGCTGCTTTCGCTGACGACATTTTCCTTTTTAGGCAATCTGAAAATAAGCACATTTAAAAAGCTGCCTATAACCGCGCCGAACAAAAACACAATTACGCCGTAAAAAATTTTCATTACCGTTAACAAATCCATAGTTTTATTCCTCGCTGACATTACCGGAATCTTCCGTTATACCCTGCGCCTTTTCCCTTCGTCCGCGCTTAACGCTCAGCACAGCCCACGCTATAAGTATTACCGCGCACACCGCCGTAACCGCCGCGCCCGGCAGGAATCCGGCAGGCGTATATTTCATTTCCACCACATGCTCGCCGGCTGTTATCTCCGTCATAAGAATATGGCTTTCGTGCTCGTAAAGCTCAGCCTTTTCGCCGTCAATATAAACAGTCCAGCCCTCGTCATAGGCGGTGGGAATATAGAGCATACCGTCGGTATAGCTCGTAACATTCGCCTTAACATAGGTATCGTCAAGCTCCAGAAGCTCGGTGTCGCTCATGGAGTCAAGGGCATTATAAATCTGCCCGAATTTTTCCATGTCTACGGTATAGCATACAGATGTAAAGCTGCCCTGCTTTTTAATGTAAACATCCTCGCCCTCAAAGTTCTTTCTGTATCCGCCGATCGTAATAGTAGCCACATCGCCTTTTTTGACTTCGCCCAGCTCATAGGTTCTGTTGTCGCCGTTGCCGAAAAGGTAGTAATTTTTTGTTTCGGAATTTAATGTTATGCTTAAATCGGTAAATTCGTTGGTATCAACATAAATATACATTATACCGTCCGCTTCGGCAACAGCCTCATAAGTCACATAAGCCGCTTCGGTCATATCCTCGATTTCATAAGAATATCCGTTCATACGCGCTTCAAGATAGGAATAGAAAGAGCCGTACTCGGAGTCGCTGTCCTGCCCGGTATTAGTATGGGCGTCTGCCGCCTCGCCGTGCTCTTCCCTTTCAAGGTTCTCAATACGCTCGTCGTAGGTTATGTGGAAGCAGTTTTCAAAGCTGAAATTCTGCGGAGTGTTATAGTAGATTACCTCACCGTCGGTACCGGAAATATCCCTTGCCAATTCGTTCAGATTATCGATATGTATTGGGAACTGCATTGGGTTCCACATGGTTATATCAGAGCTTACCGTGTACATAAACGGCATTGTGTAATTGTTTTTGTAAAGGGTGTATTCCTCTATCTGTCCCGTTTTTTCACGGTAAGAGCTTTCGCTCAGTCTTCCCGTGCCGTCAAGATACCAGTCGGTGGGGAACGCAAGGTTGAACACGGGGTTTTGCTCGCCCGCTCCGTTTTCGGAGTTAAGGCGGTTTCCGTAGCCTCCGAGGGCGGAAACAGTCTTTACAAAATGGTTATCCGCCATGGAAGTATATTCTTCAAGCCCGTTGTATCCGTAAAGCGCCGAGTACATTATAATATCCCGGTAGCTGTCGTCCGAGGTTTCAAAATACAGCCTTTCGCCCTCGTTTATGTGTTCTTTCGCCAGCTGTACCGTTTCGTAATCCTCAACCACGCCCGAAAAATCGTCACAGTTCACATTGCTCAGATTAAGCGTGAAAAGCTCAGCCGCCACACAGATAAACAAAACAAAGGAAAGCGCGCCGCACAGTTTGGGCTTTTTACTCATTAAAACAAGCAGAGCTGCAAGCACGGCCGTAAAGACCGCGATTGCGGCAATCAAAGCCGCCGAGAAAAACAGGACTTTTGTAAAGCTTGCGAAATAGATACACGCCGCGCATACCGCGACAGCGGCAACTCCCGCCAGAATTCCGTAAACCGGAATATCTTTTATACTAGTGAGCGCCTCAAAAGCTATTTTAAGAATTATAAAAGCATACACAAACGCAAAGCGGTACATTATTCCCGCCGGTTCACCGAAGCCGTGCCAGATAAATGAAATACCGTAAAAAATCATTGACGCCCACATAGCCGCCAAAAGCAGCCCGTTGCCCAGCTTTTTGCGAAGCGAAACGCCCTTTGCGAAGAAATAAGCTACGCACAGAATAACCGGCACAATTCCCGCGTAGACAAATATCGCGCTTGTTGAGGAAAGGGTTGAGTAATTGTTTTTAAGCGGAAACACATGGGACGCCAGCAGTGAGAGAAATCCGTCAAAATCAAAGTTAAAAGTAATATTTGTTATCGTACCTTTACCCGTATTTTGCAAAGCGATAAAATCCGGTATCGTCATAACCGCCGACAGTCCGCCCGCCATAAGCGAAGCGAAAATAAAACGCAGAAAGCTGCCGAGAAGATATGATTTGCCAATCATTGAAAAAATATTGACTGTATTGCCGCTTTCATCGCCTGACTCCCCGGATTTTGATGTTACGCCCTCATAACTCACCTCATCATCGGCAATAAAGCAGTAAGCAAAGTATATTACGCAGAAAATACAGGTTATCCAGCCTATATAAAAATTTGAAACTATGGTAAGCCCCAGAAACAGCGAATACATCCAGGCGCTTTTGCCGTCCATCATCATTTTGAGGCCCATAACGGCAAGCGGGAACCAGATGAGCGCGTCAAGCCACGAGGTTATGTTCATCTGGCTGAAAGCGAAATTTGACACCGCCCATAATACTGAAAACGCCGCCGTTGACCAGTCGCATTTTTTGCAGGCATATTTAAGATATATGCCGAAGGTAACCGCCATAAAGCAGGGCTTAATTAAAGTTATAAGCGAAAAAGCCCTGTCCATGCTGTCGGGAGAATAGAAAAGGGAAATTAGGTTGAGGGGGCTCATAAGGTAATAGGATACTATTGACCAGAAATTGACGCCGTTGCCGATATGCCAGCTGAAAAAGAGCGAGCCGCCCGATTTTAGCTTTTCGGCAAACTCCGCAAGCAGGGGAACATACTGCGATATTCCGTCGGCAAAGGCTGTTGTTGAGCCGCCGAAAGGATATACGCCCGCCGCGGCGAAAAGAGCCGCCATTATTATAAGAGTCATTAAAGAAGAAATAAATATGTAGGGTATTTTTACGCCTTGTTTTATGCTTTTTGTTTTTTTCATAATTTGTCCTTTAAACTTAAAATAAGGATAGCCGCGCCGCCTGAGCTGCCGCCCGCTATATTGAAAAAAGCGAGGGGGTTAGCCCTCGCCTTTTATTAAGTAACTGTAAATTCAATTACTGAGAACAGCAACGATAGCAGTCTGGCCTGTGCCGCCTACTGCGGGAGCAGCAGCAAGAGAGCCTGTGTCAGCAGCCATGTGGTCTGAATCAGCTTCTGTTGTTGTGTTCTGGCAGTAAACCTGAGCGCCGCCGTTAGCCTGGATACCTACTTTATAAGGTTTAGTATCGTCAAGGGGGCAAACAGGCATTTCGCCGTCATCCATCATTGACTCGATGTCATCAAGTGAGCCGACAGCTGTCTGGTCATAAGACGCATAGTAGTTAGCGCATGTGTTCTTGATGGTCTCAATGTTTGTTGCGCAGGTCTTATTGTTTGCATTCTTTGTTATTGCGCCGTACAGCGGAATAGCAACAGCAATAAGAATACCCATGATAACAACAACGATCATGAGCTCAACAAGTGAGAAGCCCTTTTTGTTTAACATTTTTCTCATAAAAATTTCTCCTTTATGATAATATATATTGAGGTTTAATAACCTTAATATCATGTGGGTTATGTATAAATTCTAATCTCTAAATTCAATTTTGTAAAGTGTTTTTTTGCATTTTTGTCAACAAAAACAAATAAAATTGTCGATTTTTGTGCAAAATGCTGTTATTCGTTGTGCCCTGCCGAAGAACCGTCCGCTTTACAGCAGGTTACGGTAATTTCAAGATCGCCGGAAGCGCTGACTACATAATAATTGCCCTCTTCGGGACAAGCCGGAAAGTCATTGGAATCAAACATTGCGAGAAAGCGCTCGTCAAAAACATCTTCCGGTGACTGGATGCTTCCGTCAAAAGATTTTTCCGATGTTATGAACAAATTATCCGTAGTGTTTTTCTCGTCCATTAAAACCCATTTTGCGAACGAGGATTTAATCAGCCGCTGATTGGTCTGGCAGGTATTGGCATTAGCCTTATCGGTAATTGCGCCGTAAAGAGGAACCGCTACCGCAATTAAAATTCCCATTATTACAACTACCACCAGCAGCTCAACCAGAGAAAAACCCTTTTTATTTAAGCGGTTTCTCATTGAATGCCCCTCCGATCCCCTCAGACCGAGAATAAACCGTGAATGTTTCGTTATCTTATAGTACAATTATACACCGTTTTCAAGCATAGTCAATTGTAATAATTTACAAATACATTCGCTCTGTTTTATACATAATATTCAATTTTGGGGCTTTTAGCGTCAGCAAACAGCCGCTATGGCTCCGCAGACATAGGACACCGGAATCAGCACAGCGCGGTAAACCGGTTTTAAAAATCCGAGCTTTTCAACCAAAAACGGCGACCACTCGTTATAATAGCAGTCTATTATCCAGTCGCCCACGGCGGTTCCAGCCAGCACATTGTCGCGGAATTCACGCAGGGCGCCCAGAACACGGCCTGCCTGTCTGGAATTTTCGCTGAAAGCGAAAGTGGTAAGGCATGACGCAAGGTTGGCGGACGATACCAAATCCTGAACATCGCCCTTTGAATAAAACGCCGTAGGTGAAATAAAGCGCATTACATTACCGGCGCGCTCAATCATTGTCGCTGTCACGGTATGAGTGGAGTTATCGTCGCCCACATAGGTTATGGTTGACGAGGGTATGCCCGAAACCGTAACATCGGGATTAAAGCTCACCCAGCCGGCAGGTCCGGCGGCAAGCTCGCCGCCGCTTGCCCACTCGTCCTCATAGACAAGCGCTCCGCCCTTGCGGTTGATACTGCCGTTTGAAAGGTTGGGTATAGCGAAAGATGTATCCACATTGAACTGCGTAACCTCGGGCAATCCCGACTGCAAGCGTATGCTTACGCTGTTATTTAAAAATTTATATTCCTTATTTACAACCTGAATATCTCCGCTCTCGTCGGTTGTAAGCTCCTCCACCTCATAAGAAATGGCGAACTCAATTTCTACCGGAATATCTCCCATATTTTCGGGAGCTAAAAACAATGTGCTGTTCTCTGAACCAAATTCACGGATAAACAGAAAACTTCCGAGATATTTGCCGCTCTCGGCGCTGTATGCCGGAGTGGAAAAGATATAGGTATAAGGGTCTTCGGAATCCGCCGCGCCCTCCGAGGGCAGCACATAGGTGCCTGCCGAGCCGCTTTTCCACTCAAAGGTACCGGCTGTTTCGTCATAGACAATGCCTTCGGCAATCTGGGGGTCATAAAGCACATCGGCCTGATACGCGTTAATTATGGAGTCTTTATTTGTCTCAAATTTATTGCAGGCAAGCTGCACCGCGCTCTGTATCTCCCAGCGGAGCCGCGAGGTATTGAAAAAGTTTGTGAGCTGATAAAGAATCTGCCCGCCCAGCGATATTACTACCGCCAGAATTACAACGGTGACAATAAGTTCAACCATTGAAAAACCTTTTCTGTTTTTATGTATAAGTCCGAACAAATTTATCACCCCAAAATCAGTAATTTACCATAACCGCTGTCAGCTTCTTGTTGCCGCGGAGTTAATGCCGCCCACGGTGCTGCTGACATCGTCAAATCCGCCGTTGCCGTTATAGGCAAGGAAAACGGTGGCGTCAGTCCAGCCTCCCTCTTCCCCGATTGAAGCAAGCGGGTCGGAAGCCCATGAAACAATAGTTTTTTCGCCGTCGTCCTGCTCGCCGTTTTTATTGGCGTCGATATATCCCGTAGCTATCCACACGCCGTTGATATTGTTTATCTGAACGATATTGCAGAATTCCTGATTGGAAATCTTAACGGCTTTCCAGAAATAGTAGGCATTGTCGTCACCGTGAACTCCGGTACCCCGTACATCTACCCAATACCTTACATAAGCCCATGAGCCGCCGCGGCCGTTGCCGGTATAGGCTCTTACGGAAGTATCGCCGTAAGTTACCGTTCCGCCGCCGCAGTAGTCGGCAGGGTCTTTGCCGCTCTGGTCGCCTACGGCAACCCACATATCGTTATCGTATTCAACATCGTTGATGGAATTAAGGGTTGAAACAACGCCGACCGTACCCCAGAGACCGAGCTGCTGAGAGGTCTTGTCATAGAAGCCCTTATAGTTGGCGTTTCCTATATTGAAAACGGAGCCCTGCTGTTTGCCCGAATCGGCGGTAGCCGAACCGATTGTATCAATCCAGCTGAAGCTGTTTACATCAAATGTTCTGCCGTTGACATTATCTATCCACTGATAGGATTGAAGTTCGGCGTCTACGCTTCTGTCGTTCCAGTTTGTTGAGGCGTCACCGTTAGCTGCCTTTGTAACATCAACCCACCAGCTTAAAACGGTGCCGTTTTCGGTTCCCCACATAGCCTCAGGGTTGTTGTTCCATGTGCCGCCCCACGCTACGCAGTTTACCTTGGTATTTGACATCGGGTGGCAGCGCAGGTAGTTATACCCTGTTCCCGGCTGGCCTCCGTCCATTGACACAAAGTTAATATGGCGGTTGTTTTCCCAGTACTCGGCTCCCCACATATCGCCGATATGCGCGCCGATACCGCTTCCGGGCATACCTCCCCACGGCTCCTGACCGTCAGACTTGGTAGTTCTTGAATTCAGGTAATAGAACTGGTGGAAAACATTGGATTCGGAATTAAGCTTATATCCCGTATTGTCAACCGCCGAATACTCGCTTGTTTTGGAGTTGTCGGTATTCTGCTGTTTTACCTCGGTAGAACCGGCTCTCAGGAAAACAATGCCGTTATTCATTACGGTATTTACATAAATATCGTCGCCCGACATCTCGGCAAGTCCGCCCATAACATAGCCGACCATAAGCGATACCGGAATATCGCTGTCGCCGTTGGGAATAACCGTACTCGCGGAATCAAGGAAGGTGACCGTTTCGCGGGAGTTGCTCCAATAGAAAATCTTGTTTCCGCTCTTATTGTTAGACATATCATAAACCGTATCGTCCGAGGGGTTAGCGCTGATATGAATAGCGTAGGGGTGCGACAGATAAGCCATTGTGACATCAACGACCTTGCCGTTAGTCATATGCTGCTGTTTGCCGTTTCTTACGCTGTAAATCAGATTGGGCATAAGATTCGGGTAAATTACGCCCGCTTCGGTGGTATTTACACTGCTGTCATAGAATTTTCCGGTTATGGCGTAATCAAGATTTTCATAAGGATAATAGCAGACATACTCATAATGATAGAAAGCGGGCACCCATGTACGCTCTTTATAGTAAACTCGCTCGCCGATATTGGTATTTTCAAGAGTATAGTCTCCGGTTATAAGATTTCTTCTTGTCAGATACGGCGACATTCCGAGGGTAGCTTTCCATTGGGGATATATAACCGTGGCGTTCATGTTGTTTTCAACACGGTCCATCTTGGAAAGAGTTATATCCTTCTTAGTGCCGTTGCTGGTGGTGGCGATGGTATCCTGGAAGCTGGTTCCCATTGAGGAATCCGTTGACCAGACATCCATTGAAGCCGGAATGTATCCGCAGTAAAGCGTGTATGACTGCGTGGGATAGTTCATATTGGTAGTAGTTCCCCACTTGCCGAAATACCATGAGTTATTTCCGTCCGCCACATTGGTATAATAGCCGTCTCCGGCTCCCACGCTGTAACCGCTCAGCTGCATGGCGTCAACGCTTGTGAGGGTAATGGGAGTAACGCTCCGGTCAATGCCCATTACCTCAAAATAGCCCTCGTTATGGCCGTTAAGCCATGTCTGGCTCTCTCTGCCGTTAGTCATACGGGTATTCATATCGTAACCGTCAAACAAAGACGAGGAGTATTCCGAATACAGGGGCGCGAGCCGTCCGCCTTTTTCATGACGGAAGAACACGAGCTTTCCGTCCGAGCCGTAGAACTGGCTTACTCTGCCGTTATCATTCTTGCCGAAGGCTGTAACAGACCATATATTCGCGCTTTGCAGGTAGCTGTCGTCCTTACCGAGCATCTTAAAGCTGTAATTCTTATCGCCGGCATGAGAACGGAAGGTATAATAGAAAGACACGGTGGTACTGTAAGTAGGCGTGCCGTTTATGTAGCTGCTTACATTAACCTGGTCCATTTTATAATCGGTATAGTATGTATAGTCGCCGCCCCAGTAATAGTTGCCGGTGGCGTTGTTGCGCCAGAAACGGCGAATCTGGCCGTCGTCTCCGCACATTACATAGTAACCGTATTTTTCGTTATTGCTGTCAACATTGTTGCCGTCGCCGCTTTCGGCAGGCACCCACTCGACATCGTTCATAGCCGAAGTCAATGTGGTATAGCTGTTGTTATTTTTTGCGTCAAGCGAACCCATTGTACGGCGAAGCATAATAAGGTTGCCGTTTTCGTCGTGCTCGCCTCTTGAAACATAGTAATAATAATTGCCGTCGGTGGCTTTTTCGCCTACCATAATCATCTGGGGCGCATCAACCTCAATCTCCTCCACATAAGTGCCGTTGAGATAGTTAAAGACTATGGGGGAATTTTCAAAGGACACATCAGTACCGCCGTAAAGAGTCAGTATAAGCATATCGTTTGAGCCGTCAACTCTTTCGAGCATATAGTCCTTGCCGAACACCAGTTTTACCAGCTCGGAGTCCGTATTGTTATCGGTAGCGCGCGTATAGTACAAATCGTAAACGCCGGCGCGGTCCATTGAATTTTCGGTAAACTCAAAGCCGTTTGCCACAATCGTGATGTAAGCGGTTTTAAAGTCGTCGGTAAGCGTTGTGGGATAACAGCGTATATCCGAATTAAGGGAATGGGTTTTTACCGTTGAGTATCCCGCGCTTATATCAAAGCCCGAGGGCTGCGAATTTATAACAACGCCCTTAATGGGGTCGAGCATTCCGCTTGTGTTCACCTGCGAAGAAACGGCTACCGAGGAGGCCTCGACAGTCTGAGTGCCGCTGCTGTTGGTAACATTGGTCTGCGGAGAGTTGAAAACAAGAGGAATCGCGCTTAAATCGGCATAATAGCTGCCGGAGTTGTCGCTCGTAGAAGTACTGAGCAGTTTTTGAAGCCTGCCCGACTCGGCATAAACATCTTTTAAAGTGTCGCCGGAAATTCTGATTGTTTGAAAATAACTCAGAAACAGCGGCGCAAAGCAAAAGATAATAAGCGCAAGTATGGTAAGCGCGGTCAGCGTTTCAACCATGCTCATTCCCTTTCGCTCTTTAAAAATTGCCGAAATTCTTTTCATTTAAGCTCCTCCTTTCAGGTTTTCAACCGTTCTGTCAGTCTGAGAACACATCGCCGCCTACCGGTCTGCCCCATGTGAGCGAGCTGGAATCGGTAGCGGTCGGCTGCAAAATATCTTTTACGCTGCCGTAGCCGTCGTCAACCACAACCCTGCCGTTGGCGTCATAATCAACATTTATTTTTCTTATAAGCACGGTGTCGTCGGCGAAGTAGGAAGACTGAGCGCCGCCGTAATACAGCTCGCTTATCCTGCGCATTTTATTTTTCAGCGTTTCACCGTAAATATGCCCGTCTTTTTCTTCAAGCACGCAGTCTATAAAGTATTTTACCAAATCTATTCCCACTACATCGGCGTCATCGTCCTGAGTGGTGGAGTCGGTGCTGGTATGGGTGGAGATACCGCCGTAAAAATACGCCATGTCGCCCGCGTTAAACACGCGGTAAGTTTCGGTACTGCCGCCCTGCGTATAGATTGTAAGGAAAACATTACCGTTAAAGTACACCTTATTTGCCGGAACGGACTCGCCCTTATAGCAGATTCCGCCCTTGCTGACGGGAAGCGGATCGCGGCGGTCTGTGGGGATTGCGGAAGCTTCGCCTATTACCACCGTTCCGAGACGGAAACGGTTGCCCAGCATATTGATAAGGGCGTTGAAATTCGGGTCAACATTGAGTATGGAGTCCGAATTTGTAATGTAAAGCTCCATGTTTATGTCGCCGTCAATTATAATCTGGTCGGCGTACAGTCCTATTGAGGCGTAATGGCCGTTTGACGACACCGCATCTATTCCCACATTGTCAAGGAACAAATTGCCCGTTGTGGCAAAGACATAGAAATTATCCCTGCCCTCTTCGGCTTTAATATATTTTGAGTTTTCGGGTTTTGAGAGAATTATATTTCCCTCGCCGGTTTTAACATACATTGATATATCGTATCCGGTGCCGTAAAAGAACTTGAAAACCTCAAAAACTATCGTATTTTTTAAGTTGTTGAAGAATATTCCGAGCCTGTCAAAAATATTGCCCTCATAATCCTGCTTTACATTTATTTCGCCGGTATCATAATTTATTGTGGCGTCTGTTCTGATGAATTTGTTTCCGCTGCCGTTCTCAGACGCCTCATCGCTTGAAACGCTGTCGGTGGAGAGAATTCCGTTTTCATCATAAAGCTGCAAAACCGCCGAATTATCCGATGTGGTAAGGTAGGCATATACCGTCTGAGTCTGCTCGCCGCAGACTGCCGTGCCCTTAAAGACCTTAACGGTTACATCCTGCTCGGTAATCTCGCCGTCGCCCGTTCCCACATCTATTTTGTCTGTTCCGTTTCCTATTTCGACCGAAAAATATCCCACGCATGAGGTGTCGGCAAACGCCTCGTCATCGCTTGCATAGGTCTTGAACGCGAGACCGGTGTACATATTGTTTGCCGTTTCATCGTTGGTATAGTTTACATAAACCTTATTTGTAGTAATAATTTCATCGCTTTCCTGACCGACGGTGACGAGCTTGTCAATGTCGGTAAAGGCGGAGTAATTGTTCAAATCGCCGTAGCTGCCGCTGGTTTTTGTAATCGCGTTCTGATACGCGAAGGACGCGGCCTCAACTCCGGCGCGGGCGAAATAATAGGCCTTTTTGCTGTCGTCCATCCATCTTACCGAAATAAAGGAGTTATAGGCAAAAACTGCCATAGCGGTACCGAGTAATGACAGAATTGACATGATGACCAAAACCATGGGCAAAGCCATTCCGCCGTTGTTTTTAAGGTACTTTTTCATCAGTTTCACCCTTTCCGCCGGCTTAATTTCACACCGGCTTGAAATTAAACAATAACTCTCATCAGTTCTTCAAGAGATGTTCTGCCTTCCATAACCTTGTAAAGACCCTCGTCTTTAAGGGTTTTCATATCCTGCTTTACGGCAAGCGCCTTAACCTCGGCAACGGTGGCCCTGTCAAGTATAAGGCGTTTCATTTCCTCGGTAACCGTAAGGAACTCGAAAACCGCCTCTCGTCCCTTATACCCGGTATTGTTGCAGGTAAGACAGCCCTTGGCTTTGTAAAGCGTAAAGCTGTCGCCCTCATATCCGTAATCGTCAAAATCGACGATAATCTTTTTAAGCTCCTCGCGGCTGATTTCATAGGCCTCCTTGCACTTGGGGCACAGCTTTCTGACAAGTCGCTGGGCCAGCACGCCTACAAGCGATGACGCCGTAAGGAAAGGCTCGACTCCCATCTCGTCAAGACGGGTAACCGCGCCGGGGGCGTCGTTTGTATGAAGCGTGGAGAGAACCATGTGTCCCGTAAGAGCCGCCTCAACGGCGATTTTCGCGGTTTCGCTGTCGCGTATCTCACCGACCATCACTATGTCGGGGTCGGAACGAAGCACCGAACGAAGCGCCGCCGCGAAGGTCATACCGGCTCTGTTGTTCATCTGAACCTGATTTATGCCCGCCATTCGTCTTTCAACGGGGTCTTCAAGCGTAATAACATTCTTTTCAATAGTGCTGATTTCGGCAAGGGTAGCGTAAAGAGTTGTGGATTTACCGCTTCCCGTAGGGCCGGTAACAAGCACGAAGCCGTAAGGCATGTGAATTGCTTTGTTGAAACGGTCAAACTGCCTGGGGCTGAAATGTATATCCTTAATGGTGACCGCCTGAGAGTTGCTGCGCTCCAAAAGACGCATAACAACCTTTTCACCGTAAACCGTGGGCATTGAAGCAATACGCACATCCATGGTCTTATCCTCAAACTTTACGGTGGCGCGTCCGTCCTGAGGTATTCTTTTTTCGGCTATATCCATTCCGCCTATAACCTTGATTCTTGAAATAACGGAAGGGTACATTTTAATCGGGTTCTGCATAATTTCCTGCAAAACGCCGTCTATTCTGAACCTGACGCGCATACTTTTTTCAAGCGCTTCGATATGCACATCGGAGGCTCCCGCCTTAATGGCGTTGTTTATTATCTGATTTACAAGCTGTACGGCAGGCTTATCGTCAATATCAAGAGCTTCGGCTTCGGCAGGCTGAGTATCGTCGTCGTCATCGCCGTAATCCTCAACGCCGCTGTTCATATTGGCAAAGTTTTCAATAGCGGCAGAAAGCTCCATATCGGTGGCAATTACCGGGCAGATTTCATAGCCCGTAAGCATACGCAGATTATCAACGGTAAGAATATCGTTGGGATTGCGCATTGCCACATAAACAACATCGTCCTCCTGATACAGGGGAAGAACATTGTTCCTGAGAGCAAATTCGGGCGTAATTAAGTTAGCCACGGCGAGATTTACGCCGATTTCATTGATTGAAACAAACTTATAGCCGGTTTTCTGCGCTAAGATACGCGCAATATCCTCTTCCGAGCAATAACCAAGCTGAGTCAGAATTGTTCCTATAAGCTGTTTTCTTGTTTTTTGAATTTCAAGCGCCTCAGCAAGCTGGTCCTCCGTAATAATACCGGAATCAATCAGTCTTGCGCAGATGCTGCCGGGTATAACGATTTCACTTGCCATTACATTATCCTGTCTTTCGTTATATAAAAATTTGTGAGTGTTCTTTATTTTGTGAAGTTAACGAGCGTCATAACAGCCAGAACGGTTGAATCGTCCTGCATTGTTACGGCGAAGTCGTCAATTCTCGCTATTTCCTGGCGGGAAATAAGGTCAACCGCGAGTCTTCTTACATCCGCCTCGTCACCGGAAACGGTAATAATGCTTTTCGCGGTCTGATAATTATCCTTTGTTTCCATCTCCCCGACCTCTGCGGAAACGAGCACAAGGTCATAATTTTCACAGAGTTCATACAGCTCAATGGTTTTATCCTTTACCGTATATGTTCCCTCGTCCGCTATAACCTCGTCATACTTTTCTTTCTGGGCTTCGTACGCCGCCGAGTTTTTCTGCATATCAAGAAGTGTGCTCACAAGCGCTCTGTTGCTGTTGTACTCGGAAGAAAGCTCGGAAATGCTCTGTTTTGTCTTGTTGCCCTGGTCGAATGTGTACCACGAAACAAAGCCGAGCAGCAAAACAAACACCAGAAGTATGGCTACTATAACGAAGGTGCCGTTGACTTTTTCTTTTAACGAAGAAAATGATATGTTCTTATTCATATTACACCCTCCCCCTTAATTCTGTGAACCGGAAGCCGTTTCACTTGACTGCTGAGCGGTTGTTGAACCGCTGCTTTCCTCAGCCTGAGAAGAGCTTTGGGTCTGCGAGTTATCTGCGGCGGCAGTTGAAGAAGCGGCCGCAGTAGTTGTTGTAGTTGTTGTAGTAGTGGTTGTAGTTGTAGTGGTTATAAGCGAGCCGGAATTATCAAGATTTATAGCTCCGCTTAAAGAAACATAGAGTCTGAATGTATAAACCGTAACGCCGGAAGAATCCGTGTCGGCGGAAGGAAGGTCGTTGACTACCTTTACGGTCTTTACCGCTCCGCCGTAGGCCTCGTCCTCAGTAAACGAAGCCGCGTACATATCAAGCTGCTCTGCCGCGTCCGCGTAATTCTGAGCTGCAAGCTCGCCCTCAATGGCGCAGATGGCGGTCTCCGCCCAGTCGGTGAGCGCTATTGATGTGATTTTTACATATTCGGGACGCTGTTCGCTTACAATCGAGAAAAACTTAACCGCGCTGGGAGTTCTCGGCTCAATGGCGTTTACAATCTGCTGAGCGCGCACAAGCTCGTCATAAGTTTCCTTATAGGGCTGCAATTCGGTAATCTGAGATTTAAGCATCATATCCTGGCTGCGGATTTCTTTAAGCTGGCTGTTGAGAATCATTCCTCTCACGGCAAAGCCGAGATAAATAATCATCATGCACAGCAATATGAGCAGCGCCACTTTTAAAATTAAGTCCTTTTTCTTTTTGCCTTCAAGATACTTTCTGTAACTTGCGGGCAGCAAACTTACCTTAAACACCGTCATCCCTCCAAATTTGCAGCAGCCGTTCCTATACAGCTTGCGTAGTCATACAAATCTTTACCTTCGGCCGCCTGAAGTTCAGGGTAGAAAGCCGGTTTTTCAATCGGTATATAAATGTTTTCACGCAGATACGCCACAATGTCCTTTGCCGCTTTGGAATTCATTATAAAATAAATCTTGTCAATCGGTTCGCTGTTCTGCATGGCGTAATAGCTTATTGTTGACGAAGTTTCCGAAGTCAGGAATTTTTCCACCGTTTCAATATCCTCCTCGGAATACCCGGCGCCGTCGCGCAGTAATTTAAACATATTCGCGACCGCTTCCTGATTTCTTTCGGGAATGGTTATGGAACGCACCATTGATATTTCCTCGCCGTGAACAACGATAAAGTTAAGCACATCGTCGGTGAGGTTTACAACTCCGTATTTTACGCCGCCGCAGATGGAATTGAGCCCTCTGCAATAGGAAAGAAGCGAGGAGTCAATGTCAACCACCTGCAATTTTGAAGCGGTAAATATATTTATGTAGCTTTCAAGCATCTGACGCCTTGCGGCGACAAGCATTACATTTGTCTGGGGCAGTTCCTCATCGTCAACCGACTCGCCCGCAACAACATAATCGACCTCCATTTCCTGAATGGGAATGGGGATAAATTCCTGAGCCTGAAGAAGCACCATATTGTGAAGCTTATCACTTTCGACTTTCGGGAAAGAGGCGTAGCGCATAAGCACATTTTCATTGTTTACGCAGATTGCGACATTGCTGGACTGAAAATTACCGGCGGCAAGCAGCTCGGTAATAGCCGTGTTGAACTTGTCGGCGTCCCTTATAAAGCCTTCTTCCACCACGCCCTCTTCAAGAGGTATGCTGCCCATGGCGAGAATTGAGTATGAAGTGCCGTTCTTTGCCATTTCGACAGCCTTTATTTCATTAGCGGAAATTTCGCAGCCGATTACGCTTTTAACCTTTGACATATATCATTCTCCTAATAACAGGTTTTTTCCTTATTGCGCGCCCATTGAAACGGAGGCGGAAAGCATGGGAACATAAAGGGCGATAAGCATACCGCCGACCAGCACGCCGACAACAACCAGCGCGATGGGCTCAATCATTGAGCGAAGGTTGCGCGAGGTTGCGTCAACATCTTCCTCAAAGAACTCCGCTACCTTGTCAAGCATTTCGGGCAAAGTACCGGATTCCTCACCGATTGCCACCATACCGATAAGCATTGCCGGGAACAGCCCGCTTTTATCGAGCGACTCGGCGATTCCCTTGCCCTCTTCAATATCGGAAATGGCCTTTTCGACCGCTTTCGCGATTTTATCACTGCCCGATGTGGGGCCCGCGCTTTTAAGCGCGTCAACCGCTGTTACGCCGCCGGCGAGCAAAGTCGCGAGAGTACGGCAGAAACGGGCGACAACCATCTTCGTTATAAATGTACCGAATATGGGCATAGTCAGCTTTGTGTTTTCCCACAGAGCGTGGGCAGGTTTACTTTTCACAATAAGTACAATCGTTATGACGATAGCCGCCGCGCAGCCGAGCCACACCAAGGGCTTGCCGCGCAAGCTGTCGGAAATAGCAAATATAGCGGCGGAAAGGGAGTTAAGCTCCGCGTCCTTAGGCATCATATTTTTGAATGTGGGAACCATAAACGCGAGCATCATTACAAGTATAAAAAGCGCCATAAAGCCTACATTACGGGGATATGAGTACGCGGATTTAATGTTTTTCTGAAGATTTTTCTCTTTCTGAAGCTGGTCGGCAAGGCTTGCCAGCGACTGTTCCAGAATACCGCCGGTCTCGCCCGCGGCTATCATTGAAATAAACAGCTTTGAGAAAATCTTGGGATATTCCCGGAAAGCGTCCGACAGCGGCATGCCGCTTTCAACATTTTTTGCTATATTTTCAATGGCTTCCGCGAAACGGGGGTTTTCCGTCTGCTTTGCCATAGTGTTGAGCGCTCTTGTTATGGGAACGCCGGCTGAAAGCATAACCGAAAGCTGACGGCAGAAAACGGCAACCTGAGTTGTGTTTACCTTTTTGCCGCGCCCTTTGCTTGATCTGGCTTTCGTGCCTTTTTCAGTCATCTCCGTAACAACAATTCCGGCCTCACGGAGTTTGTTTATGGCCTGAACGGAAGTGTCGGCTACAACTTCGCCGTGAACATTCTGCCCCTGCCTGTTAAGGCCGTCATAAGTAAATGCTGCCACAGAATTTCCCCCTTTTAAATCAAATACCGGCTTTTAAAGCCTTATATCAATACCCCATTGTCGCCATAAGGCGAAGTACTTCTTTCTGGTCAACGCAGTATTCAAGCACCGAATCCTTTGAGATTTTCTGCTGTTTCAAAAGATTGAGAAGCGCCTGGTCCATAGTCTGCATACCCTGCATCTGGCTGGTCTGCATTGTGGCGTAAAGCTGATGCTCCTTGCCTTCGCGGATAAGGTTCTTGATGGCGGGAGTGTCAACCATATATTCAACCGCCGCGACTCTTCCCTTACCGTTTATAGTGGGAATAAGCTGCTGAGAAATAACGGCTTTTAAAGAGTTCGCAAGCTGAGAGCGTATCTGCCCTTTCTGGTCCGAAGAGAAAGAGTCGATAATTCTTGAAATGGTAAGCGGAGCGGTCTGGGTATGAAGGGTGGAGAAAACCAGGTGTCCCGTTTCGGCCGCCGTTACCGCTATCTGGATGCTTTCGGGGTCGCGCATTTCGCCTATCATGATAGTATCCGGGTCATGACGCAGAACCGTGCGCAGAGCGTTGGCGAAGCTCTTGGTGTCGGTTCCTATCTCTCTCTGCCTTACTATCGACATTTTGTGAGTATGCAAGAACTCGATAGGGTCCTCAATGGTGACTATATTTGTTTCGTAATGATTGTTGATATAGTTTATCATAGCGGCGAGCGTTGTTGATTTACCGCTTCCCGTAGGGCCGGTAACAAGCACAAGTCCGCGCGGAAGATTGCAAAGACGCTTTACATCGGGCGGAAGTCCGAGCTTTTCAAGCTCGGGCACCTCAAAGGGAATCGCCCTGAATACGGCGGCTATCGTGCCTCTCTGAACAATGACATTGCCTCTGAAACGGGCGCAGTTGGGGACTGAAACCGCCAAATCCAGCTCCCAGTCCGCCTCAAACTGGCGGCGCTGGGCGTCGGTTATAATTTGCAGAAGCAGCTGTTCAACATCTTCGGAAGCAAGACGCGGAAACTGAGTCTGTTTTATTAAGTCGCCGTTTATTCTTATACAGGGTTCAAGACCGCTTACAATGTGCAGGTCGGAGCCTTTTTTTTCAATAGTGAGCCGCAAAAGGTCTTCCAGTCTTGCGGGATAGTTGCTAAGCTTGCCGGAAAAACGCAAAAAATACCATTCCTTTTCAAATCAGTGTTATATTCAGCATAATCAGCAGAGGGGGTGCGAGTTTCGCACCCCTTTTTTTAAGCGTTATCGAGAGCGTCAAGGAGATTGGTCATTCTCTTTGCCTGGTCGGAGGTGGTCATAACATAGGTTACGCCCTTATAGGAAGCGTTTGTCACCGCGCCGGTGGCTCCGTCAACCGTACCCTCGTTTATTACAAGCGCTACTGTCTGATACTGAACATTTCCGAATACTTCGGGGTAGAGCTCCTGCATAAGGATAAATCTCGCCTCAACCGCGGCTTTTGCCTTTTCGGAGGAATCCTTCACTATCGAATCAATCGGAATCCATGTTTTCGCGCCGGTATCAACAGTATCAAGAGTTACAAGCAAGTCATAAATTTCATTGTTCCAGGTTACATCGTCGCAGTAAACAATCAGACTGTTTGTAATTGACGAATGGTCGTATGTATAGAAGCTCACGCCCTCATAATCCACATTCTGAAGCCTTGCGAGAAGCTCCTCAACCGTGCAGTTCTGGGCGGTATATGTGTGAACCGTGCTTGACGCGGACGCCACATTGGAATCAATTTCACTGATTATGGACTTGGCGGCGGCAATCTCTGACGCGGTGCCGAACAGCCACAGCGACTTGGTCATTCTGTCATGTCCGTAAGTTGTGACGGTGGGGGTGTACTGAGAGATGAGCGCTTCGGCGTCGCTTCTTGAAATATTTACAAGGTCTATTCTCTCATAAACAATTACCTCTTCGGGCGTTACAACCGTGCCGCCGGAACCTCCGGGCTGTGTTGTATCCTCCTCGCCGGAGTTGTCACCCATGTTGTCGCCGGTGCCGTCGGAAGTGCCGTCGCCCGTTCCGACTCCCGTGGTACCCGTGGGAGTATCAACAATTTTCTTTATTTTAAGAATATCCTGCAAAGCCGTTCCGCTTACATAAACATAGAGCGTCATCGGCTTTGACGCCATTGTAATACCCGCGTGAAGTCCCAGATTGCTGAGAAGTGACGAAAATTCGGTAGCGGATATATATTCAAGTTCAAGGGGAGTAAAGGCGTTGGCGATTTCAGAGCTGCCCACGCTTATGTTCTCTTTCGCGTCAAGAATTTTGGCAAGCTCATAGAGCTTTGCCATCTCTTTGGGATAGGCGTTAATCCACGCTACTCTTTTGTTGTTGGACTGGGAAACTACTTTTACATTTGAAAGACCCAGAGCGGACGCCTGAGATACAAGCTCGTCATAAGTTATGTACTTGAATGTGAACTTTGTAAGCACAAGGCTGTCAACAAATGTTGTGTTGAGGTCCTCGGCGGTCGAAACAAGAATTGTGTTGCCGTCTTTGAGATATGAAAGACCCACCATTCTTGTTACATAGTCGATTGCCTTTAAGGGCGAAACATCCTGAAGGTCCAAAGATATGGTTTCAGTTCCCGTACCCCTGTAAATAACCGTATAACCGGCGTTACAGGCTATGCCGGAAACAACATCCTTGACATTTGCGTTAACCGCGTTCAAGGAAATGCTGCTCGAAACAATTGACGAGCCCGCGTTTTCGGTTGTTATCGGCAGTTTAAGCACCTGACCTCTGTAAATGGTCGAGTTGCTGTCCAGGTTGTTATAGGTCATAATGTCGCTGACCGTAACACCGTTTTTAGACGCTATTGACGAAAGAGTTTCACCGCTCTTTACCGAATAATAGCGATAATTGCCGAGGCTTGTGCCCAGCGAGCCGCCGTGATTTTCAGAGCCCATTACAGCTACGGGCGCAACCGCGCTGATAATAAGCACAAGCGACAAAGCGACAGCAAAAATCGGTTTGCCGAATTTTTTTATACCTCTCATTTTTAGTCCCCCTAAAAACTTATGTGAATTCAATGATTACTTAATTAAATGTTATTTTTCGATTTCCAGAACGACTTTTTCATCGTCGCAAGAAAGCGTAATTGATGTATCGTCAATATTCTCAACCAGCCACGAGTCTCCCAGATAGTCGCCGACCTGAAGCGTGCTGTAACTGTATGACTCTGTTTCGACAACTGCTGTATAATAGCCTTCCGAATTGACTATTATCGTTGTCAGCTTTGCCCGCGCCAAATCGGCCTTGCCGATAACATCTTCGCCGTTTAAGTCGATATCCTCAATCTCGCGCACATCGTCGGGAAGTATATCCACCTGAGCTCCTTCGCCGGAGGCTCCCACGGGCGATGTGTCAATATCGGTGCTGCCCGTTGTGAATATTATCACCAGCGCCACCGCCAGAGAAATCACAAGCAGTATCACCGGTAGTATAATTTTCATCTTCGGGTTTTTTTCAAAAAAGCTCGTTATGCCGCCGCCTTTTTTGCCGCCGGAGCGGCCGCCTTTCAGTTTGGCAAACAAGTCCTTTATATCAATATTCCAGTTCATAAAAAAGCATCCTCCAGCCTTTTTTGCATAAGCTATGACGCCTTAAAAAATTAAACATATTATTAATAAATGTTTAATAAAGTTCACAGGCGCATAATAATACACATCTATTTTATAATATAAATCTGTAAAATGCAACAAAATTTTCTTGTGAAACTTTCCAAAATTCATCATGTTTTTTATATTGTTTCACTAATAAAATGTGTACAAATATAAGCATATAGTACAAAGCGGCGTTTAAACTTCCTTTTTTCTCCAAAATTTTACATTTACAGGGTATAAAGACAAGAAAAGGACTGCATGAAATTACCTAAAAAGCAAGAGCCGTGAAATGGGGGAGCTGATGCTTCATAGAGCGAAGACGGAAGCGCTTGATATATTCAGCAGCGAAAAGAGCTATGCCGTTTTTTGCATATTATTCTCAGAAAACAAAGCGTTTAATTCAGCTTTAAGAACAGGAAGAAGAAAACGCTTTTTTTGATACGGAAAAAGGCGGCAGTTTAAAAACTGCCGCCTCAAAGGTTATTAAAGCTTAATATGTATCAGCCGCGCTGTATCAGTAAGCGAAATCGGTATAGGAAACCTCGATTTTGCCCGCGCCCTTACCGGTTACGGGAATCTTTGTGATTAAAAGGTCAGCCTGAAGATTCAGCGACTGTACATTCATGGTGTATGAATAGTCAAAGCTCTTAAGCGTTCCGTCCTCTATTACAAGAGTGAGAAGTATGCTGTTGAATGTTACCTGAGAGCCTGTTACCTGAAGTCTTGAACTGAACGAGCCCAGAGCGTTAGCCATATCCGTCTTTACTTCCTCTTCGGTTATAAAGTCGTTCATAGCGTGGTTAAGCGGGTTAGCCGCGCTGCCCTTCTGGGGATTCTCACAGGATTCAAGCTGAACAATGTATTTGTTTCCGTCAACCTTGTAATTCTTTATATCGCCCTCTTCAAGAGTCATGGCTTTAAGAAGGAACTTATCCTTACCCATTTCCTCGGGAGCTTCTTTTGCGCCTTTGGCTACCTTGGCTGTCTTTGCGGGGTCGTCTTTTGTTCCGGTGATGTCAAGGAACTGACCTACAACCGACTCAACATTCGCGTTGCTGTCAACAAGTCCGATAATGGTGTTGAGAGAGCTTGAAGCGTCCTCGCCGCTGCTGTTGAGAACCTGAAGGTTCTGTGTGAAATAGCATTTTCTTGACCATGTGTAGCCGGCTTTTGCGGCTTTCGCGGTCGCTTCGTTGATGGCTTTTACTACCGCGGCTTTATCGTTAGCGGTTGATGAGCCGCCGCCGGAAGTGCTGTCGCCGCCGGAAGTGCTGTCGCCGCCGGAAGTGCTGTCGCCGCCGGAAGTATTGCCGTCATCGGAGGTGCTGCCGCCGTCACCGAAGATATCGTCAAGTGAATCGTCTTCTGTCGGTATTTCGGTAACATCGTTATTCTGAGTGCCGGTTCCCGCGGCGGGAGCCGCCTTTTCACCGACTGATTTACCGAAAGCTACAATGCCGCCGGTAAGAGCAAGAGCAAGAACAACGGCGCAGAATTTGATGCCGTTTTCTCCTCTTTTCTTTTTCTTAATCGCCTTTATTTCAGCCTGCTCGGGAGTTAAAGGCTTCTTTTCTTTTTTCTCTTTTTTTGCCATGATTTATTCTCCTTTCACCTTTTGGGAAAAACTTTTATATCAGTAAGCGAAATCGGTATAGGAAACCTCGATTTTGCCCGCGCCCTTACCGGTTACGGGAATCTTTGTGATTAAAAGGTCAGCCTGAAGATTCAGCGACTGTACATTCATGGTGTATGAATAGTCAAAGCTCTTAAGCGTTCCGTCCTCTATTACAAGAGTGAGAAGTATGCTGTTGAATGTTACCTGAGAGCCTGTTACCTGAAGTCTTGAACTGAACGAGCCCAGAGCGTTAGCCATATCCGTCTTTACTTCCTCTTCGGTTATAAAGTCGTTCATAGCGTGGTTAAGCGGGTTAGCCGCGCTGCCCTTCTGGGGATTCTCACAGGATTCAAGCTGAACAATGTATTTGTTTCCGTCAACCTTGTAATTCTTTATATCGCCCTCTTCAAGAGTCATGGCTTTAAGAAGGAACTTATCCTTACCCATTTCCTCGGGAGCTTCTTTTGCGCCTTTGGCTACCTTGGCTGTCTTTGCGGGGTCGTCTTTTGTTCCGGTGATGTCAAGGAACTGACCTACAACCGACTCAACATTCGCGTTGCTGTCAACAAGTCCGATAATGGTGTTGAGAGAGCTTGAAGCGTCCTCGCCGCTGCTGTTGAGAACCTGAAGGTTCTGTGTGAAATAGCATTTTCTTGACCATGTGTAGCCGGCTTTTGCGGCTTTCGCGGTCGCTTCGTTGATGGCTTTTACTACCGCGGCTTTATCGTTAGCGGTTGATGAGCCGCCGCCGGAAGTGCTGTCGTCCGAAGTATTGCCGTCATCGGAAGTGCTGCCGTCGTCCGAAGTGCTGCCGTCATCGGAGGTGCCGAAAATATCGTCAAGCGAATCGTCCTCTGTGGGAGTTTCGGTATTATTGCCGCCTGTGTTCTGCGTTCCCGAAGCGACTGACGCCGTATCGGGTGAAAAAGCGATTACAGACAGTGAATATACCAACGCGACCGCAAGGAAAAATGCCAGCGATTTTGTGAATGTTCCGAAGAATAGCTTTCTGTTTTTGGTTTTCTTTTCTATGGAAGCTTGTACTTCCTCAGGTGTTTTAACCTTTTTTGCCATTCTGGTTTCCCCTTTCGATTTTATGTGTAAAATATACATACTAAATTTACAATAAATTTCACAAATTGTCAATCAGTTTTTAATCATTTTTAAAAATCTTTTGATAAAGGCTTGAAAGCGGCAGTCCGACCACATTGAAATAGTCGCCCCGGATACCTTTTACAAATCTTGCCGCGTAGCCCTGAATACCGTAGGCGCCCGCCTTGTCAAAGCAGTCGCCGGTAGCGATATATTCGTTTATCTCGCTGTCGGAAATTTCCGCGAACTCAACCTCGGTCTTTTCAAAAAACGAGATTTCCTTTTCTCCTTTTAAAGCGCAGACGCCGGTATATACAAAGTGGGTTCTGCCCGAAAGCGCCCTGAGCATTTTATACGCCTCGTCCGCGGTTTTGGGCTTGCCGAGTATTCTGCCGCCCGACACCACAACCGTATCGGCGCCTATCACGGTTTCGTCAGCTTCTCTTTTAACCGCCGCCGCCTTTCTGCGCGCAAGGCACACCACCGCCTCCTCAGGCGGTGTTCCCGGCTTTAAGCTCTCGTCCGTATCGGCTGAGCGCACCTCAAAATCAAAACCGGCGCTTTTAAGTATCCCGCTTCTTCGGGGAGATTTTGAGGCGAGAATTATTTTCGGGTTTCGGCTCATATTCTGCCCTCTTTTTTCATTATATATATTTTCAGCACCGCCGTCTGGGTTTTTGAGTCGGGCAGTTTGCCGTTCATCACCATTTGAACCGCCTTTTCAAGCGGAATTTTAAACACCTCCAAAAATTCGTCCTCATCGGGATTCTGCTGCCCGAAGCTGAGCCCCGTCGCGAGGTAAAGATGGATTATCTCTCCGCAGTAGCCGGGAGAGGGATAGAGCTTTCCGAGCGAAACGATTTTCTCGGCAACGGCTCCCGTTTCCTCTTTTAATTCCCTTACGCCCGCCTCAAAGGGGTCCTCGCCCTTTTCGAGCTTTCCGGCAGGCAGCTCGGTTACGATTTCCGCGTAAGGGTAGCGGAACTGTTTTACAAAATACAGGTTGTCCTCGCTGTCAAGGGGAGCTATCATAACTCCGCCGTTGTGCTCGACAACCTCCCTGCGGGCGGTTTTGCCGTTGGGAAGAAGCGCCTCGTCAACCCTGAGATTTACTATTTTACCTTTAAATATGTATTCCTGCTTCAAAGGTTTTTCGGTAAGCTCCATTATTTTTCTCCTCCGTACTTTCTCACAAGCTCCTTAAAGCGTCTGCCCTTTTCCTCAAAATTCTTATACTCGTTATAGCTTGAAGCCGCCGGCGACAGAACGCAGACTCTGCCTTTTTGTGTTTTCTCGTAAGCCGTTTTGACGGCTTCTTCAAGATTTTCCGCTTTAACAAGCTGTTTTTTGGTTCCTGCCGAGAGCATCATATCTATTATTTTATGTCCTGTGGTTTTTGTTCCTATTATGACCTCTACGCCGCTGTTTTCCAGATCCGCGGCAAAATCCGTATAGTCAATTCCCCTGTCAAGTCCGCCGATAATCAGCGTCTGAGGAGACAGCGCCTCCACGCTGCACATAACCGCTCTGGGCACGGTGGCTATGCAGTCATTGTAAAAGGAAATTCCGCGGTATTCGCCCACAGGCTCCATACGGTGTTCTATTCCCTCAAAGTCGGCGGCGGCTTCCGCGGCGTGTTGGTCGCTGACATTAAAAAGTCTTGCCGCGGCAAGGGCATACAGCACATCATGGCGGTTATGCCTGCCTTTAAGCCGGGGGTTATCAAGCGTAAAGGGGAGTTTGTCCTCTTCGCTGACAGCGATTTTGCGGGACTTGATTTCTTCCGGGTTTATAAACCTATCTACGCCCTGACTGCCGTTATATATAAATGTATCGTCCTTTCCCTGATACCTTACTATGTTCAGCTTGGCGTTTACATATCCGCTCATTCCGCCCTTGTAATGTTCAAGGTGCTCCTCATATATGTTTGTGATAACCGCCACCTGCGGCGAGCTGTGGGTAAATTCGAGCTGATGTGAGGAAAGCTCGATTACCGCGGTTTTATCCCCGGTCATCTCGTCAATATAGTCAAGTACGGGAAGCCCCATATTCCCCATAAGAACGCAGTCCACATTCCCCGCGCGCAGCATTTTGTATATCAGCGTGGAAGTTGTTGTTTTGCCCTTGGTGCCGGTTACTCCCACTTTTTTGCAGGGGGCGTATTTTAAGAACAAATCCGTCTGACAGGTGACAAAGGTGTTTTCGGGAATTTCGACCTCGGCAAAGGATATGCCGGGACTTTTTATCACCACATCAAAGCCGTCCAGACAATCAAGATAGTTTTCGCCGCATACAACGGCGACATTTTCATCGTCTGTATTCTGCTCTTTTCCGTCTGCGACGGTCAGCTTTTTCTCCGGCAGATATCTCCTTATATAATTGTATGTGGATTTTCCCTCTCTGCCGAAGCCGAGAATGAGCACCGATTTATCCTTTAAAAACTCAATTATCGGAGGCAACAAGCTCATACATCTCCTTTATTTCCTCTAAAAACCCGTCGGGGACATTGTGCGCGGGATTGTATTCTTTCAGAAGCTCCTTATTTATATTCCGGTCGCCTCCGTTTTCAAAAAATCTGCGAAGCAGGACGGGAAGCTCCTTATTTTCGCTTTTCAGCTTTTCGCCGGTCATAAACAAAGCAAGCCGTATCTCGTCGGAAGTGCCGACACATTCAAAGGGTTTAATACCCTTAAAGCCGGTCAGCCCGTCAAAATCCCCGGTCAGATCTTCGTCATTGAGCAAATCCGAGCCGAAAATCTTAGTAAGGCGCTCATAATCCACAAATGGCGAAAGCATTATGAACACGAAAAGGCATTTGGCGCATTTGCCGCACCAGCGGTTTTCGCGGCTCCCCCGGTTGCAGCTTCTGAAAACATCAAGATACTGCGGACACGAGGCGAAGTACTTTGCTATCTGTAACTCGTTGAAAGGGCGCAGAAGCGAAAAATACCTTATCTCGTTCATTATGTTCTTTTCGGTGTATTTTCTGAAATCCTCCTCAAAGGCATAGGACTTTGAATACTGATGATTTATATCGGTCCCCCTGACATTCGACTGATTGGCGCTGCTCTCGTTGGACAGCACTATGTTGCGCGCGCCGATTAAATAGGCACAGTAAAAGGACAAAAACGCCACTATCGCCGAAAAGGGAGTATGGCCGTTCAAATATCCGAGAGCGTTCAGGTCAAGAAGATTTTTGTCTATTGTGCGGTAGGTTTTTAAAATCCTGTCCTCCCCGTATCCGCCTCTTATAACCGTCATGGTTCTCGCGGTCTGGTCGTTTACGGTAAAAAACATATTTTTATCACGGTATCTTTTTAAAAGCTCGGTGGTTACAGCCGAGTCCTTGCCGCCACCGACCGCGATAAGGTTCAGCTCTTCGCAGGAATAATCAAAAAGAGGGTAATCCCGGTTTTCCGCCCGGCATACTATATTCATAAAAGTTTCGCTGTCGGCTGAAATTCCGTTTCGGTAAAAGAACTCGCCCAAGCCGTTAAAATACAGCTTTTTCCACCAGCGAATATCCCACTCGTCAAGATGGCCGCAGTCCACATACACCGTAGGCGGACAGGCGCATTTCCAGTAGCTTACAAGCTCCACCATGCCGAGGGCGAACACCATTCTTTCCGCCGCGGGACTTGAAAAGGGGTTTTTTTCGCCGTCTTTTATCTCTATTCTGGTTTCGGGGTGAAACTCCGGCCCGTTTTCAAGGCTGAAATCATATCTTATAAGAATTTCGCCGTCTTTTTCTGAAAGCTCATAGCCCCTGTAAACAAAAGACGGGTGCCGCTCGCGCAGCTGCTCAAATTTAGTTTTTTCCATTTTAATCTCCCGTTTGCCGTTTGACGATATATATATTAATTATACCTTTTGCCTCCCGAAAAATCAACAGAAAAAGGTCGCGGAACAAATTTAAAAAAATATAAAAATACCGTTGCATTACTTATGCAATTATGCTATAATTTGCTCATACTGTTTTCAAAAATTATGTATTTTTTACATAGATACGGTAAATTAAGAAAGGGAGGATTGCTTTTATGAAGGCTTATACCTCAAACAACATCAGAAATATTGCCGTGCTCGGTCACGGCGGGAAAGGAAAAACAACGCTTTGCGAGGCAATGCTTTATATATCCGGCGCTTCCGACCGGCTCGGCAAGGTATCCGACGGCAACACCGTTCTGGACTTTGACACAGAAGAAAAACGCAGAAAATCCTCGGTTTCTTCCGCTATGGCGGCGATTGAGTGGGACAACACCAAGCTCAACATTATCGACGCTCCCGGTCTTTTTGACTTTGAGAACGGAGCGGCGGAAGCGGTGCGCGCGGCAGAAGCGGTGCTTATAGTTACAAGCGCGGGCTCCGGCGTTGATGTGGGTACTCAGAAAGCCTTTAAGGCCGCCGAGAAACGCGGTCTGGCAAAATTCTTCGCCGTTACCAAAACCGATTCCGACCACCGCAGCTTTTACAAGACTTTTGAGGCTCTTAAAGAGGAATACGGCAACAAGCTCTGCCCGACGATTATCCCCTATATGGAAGGCAGCATTACAAAGTGCTACATAAACCTTATGACAGGAATGGCTTTTGAATATGCCGACGGCAAAGCCGTTAAGGTAGCCGTGCCCTCCGACCCGGTTGTTGAGGAGATGACCTCCGCGTTTATGGAGGCTGTCGCCACTACCGATGATGCTCTTATGGAAAAATTCTTTGAGGGCGAGCCCTTTACTCAGGAGGAAATCTTAAAAGGACTCTGCACCGGCATTTTTGACGGTTCCATATATCCCGTTTACGCGGTAGCCGGTCTTACCGCGGCAGCCGTTGACCAGCTTCTTTACGGTCTTGCCTGGTCCGCTCCCGGTGCTTACGGCTACGCGGGCGAAACTGCTAAAACCGAAGACGGTGAGGAAACTCTTTTGCCCTGCGATGTTAACGGGCCTCTTGCGGCTGTCTGCTTTAAGACGGTTGCGGACCCCTTTGTAGGAAAGATGTCCTTCTTCAAGGTTGTTTCCGGCAAGCTGACCGCTGAAACCCAGGCTTATAATCCCCGCACGGGCGAAACCGAAAAAATGGGCAAAATCGTTACGGTCAAGGGCGCCAAGCAGGAGGACGCCAAGGAAATTATCGCCGGCGACATCGGCGTTGTCACAAAACTCGCCAAGGTAAAAACCGGCGACACGCTCTGTGACGCTAAAAATATTGTTATCTTAGACGGAGTTGACGCTCCAGCCCCCTGCCTTTCAATGGCGGTCAAGGTGCTTAAAAAAGGCGAGGAGGAAAAGGTCGCGCAGGGACTTTCAAGGCTTATGGAAGAGGACCCCTCAATCAGCTTTTCCATCAACAAGGAAACAAAGGAGCAGATTCTCTCCGGTCTGGGCGAACAGCATCTTGATGTAATCGTTTCTAAACTTAAAAACAAATTCGGCGTAGAGGTTAACCTTTCTGTACCTAAGGTAGCTTACAGGGAAACAATACGCAAAAAAGCCGAAGCTCAGGGCAAGCACAAAAAGCAGTCCGGCGGTCACGGTCAGTTCGGAGATGTGTGGATTCGCTTTGAGCCCTGCGACAGCGAAGAGCTTGTGTTTGAGGAAGAAGTGTTCGGCGGCGCCGTTCCTAAGAATTTCTTCCCCGCGGTTGAAAAGGGACTGCGCGAATGCGTTACAAAGGGCGTTCTTGCCGGATACCCGATGGTAGGCGTTAAAGCCACCCTTTACGACGGCTCATATCACCCGGTTGACTCCTCGGAAATGGCGTTCAAAACAGCGGCTTCGCTGGCTTACAAGGCGGCTATACCGAAAGCAGACCCCACAATTCTTGAACCTGTCGGCACGCTCGTTGCCTATATGCCCGATGATAATCTGGGCGACATAATGGGCGACATCACCAAACGCCGCGGCAGAGTTCTGGGCATGGGTCCGGCTGACGAGCCGAGAATGCAGGAGCTTACGGCAGAAGTTCCCATGGCGGAAATGGGCGACTTTACAACGGTACTCCGCTCGGTAACCGCCGGCAGAGGCTCGTTCCGCTTTGAGTTTACCCGCTATGAGCAGGCTCCGCAGAATGTGGTTGAAAAAGTAATCGCAGAAGCCTCTGTTGACGAGGAATAAACAATTTTCAGCGCCGCCGTTAACCGGCGGCGTTAAGTTTTTTATATATTATTTATGGTATAGAGTTTTGAATAACTGTTTTTCCGGCGATATGCGCAAGCTCCGGCTGGCGCCGGAGAAATGAAAATTGCGGCGCAGAAAATTAAAAAAAAACTCTTGACAGTCCACGCTGTGTTTGCTATAATTACTGTTGCCGTTGAGAAACGGGCAATACAATATTTGCGAGAGTGGCGGAATCGGCAGACGCGCACGTTTGAGGGGCGTGTGGTAATCCCGTACGGGTTCAAGTCCCGTCTCTCGCACCAAA
>CALWIO010000020.1 GCA_944380765.1 uncultured Clostridia bacterium
CCCACCGGAGATTGACAAAAATTTAACAAGTAAGGGAGGCAGCAGTAAAAGTGGTGGGAGAAATTTGCAAAAACGAAAAACTCCCCAAAACGGAAACAGTCTGATTTTCGTGGTTTATTATATTGAAAAAACTTGATATTAAAAAATTTGTTTCACCTGTTGTTGTGTTTTGTTTTTCTTTTCGCGGGGTAATTTTTGCACTTCGCCAGTTGTTTTTGCGTTTCTTTTTCTTTCCGCGGGGTAAATTTTCGCAGCTTGCCATTTGCTTTTTCGTTTCCATACTCCCCACCGGAGATTGACAAAACTTTAACAAGTGCGGGAGGCAGCAGTAAAAGCCGGGGAGGGAATATTGAAAAAAGAGAGGCAATTCAGAAAGATAAACCGTTCAGTTTGCCGATGTACTCGTTACCGCTATCGATAAGGCTTTCGTCGGGTTGTTACTTTTTTCACCTGCCGTTTTTCACCCGGCTTATAAAAATTGCTTTGTATTTGATTTTGCAGAGCCGCTGTTTTTTAAAATCCGATTTACGCTTTATTCGTAATTGCCGCATAAAAAAACTGACTCCGCTTGAAAAACGGAATCAGTTTGCTGCTTAAATTTAATTTTTGCCTTCGCGGTCCTTTTTTGCGCTGAACGCGGTACGGAACGGCTCTACTGTACCCTTTCGGGTATAGAATCTAACCTCGCAATTAAAGGGTTGCGGCGAGTTTTTTAAGATACTCCTTGAAATCCTTGCCGATTTCCGGGTGATTGAGAGCGACCTCGCAGTTTGCCTGCATAATGCCCAGCTTGTTGCCCATATCGTAGCGGATACCGTCAAAGTCAACGGCGTTGAGCTGTCCTCTTGCGGCAAGGTCAAGCATGGCGTCGGTAAAGTAAATCTCTCCGCTCTTGGGGTCGGCGGGAGTTTTTTCAATAAGCTCAAAGATTTCGGGCGGCATAACAACCCTGCCGAGAATTGAGTAACAGGACATAATCTGCTCGGGAGTGGGCTTTTCAATTATGTTGTGAACCTTCATGATTTTATCTTCAAGGGGAGTAACATCGAGGGTGCAGTATTTTGGAACATCCTCGCGCGGAACTTCCTTGACGCCCACAACGCCGCAGCCGTATTTTTCATAAGCGCGGCAGAGCTGACCTACAACCGGGTCCTCTGAAATAATAACATCGTCTCCGTACATAACCGCGAAAGGCTCGTTGCCGACAAAGCTCTTGGCGCAGAGCACCGCGTGACCGAGTCCCTTGGTCTCTTTCTGACGGATATAATAGATATTGGCAAGATTTGCGCAGGCTTCAACCTCTTTGAGAATACCGGCTTTCGAGGGGTTGCCCTGAAGCTTTGTTTCAAGCTCAAAGGAGTGGTCGAAGTGGTCCTCGATAACGCCCTTGCCCCTGTTGGTGATGATGAGAATATCGGTAATGCCGGCGGCCACAGCTTCTTCAACAATGTACTGGATAGCGGGCTTGTCAACAATGTTGAGCATTTCCTTGGGGACAGCCTTTGAAGCGGGAAGAACTCTTGTTCCCAGTCCCGCGGCAGGGATAATTGCCTTTGTGATTTTCATGGTTTTATCTCCTTATCTATAATGTTTTTTTATTTAAAGTAAAAGGCTCAGCATAAACGAGAGAGCCTCAACTCCGAACAGAACAGCCACCGTAACCGCCGCGCTGACTCCGCCCTCGCGGAAGAAACGCTGTTTTCTGAGAAGCAGCTCGGCGGTTTCGCCCTTTATTGCGCGTACTTTTTTAACGGTTTTATCATAATAAAGCTTGTCGGCGGCAATACCTGAAACAATGTGCAGAGCAAGTATGAGCAGCGCCTGAACAGCCAGTATGGCGGCTCCCGCGCGGTTTTCTTTGAATACCGCCGTAAAGTCCGAGCGCATCTCGTTGAGCGTTTCGGCGGAGCTGCTGAGCTGACTTCCCGTAAAAGAGGAATATTTGCTCGAAAAATCGTTCATATCCGCTGTGAACGCCCTTGACTGCGGAAGCGCCGAGAGACCCAGCGAAATAACGAGGATAAACGCCAGAAACAGAGCGCCGGCGCGGTAGAGCTTTCTGAAAAAGAACCAGTAGGGCGAAAATATAAACGCCGCCCAGTTAAAGGTTTTTCTGCCCTCTTTGCGGTAAAAGAATTTTTGAATGTATCTTATTGCGCTCATCTGCACAAAGTCAGCCGCCTCGCGGGTTGTTACCTCTTCGGCGACCTCTTCGGGAAAGAGCGAGAAGGGGTCGGCGGGTCTGAAAAAAGGCGGAACCTGACCGG
Organism: uncultured Clostridia bacterium; assembly: GCA_944380765.1. GTDB lineage: Bacteria > Bacillota > Clostridia > Oscillospirales > Acutalibacteraceae > Fimenecus. Next base: position 2,268 of record CALWIO010000020.1, read on the forward strand.
AATAATCCCCGGCGCCGGTCTGCCCGGCGTAAGGGTTTTGCCCGTAGCCGGAGTCCTGCGTTTTTCCCTCGTCCTCGAACGGAATGCCGCCCTGCCCGGGATTTTCGCCTGCCGCCTTTTCCGGCTCCCAGCGGAAGCCCTCGCCGTGGCGGTCGTTGCAGGCGCACTCGCCTTGCTGTTTGTAGCAGTCCCTGTGGTGCGGAGCTCCGCACACGGGACACACCACTATGTCGTCGTTTTCACCGAAAGCCCTGCTGCATACGGGACAGGTCTGCCCGGTGTACCTGAAATAATTCTTGTCCATATCAAACATTCCAGCTGTTGATGTATTTCTGCTGTTCGGGGGTGAGGGTGTCAATGTCCGTGCCCCAGCTTTCCAGCTTTCTCAACGCAACCTTTCTGTCAATTTCCGGCGGAACATCATGAACGCCCGCGGCAAGAGAGCCGCCGTGAGCCACAAGATATTCGGCGCAGAGCGCCTGAATGGAAAAGCTCATGTCCATAATCTCGGCAGGGTGGCCGTCGCCCGCCGCCAGATTTACGAGACGCCCTTCGGCAAGAACGCTGAGTATTCTGCCGTCGGGCATAACATAGCCGGTTATATTTTTCCTCTGCGGAATAATTTTAACAGCCGCTTTCTGCAATTCGTTTAAATTTATCTCAACATTAAAGTGGCCGGCGTTGCAGAGAACGGCTCCGTCCTTCATATTCTCAAACGCCGCCGTGCCGATAACATCTTTGCAGCCGGTCACCGTTACAAAGAAGTCGCCCTCTTTCGCGGCTTCGGTCATCTTCATCACGCTGTAACCGTCCATTCTCGCCTCCATAGCCTTAATGGGGTCGATTTCGGTTACAATGACCTGCGCTCCCAGCGCCTTTGCCCTCATAGCCACGCCCTTGCCGCACCAGCCGTAGCCGGCGACTACAACGGTTTTGCCGGCGACAATAAGGTTTGTGGTACGGTTTATTCCGTCCCACACCGACTGACCGGTGCCGTAGCGGTTGTCAAAAAGATATTTGCACCTGGCGTTGTTGACGGCAATCATCGGAAAACGCAGCATTCCCTCTTTCGCCATTGAGCGCAGCCGTATAATTCCCGTTGTGGTTTCCTCACAGCCGCCGGTCACTTTTGAGAGAAGCGAGGGGTACTCGTTGTGTATAAGGTTAACAAGGTCGCCGCCGTCGTCGATTATTATGTCGGGCGCGCCCTCTATAACCCGTTTAAGATGCTCTTTGTATTCCTCCTCTGTGGCGCCGTGCCAAGCGAACACATTCATGCCGTCCTTTGCGAGAGCCGCGGCGACATCGTCCTGAGTGGAAAGGGGGTTTGAGCCGGTAACATACATCTGCGCTCCGCCCGAAGCGAGCACCCGGCACAGGTAAGCGGTTTTCGCTTCCAGATGAATGGAAAGCGCTACCCTTACGCCCTCAAAGGGACGCTCATTTGCAAAATCCTTTTCAATACCCGAAAGCACGGGCATGTGCGCTTTTACCCAGTCGATTTTAAGCCTGCCCGATTTATACTGTGAAATATCTCTTACAAGACTCATGATAACGCTCCGTGTATAAATAATTATTCACTTTATCTTATCACAATAAGCGCTAAAAATCAACAATGGTTATTAAATCCATTTCCGTTTTTTGTGTTGCAAAGCGTATTTAAAAAATGTATAATAAAAAATATCCCAGACAATCCGCAAGCAAAGGGAGGGTATTCGTTTGGAAGAAAAAGAAATTACAGGTAATCTTAACAATAAATATAAGACGATAGAGGAAAACCCTGCCGGCTCTCAGGGCGAAAAAGCGGAGCTTTCGGCTGACGGAAAAGAAAAAGAGCAAAAATTCCCGAAAGAGAAAAAGGTGAAAGAGCCTAAACCTCCGAAAGAGAAAAAGGTCAAGGAGCCCAAACCTGCGAAAGAGAAGAAGGTCAAGGAGCCCAAGCCTCCGAAAGAGAAAAAGGTCAAGGAGCCTAAGCCTCCCAAAGAGAAAAAGGTGAAAGAGCCTAAGTCTCCGAAAGAGAAAAAGGTCAAGGAGCCTAAGCCTGCGAAAGAGAAGAAGGTCAAGGAGCCTAAGCCTGCGAAAGAGAAAAAGGTCAAGGAGCCCAAGCCTCCGAAAGAGAAAAAGCCGAAAGAGCCTTTGGGCGTAAAGGACTATGTAACAATAGCGATAGCGGTAATAGCGGTTGTGTCGGCTCTGGGGTTTGCGGTGTACAGATTTTATGACAGCGGCGAGCCTGCCGTAACGCCCGGTGAAAATACGCAGACCGAGAGCAAGGTTTCCGACATTCAGGTTGTGCGTGACGGCATATCCGTAATAAATCTTATAAAGTCGGATATTCCCAATGTCTTTTACGGCTTCACGGCGGATATGCAGCTTCGTTTTTATCAGTACAGGGACGAAAAAATGGTAGAGGTTGCCTCAACCGGCACGCTTGAAACGAGCATTGATCTGGGCAACCAGACCATTCCGGTCAAGGTCGATTATGTAAAGCTCGGCGACAGGGTTTTCGGAATGGGAGTGTTCCGCGCCGACGAGCATGAAGATGTGTATTTTTACAACCTTATGGTGTTCCGGCTTACCGACCTGCCCGCGGCTTATAAGAGCGAGGGCAAGGCGCTGCTGCTCGCTACTACCAGCGAAAACGCCCTTTCACAGAAAGAAATTCTCTGGCCCGAGAGCTTCACCGTGGATTTGCAGAGCGGAGCAACGGCAAGATTTTTAAGCATAGTAAACAGGACTATTGATATGAACGGAGCGGGCGTTCAGGATTTCTGCATGCTCGCTACCGCCGGATATACCGCGTCCGGAAACGGCATCCCCTTTATAACTTCAAGGGAATATGAACAGGGTTCGGGCAAACAGGATATTTTTGTCAAAAACGGCTCTCATGAAACTCTTTTTGCCTCTGATGTTTACGGAAAATTCCTTTTGTCCGACGGCGAAGCGGTAGTGTTTATGCGCAAAACCGAAACCGGCTTTGACCTTATAAGAAAGTCGGGCGAAACCGAGGAAACTCTCCGCAGCTTCTACGGCAGCATGAGCGAGTACCTGTATTCGGACGGATACCTTCTCAATCTTGACAACGGCAAGGTCTGCAATCTTTTGACGGGCGAGGAAAAAACGCTCGTTGGCTACCGTATGACCACGCCCATGCTTATGCAGGCAAGCGAGGACGGCAAATACCTTGTGATTATCGGCACCGTCAACAACGAGTTCGACTATCAGGTGCATATATTCAACCTCGAAAACGGCGAGTATATGAAGTACACCGACAAAAACCCCTCGGCTCATTCCGATCTGGCGTTTATTGACAATCATACGGCGGTATATACCGTTGTTGACCCCAATCAGGGCAACGAGTATGTTGTGCTCGACCTTGAAAAAATCGAATAATCATCTCAGCGCGGCAAGCCTTTGTTCCAAGCCTTAACGGGGAGGACAAGGGCTTTTTGCTTTCGCGGCTGTTGATTATATAAAAACGCCGTGATATTATAAATAAGTAATAAAAACCGCGCGTAAAGCGCAAAAGCGGTGGGGATTTATATGGAATTTGTGGAAAAAAATACTCCGCTCGGCAGAATAAGGGGAATTGAAACCGAAAGCTGCGTCGAGTACCGGGGAATAAGGTACGCCCGAGCCGGCAGATATGAGCTTCCTGCCTTAGAAAAGGCGTGGGAGGGGGTTTATGACGCGACAAAGTTCGGAGCCTGCTGTTTTCAGCACAGGGCTTTTGAGGAGGACGCCTCAGTCAACCCCTTTTACCATTTTGAGTTCCGCGAGGGGCTTGAGTTTACATACGGCGAGGACTGCCTTTTTCTTAATATCTGGGCGCCAAAAAACGCCGAAAACTGTCCGGTGCTTATTTTCATACACGGCGGCAGCTTCACCGGCGGCAGCGCTGACGAGGGGCATATCAAGGGCGCGCGCCTTGCCGAAAAGGGCATAATCACGGTGGCTTTCAATTACCGGCTCGGCCCTTACGGCTTCTGCGCTCACGAGGACTTGAAAGAGGGCGGCAGGTATCTCGCCAATTTCGGACTTTATGACCAGACCGCGGCAATCGAGTGGGTAATAAACAATATAGCCTCGCTCGGCGGCAATCCCGAAAAAATTACGCTTATGGGGCAGAGCGCGGGAGCTATGAGCGTGGATATTCACCTTAACAACCCGGCGCTTCGCGGCAGACTGTCGGGGGCGGTGCTGCTCAGCGGAGCGGGACTGCAAAGAAATCTTTTAAAGCCGCTTACGGTCAAAAAAATAACGCCTTTCTGGGACTCGGTTATGAAAAACGCCGGCGTTTCATCATTCGATGAGTTAAAGACGCTCCACGAGAAAACGCTCTATTACGCATGGCTTAAAGCCTGCCGGGAGCAAAAATTCAGTATGCCCTACACTTTTCCGGTGTATGACGGGGTTGTTTTAAGCGAAGATAATTTTAAATTGGAGAACATTCCCGACATACCCTATATAATAGGCTCTACCTGTACGGATATGCTGCCGATAGTTCTTGAACGGCTCGGCAAAAAATGGGGCAGATACGCCGGAAAACACAACCAAAGCCCCTGCTATTTCTATAACTTTAACCGCTGGCTTCCCGGCGACGATATGGGCGCGTGGCATTCGGCGGACCTGCTTTATGTTTTTTCCACCCTGTCGGGCAACTGGCGTCCCTTTGAAGATGTTGACTACAAAATATCCGAGGAGATGTCCTCGGCGGTAGCCGCCTTTGTAAAAACGGGAAAACCCGACTGCCGGGAGCTTCCCGGGTGGAAGCCGGGGTACAGGCGGCCCATGTCCTTCTGCGAGGATTCCCGCTGTTTAAAATGGCGGACTGCCGACAACCTTAAATATACTTTTACGGGAAAGGGAAAAACAATATAAATGGGTAAATTCAGTCATAAATTTACGGAATATCAGCGCTCGGAGCATTCGTGTGTTTACACCGCCGACGGCTCTTTCGCGCGGCTTGACTTTGTAAGCGGAAGCTGCGTGCGTGTAGCCGTGTATAAAGATAAGGAAAAAATGCTGCCCACTTTCTGCGTAAACCCTGAAAACGATTTCTTAATACACGGCAGGGACAGGCTAAGCACCGGGGGTTTTCCGCTTTTCAGCCCGAAAACGCTCTGTAAGCGGGATACCGATGTGTTCCTGCTTGACGGCGGCATTGAAATAACGCTTAAAAAGTACAATTTTATTCTGGAATACCGAAAGGACGGCAGGCTTTTGTTTTGCGACCGTCCCCCGCTTGCCTATAATTTTGACGGCGAGTTCGGCGAGGGCGGCTTTCACTATGTTACAAGGGAAAAGGGCGAGCATATTTTCGGCTTGGGCGACAAGGGCGGAGCGCTTGATAAATCCGGCCGCGCGTTCAGAATAGAAACGGCGGACTGCATGGGCTATGACGCGCGCGAAAGCGACCCTCTTTATAAGCATATCCCCTTTTATATCTGCGAGAACAGCGTTGGCTGTTACGGCGTTTTTTATGACACTTCCGACACCTCGTATATGGATTTCGGAAAAGAGATAAACAACTACTATCCGCCTTATAAGTATTTTAAAACCGAAGACGACTGCCTTGTTTACTATGTGTTTTTCGGAACAAAGCCGGAAATTCTCAGACAGTTCGGCTCTTTGTGCGGCAGGCAGGCTTTTCCGCCCCGGTGGAGCTTTGACTACTGCGCGAGCACCATGGCTTATACCGACGCGCCGGACGCCGGCGAGCAGATGAACCTGTTTCTTGAAAAGCTGCGCGGCTGCGGCATTCCCTGTTCGGGATTTTATCTCTCTTCGGGATATACCTCAATCGGCGGCAAGCGCTGTGTTTTCAACTGGAACAGGGAAAAATTCCCCGACCCCGGAAAATTTATAAAAAAATTTGCGGAAAACGGCATAAAAATTATCCCCAACATAAAGCCGGCCCTGCTTTTAAGCCACCCGCTTTACGGCGAGATTGCCGAAAAGGGATATTTTGTAAAGGATAAATCCGGCGCACCCTTTGTAACCGAGTTCTGGGACGGACTCGGAAGCTATATTGACTTTGCGAATCCCGGCGCTTTCGCCTGGTGGGAGCAAAAGGTCACAAAAACGCTTCTTGATTACGGCGTTGAGGCCACATGGAACGATAACAACGAGTTTGATATAAAGGATAAGGACGCCGTTTCATACGGCTTCGGCGGGGAAGAAGTACAGGCGCGCCGTATAAGGCCGTCGCTTACCTATCTTATGACGGCGGCTTCGTATTCGGCGCAGATAAAGAAATATCCCGGACTCCGGCCGTTTTTGTCCACGCGAAGCGGAAATATCGCCGTTCGCAGGCTGGCTCAGACCTGGTCGGGCGACAACCGCACCTGCTTTGAGGATTTGCGTTACTGCCATAATATAGGACTTACCATGTCCATGTCGGGACTGCATTTTTACGGTCACGATTTAGGCGGTTTCAGCGGCGCCATGCCCTCGCGCGAGCTTCTGCTGCGCTGGATTCAGCACGGAATTTTTGAACCGAGGTTTACAATTCACAGCTGGAATGAGGACGGCTCTGCAACAATGCCGTGGAGCTATGAGGATATTCTTCCCTCGGTAAAGAAGCTGTTTAATCAGCGGCAAAGGCTTATCCCGTATCTTTATAACTGCGCCTATCAGGCGGTCCGAAACGAAACGCCCGTAAACGCTCCCCTGCTTTTGTATTATGACGACGGCGAGCTGTATTCTCAGAACGACTGTATGATGGTGGGGCGCGATTTGCTGGTACCGTTTATCTTTGACGAGGGAAAAACGGAAGCCCTCGTTTATCTGCCGAGAAAAGACAGCTGGTATCTCGGCGGCAGGCTCTTTAAAGGCGGAACAAGCGTAAACATAAAAATCGCCGCCGGTGACGAAATGCCCTTTTTCGTAAGGGCGGGCAGCGTTGTCTGTATGGGAAGCGAAACGGAATTTACCGTTTATCCTCTTGAAAAAGGAGAGTTCAAAAGCGGCTTTTTCACCGACGACGGCGTCAGCTTCAATTACAGGAACAACTGCTGCGTAAAGCTGGAATTTACCGTTGAATGCGGTGAAAATACGGTAAATGTTGTTTATAAAAATACGGGGGATATGCCCTTTGCGCCTCACATAAGGCTTTGCTCGGCGGACAAACGGCGGCTTTCGGTAAAAGAAAAAATTTAGGAAAAGGGGAATGAATTATGGCTGAAACTACGGCGACTCACGGAATAAAAGCGAGGGATAAAATAGGCTACGCCCTGGGCGATATGGGAGGAATACTGACCTTTTCTCTTGTCAATTCCTTTCTTACAATGTTCTATACCGATATTCTCGGTATAGCCAACGCCTCTATAACGGTGCTGATGCTTATAGCGAGAATCTGGGACGCGGTAAACGACCCTATGTGGGGCGCGTTTATAGATTCAAGAAAACCCACGCGCTTCGGCAGATTCCGCCCCTATATTCTGGGCGCTTCACTGCCTCTGGCGGTGTCGGCGTTCCTTATGTTCCTTAAAATTCCCGGACTTTCCGAAAAGCAGTATCTTATCTACGCCTATATAACCTATATTTTTTACGGCATGATGTACACGGGCGTGAATATTCCTTTCGGCTCGCTGGCTTCCGTGATAACCGATGACGAGGTTGAGCGTTCCTCACTCTCTATGTGGCGCTCGGTGGGAGCCGGCATAGGCGGACTTCCCGCGCAGATACTTCTGCCACTGTTTGTATATTCAACGGTTTCGGCGGCGGGCGAAACGGTCAAGGCGCTTGACGGCGGCAAGCTCAGTATTGCCGTAGCCTGCCTGAGCGCGCTTACCGTTGTTACATTCCTTGTTCACTTTAAGCTGACAAAGGAAAGAGTAAAGGTCTCAAAAAATCAGGCGGGCGGCTACAATCTTCTGAGAAGCGCGGGACTGCTGCTTAAAAACAGACCCTTCCTCTTTCTGTGCGGAGTGTCAATGCTGCTTATATGCTTCCAGATGTACACCCAGACCGTGTATAACTACCTGTTCAAGAATTTTTACGAAACACCCGGACTTTACAGCCTTGTAACTGTGTGCACATATCTTCCCATGGCGCTGTTTATTCCCTTTATGGGCAAACTGGTGCGCCGGTTCGGCAAAAAGGAAATTTGCAGCGCGGGAATAGCTTTCGCGGCGGTAATAAATATAATAATGTATCTTTTCGGCTTTACCGCCCTTTCGCGCAGCCCCTACCTTTTCCTTTTTATGACCTTCCTTTCGGGAGCCGGTCAGACTTTTCTTGTTATGGAAATCTGGGCTATGGTTATGGATGTAATCGACTACCACGAGCTGCTTTCGGGCAGGCGCGAGGAGGGTACGGCCTATTCTTTCTATTCTTTCGCCAGAAAACTCGGGCAGACCGCGGCAGGCGCCGGAGTTCCCGCGGTTCTGGAAATAATAGGCTATAACGGCAAGCTTGCCGCCCAGCCGGCGCAGGTTGTCGAAAAGCTCTACGGCATTTCCACTCTTGTGCCCGCCGTGATTCTCGTAGCTCTTTTTGCTCTTTTGTTCTTCGGCTACAACCTTTCCAAAAAAGAGCTTAAAAAGCTCTATGCCGGACTTGAAGCCGCCCGAGCGCGGCAGGAAGGCTGATTTTAAAGATTTACGCGGCTTTAACTTCGGCGTCATTTTGTTTTGAAAACCGCTTTTTAAAATTTCGGTAAAAAGCCGGAAAATCCGCTCGCGTAAAAAATTTTTTAAAAGGCTCTGCGGCAAAAAACGCTTTAAATACAGCCGCAAAAGCCGTCAGGACAGCTGTTTTATGCAAAAAATCAATCTCTTTTTTGTGTGAAAACACCCGAAAACGCCGAATTTCGCCGTGTGAATTGTTAAAACTGCAAAAAATTAAGAAATTGTTAATTTTTTTTAAAAAAAGGCTTGATTTTTCTGTTTTGCGATGGTAGAATAACTCTTGCACTCACGGGATATGAGTTCCGTGAAGTCGGTGTTTATTACGATGAGGGTCCACCCGTTCCCATCCCGAACACGGTAGTTAAGCTCATTCGTGCCGAAGATACTTGGCTGGAAGCGGCCCGGGAAAATAGGTCGATGCCGACATCTTATAAGCGTCCACCCAATAGGGCGGGCGTTTTTTGTTTTTGTTCTTCCGCGGGCGGTTATTTTACCGCTTCGCCGTAAATAATGTTGTAAAGGATTTTAAAGGGAAAGGGTGTTTGCCATGCCGAAAGCTATAATAATAGGAGCCGGCCCGGCGGGAATATCCGCGGCGCTCTATATAAAACGGGCGGGAATGGATGTAACGGTTATATCCTCAAAGGGCGGAGCGCTTTTAAAGGCGGAGCATATTGAGAATTACTACGGCTTTCCCGAGGGAATTTCGGGCGCGCAGCTTTACGAAAACGGAATAATGAGCGCGAAAAGGCTGAATGCGGACTTTGTCGAGGGCGAGGCGGTTTCGCTTTCTTATGACGGGAAATTCCTTGTAAGAGCCGCCGGCCGGGAGTATCCGGCGGACGCCGTTCTGCTGGCTACGGGCGCTTCAAGGCTCGCGCCTCCGGTCAGCGGTATTTCGGAATTTGAGGGCAGGGGCGTCAGCTACTGCGCCGTGTGCGACGGCTTTTTCTTCCGCTCAAAGGCTGTGGGAGTGCTCGGAAGCGGCGAATACGCCTTAAACGAGGCAAATGAGCTTTTGCCGCTGGCGGCGTCTGTTACTGTGTTCACAAACGGGGAACAGCCCGCCGTTAAATTCCCTGCGGAAGTCGGCGTTGTGACCGAAAAAATAAAGTGCCTCGGCGGAGATGACATACTTCGCTTTGCCGAGCTTGAAAACGGCGAAAAGGTCGGAATAAACGGAATGTTCATAGCCTACAAAACCGCCGGCAGTACCGCCCTTGCAAGGAAAATCGGCGCGGCGGCGGATTCGGGCAGAATAAAGGTCAACGAAAATATGCAGACGAGCGTAAAGGGGCTTTACGCGGCGGGCGACTGCACGGGAGGGCTTCTGCAAATATCAAAGGCGGTCTATGAGGGCGCAAAGGCGGGAACCGAGATAATAAAATATCTTAAAAATCTGTAATTCATAAAAAATTAAGCATTTAATTAGGGGGCGGGTATTGTATAATACCCGTCTTTTTGATATAATAAAATAGATTATATTTGTAATTTTCCGCGCGGCGAAAGGCTCTGCCGTACGGAGTTTCATACAATTCGGAACAGGAGATGTTTTAATGCTTTTTTCACAGGATATCGGAATAGACCTCGGCACCGCCAATACGGTGGTTTATCTGAGAGGCAAGGGTATAGTCCTGCGCGAGCCGTCGGTAGTGGCGGTCAATGAAAAGACCGAGCCGCCGGAGGTTGTGGCGGTCGGCAACGAGGCAAAGGAAATGATAGGCAGAACTCCCGGCTCCATTTCGGCGGTAAGGCCGCTGAAAGACGGGGTTATAGCCGACTTTGAAATCACTTCGGAAATGCTCAAAGAGTTTATAAAAAAGGCTATCAAGCGTTCGCTTTTCAGCCGCGCGAGAGTGCTTATCTGCGTGCCGTCGGGAATTACCGAGGTTGAGCGCAAGGCGGTGCATGACGCCGCGAGAAACGCCGGGGCGAAATACGCCTCGCTCATTCAGGAGCCGCTTGCCGCCGCTATGGGCGCGGGACTTCCTATAACCGAGGCGGTCGGCAGTATGATAGTCAATATCGGCGGCGGTACTACCGAGGTGGCGGTAATCTCGTACCGTGATATTGTAACCTCAAAGTCGGTGCGCGTGGCGGGCGATAATTTTGACGAGGCGATAATCGAGTACATACGCAAAAAGCACAACACATTGATAGGCGAGAGAACCGCCGAAGAGATAAAGATAAAAATAGGCTCCGCCATGAGCTATGACGGCGAGGGAGCTATGGATATAAGGGGCAGAAACTTAGTTGACGGCCTGCCCAAAAATATCGAGATAACCTCTGAGGAGGTGCGTGAGGCTCTCGCGGAGCCGGTAGCGCAGATTATAGAAACAATCAGGGCGACTCTTGAAAAAACGCCGCCGGAACTGCTTGCCGATATAGTCGATAACGGAATAATGCTGACCGGAGGCGGAGCGCTTCTGCGCGAACTGGACAAGCTCATTTCAGCTCAGACCAAAATCCCCGTACATGTCGCGGCTGAACCTATGGACTGCGTAGCGAACGGTATGGGCTATTGCCTTGAAAAAGGAAATATGTAAAGGGCGGTATAATGAACAGATTTTTTAAAAGTACAACCTTTAAGGTGCTGCTTGCCGCCGCGGTGCTGCTTGTGTGCGCCACGGTGTTAGCCACCCTTGTCGCCGGCGGCACCTCGCCCGTGACAAAGGTTTTCGGGGTGCTTACCTCTCCGCTTGAAAGCGCGGCTTCCTATATCTCGTCAAAATTCGACAGCTTTACGGGCGGCTTTATCTCGTCAAAATCCTACCGTGACAGGGTTTCTCAGCTTGAACAGCAGGTTGCCGATTACCAGAAGCAGCTTGTGGATTACGAGAAGATGAAAAAGCAGATAGAGGCTTACGAGGAATTTCTCGATGTGCGTGAAAAGAACCCCGACTATACATGGGTTTATTCCACGGTAATAGGCAGGGATTCAGCCGATATGTTCGGCTCCTTTACAATAAATAAAGGCTCGGCGGACGGAATAGAGGTAAACGACGCCGTAATTTACAGCGAATATCTTGTGGGCGTGGTAACCGAGGTCAGCCCGACCTCTTCGGTGGTGCGCTCGGTTTTTGACCCGTCCGTGAATGTGGCGGCTTATGAAATCAGAACGGGCGAGCTGGGCTACATTTCGTCAACCGCCGAGGACGCTCTTTCGGGCGGCTGCCGCCTTTCGGGGCTTGACCGCGCAACGGCTGTTTCAAAGGGCGGAATTGTATGCACCTCCGGCACCGGCGGAATTTTCCCCGAGGATCTGATAATCGGCACCGTTACCTCGGTTGAGCAAAGCACAACGGACCTCTCGGCTTACGCGGTAATCGAGCCGGCTGTGGATTCAAAGGATATTCACGACTGTTTTGTAATTACTGATTTTGGAGAAAAGTAAGTATGACCGTTCAGACTAAGGCAAGGGCGAAAAAATATGCCTGCTACGCGGCGGTTATCGTTTTTGCCCATATATTTCAGAATTCCTTTCCGGTTTTCCCCGAAATAATGTCGGTGCGCCCTGCGCTGCTGTTGTCGGCGGCGGTGTGCATAGCCATGTTCGAGGGCGAGCTGATAGGCGCCGCCGCAGGATTTCTCGCGGGAGCTTTGTGGGATACCGTCACGGTCACCGCCGACGGGTATAACGCCATGTTTCTTATGATTGCCTGCGCTGTGTGCGGAATGCTTCTGCGTGTGTTTATGCGCAACAATATTATAACTTTTATAATTATGAACACGGGTATAACCGTGCTGTATTTTTTAAGCTACGCGCTGTTCTTTATCACTGCGCGCGGCATTTCCGGAGCTCTCGGTATGATACCGAGGTACTATCTGCCCATGGCGCTGTATTCTCTGATTCTTACGCCTTTCTGGTATCTGCTTATAAGAAAGATATACAGAAAATTCTCATACAGCTACGCGCAGATATAGCGTAAATTTTTTTAAAGGAGAGAGTTAATTGAAAAGCAGCTACAACTTTAAGCTGAGGGCGACAGCGTTTATCGCGGCGGTTATTTTCATAATATCGCTGTTTATAGCCGACCTTTTCAGAATACAGGTTGTAAACGCCGATGAATACGCCTCAAAAAAGCTGAAACTCTCTTCGGCTTCCGCAACGGTTGACGCCCTGCGCGGCGAAATTCTTGACAGCACCGGCAAGGCGCTTGTCTATAATGTAAGCTCAAATACGGTCTATATTGACGCTTCCTATTTCCCAAGAGCCTCCAAGCAGGAGGAGCGCAATGAAATTCTCCTGTCGCTTGTGCGGCTGTTTGAGGAAAACGGGGTGGAATACAATTCTTCTCTGCCCATAGAGCTTGAAGGCTCCGCGCTTGTGTATGCCGAAAACAGCGGGTCCGACAAAAACTACCTTTTCGGCAAGGATTATCTTAATCTTAATGTATATGCCACCGAGCAGAACTGCTTTGACGCGCTGTGCGAGTATTATTCCCTTGAAGATATGAGCGCTGAGGAGGCGCTGAAAGTCGGCGGAATACTGTTCAGAATGACCAGGGCGGATTTTTCAACAGCCAATCCCTTTACGCTCGCCGAGGGCGTGCCCGACAGCGTAGTGCTGATTTTAAAGGAGCAGAGCCGTTTTTACAGCGGAATTGAAACGAGAATCGACACGAAAAGGGAATACTATGACGGAACGCTCGCTCCCCATATAATAGGATATTACGATTATATCGACGCCGACGAGTACAAGAGCGTTACCGAGAGCTACAACGAGCAGATGAGCGATGAGAGCCTTACCGACGAGGAAAAGGAAACCTTAAAGCTCAGAGCGTACAAAATGACCGATAAAATCGGAAAATTCGGAATAGAGAGCGCTATGGAGGACACCCTGCGCGGCACAAGGGGCAAGGCTACCACCGTCACCAGCAGCGACTCCACAAAGACCACCTCAATCACCACCGAGCCCGTAAACGGCAACAATGTAATACTGACAATAAACGCCGATTTGCAAAAGACGGTGCAGAATGCCCTCGCCGGAAAAATCGAGGAAACCAAGGGTACCGAAAATGTGGCTGCGGCAGGCAGTATAGTGGTGATGGATGTGCACGATTTTTCGGTTCTTGCCTGCGCCACATACCCTTCCTATGACCTTAATACCTACAAGGAAAATATAGTAGAGCTCAATACCGACGAGACCGCGCCTTTGTGGAACAGGGCGCTCAGGAGCACCTACGCCCCCGGCTCGACCGTAAAACCCGCCGTAGCCATGGCCGGGCTTGAAGAGGGCATAGTAACTCCCGACAGCCGTATTAAGTGTAATATTTTATATACCTATTTTGCCGACAGGACTTTCCGGTGCTTCAATGTGGGAAGTCACGCGGGACGCTCGCTGAATGTTGAGGAGGCTATTCGCTATTCCTGCAACACATATTTTTATGAGGTGGGCAGACTGCTCGGCATTGAAAAAATGGGCGAGTATTTTTCAATGTTCGGCTTAGGCAGCAAAACGGGAGTTGAGCTGACCGAGGCGTCGGGCGTTGTGGCAGGTCCTGCCGAGCGTGAGGCGGCAGGCGGAGTATGGTACCCCGGCGACACGGTGCAGGCGGCGATAGGCCAGTCCGACAACCTGTTTACGCCCATACAGCTTGCGGCTTATGTCTCCACGCTCGCCAACGGGGGAACAAGATACCGCGCGCATTTTGTAAAAAGCGTGATGTCCTCGGATTATTCGGAAATCGTCTATGAAACCCAGCCGGAGGTTTTAGCAGAGCTTGATTTTTCCGAAAGCTCAAAGGCGGCTGTAAAAAAGGGTATGATATCAATGGCGAATACCCTTTCGGCTTTCAGGTCGCTGGACTATCAGGTGGCGTCAAAAACGGGTACCGCTCAGGTAAAAAAGAATATAAACGGCGAAACGGTGGAATATACAAACGGATTTTTAATTTCCTACGCGCCCGCCGACAATCCGCAGATAGCGGTAGTGGTCGCAATCGAAAATGTAACCTCAACGGGACTCGCCTCCTACGCCGCGGAGATTTACGAGGCGTACTTCGGGCGCAACGAGTCCGTTACCGCTTCTCAGCAGAGCAATTCGGCGCTTCGGTAAAATTAAAAAAGGTATTGCAAAAATAAAAAAGCTGTGCTACAATATCAAGGCTAACTCTGTGCGCTCGGGTAATTGAGAAAACCCACGGGGTGTTCACCTGCTTTTATCTGGGGCATCTGAGGAATATTTTAATGAGGTGAAAACAATGACAAAAGAAGAAAAACAGGCCATAATGGCGGAATATGCCGTCCATGAAGGCGACACAGGCTCGCCCGAGGTTCAGATTGCCGTTCTCACTAAGAGAATCAACGACCTTACCGAGCATCTCAAAACAAACAAAAAGGACCATCATTCAAGAAGAGGACTTCTTAAAATGGTAGGTCACAGAAGAAACCTGCTCGCGTACCTCGCGAAAAAGGATATCGAAAGATACCGCGCGATTGTAGCGAAGCTCGGACTGCGTAAGTAATCCGCTCAAAGGCAGATGGGGTTTTCCCATCTGCCTTGAATTGCTTTTAAAGGCAGAGTACAACAGGGCAAAAACAGGTCTTTTAGCGGTAACCGGAGCGTTCAGCGTACCGGTCTGAGCGCCGCGGTTATTGCTAAAAAGTAGTTTTTGCCTTGTGTATAAATAAAGAAAAAAGAGAGGTAAAAATTATGTTTTTCAAGAACTTCAAGGTTTGGGAAACCGAGCTTGCCGGCAGAAAGCTGGTGCTTGAAACAGGCAAAATGGCGGGCCTTGCCAACGCCGCTGTAATGGCGCGCTACGGCGATACCAATGTGCTTTGCACGGTAACCGCCTCCGCAAAACCCAGAGAGGGCGTGGATTTCTTCCCTCTTTCGGTTGACTATGAAGAAAAAATGTATTCGGTGGGCAGAATCCCCGGCTCTTTCCAGAGAAGAGAGGGCAGAGCCAGCGAAAAGGCCATACTCACTTCCCGCTGCATTGACCGTCCCATTCGTCCTCTTTTCCCCAAGGATCTGAGAAACGACTGCACGGTTGTGGCAACGGTAATGTCCGTTGACCCGGACTGCTCGCCTGAGATTACCGCCATGATA
This sequence comes from uncultured Clostridia bacterium, assembly GCA_944380765.1. Taxonomy (GTDB): domain Bacteria; phylum Bacillota; class Clostridia; order Oscillospirales; family Acutalibacteraceae; genus Fimenecus. The sequence continues at coordinate 17,958 of CALWIO010000020.1, forward strand.
GGCGTTTCGGCAGCCATAGCCATTTCCGATATTCCGTGGGACGGACCCATTTCCGGCGTGAATGTGGGACTTGTTGACGGTCAGATTGTAATCAACCCCACTCTTGAACAGAGGGGCAAGAGCGACTTGGTGCTGACAGTCGCCTCCACCGCCGATTTGGTAGCCATGATTGAGGCGGGCGGCAACGAAATCGACGACGACACAATGTTCGACGCCATTATGGCAGGTCATGAGGAAAACAAGAAAATCGTAAAATTCATTCAGGGCATTGTAGATGAAGTCGGCAAGCCCAAATTCGCTTATGAATCCTCAGACCCCGACCCGGAGATTATGGCGGAGATTGAGGCTTTCTGCATAGAGGATGTCAAAAAGGCTCTCGATACCGACGATAAGCTTGTCCGCGACGAGGCTCTGCGCCCGATTTACGAGGCGGTTCATGAAAAATATGACGAGCGCTTTGAGGGCGAAGAGGCAAAGCTTGACGAGATTATGTATCTTGTTCAGAAGCATGTGGTACGCGCGTGGCTCAAAGACGAGCATAAGCGTGTTGACGGCAGAGGAATTGACGAGATAAGACCTCTCAACGCCGAAATTGATTTGCTTGCCCGTGCTCACGGCTCAGGTATGTTCACCCGCGGCCAGACTCAGGTTCTCTCGGTTGCAACGCTCGCTCCCGTAAGCGACGCGCAGCAGCTTGACGGGCTTGACGAGCAGACGGAGAAGAGATATATTCACCACTACAACTTCCCCTCCTATTCAGTAGGCGAAACCAAGCCTTCAAGAGGACCCGGCCGCCGCGAGATAGGACACGGCGCCCTTGCGGAAAAGGCTCTGCTTCCGGTTATTCCCTCGGTTGAGGAGTTCCCCTACGCTATCAGGGTAGTGTCCGAAGTCCTTTCGTCAAACGGCTCAACCTCACAGGGCTCGGTATGCGGCTCCACGCTCGCCCTTATGGCGGCAGGCGTTCCCATAAAGGCTCCCGTAGCGGGTATTTCCTGCGGACTTATCACCGGCGACAAAGGCGTTTACGGCGACTTTATGACAATGGTTGATATTCAGGGGCTTGAAGACTTCTACGGCGATATGGACTTTAAGGTTGCCGGCACAAAGAATGGCATTACCGCAATCCAGATGGATTTGAAGGTGCACGGCCTTACTCCCGAAATCATCAAAGAGGCTTTCGCCAAAACCCATAAGGCGAGAAACTATATACTTGACGAGATTATGCTTCCCGTAATCAGCGAACCCCGCGCCGAGCTTTCAAAATACGCTCCCAAGATGCTTACCACCAAGATTGACCCCGAAAAAATCGGCGATGTCATCGGCAAGCAGGGCAAGGTTATCCAGAAAATTCAGGCGGAGTGCGACTGCAAAATCGACATTGAAGAGGACGGAAATGTATTTATCTCCGGTCTCGATATTGACAACGCCAAGAGAGCGCTTCTCATGGTTGAAACAATAGCCAAGGACCCTGAAATCGGAGCGGTTTACAACGGCGTTGTAACAAGGCTTATGAGCTTCGGCGCCTTTGTTGAGATTGCTCCCGGCAAAGAGGGACTTGTTCACATCAGCCGCCTCGATGTCAAGCATGTCGATAAGGTTGAGGATGTTGTCAATGTGGGCGACAGCGTGCTCGTAAAGGTTATCGAGATTGACGACCAGGGCAGGCTCAACCTCTCCCGCCGTGATGCTCTTATTGAGGTCAAGGGACTTGTGCCAGAAAACGATGAGGAGGAAGCTCCCCGCAGAGACGGCGGAAAACGCCGCTTTAACAACAACCGCCGCCGCGACCGCTGACGGTAAATTCAGCAGTAAAACTTAAAGGCAAAACAATCGCCCGCCGTGAGAACTCTCGCGGCGGGCGATTTTGCATAAGGCAAAAACCGTTATGAAAGATAGCTTTTCATCTTCTGCATACTGTTTTCTTCGAGCTTTATCAAATCCTCGCCTATCTTTCTGGATGAATCGGGAATATCCGGGTATTCTTTTAAAGTCCTCGCCATGTCGATAATGCCCATTGTGCTGCCCTGCATCATCATCTCGGCGATTTTGTCGGTACTTTTGTCAAGCAGGGTGTTAAGCTGCACGCCCGACCACATTCCTATCTGCGAAACGGGACTCTGCTCTTTTGGAAATTCCCCGTTTTTTGAAAGCTCCTTTGAAACCCTCGACTGTATCTCCTGATACTGCGAGTGCTGGTACTGCAAGTCGCTCATAAGGCTCTGGTCGGTTATCTTATCCTTTAAATAGGAAATGGCGTCGCTTCCCGCCTTTGAGTTCTTGTAAACCTTGTTAAGAAACTCGGTATTTTCGCTTTTCTGGCTGTTTTGCTGCATAGTTATCACTCCTCAGCCTTATTATTCCGCCTTTAATCGCAAAATATGCGGTTTACAAGGTTTACATTTTTATAAGGTTGATGTATAATAAATTATCTATCTGTTTATAGGGAGGGCGGTTTTAAATGAAAAAATCCGTAAAAAGAATTATAGGACTGGCTGTTCCCGCAGCTGTCGCCGTAGGGCTTAACCGCCTGTATGTAAAAAAACGCTACGGCGAAAAGAACGCCAAGCCCACTTTTAAGTTTTCCGAAATAGCCGAGGGCGAAACCGAGGGCGTAAAGCTGACGGCTCACCGCGGACTTTCGGCGGTAGCGCCCGAAAATACCGCCGCGGCTTTCAAAGAGGCGGTAAAGCACCCGTATTACGCTGTCGAGTGCGACATTTACTGCACAGCCGACAACCGCTGGGTGGTTATCCATGACTATATGCTTCAGTCAATGGCAAAGGAAAAGGGCGATGTCAAAAAAATGAGCTACGCCGAAACCCTTTCAAAGATAAAGTATAACAACGGCGCCAATATAAAGTACTACCCGGACGCGGGTATCTGCACTCTCGAAGAGTATATAGATATATGCTCCCCGGCAGGCATAAAGCCGATGATTGAGGTTAAGGACAAGCGTGTCGAAAAGGTAAAGGAGCTTTATTCCATATTCTGCGAAAAGGGAATAGAAAAAGATGTGATACTCATTTCTTTTCACGAGCCGGTGCTCCGCGAGTTCAGGCGCCTTGACGAAAATATGGAGCTCTGGTACCTTATGCAGGCGATTACCGACGAAAAACTGCTCGACTGCATTGAGCAGGGCTACGGAGTTGCCTTTGAGGCGAAAAGAGCCGCCAGAACTCCCGAAATGGTGCAGAAAATTCACGATAATTCCCTTACTGCCGCCTGCTGGACGGTGGACACGCCCGAACTTTTAAATAAAATGCTCGAAATGGGCGTAAAGTATATAACAACCAACGCAATTCTGCCTGAATAATGAGAGGTGCTATTTTTGACGGACTGCAAAAAAATCGCGGATTTGATTTTTAAAGATGTGGAAAAAACCGCCGGGTACTATGAAAACAAATATCCCCCGCGCGGGCTGAAAGAGGGAGCGCGCGTTACCCGTTTCGCGCCAAGCCCCACGGGTTATCTGCATTTCGGCGGACTGTATGCCGCTTTCGCCTCAAAACTCACGGCGCAGAGCACCGGCGGAGTTTTTATGCTCCGTATAGAGGATACCGACAAAAAGCGTGAGATTGACGACGGCGTGAGCGCCATTATAAAGGGACTTTCCGCTTTCGGGGTTACCGCCGACGAGGGCGTTACAGGCTCAGACAGCGAAACCGGCAGCTACGGGCCGTATGTGCAGAGCCGCCGGAGGGATATTTACCGCGCCTTCGCCAGAAAGCTGATGGAGGAGGGCAAAGCGTATCCCTGCTTCTGCACGCCGCAGGAGCTTGAAGAAATCCGCGCTCAGCAGGAAAACGAGGATATTAAAGGCTATTACGGGCGCTACGCCAGATGCCGCTGCCTTTCCGACAGCGAAATTGAGGAGAAAATTAAAAACTGCGAGCCCTTTACCGTTCGCCTGCGCTCAACGGGCGACATAAACCGCAAAATTACCTTTGACGATATGATAAAGGGCAAAATTGAAATGAGCGAAAATGTGAACGATGTGGTTATACTTAAAACCGACGGAATACCCACTTACCATTTCGCCCACGCGGTTGACGACCACCTTATGCGCACAACCCATGTTATAAGGGGCGACGAGTGGATTGCCTCTGTGCCGCTTCATCTGGAACTTTTCCGCGCGCTGGGCTTCAAGCCCGTAAAATACGCCCATATCGCGCCCATAATGAAAGAGGAAAACGGCGGCAAGCGCAAGCTCTCAAAGCGCAAGGACCCGGAGGCGAATGTCTCCTACTATACCGAAAAAGGCTATCCTGAGGAGAGCGTAAAGGAATATATGCTGACAATCCTCAATTCAAATTTTGAGGACTGGCGGCGCGCCAACAAAACCGCCGATATTTCGGCTTTCCCCTTTAACCTTAAAAAAATGAGCCTTTCGGGCGCGCTTTTCGATATGGTTAAGCTCAACGATGTTTCAAAAAATGTTATTTCGCTTATGACGGCTCAAAAGGTTTATTCGCTTCTGAGCGAATGGGCAAAGGAGTATGACCGGGAGCTTTATTCCCTGCTTTCGCAGAATCCGGAAAAGGCTCAGGCAATACTCAATATTGACCGGGACAACCCCAAGCCCCGAAAGGATATTGCCTGCTGGAGCGAGATTAGGGATTATGTTTCATACTTTTACGGCGAGCTTTATTCGCCCGACTATTCTCTTCCCGAAAACATAAACCGCGCCGACGCTTACGAGATACTTTCAAAATACAAAAACATTTACAAAGCGGAGGATACCAAGGAAGAGTGGTTCGCCAAAATCAAGGAGCTTTGCTCCGACTGCGGATTTACGCCGAATGTCAAGGAATACAAGCAGAATCCCGGAAGCTTCAAGGGGCATGTGGGCGATGTTTCAACGGTGATTCGCGTTGCCGTAACCTCGCGCACAAACACTCCCGACCTGTATTACATTATGCGTATTTTAGGCGATGAAGCGCTCAGAAGAATCGAGCGCGCTGCCGAAAGCTATAAGGGTTAAGTAAAGAGGACAGAATATGGAAGAAATTACAAACTCATCTAATTTTATACACGATTTTATCGACGAGGATTTAAAAGAGGGCGTCTATGACCATGTGCAGACCAGATTTCCGCCGGAGCCTAACGGCTATCTGCACATAGGGCACGCAAAGGCTATCTGCATAAATTTCAGCACGGCGCAGAAATACGGCGGCGTGTGCAATCTGAGGCTTGACGACACAAATCCCCAGAAAGAGGATACGGAGTATGTGGAGGCTATAAAAGAGGATATCGAGTGGCTCGGCTTTAAGTGGGGCAAATGCCTTTTCGCTTCAAGCTACTTTGATTTTATCTATGAGTGCGCGCTCAAGCTTATCCGCAAAGGACTTGCCTATGTTGACGATTTGACCGCCGACGAGATAAGGGAGTACCGCGGAACTCTCACCGAGCCGGGCAGGGAAAGCCCCTTCCGTGAAAGACCGGTGAGCGAGAATATGGAGCTTTTTGAGCGTATGACCAAGGGCGAGTTTCCCAACGGAGCCAAGGTGCTGAGAGCAAAAATTGATATGGCGTCACCCAATATGAATATGCGCGACCCGGTAATATACCGCATAGCGCATATATCGCATCATCAGACGGGCGACAAGTGGTGCGTTTATCCCATGTACGATTTCGCCCACCCCCTCTCTGACGCAAAAGAGGGCGTAACCCATTCGCTTTGCAGTCTGGAATTTGAAAATCACCGTCCGCTTTACGACTGGGTGCTTCAAGCCTGCGAGATAGAAAATCCCCCGCGGCAGATAGAGTTTGCCCGCCTTAACCTCAACTATTGCCTGACAAGCAAAAGAAAATGCCTTGCCCTTGTAAAGAACGGCACCGTTGACGGCTGGGACGACCCCAGAATGGCGACTCTCAGCGGAATGAGAAGAAGAGGCTATCCGCCGGCGGCAATCCGCGCTTTCTGCGATAAGATAGGCGTTTCAAAGGCCTATTCGGTGGTGGATTACGGACTGCTTGAATCCTGCGTGCGCGACGAGCTTAACGCCAACGCGCCGAGAGCCATGGCGGTTTTAAGACCGCTTAAAGTGGTGATTGACAATTATCCCGAGGGCAAAACCGAAACGCTCGAAGTGGAAATTCACCCCGACCACCCCGAAATGGGAAAGCGCGCGGTTGTGTTTTCCAAAACGGTTTATGTGGAGCGCGAGGACTTTATGGCGGAGCCGGTCAAAAAATATTTCAGACTCTATCCCGGCAACGAGGTTCGCCTTAAAGGCGCGTATCTTGTAAAATGCGTGGGCTTTGATACCGACGAGAACGGCGAAGTTGACTGCGTTCACTGTACCTATGACCCGGAAAGCCGAGGCGGAAACGCTCCCGACGGCAGAAAGGTAAAGGGCACGCTCCATTGGGTGAGCGAAGCGGGCAGCTTTAAAGCGCAGGTAAGGCTCTATGACAGGCTTTTCAACGCCGAGAACCCCTCGGACGAGAGCGAGGGCGGCTTTGAGTGTCATCTCAATCCCGAATCGCTGACAGTACTTGAAGACTGCCTTGTGGAAAGCTCTGTCAGGGACTCGTTAAAGCCCGGCGATACATTCCAGTTTATGAGGCAGGGCTATTTCTGCGCCGATAAATGCTCAACGCCGGAAAATCCGGTGTTCAACAGAACGGTACAGCTTAACTCGTCATGGGGCAAATAAGCCGAGAGGTGTGAAAGAAATGAAAAAAGAAAAGAACAAAAAAATCAAAAAAGCGAAAAAGCCGGCAAGCGGCTTTGACATACTTTACAGGGTGATAACCGCCGTGCTGGCGGCGGCTGTGTTCCCGGCGGCGTATTTCGGTAAAATGGTACTGATAAATTTTGACCACGAAACGCTTTCTCAGCTTCTGGCGCTGTTCACTTCCGAAGAGGCGGAAACAACCGGAACATATCTTGAAATGTCCCTTTATGAAATGCCGTCAACAATAAGTGAATATTCGTCGATTCTCGGCGGCGGAGGGTTTGATATAAAATCCTTTTTGCAGAACGATAATTTTACGGGACTTATAGTTGCCGCGGCGTTTTTCATTGTCGCCCTTATTCTGGCGCTGGTCATTATCGGATTTGCCGCGTTTTCAAGCAGGCCCAAAACGGTCGCGGCTCTTTCCGCAGGCGGAATACTCTCAATGATTGCTTCCTATGTGGCGTTCAACAGCTTTTTCGTTTCTCCCATTGTAAGCGGAGAGGTTTCGCTCGCGTCTCTTCTGAATGTTGACGGCGCGATTGCCCAGTTTGCTCTCGGACTTATTGAGGTTTCGGGAATATACCTGAGAAACGCTTTTTACATACCGGCTTTCCTTCTGCTCGGCATTTTAGTCTGGTCAACGGCTGTAATAGTCGTCAATATGGGGGACGCCGCCGAAAAAGAACCCAAAAAGCCCCAAAAACCCAAAAAGGCAAAAGCTGAAAAGAAGTAAAAATAAACCCCTTAGGCATAAATAAACCCCTTCCTTGCGGAAGGGGTTTTGCTGTTTTAACTTGTTTCGGCTTGTTTTTCTGATTATGAGTTTTCAAGCTGCTTCTGTGACTGCATTTTAAGATAGGCGTTTATAAAGCCGTCCAGGTCGCCGTCCATAACGGCGTTGATGTTGCCGTTCTCAAAAGAGGTGCGGTGGTCTTTTACCAGCGTGTAGGGCATAAACACATAGGAGCGTATCTGACTGCCCCAGGCTATCTCTTTCTGGTCGCCCTTTATATCCTCGATTTTTTCAAGGTGCTCGCGCTCTTTTATCTCAATCAGCTTTGATTTGAGCATTGTCATAGCGACCTCGCGGTTCTGGTGCTGGCTTCTCTCCACCTGACAGGAAACCACAATGCCCGTAGGCTTGTGCGTAAGGCGAACCGCCGAGGAGGTCTTGTTGACCTTTTGTCCGCCGGCTCCGCTCGCGCGGTAAACCGCCATTTCAATATCGTCGGGATTTATCTCCACATTGGTGTCCTCGTCAATCTCGGGCATAACTTCCAGAGAGGCGAAAGAGGTGTGCCTGCGGCCCGAAGCGTCAAAGGGTGAAATACGCACAAGACGGTGTATTCCGGCTTCGCTCTTCATAAAGCCGTAGGCGTTTTCGCCCTCTATAAGGATACACGCCGATTTAAGCCCCGCCTCATCGCCGTCAAGATAGTCAAGGGTTGAAACCTTGTAGCCGTGACGCTCGCCCCAGCGGTGATACATTCTGAACAGCATCTGCGCCCAGTCCTGCGCCTCTGTTCCGCCTGCGCCCGCGTGAAAGGTAAGAATCGCGTTTTTGGAATCGTATTCTCCCGTGAGCAGAGTCGCGAGAGTCTGACTGTCAAGAGTTTTCTCAAAATTCTCAACGCTCGCCGTACACTCTTCCAGAAGGCTCTCGTCCTCCTCCTCGTCCGCAAGCTCAATCATAACAAGGGCGTCGTCGTAGTCGCCTTTAAGTTTTTCGTATGCGGCAACCTTGTTTTTAAGGGAGCTTGTGCGCTGCAAAACTTTCTGGGAGTTCTGCAAATCGTCCCAGAAGCCCTCTTTGGCCGCCTGTTCCTCCAAAGAGACTATTTCGGCTTTCATCTTTTCAAGGCCCAGAGCGTCCGCCAGATTTGAAAGCTCGCTCTCGTGGCCCGTCAGCCGTTGTTTAAGTTCTTCGTATTGAAGCATAATTTTACCTCGCTTACATTTCTATTATATACAAAATAAATCCTTTTATCTGTCACTTGTCCGCGCCGCAAAGCATAGTATGGTAGCAAGAAAGCTGTTTAGAGCGGCGGCGCGGGTAAGCGCGAGCTTTTTAAAAGCCCGGCCGTTTAACAGATATGATATATACCGCGCCCGGTGATGAGCCACCGGGCGTTTTACTGCCCGCGTAAGCTATTCTTCGCTTTGACTTTCCGCGGCGGTTTCGCCGGAAGAGCTTTCGGAAGCGGCGGCAGTAGATTCGCTTGAAGCTTCGCTCGCTACCTGTTCCGCCTGTTCAAGCAGGTCGGCGTTCTGCGTTTCGGACTGCGTTTCCTGCGTGGTAGCCGTTTCGGGCGCCGAGGTGTTCTGGATTGCCGAGATATACATAGAGGAATCCTTTTCCCTGAGCGTAACTTTAATGTACTTGTCGGGAGCGGGTTTTACCATTTCTCCGTTCTCGCCCTGTTCCCATGCGTCACCGGCAAGGCAGGCGACCGTCAGCACCACCGTACCCGAGGAAGTGCTCTTATCCACTACCTCCGGCGTGTAAATCGGCACAATACCCGTAAGGGGAACGGTGTATGTTCCCGCAACATCGTCATAGGTAAATTCATAGCCGTAGCCCTCAACCGTAGCGTGTACGGGGGTTATTTCGGTACCGAACAGTTTTTTGAACTGCGCTTCCACATCGGCTTTGGGAATTGAAAGACCGCTTTCGGTGCTTGTGTATTTGTCGGGCGAAATATCGCTCTTTAAAAGCGACCAGATGGATATTTCAATAAGCTGATTCATATCGGCGTTGGTAACATCGTCGAAGGGGTCCGGGTCAATAAGCACAACCGGAGTCAGAAGCGTGTTGTACTCGTCATAGCTGCGGCTTTCCGCCACAGCGCCCGAAATGCCTTTGACTGCCCCGACAACAATGGCGGCAACGCCTATCGCCGCGAGTATAACAACAATAAGACCTATCGGGAAAGCCGCCTTGTGCGAGCCGTGCTTTATCTTTTTAGTTTCTGCCATTTCGTGTCGCCTACCTTATCTGACCGTCGCCGTAAATTTTGTATTTGAAAGAGGTCAGCTGTGAAAGTCCGAGCGGACCTCTCGCGTGGAGTTTCTGGGTGGAAATGCCTATTTCGGCGCCGAAGCCGAATTCTCCGCCGTCGGTGAAGCGCGTGCTGGCGTTGTGGTAAACCGCCGCCGAGTCCACCAGCCGCAGGAATTTTTCCGCCCGGCTTTTATCCTCGGTTACAATGCACTCGCTGTGTCCCGTGGAGTATTTTCCTATGTGTTCGATTGCCGAGTCAAGCGAGGGCACAACCTTAACGGACATCTTGTAGTCAAGGTATTCCCTCGCCCAGTCCTGCTCTGAGGCGGGCTGAATATCCGGACAGATTGCCCGGCAGATTTCGTCGCCGTAAAGGGTTACGCCCTTTTCGTCAAGAGCCGCTTTTACGGCTATCAGCGCGTACTGCGCTATGTCCTTGTGAATGAGCAGGCTCTCAGCGGCGTTGCATACCGAAACGCGCTGGGTTTTGGCGTTAAAGACAATTTTTGCCGCCATATCAATATCGGCGTATTTATCAATGTAAATGTGGCAGTTGCCGGCTCCCGTTTCAATAACGGGCACCGAGGAGTTTTCAACCACCGCGTTTATAAGCGAGGCGCTGCCTCTTGGAATGAGAGCGTCAATATATTTGTTCATTCTCATCATTTCAAGGGAGCTCTCTCGTGAGGTGTCCCTCACAAGCTCGGCAATATCCGGGTCAAATCCGGCGTTTTCAAGTCCCTTTCTCATGGAATCGGTAATGCAGGAGTTTGAAAGAAAAGCCTCTTTGCCGCCTCTTAAAATAACCGCGTTGCCCGCCTTTACCGCCAGCGCAGCCGCGTCACTCGTAACATTCGGACGCGCTTCGTAAATTATTCCTATAACCCCTATCGGCACGCTGACTCTCTGAATTTTAAGCCCGTTTTCACGGGTGGTTTCCCAAAGAATCTTTCCCACCGGGTCGGGCAGGGCAATTACATCTTCAATTCCCTTCGCCATTGACTCTATCCGCTCCCGGGTGAGCAGCAGCCTGTCGGCAAAAGCGTCGTTCATACCGTTTTTTCTGCCGTTTTCAATATCCTTTTTGTTGGCTTCAAGAATACAGCCGGCGTTTTCGGTAAGCGAGCGCGCCATGGCTCTGAGCATTTCGTTTTTCTCATCGGAAGTCGCCGCGGCCAGCGCCGCCGAAGCCTTTTTAACTCTTATACCGGTTTCTTCAAGCATAAAATCATTCCTCACAAATCGGGATTTCAGCGTTTTCCCTTAAAAAATGTGCCCGTCTGTTTTCCGTCAAGCGCCTTGTAAAGGTCAGCCGGATTTTCACCGCTCATAACTATCGTGTCTATCCCCGCCTGAGCGGCTATCTGCGCGGCGTGCAGCTTGGTCACCATTCCGCCGGTGCCGAAGCGCGAGCCGTGCCCGCCGGCGAGAGCGAACAGCGAATCCGTTATCTCCTCCACAAAGGGAATCAGCTTGGCGTTTTCGTCCTCACGGGGATTGGCGTCATAAAGCCCGTCAATGTCGGTCAGAATAATAAGCGCGTCGGCGTTTATCAGCTTGGCAACAATGGCGGAAAGCGAGTCGTTGTCGCCGTAGACAATCTCCTCAACCGCAACGCTGTCGTTTTCGTTTATAACGGGAATAGCGCCGAAGTCAAAGAGCTTGTTAAAGGTGTTTATAAGGTTCGTGCGCCTTTCAGGGTTTTCCACATCGCTTTTGGTAATCAGAAGCTGACCTATTGTGTGGCCGTATTCCGAAAACAGCTTGTCATACATAAACATAAGCTCGCACTGACCTATTGTGGCGGCCGCCTGACGGCCGGGCGTGTCGTCGGGCTTTTTTGCAAGACCGAGCTTGCCCACGCCCACGCCTATCGCGCCGCTGGTCACAAGAGCCACCTCTATTCCGGAGTTCACAATATCCGAAAGAACGCTTACGAGCTTGTGCATTCTTCTTATGTTGGTTTTGCCCGTGCTGTATGTAAGGGTAGAGGTGCCGACCTTTACCACTATGCGTTTAACATCTTTTAAAACAGCCATTTTTTTGCTCCTGACATAAAATATCAGTTTATTTTACCATATATTTTATTTTTTAACAACAGTTTTATTCGCAAAAACCGGGTTTTGCCGGGGATTTAAAGCCGCTTGAAAAAAATATGCGTATGTGGTAAAATATTCTTTAAACAAAACCGCAGCCCCAACAGGCAAATCCGCCCTAAAACAGCGGCGTTCGGGCGCGGCAGAGCGTGAAATATTTATAGAGGTGATATAAATGGAATACTATTTTTCCAAAAGGATTTCCAAGCTTCAGCCTTCGGCAATCCGTGAGATTTTAAAGGCTACGCAGGACCCGTCAATAATCCCCTTTGCCGCCGGCAATCCGGACGCCGCGGCTTTTCCGGTGGAAGAGGTAAGAAAAATAACTGCGGAGATTTTTGAAAACGAGCCGGTCACCGCCCTGCAATACGGCGTCACCGAGGGCTATGAGCCGCTCCGCAAAAGACTTGCCGCCTATTTAAAGAACAAATCGGGCATTGGCAGGGATTTTGACAGCATTATTGTGACTTCGGGCGCTCAGCAGGTTATGGATTTAGCCACAAAGGCGCTCTGCGATTTCGGCGATACGGTTATTTCGGAGCGTCCCTCCTTTATCGGCTCGCTCAACTGCTTCCGCTCCTACGGCTGCCGTCTTGAAGGCGTAGATGTCGAGGCTGACGGAATGAATATAGAGCAGCTTGAAAATGTCATAAAAAATTCCCAGAACCCCCGCTTTATCTATACAATTCCCAATTTCCAGAACCCGTCGGGAGCTACAATGAGCCTTGAAAAGAGAAAGGCTGTTTACGCTCTCGCCAAAAAATACGGACTTCTGATTTTAGAGGACAACCCCTACGGCGACCTGAGAGTAACCGGCGAGGATGTCCCCTCAATCAAGAGCCTTGACGAGGACGGCATAGTAATTTATGCCGGCTCGTTCTCAAAGCTTTTGTCCCCCGGTATCCGAGTAGGCTATATATGCGCCCCCGCCCAGATTGCCGCGAAAATGACTGTCGGCAAGCAGGCCGCCGATGTTCACACCCCCGTATTTTCACAGATGCTTGTGGACAAGTGGATGGAGCAGTACGATTTAGAGGCTCATATCGAAAAGATAAGAGCCATTTACCGCAGAAAGCTCAACCTTATGTGCGACCTTATCGACAGCGAGCTGGGCGATTTTGTAAAATATGTGCGTCCCGAGGGCGGACTTTTCGTGTGGTGCGAGCTTCCCGGAAATGTGGATATGCTCGAATTTGTCAAAGAGTGCATAGCCAACAAGGTGGCTCTGGTTCCCGGCACGGCGTTTATGATAAACGACGAGCATACAAACTGTTTCAGAATGAATTTCTCAACGCCTTCTGACGAAAAGATTGTCGAGGGAATGAAGATTCTCGGCAAGGTAAAGGAAAAATATATTGGATAAAAAGAACTGGAACTTAACGGATATTTCCGTTATAAAACGGGTTATGAGCGAGCACTCGGTAACCTTTTCAAAGGGGCTCGGCCAGAATTTTTTAATAAATCCCTCGGTCTGCCCGAAAATGGCTCAGGCGGTAAGGGACAGCTCGCCTTGCGAAATCGGAGTGCTCGAAATCGGAGCGGGAGTAGGTGTGCTTACAAAGGAGCTGCTTGAACGCTGCGAGCAGGTGGTCTGCGTGGAGCTTGACAAAAGGCTTTTTCCCGTGCTGGGCGACACTCTTTCGGGTTATGACAACCTTACGCTTGTCGAGGGCGATATTTTAAAAATCGACTTAAAGGAACTCTTTTCGCTGTTCGGTGAGCGTGAAGTTTTTGTATGCGCCAATCTGCCCTACTATATAACCTCGCCGGTGATTATGCGCCTGCTTGAAGAGGAGCTTCCCATTAAAAAAATTATCGTTATGGTGCAGAAGGAGGCGGGCGACCGCCTTTGCGCGCCGGTGGGAAGCCGCGAGAGCGGAGCGGTCACCGTGGCGGTCAACTATTACGCCGAGGCGAGAAAGCTGTTTGATGTTTCAAAAGGCTCGTTTCTGCCCAGCCCCAAGGTGGACAGCTGCGTAATCGAACTTGACCTTACAAAACGCCGCGACTACGGCGTAAAGGATAAAAAGGTATTTTTTGAAACGGTAAAAGCGGCTTTTTCACAGCGCCGTAAAACCGTTGTGAACGCCCTTGCCGGCTCTCTGGGCGAGGACAAGCAGAAAATAGCCGAAGCGGTGCGCCGGGCGGCGATTCCCGAAAAGGCAAGAGCGGAGGCTCTTACCATGGAGGATTTCGCGGCTCTCAGCCTCAGCATTTCGGAAATAAGGAAGGAAGAAAAATGAAATATTCTTACAAAACAAGAGGAACCTGCTCTTCACAAATCGACATAGAGCTTGAAGACGGCATAGTAAAAAATGTTATGTTCCACGGCGGCTGCAACGGCAACCTTAAAGGAATATCGGCGCTGGTAAAAAACAAGCCCGCCCTTGAAGTTATCGACACCCTCAAAGGAATAAAATGCGGATTCAAGAGCACTTCCTGCCCCGACCAGCTTGCGGCAGCCCTGCAAGAGGCGTTAAGAAGTGAGGATTAACCCGGATTTTCCGCCCGCGGCGAAAACCGCCCTTGAAATGCTTCACGGCGCCGGGTTTGAGGCGTACTTAATAGGCGGCAGCGTGCGCGACAGCATTATGGGTAAGCCGACAGGCGATATTGATGTTACCACAAACGCCGAGCCGTCGGCGGTCGAAAAGGTCTTTTCCTCTTTTCGGGTTGTTGAAACGGGAATCCGCCACGGTACCGTAACGGTGATAATCGGCGGCGAGCCGGTCGAGATAACAACTTACAGAAGCGACGGTGAGTATTCCGACAACCGCCACCCGGACAGTATCAGCTTCTCAAAATCCCTCAGCGAAGATGTGCGGCGGCGTGACTTTACCATGAACGCGGTGGCTTTCAGTTATGAAACCGGTTATGTTGACCTGACGGGCGGAATTGAGGATATACGCAGTAAAACCGTTAGGTGCATAGGCTCTGCTCAGTCCCGTTTTCACGAGGACGCCCTGCGTATTTTAAGAGCGCTCAGATTTTCCTCGGTGCTGGGCTTTACCGTTGACAGTGACGCAGAAGCCGCCGTGCACGCCTGCAAGGATCTGCTTAATAACATATCGGCAGAGCGAATCCGCGAGGAAACGGTAAAACTGCTCTGCGGTGAAAACGCCGCAGGTATATTGAAAGAATTTCCGGATGTTATGTGTACTGTTATCCCCGAACTTGAAGCCTGCGTGGGATTTGAGCAGAAAAACCGCCACCATATTTTTGATGTATATACCCATACCGTGAAAGCGCTGGGATTCAGCCGGCCTCAAAAAGACACGCGCCTTGCCCTGCTTTTTCACGATATAGGCAAACCCCGGGCGGCGTTTTTTGATAAAAAGGGCGAAATGCACTTTAACGGGCACCCGGCTCTCAGTGCGGAGATGACCGAAAAAATTATGACGCGCCTGCGTTTTGATAACCTGACAAAGCAGAGGGTAACTTCGCTGGTTATGTACCACGATTATCCCATAGCCGATTTGAGCGATGAGCAAACCCCCGACCGGGTAAGAATAAAAAAGCTGATGTCGGAAACGGGAGCGGAGCTTTGCCGCGAGTTGATAGAGATTAAAAAATGCGACAACAAAGCGCAGAAACCCGAATTTTACCGAGGCGATGAGTTTTACAGCCGCGCGCTCGCGGCGATTGATGAAATCGAGCAAAACGGCGAGTGCTATACGCGGGAAAAGCTTGCCGTTAACGGCGCGGACGCGGAAAAGCTCGGATTTTCCGGCAAAAAAACGGGCGGGATATTAAAGCTCTGTCTGGACGCGGTAATCGAGGGCAGGGCGGAAAATTCCCGCAAAGCGCTTTTGGAATTTATGAAAAATAATAAGGAATAAGAGCCTTAAAGCTCAGCGGCAAAAAGGGCGAAAGCCTCGGTCCCGCTTTGCGAAAGGCTCTTTTTTTGTAAAACAACGGCATAAAGGCTTATAAACGCCAGCGCGCATTTACAAGGCGCTTTCCCTGTGATAAAATAAAAGTAATAACATATTAAATTAAAAAGGGAACGGCAAACGCTTTTCCGCTTAGGAGGGGTTTTGTGAAAAAGGGCGCGATACTTTCGGCGCAGCTTGTGCTTATCATTGGATTCGGCGCGCTGAGCGTAAGCCTGCAAACGGAATCTGCTTCAAAAATCATTTTCAGCGCATGTATAATTCTTATCGGCGCGGCGTTGTTTGCGGCTGCTCAGCGGCGCGCGTCTTTTGCCGAAAGACAGACTCTGTATAAAGTTTTGTCAGCGTTTTCGTTTATTGCGGCAAACGCATTTTATTGCTTCGCGTTTTGCTTTGACTCGAAGCTGCACCGGTACAGCTTGCTGTACTGCGCGGTTACGGCTCTGCTTTTAATGCCGGCTGTGCTGATTTATAAATTCAAAAGGATAGAATAATCGTTGCAAAGGGGAATGATTATGAAAAAATATTTAAAAAAACTTGTCAGCCCGGAGCTGTCGCTTGTTTTAATGTGCTGCGTGCCGGCGGCGGCAGTATGGGTGAAAAACGGAGCTTTGCGGGCAGTCTTTATTCTGCTTCTGACCTCGGCGGCGGTTTTGATTTCCGCGGCAGGCTTTAAAAAAGGCAGAAAAAGCCCGGCGCTTTTAATAACTCAGATTGCCGGAAGCGTTTTGTACGCCTCGGCTTACGCCTTTGCCTACGATAAAATAACGCCCGAAAACACTCTGAATTTCATCTTTGCGCTGATTTCCCTTGTTCTGCTTATCCCGTATATTACAGAAATAGCGAAAACCGCCGGCAAAAAGGCGTAAACGGGGAACCTGTCAAAAAGTAAGCGAGGAATACAAACAGATGTTAGCGTTTTATATGACCTTTATCGACGGCGAGGACGATAAGGATAAATTTGAAATACTTTACAATACATATAGGAAAAGAATGGTATATGCGGCGTTTTCCGTTTTGAACAACAAGGAAGACGCGGAGGACGCCGTGCATGATACATTCATAAAAATCGCGCGCAATATGAAGGCGATTGGCGACCCGGAATCGGACGAAACACTGTCTTATGTGCTCAAAGCGGTAAAAAACACGGCAATCAATCTTTCAAAAAAGAATACAGCAAGAAACAGGCACACGCAAACGCAGCCGGTTGAAAATATTTCCGACAGCGAGTTTCTGGACAGACTTGGGCTGCGTGAAAATATTGACGAGGTTGTTAAAGCCATTAAAAGTCTGAACGGCATATACAGAGATGTGCTGTTCTATCGTTTTGCGGCGGGTATGGACATTAAGGAAATCGCGGACTTGCTCGGCAGAAACAAGACAACCGTGCGGCAGCAGATTGTCCGCGGCAAGAAAAAGCTGCTTGAAATACTGGAAAACGATTTGAGGGATTAGCTTGAAAAACACGAAAGAGCTGTTTGCAAAAGCTCTCATAGAAGCCGAAAGAACAGATAACGCCGCCGTTCCCGGCGAAGAGGAAATCAACTGGGAGTTTTCTGAAAAATTCTGTCGTTCAATGGATATGCTCATAAAAAAGAATAACCGCATTAAGCTGTCAACCAGGAGAACAGTTACGAAAAGTCTGCTCGCGGCAATTGTCGCGGTTTTGATTCTGTTCACGGGCTTAATGAGCTGCGCCGTTACAAGAGAGCCGATTATAAGGTTTGTCAAAAAGGTTTTTCCTCAATATATCGACATATCTTTAAGCGAAGAATCCGCGCCCCCTGTGAACAGTATTGAAACTGAATATACGCTTGCCGGCCTGCCCGAGGGCTTCATGCTTGACACCTATCAGAAAGATGAATATCATGTTTTCGTGATCTGGAAAAATGACGCGGAAGAAGAGCTTGTGTTTTCGCAAAATCTGCTGGACAGCACCTTTACCATGGATAACGAGCATAATTATCAGGAAGTGCAAATCAACGGTTATGAAGCGTATTTGAATGTATATCCTTTAAACTCAATAATTAAATGGACTGACGGCGTATATTGGTTTACAATCAGCGCGCCGGTGTCCGATAAAGACGAAATACTCTTGATGGCTGAAAATATTTGCGAAAAAAACTGAATATTTTGTCACAAAACCTCTCTTTAAACTGTTGTATATAATAAAGGCGTACTATAAGTTTTAAGAGAGGTTTTTTGACGGTATGAATAGCTTTTTCGCGTGCGTGAAGGCGTACGGATTTTCAGCTGGGAGGATTTTTGTGAAAAGAGTCATCAGTATTTTAACGGCGGCAGCTTTGATTTTGTCGTCAGCCGTTTCAGGCTTTGCGGCACCGTTCAGCGACCGGCAGGAAAGCGCGAAAATCAGTGGCTTTATTGAGGGAATTACAGAGCTTGTAAGGGAATATGACAAGGGTAAGACCTTTGAAGTTCCCGAAAAGGAAAGCGCGGAAAATTCTAATAATTTTTCCGCCCGTCAGGAGGCTTTTGCCGCTTCCTTAGCTGCCAATACCGATGAAGAGGATAAAAACAGCGCCGAGCCTGCCTATACCTTGCAGGATTTTCAAACGGCAAGACTGATTGCGCGCGCAAACGGAATTTTTGACGATTTCGGCGCGTTGGAAAATGTCAGCGGCTTTCAGGACTTTAATATTTTGCAGTACGAATCCCCCGAAGCGGCTATGGCGGCCTTTGAAAAGCTGCAAACACAAAATGCGGTTTACAGTGCCGCTCCCGACGAGGTAGTCGCTCCCTTGCAGGGCGAACAATCTGAAAATACAGAGAAAAATACAGAGAAATATCTTTGCGGATGGAGCCATGACAGAACGCAAAGCGACCGCCTTCTTGATTATATAGAAAGCGCAGATATTAAGCTTGAAAAGACCGTTGTCGCTGTGGTGGATGACGGTGTACATTATGACCACCCGTTTTTGGAAGGAAGAATAGAAAGAACAAATTTTAATTCGTCCAGCAGCGGTAATGCAAATGATGAATACGGTTCTCCCGTTGACAGCCACGGAACGGGTGTTTGCAGCATTATTGCCGACAATACGCCCGACGATGTTATAATCCGGTGCTATAAGGTTTTGGATGACGGCGGTTACGCGCCCATTTCGCAGATGTGCGCCGGGTACATACAAGCCATTGAAGACGGAGCAGATGTTATCAACATCAGCTTGGGCTACTGGGATGAAACCGGGCTGACGCAGGCTTGCGTAAAGACGGCTTACGATAAAAATGTTGCGGTGTTTGCCGCAATGGGAAACAGCGGAGAGTTTGACCAGAACACAGTTCCCGGAAATATACCGGAGTGTATTTCTGTTTCGGCAACGGACAGCAACAATACAACCGTCCTTTGGGGAACTTGGAGTGACGCTTCGGATATTTCTGCCCCGGGACAGGAAATAGATGTGGCAATGCTTGAAAACGAATACGCGATTTGGGACGGAACTTCTTTTGCCTCACCTTGCGCGGCGGCATTAGGCGCGATTTTAAAAGCGCAGAATCCGGATATAACCGTGGACGAAATGGAAGAGAAAATAAAAAGCACTTCCTTTGATGTAAAGCGTTACGATTTTGCAGGGTTTAACGAAAATAATTTTACGGACAGCTATCATACGGCATTGGACGGGGTAGGAATGATTCAATACGCCGGCGCGTTCGGTTTGCCGGAGCTTGCCGCGCCCGTGTTTAGTTTAGAGGATAACGCCATATATCTCGGCGCGCAGACCTGTTCTCTCACCTGCGCCGACGACCGCGCGGTAATTTTATATACTACTGACGGTACATATCCCGCCCTTGAAAATGCTGATGTATATACAGAGCCGTTTCAGATTACACAGCGCACCCGCATCCGCGCGGTTGCGTATTATCCTGACGGCGGATATTACAGCAGGGAAAATGAAATTACACCGAGGATTATGTATAAAGACAGCGAAGATGTGTATACCGTAACGGAGGACGGAGTAATCACCGCATACAGTGGTAAAATTTCCGACCTTTTTGTTCCGCAAACAATTAACGGCGTAACGGTAACCGGCATTGAACGGAGCGCATTTGAAAAAGCGGCAATAACCGGGATTGTACTGCCCGAAACCATAACCGAAATCCCGGATTACGCCTTTTACAGAAACGCGTCTCTTGAATTTATACGGGGTGACGGCGTTATATCTGTCGGCACACAAGTCTTTTACGAATCCGGGCTAAAATATGCCGAATTTCCCAATGTCACGGAAATCGGACTTGTGAGCTTCAAAATGACCGATTCTTTTATTTATGGCTATTTCCCGAAATTAGAAGTTGTCGGCGCACGGGCATTTCAATATTCGGCAATCGTTTCCTTTGATGGTCCTGAAGTGCAAGCCATAAACCGCGGCGCTTTTGCAAGCTGTATGCGGCTTGAAAGCGTAAATATACCGAATTGCACGCAAACCGTTTGGGGAATCGGAGGCAACGGCGAGTTTGAAGACGCCTCTATGCTTGCGGTACTGCAAATGTCTTCCACGCAAAATCTGCTGGCGGGAGCTTTGCAGGGCACACGCATAGAAACAGCGGATTTTCCGTTTGTAAAGACAATCGGAACCAACGCTTTTTATGACTGCATGAGTTTGAAGGTTATCAATATGCCTTCGCTGGAATCAGTTCCCAAAGGGGCTTTCGACGGCATAAATATAACTATTTCAAGCCCAAAAGGAAGGGTTTATTATCTGGATAGTGTTACGGAGATCGCAGAAGACGCCTTTGGTTTTTATCCGACCGCGCGAATTGAATTTTCCCACCTCGTAACGGCCCAAAGCCTTCCCGCCTCGAACGATGAAAACGGTTTATTTCCGCAGCAATGTACGATAGCCATGCCCTCGACCTTCAAAGAATGTACCGAAGACACAACGGGCAGGAACTACAAGGTCTACGGCACAAAGGGTACATATGCAGAGGAATGGGCGAATGCGAACGGACACGAATTCATTGAGATTTCGCAGGAAACCGCTCTCTTGCAGGATGTGCCGATGGAATATACCGATGAAACGCAGGTGCTCTGCCCCGATGTCATCGGCTTTAACCGTACCTATCAGTGGTACGGCAGCCTTACGGCGGACAACACCGCGGGCGAGCCTATCAAGGGCGCAACCGAAAAGGAATTTAGCCCTGCCGAATACCCCGCCTATCCCTATTACTACTGCGTAGTCACAAGTACAGATGTCGGCTTTGAACCCGTGGAAATACGCACGGGCGTAACCGCCAACAAAATATATTCCCCGTCAGAAAGCATAGTTTTTCCCCTGTCGCCTCAAATCAGGTTTACCCGTAATGAGGACGGCTCCTATGCCGGAAAGTTTGATGTAAGAGCGCGCGCCGTGATTTATGACGAGGATTTCTCGGAATACATAGCCGCAACAAATGAGGAGGCGGCAGCAAAAATCACAAAAGCCGGATTTGTGTTCACGCTCAATACCGTGGAGTTTTCAGTTTCTCAGGCGCAGAAAGCCGCGCGGGGAGAACCTGTCGCCGGATACACAAACGCGCCCGTGAGTTATATACAGGACGCTCAGGGGTACTATATGTTCACCTGCATGGTAAGCGGCATACCGTCAGCGGAAAAAGAACAGAGCCTTACGGCTTACGCCTATATCTGCGCAGGAAGGAACTGGTATTTCTTTGAAAGCCCGGCAGAAGCGGACTTCGCTTCGCTTTACAGTGTAAACTACCCCTTAGCCGCCGAAAAATACGGGTGGTGACAAATAAGCGCTTTAAGCGAAAATATGCCTTTGCGCCGGAGTATCCTCAGCCGGCAAAAACGCCGTAACGGCTGAAATGCTTACAAAATTTATTGAGAAAAGTCGAATTGTATAAGGCTGTGAAAACCGCAAAAGGCGGATTTGATTTTTGCATACCCACGCTTAAAGAAAACGCGGAATGATTGCAGGATAATAAATCAAAAATCATATGTGTTGATAGGAAATTGCAATTATGTTATGATTTTAAAGAGGGAGTACAAATCATGGACAAAAAAAAGAGGGGAATAGCAGGAAAATCAAAGATAAGGCTATGTTTTCTGATTCTTTTGATTCTTGCGGCAATTTTTAATATTTTTCTTTCATTGAGAATTATTGCAGGAACATACGGGTGGATTTTTAATTATATTGCGCGGCCGATGTTTATATTTTTATTGGTCGTTTCAATAATTTCACTCGTTATTGCAATAATTTACTGCTTTGTTAAAAAGCGAATAATTATTGTTGTATTCGCTTTTGTTTGTATGGTGTTATGCGCGTCATTAGTATTTTCATCTTTTTCTTTGGCAAGACCTCAGCCCGAATCAATGAAAATATTTCTTGAATTAACTGATGTAAAAAATATTGACATTTTAAATTTTTCGGATTTAACTAAGGAGGTAGCCGAAGAAGAAATACGCGTTTGTGTTTTCGGGAAAAACGCTTTTGAGGTTAGTTACACCACACCTTACGGCAGACTCAGCGATTCTGACGATTATACCGTTTCACAGGAAATTTACAGTTCGGATAATATGTTTTTTGTAAATCATCAAAAGCTGATAACTCGTTTAACCAATTATTATATAAAGAATGATATATGGGACATGGGAATTACAGACGATGATATTCATACTTTTACAAAAGGAGATGTAAAGTGCAGTTATGTTTATATTTCAAAACCAAATGAATATTCGTCGAAGTATGATTTAGCCTACTATTCGTTTGTAATATACACAGATGAAAAAGTTTATGCGTCCTCATATAGATTGATGTGCACCAATCCGTTTGAGTTTGACTCAGAAAAAACAACTGAAAGAATAGCAGATGAACTCATAAGCAAAGACTGCCTGTGAAATTGAATTAACCGAGATGTT
>CALWIO010000021.1 GCA_944380765.1 uncultured Clostridia bacterium
TTTTATGAAATTTTGTCAACAATGCGGTCAATCATTAAACGATGATGTTCAGTTTTGTACAGCTTGCGGCGCGCAGGTTGCATCTGCGCCGGCTCAGCCGGCTTATTCGGCTTCGGTCAGCAACTCCGAGCAGCCTAATGCATACGCGCAGTCTAACACATACGCACAGCCTAACACATACGCACAGCCTAATGTAGTTTACACTTCTCAGCCCGTCGGTCAGCTTAAAACTAACAGGGGACTTATAAAACTTATACTTTTATCGCTCATTACACTCGGAATTTATTCCATTGTGTATTATTCTTCAATTTCTAACGATATAAATATAATAGCGTCAAGATATGACGGTAAAAAGACCATGCACTTTTGTTTGCTTTTCTTTATTGTATCTCCCATTACTCTTGGAATTGGAGCAATAGTGTGGTATCATAAAATATCGGCAAGAATAGGCTCTGAGCTTGCAAGGAGAGGTATAAGTTACAGCTTCGGCGCCGGTAGTTTCTGGCTCTGGAATGTACTTGGTTCTTTTATTTTGGTAGGACCTTTCATTTATATTCACAAGCTTTCAAAGGCGATGAATTTACTTGCTGAAAATTATAATGTTAGAGGCTAAGGAGGAATTACAATGAAAATTTGTCCCCAATGTCAAAAAGAATATTCCGATGATACCGTGTTTTGTATGTCGTGCGGAGCGCAGCTCGTTCAAGAGCAGGCGCAGCCGGTATCTGGTGGCTTTTGCAGCAGATGCGGAACACCGCTGGCGCCCGGAGTAGCGTTTTGCCCCGGATGCGGAAATCCGGTGAACGGCGGCGTTAATCCATATACGGCGGCGCCCGCAAAACCGGCAAATGACACTTTCAGTAAAGCGGTAAACGGATTTTCAGATTTGATTAAAAAATATTTTAAATCTCCCGCTGATGCAGTCGATGAAATAATTGAATCAAAAAATATTGTAGCCGGAATTGCGGGAGCTGTGATATTTGCCGCCGCTACTTTGATATTTTTCTTGTGCCTGTGCGGTAAACTCGCAATGATTACATATCCTGAGCCTGAAATGTTCTTTATAGGGATTGTAATGGCTTTCATTACAGCGGTAGCTTCGCTTGGAATACCGGCTTTGACAACATTTTTATCGGCAAAGCTTACAAAAAAGGATATTCCGGTTTTACCGGCGTTTTCAGCTGTATGGTTTAATTTTATTCCGGTTGCTTTATTGCTCATAATTACAAGCGTAATGACCTTGATTTCGCTGAAACTCGGAATTTTCCTGTTGATTGTTACAATAACTGCAAAAGCGGTTATTTCCGTAACAACGGTGAATAAAGTTGTCGGAACAATTTCCGAGAATATCGCAGCGTTTTGCGCTTCCATAGGCGCGGCGGCTGTTATAAAGGCAATAGTAATTTCTATTTTAGCGGCGATTGCGGCTGACGCAATAGAAGATTTGTTTTATAACCTTTTATGGTCAATGTGGTAAAACAAAAAGTCCTCCGGCTTGTCCGGAGGACTTTTTGCGTTATATCAGTAAATTCCCTGTTCCATCATGGCCTGAGCTACTTTTTCAAATCCTGCTATGTTTGCTCCGGCTACAAGGTCATATCCGAGTCCGTATTTTTCGGCTGCCGCGACTGAGTTTTTATAGATATTTTTCATAGCCGCGTGCAGTTTTGCGTCAACTTCTTCCGCAGGCCAGCTCAGCCTTTGGCTGTTCTGGCTCATTTCAAGTCCCGAAACACACACGCCGCCGGCGTTGACAGCTTTTGACGGCGCAACCGTTATGTCCTTCTGAGCCATAAGGAAATTAAGAGCGTCCTCGGTTGTGGGCATATTTGAAACCTCAATATAGTATTTCGTCTTGTTTGCGGCAATAGCCTTTGCGTCGTCCAAATCGACTTCGTTCTGAGTAGCGCAGGGGAGTATTACATCGCCTTTAACGCCCCACGGCTTTTCACCCGGATAAAACCGAGAGGTTGTAAATTTGTCGGAATAATCCTGCACCCTGTTGCGGCCTGAAGCGCGCATTTCAAGAAGATAGCTTATTTTTTCATCGGTGTTTATGCCGTCTTTGTCATAAACATAGCCGTCTGGGCCGCTTATTGTGACAGCTTTACCGCCGAGTTCGGTGATTTTTTTGATAGCGCCCCAGGCAACATTACCGAAACCTGAAACGATGAATGTTTTGCCCGAAATATCGTCGTTGTTGTGGGCAAAAACTTCATTGGCGTAATAAATCGCGCCGTAGCCGGTAGCCTCAGGACGGATAAGCGAACCGCCGTAAGTAAGACCTTTTCCGGTGATTACACCGTTTTCAAAGGCGTCTGATATTCTCTTGTACTGACCGAACAAAAAGCCTATCTCACGCGAGCCTACGCCGATATCTCCCGCGGGTACATCGACATTAGGGCCTATGTGCCTGTAAAGCTCAGTCATAAATGCCTGACAGAAGCGCATAACCTCGCCCTTGCTCTTGCCTGTCGGGTCAAAATCCGAACCGCCCTTTGCTCCGCCCATAGGCAGACCGGTAAGAGAATTTTTAAAGGTCTGTTCAAAACCGAGGAAATACATAATACTTGAATTAACGCTCGGGTGAAAGCGCAGACCGCCCTTGTACGGACCGATTGCCGAGTTGAACTGAACCCGGTAACCTCGGTTTATCCTTGTTTTGCCGGCGTCATCTACCCACGCTATCC
The DNA here is from genome assembly GCA_944380765.1 of uncultured Clostridia bacterium. Lineage (GTDB taxonomy): Bacteria > Bacillota > Clostridia > Oscillospirales > Acutalibacteraceae > Fimenecus. The sequence continues at coordinate 2,691 of CALWIO010000021.1, forward strand.
TGAAAGTTATAAGCCTGTCCGGTTCAGCCATTCTTGTCAAAAGGTCGTCCTCAACATATTCGGGGTGAGCTTCAATTACCCGTTCCAGCGAGCGGAAAACCTCTTTAACGCATTGAATGTACTCAGGCTTCGCGTTGTCGCGGCGTTTGACCGTTTCAATTACGCTTTCAATATATTCGTTCATATTTTTTCCTCCCCGTAACGCCGTTCGGCGTTTGTTTTATATAATGCGCCCGTATCACCGGCGCTTTTATGCTTCCCGTACCTTTGTATTTATAATAACACCCTGTTTTTTCATTTTCAACAGAAAGGTGAATATAAATTCACTTTTTGTATAAATGTATAATTTGAAACGCATATATTTGGTGGAATTTACTAAATATCTTTAAAATAAATCCGTATTTTTATAAATAAGATGAAAAATTATGCGGAATAAAAATGGATTTTGACTGATAATATAATTTTTCGCGGTGGTTTACAACGCTTTTTTACTGTGTTATAATTTATGGGTAAATGATTGAAAGACGGTAAATCGGAGCAATATGCAGAAGTTTGTTACTAACAGTGAAAAAGAAACAACCGAATTAGGCAGAAAACTTGCCGGAAAGCTCACGGGCGGAACAGTTGTGGCTTTTTTCGGCGGACTCGGTATGGGCAAAACCGCTTTTACACGGGGTATGGCTCAGGTGCTCTGCGTCAAAGAAGATGTGAGCAGTCCGACTTTTGCCATTGTAAACGATTACGGCGGAAATCCTCCGCTGTATCATTTTGATATGTACCGGGTTGAAAGCTGGGACGACTTGTATTCCAGCGGATTTTTTGATTATTACGAAAACGGAGGAATACTTGCGGTCGAGTGGAGCGAAAATATTGAGAACGCTCTGCCGGAAAATACCGTAAGGGTTACTTTTGAACGCGGTGAAAACGATAATCAGCGCGTTATTACAATAGAGGGGGGAGAAGAAATTTGAAAATACTCAGCGTGGATTCTTCATCTCTCACAGCGTCAGCGGCAGTCACCGAAAACGGAAAAGTTCTCTCGGAGGGCTTTATAAACAACGGGCTTACCCATTCGCAGACGCTTATGCCTCTTGTTGAAGAGGTGTTGAGTAATTCCGGTATTAAAGCAGAGGAAATCGACGCCTTTGCCGTAACGCACGGGCCGGGCTCATTTACGGGCGTGCGCATAGGAATAGCGGCGGTAAAGGGTATGGCTGACGCGCTTTCAAAACCCTGTGTGGCGGTTTCTTCGCTTGAAGCGGCGGCTCAGCCTTTTTACAGCGGAGATAAATTGGTCTGCTCGGTTATGGACGCGCGCTGCGGTCAGGTATATACAGCCTGTTTTTCAGGCGGAAAACGCCTTTCTGAGGATATAGCCGTTTCGTCAGCCGAGCTTTGCGCCCGGCTTTGTTCTCAGCCGCGCGAAGTGCTGCTTACCGGTGACGGAGCGGAAAAATGCTTTGAAGAATTTAAGGACAAGCTTAAATCAGTCGCCGCGGCAGAGGGCGACAGCAAATATATTCACGCCTCTTCGGTGGGATTTATCGCCGGGGAAAAGCTCAAAAAGGGAGAGATAACCGATTCCGGCGAACTCGTGCCCTTTTATTTAAGACTGCCGCAGGCTGAAAGAGAATTGAAAAAGAAAAAGGAGAATTTAAAATGATAGCTTTGGGAGCCGACCACGGCGGATTTGAACTTAAAGAGGCAATTAAAAAACATCTTGAAGAAAACGGCGTTGATTATGTGGACTGCGGAACATATTCTTCCGAGTCGGTTGACTATGCCCCAATAGCGGCAAAAACCTGCGAAAAGGTAACCTCCGGCGAATGTGAAAAAGCAATACTCTGCTGCGGCACGGGTATAGGCATATCTATGGCGGCTAACAAAATAAAAGGAATACGCGCGGCCTGCTGTTCCGACTATTTCAGCGCGAAAATGACAAGGCTTCACAATGACGCGAACGCCCTTTGTATGGGCGGCAGAGTTGTTGGAGCGGGACTTGCTTTCGAGCTTGTAGATGTGTTTTTGAATACCGGCTTTGAGGGCGGCAGACATCAGCGCAGAATCGACCAGATTGCAGAACTGGAAAATTTATAAAATATCTTGTCAATGCGCCCCGATTGGTGTATAATCATTAAGAAAAAATACTGTTTGATACGGAGGAAACGAAAATGGCAAATGTAACAATTACCAATCACCCGCTTATTCAGCACAAACTCACACTTTTAAGGGATAAAAACACAGGCTCAAAGGAATTCCGCGCTCTGGTTTCCGAAATAGCAACGCTTATGTGCTATGAGGCGACCCGTGACCTTCCGCTTACCGAGGTTGAGGTTGAAACTCCTGTCGCCATGGCAAAAACAAAGGTGATTTCAGGCAAAACTCTTGCATTTGTCCCCATTTTAAGAGCCGGTACAGGAATGCTTGACGGAGTTCTTTCGCTGGTGCCCTCCGCTAAGGTCGGTCATATCGGCATGTACCGCGACCCGGAAACGGCTTTGCCCGTTCCCTATTACTGCAAACTTCCGTCTGACATTTCCCAGCGTGAGGTTATCGTGCTTGACCCGATGCTCGCAACAGGCGGCTCGGCTATCGACGCCATTGACCAGATTAAACAGTATAAACCAAAGTCAATAAAATTTATGGGCATTATTGCCGCTCCCGAAGGACTTAAAGCCCTTACCGAGGCGCACCCCGATGTGGATATTTACTGTGCCGCGCTTGATGAGAAACTCAATGAGCACAAGTACATAGTACCCGGACTCGGCGACGCGGGCGACAGAATATTCGGCACCAAATAACTTCCGTAATAATATAAACCCGGCAGGTATCGAAACACATTTTGGTTTCACACTGCCGGGTTTTTGCTGTATGCGGAACTTTAAATATTTACGGCGCGCCACTTCTCTATCAGCCTTTCAAGGCTGTAAGCAGCGTTAGCCGGACTTGTTGACGGCAGGCAGTATGCCGGAATGCCCGTTTTGGGCTCAATGTATTTGCGGTACATTTCAAAGGCTTTTTTGCCGTTGGTAAAAATCCGCTCTATCGGAGCCGAGTTCAGAATTTTGCTTATATCGTTAGGCTCGGCGCCGGTTATGCTGCTGTCTGCGGAACCCTTTATCTCACAGCGGGCAAGGGTGTCCCAGACGGCGATTTTTTCTTTGAGCAGAAAGTATTTCTTTTCCTCAACCGTTTTCGGAACAGGAGCGTTTCTGACAGCCGCCGTAACAAGCCAGAAGCGGTTTTGCGGGTGTCCGTAGAAAAAGCCGATCTCTCTTGACCTGACCGAGGGAAAACTGCCGAGAATAAGTATTCTCGAATGTTCGTCAAAAACAGGCTCAATGTTGTGAAAAACCATTAAAACTCAACCTTTTGAACCGCACCGTTGCTCTCTCTTGAACGGTCGGCGAGATAAACGCAAAGGTGACCTGCCACCGAGTCGAAAATCGAGGTGCAGGCAAGACTCGGCTTTTCTCCTCTGACAAAGGAGATAAAGTCGGCGGCAAGCCTTTCGTCACCGCCTCCGTGACCGCCGTACGCGCCTACCATATCGCCGGTAACATTAAGGTCTACTTCTTCAAGCTCTCTCTCGTCGGTCTTTGTGGGGTGAATTTTGGAAACAAAGAATTTTGACTCCTCAAAGTTTCCGTAAATTTCGCCCTTTGTTCCCACAATATGTATTCTGCGCAGGGGAGTAGAGGAGCCGCCTACCATGTTGTGAGTGCCGGTAGCTCCGCTTGCGAAGTTTATAAGCACCGACTGATGGTCAACCACATTGTTGTCGCATTTGTAAATACATTTTCCGTAGGGGCTGTCGCCTTTGAGCAGATTTATTTTATCCTCAATGGTAGGATTTTCAATATCTTCCAGTTTGTCCCATACATAAAACGCCCAGCGCTCCGGTTGGTCTATGTAAAGCCGCTTTGCCGAATAGCGGCAGGTGTCAACCAGCGGACAGTCAACAAGACATCTCTCGCCGGCGTTTTCGGGCGCGTTTTCAGGCTTGAACTGATATTTACCGCCGAAGCTCGAAATTGAAACAGGCTTTGTTTCGCTCATCATCCACATCATTATATCAATATCATGACAGCATTTTGCCAGCAGCATTGAGGTGTGGCATTGGTCGCTGTTTGCCCATTTGCCCCTTACATAGGAGGTGGACAGATGATGATAGCTTACATGTTCAAGGGTCTGAATGTTGATAATATCGCCGATTTCCCCGTTTACAACTCTTTCTTTTATGGAATAGTAGAAGGGCGTGTATCTCAGTACATGGCAAATCATAACCTTGCTGTTGTTCTCTCTTGCGCATTCCACAAGCTCGCGCATTTCCTTTTCATTGACCGCGAAGGGCTTTTCAAGCAGCATATCATAGCCGGCTTTTAAAAGGGGAACGGAGGTTTCAAGGTGCTGATGGTCCATTGTGCCGTTGATTACCGCGTCCGCTATTTTGCCTTTTTTGGCAAGCTCGTCGGCGTTTTCAAAACAGTTTTCAGCCGGAAAACCGAATTTTTCCATAACGGCTTTTCTTCTCACGGGGTTAGGGTCGGCAACTCCCACAATTTTAAGCTTATCAGGGTCTGTAACCGCAAGATTAGCGTAAATCATGGCGCGGTGACCTGCGCCTACAATAACCGCTGTAACCGGATTTGACATAAATATCATCTCGCTTTAAAATTTTTTCGCTTAAATTATATACCTATTCTGCCGAAAAAGAAAGATAAAATAAAAAAAGAATACCCGAAAAAACGGGTATTCCAAAAAAATTACATTTTTTATTTTGCAAGGCTGATAACCGCAAGAACAGCGCCTGCGTCGCCGTCAACCGCAACCTTGCCCTTTGTGAAAGCCTCAACGGGGTCAAGCTTACCGTCAAGGATTTTGAGAAGGTTTGTGGGGTTAACAGTAACAAGAGCGTTTCTGTCGTGGTAGTCATAAGGCTCAACATTAACCGCGTGGTCTTTTACTTCAATGTAAAAAACGCCGTTTACATTTTTGCCTTCAAGATTTATCTGCAAAGCTACTACGCCGTCGATTGACGATGCGTCGGCATTTGCAAATTTTTCTTTAACCTTTGCTACAATTTGCTCGTATGTCATCGTAATCACTCCATTTTTAATGTTTTTTAAATAGTAGCACAAACCTTAAAACAATGCAAATTTCGCAAACTCTAAAAAACATACCGAAACAGGCTCGAAAATGGGCTTTTTTAGTCATTTTTCACATATTTTATAATAATTTTATATAAAAAACAACAAATAAAAATTTGTCTGAACAGCAATTTGTACGAAATTTCAAAAAACCTTAAAAATATAAAAATTTACGATTTTTTCATTGTTTTTATACTCGGTTTATAGTATAATATTCATAATTATTATGTATTCTTATGTGATTTCGGAGGGGATTATATGGCACTGGTCAGAAAAGAGGCATATTTTAATTCGTCAAACGGAAAAAACAAAATCCGTACGCTTATCTGGCAGGACGATGAGCTTACGCCAGTAGGCGTAGTGCAGCTTACTCACGGTATGGCTGAACATATCGCGAGGTACGATGAATTCGCGCGTTTTCTCGCGTCAAACGGATTTGTTGTGTGCGGCAACGACCATTTAGGCCACGGCAAAAGCATTGAAAGCCGCGCTCAGCTGGGCACAATGGGCGCTTCAAACGGCGACAAAAGACTTGTTGACGATATGCACATTTTAACCCGTATTATGAAGAAAAGATACCCTGAGCTTCCCTATTTTCTTTTCGGACATTCTCTCGGCTCGTTCTGCGCGGCGGTTTATGCCGCCCATTTCGGCGAGGAGCTCAACGGGCTTATCCTTTCGGGCGGCGGCACAATGCCCTCATTGTTCTCGGTAGCCGCCGGAGGAATGGACAAACTTGTCGAGAAATACGGTTATATGAAGAAGTTTGACAAAATGCCGGAAATGATGAATAAAACATTTTCATCTATGACCGATGATAAGGAGCTTCCGCTTGCGTGGCTCTCATATAATCCCGAAAACCGGCTCGCTTATTCAAACGACGACCTCTGCGGATTTACATATACGCTCGGAGGTTACAGGGATATTTACAATATTATGCGTGAGGCGAGCGAAGACCGCTGGCCTTACCGCCTGCCTAAAAATCTTAAAGTAATGATGGTTTCCGGCGCCGACGACCCGGTTGGCTTTAAGGGCAGGGGCGTTCTCACAACCGCCGACAGGCTTACTCAGGCGGGATTTGACCCCACCGTTATTCTCTATCCCGGAATGCGCCATGAAATACTGCACGAAACAGAAAAGGAAGTTGTGTTCAGAGATGTGCTCAATTTTCTGTTTTCAGTTTACTCGTCAACCGAAAAATGATTTAAGGATGTAGCAAATTGTCAAAATTTATTCCCGAAGAAAGTGTAAAAGAACAGTTAAACAGAGCTGACGAGGTAAGGCAGCTTCTTCTTGCCCGGCACGGCAGAACGCCCAAGGCTTTTGTGCATACCTACGGCTGTCAGGGTAATGTGGCAGACAGCGAAAGGCTCAAAGGTATGCTCGCGCTGATGGGCTATGATATGACCGGGTCAAGGGAAGAAGCCGACCTTATTCTGTATAATACCTGCGCTATCCGCGAACACGCCGAGGACAGGGTTTTCGGCAATGTGGGAGCTGTAAAAAAGCTGAAAAAAAGCAACCCGCTTTTAATAATCGCCCTTTGCGGCTGCATGATGGAGCAGGAGCATATACGCAGCAAAATTTATTCGAGCTATCCCTTCGTTGATATTGTGTTCGGAACTCACCGCCAGTATATGCTGCCCGAGTTTTTCCTTGAATATCTGAAAAAAGGCAAAAGGGTTGTTTCGGTGTTTGATACCGAGGGCGAGATTGCCGAGGGCGTTCCCGCTCTGCGTGATAAAAGCGTAAAAGCGTGGCTGCCCATTATGTACGGCTGCGACAATTTTTGCAGTTACTGCGTTGTTCCCTATGTCAGGGGCAGGGAGCGCAGCCGGCGTTCGCAGGATATTATAAACGAAGCCGAAAAAATTATAGCCGCAGGCTATAAGGATATTACCCTGCTCGGTCAGAATGTCAATTCCTACGGCAAAGGGCTTGCGGAAAACATCAACTTTTCCGAGCTTCTACGCCGTATCAATGCGCTTGACGGCGATTTTACGCTTAGATTTATGACTTCTCACCCAAAGGACTGCACTAAGGAGCTTATTGATACCGTGGCTCAGTGTGAAAAGCTGTCAAAGCATATTCATCTGCCTTTTCAGTCGGGCAATAACCGCGTGCTTAAAGAGATGAACAGGCGCTATACCCGTGAGCAGTATCTGGAACTTATTGACTACGCCAAGGGAAAAATTGACTCTCTATCCCTTACAAGCGATGTAATTGTCGGTTTTCCCGGCGAAACCTACGAGGAATTTAAAGATACGCTTTCATTAGTTGAGCAGGTGGGCTTCACCTCTCTTTTCACCTTTATTTTTTCAAGCCGCCGCGGAACAAAGGCGTCACTTATGCCCGACCCCGTTCCCGCCGGGGAAAAAAGCCGGTGGTTTAAGGAACTGTGCGACTTGCAGGAGAGTATAGCGGCAACTCACAGCGCGGCTATGACGGGCAAAACCTACCGTGTGCTCTGTGAGGGCGAAAGCAAAAACGCCGCCGGGCTTTTAGCAGGCAGAACCGACGGCAATGTGATTATTGAGTTTCCCGGCGACAAAAGCCTTGTGGGCAAGTTCTGCAAGGTAAAAGTGACCGAGCCGCAGAACTGGGTAATCAGGGGAGAACTTGTTTAAAACAGTAATTTTATTTTAAGGAGATAAAACCAATGACTATTGAAAAACTTACAAGAGAACTCGGAAAAGCAATTCAGCAGGACGATAGATATCTCGCGCTTCAGAAGGCTATTGAGGCGAACGAAAAAGATACAGCCCTCAACGAGCTTATGAGCAAAATTCAGCTTATCCAGGTATCATATCAGCACGAGGCTTCAAAAGAAGAGCCTGACGAGGGCAAAATGAAAGCCTATGACGAGGAGTTCAGAGGCGTTTATTCCCAGATAATGCAGAACGAGAATATGCGCAACTATGAAATAGCGAGAAAAGAAATTGACGATATGATGAATTATCTTACGGGCATTCTCGCAATGTGCGTCAACGGCGACGACCCCGACACCTGCGACCCGGCCGCCCATTCCTGCGGCTCGGACTGTTCTTCGTGCGGCTGTGACTGCGAGGGCGGCTGTTCTCACTGATTGACGGGGTGTTAATTTCTGTACGGGAGGGAAAAGGATAATATGGCTGAACTATCACCGATGATGAAGCAGTATTTTGAAATCAAAAAAGATTATCAGGATACCATATTGCTTTTCCGTCTCGGCGACTTTTATGAAATGTTCTATGACGACGCGAAAATCGCGTCAAAGGTGCTTGAACTTGTGCTTACAGGGCGCGACTGCGGCCAGGAGGAGCGCGCGCCGATGTGCGGCGTGCCCTTTCACAGCGCCGATTCTTACATAGCGAAGCTTGTAGCGTCAGGGTATAAGGTAGCCGTCTGCGAGCAGATGGAGGACCCCGCCTTGGCGAAAGGCATAGTAAAGCGTGATGTTATAAGGGTTATAACTCCCGGCACGGTAATCGAAAGCGCTATGCTCGACGAGTCAAAAAATAACTATCTCGCCTCCGTCTGCGCGTCGGGCGGCAAACTCGGTCTTTGCTTTGTCGATATTTCAACAGGCGAGGTAAGTTTAACCGAATTTGACGAAAACATTGAAAAACGGGCAGTCAACGAAATGGGCAGATATTCTCCCAGCGAGGTTATCTTAAACCGCGAAGCGGCTTCTTTAAAGGAGCTTGCCGCCGTTATTTCAAAAAAGCTGGAAGCTTCGGTTGAACTTCTTGACGAAGAATTTGAATACAGTAACGCCGAAACCGTCTGCAAAGAGCATTTCGGCGTTAAGGATACCGCCGCTCTTTCGCTTAATCAGCGTGAGAGCGCTGTCTGCGCTTTGGGAGCGGCTGTTTCTTATCTGCGCTCAACACAGCGCAACAGCCTTGATAATATCAAGGTGATAAATTTTTATACAGACGCGAAATATATGAATCTCGGCATTTCAGCGGTGAGAAATCTCGAGCTTCTCGAAACAATGCGCGACCGCGAGAAAAAAGGCTCGCTTTTGTGGCTGCTTGACAAAACCAAAACCGCCATGGGCAAAAGAATGCTGCGCTCGTTTATAGAGCGCCCGCTCTATGACTGCGCCGAGATTTCAAGAAGGCTCAACGCCGTGGACGAGCTTTTCAGGGAAACCGGGATAAGAGAGGGCGAGATTTCTCTGCTTTCCGGAGTTTACGATATGGAAAGGCTTATGACGCGCGTTGTCTATAACACCGCCAACGCAAAGGAACTTTTGTCCCTTAAATCCACGCTTTGCTGCCTGCCGCAAATCAAAAATAATCTTGAAGGCTCAAAAAGCAGTCAGCTAAAATACATATATTCCGAAATTGATACGCTCAGTGATGTCTGCGCCCTTATTGAAGCGTCAATTAAGGAGGACGCGCCGTTTTCCGTGCGTGAGGGCGGTATGATAAAGGACGGCTTCAACGGCGAGCTTGACGAGCTTCGCGATATAGTGAACGGCGGCAAGAGCGTGCTCGCTTCCCTTGAATCGGCAGAACAGGAAAAAACAGGCATTAAAAAGCTGAAAATAGGCTATAACAAAGTTTTCGGATATTACTTTGAGGTGCTCAATTCCTACAAGGAGCTTGTGCCTGATAATTACATAAGAAAGCAGACTCTTTCAAACTGCGAAAGATATATTACCGAGGAATTAAAAGAGCTTGAAAGCCGCGTGCTGGGAGCGCAGGAGCGAATAGTGTCGCTGGAATTTGAGATTTTCAGCTCCATAAGAAAAAAGATTGCCGGCGAATATCTGCGAACTCAGAGAACGGCCCACGCCGTTGCGCTTCTTGATGTGCTCTGCTCTTTCGCGTCAGTTTCCGTGCTCAATAATTATGTAAGGCCCGAAATCAACGATAAGGGCGTGATACGCATAGCGGAGGGCCGCCACCCGGTGGTTGAGGCGCTGCTTAAAAACGAGCTTTTTGTGCCGAATGATACTTTGCTTGACTGCGGCGAAAACAGAACAGCGGTGATAACCGGTCCCAATATGGCGGGTAAATCCACTTATATGCGGCAGATAGCTATTATTGTAATAATGGCGCAGATGGGCTGCTTTGTACCTGCGAAATCGGCGGACATCGGCATTGTTGACAGCATTTTCACCCGTGTGGGCGCTTCTGATGACCTTTCCTCCGGTCAGTCAACCTTTATGGTCGAGATGAACGAGGTTGCCGAGGTGCTCAGCTACGCTACCGGGAACAGCCTTATTATTCTTGACGAAATCGGCCGCGGAACATCTACTTTTGACGGTATGAGCATAGCGCGCGCCGTTGTCGAATTTATTTCGGATAAAAAAAGGATAGGCGCGAAAACGCTGTTCGCCACTCACTATCACGAGCTTTCCGAGCTTGAAGGCACCGTTGACGGTGTGAAAAATTATAATGTGGCGGTTAAAAAGCGCGGCGACGATATTACATTTTTACGCCGTATAGTCCGCGGAGGAGCCGACGGCAGCTACGGCATTGAGGTGGCAAAACTCGCCGGTCTGCCGGAAGCCGTAATAAAACGGGCAAAAACTATCCTTAAAACGCTTGAAGAAAACGATTTGATGAAACCCCGTACGGAAAATATACCTGCCGAGCCGGATTTTGAGGATATTCAGATTTCCTTCGGCAGCAATTTTGAAGACGAAATTATAAAAAGCCTTGAAAATTTAGATGTCAATACCTTAACGCCCATTGAGGCTATGGGAATACTCTACGATTTGGCAAACAAGGCGAAAAACAGGCAGTAACAGTTTTTGAAAGGAGGCGCGCCTGTGGCGAAAATAGTTAAACTCAGCCGTCAGATGGCGGATTTAATCGCGGCGGGCGAAGTGGTTGAAAGACCTGCCTCGGTTGTTAAGGAGCTTGTTGAAAACGCGGTTGACGCGGGAGCGGACGCAATAACCGTTGAAATAAGAAACGGCGGCATTTCCTATATCAGGGTGACCGACAACGGCTGCGGAATTGCCCGTGAAGATGTGAAAACGGCTTTTTTAAGCCACGCCACAAGTAAAATAAGAACCGCCGAAGACCTTTCGGGAATAATGACTCTCGGGTTCAGGGGCGAGGCGCTTCCGTCAATCGCGGCGGTTGCCTCAGTCAATATGATAACCAAGACCGCAAACGAGCAGATGGGCACAAGCCTGATGATTGAGGGCGGCTCTGTAACCGACTTTTCCGACGCGGGCTGCGCGGTCGGTACTACCGTAATAGTAAGAAAATTGTTTTATAATACCCCTGCCCGTATGAAGTTTCTGAAAAAAGATGTCAGCGAGGGCAATTTTGTCAGCGCTGTTGTGGAAAAGGAGGCGCTCGCTCACGCCGAAATCAGCTTCCGCTTTATACGTGACGGAAAGCAGGTTTTCACAACAAACGGCGACTCTAATCTCAGGGGAGTCTGCTATTCCGCGTTCGGAGGCGATTTTTCCTCGGGACTTATTGATGTCGGCTGCAAAACCGGCAATATAGAAGTCAGCGGACTTATAACTCCGCCCTATAACTGCCGGGGGTCTCGGGGAATGCAGTATTTCTTTGTCAACAGACGCTGTGTAAAAAGCGCTTCTGTTACGGCGGCGTTTGAGAACGCCTACAAAAACAGCGTTATGACCGGTAAATTCCCCGGCGGAGTGCTGTTTATTTCCATGCCGCCGGAGCTTGTCGATGTCAATGTTCACCCCGCGAAAACCGAGGTGCGTTTTTCTGACGAGCGCGCTGTGTTTGACGCGGTGTATCACGCTGTAAAATCGGCGTTAAACGAGGACAGTTCTCTTAAACAGGCGGAGTTTGCCGTAAAAAATCCGGCTGTTTCTCCGGATTCCTTTAAGGTAAGGGAGAACAGCTTTGAACAGACAAGCCTTAAAGAAAACGAGGCGTACATAAAAGATGTGCTTGAACCCCTCAGTAGGGCGGTAGCTTTCAGCGACATTACCTCGGACTATGAGCCGCAGACTGACGAACCTATAAAAATTGAGTTTCCCGTCAGCGAGACTTTGAAAACACCTTTTGTCAACGAAAAAAAGGACGAGGAGAGCAAACCTCTGCCTTTTGAAAACGGTGACAACAGCTTCCGGCTTTTGGGCGAAGCGTACAAAACCTATATTCTCATTGAGTACCGAGGTAAGCTCTGCGTTATTGACAAGCATGCCGCCCATGAGAGAATACTTTTCAATAAACTAAAAAACAGGGATAATAACTGCGCCGGTCAGATTCTGGCTCTGCCCGTTACCGTTTCTCTGGGTAAAGAGGAATATACGGCGCTCATTGAAAACCTTGACCTTGTAAATAAAGCCGGCTTTGACGCGGAGGATTTCGGCAACGGCTCCGTGATAGTCAGAAGCTGTCCTGCCGATTTGGACCATTGCGAGATTTCACCGCTTATTTCCGAGCTTGCGCAGAGGCTTCTTAATTTCAGGCGCGATATTGAAAACGAGCAGCTTGAATGGATATATCATAATGTAGCGTGCCGGGGAGCCGTAAAAGCGGGCGACACCAATACCGAGCGCGAGCTTTATGAGCTCGTAAAAGCTGTTCTGAGCGACAGCGAGGTGCGTTTCTGCCCCCACGGCAGACCGGTTATGATTGAGATTTCCGAGCATGAGCTTGAAAAGCAGTTCGGCAGGGTGTAGCGGTATGAAAAAAATTCCTGTAATTGCCGTTGTCGGCCCTACCGCCTCAGGCAAAACCGCTATGGCGGTTGAAATTGCCCGGAAGTTTTTGGGTGAGGTTGTCTCCGCCGACTCTATGCAGATTTACGAAAATATGAATATCGCCACAGCAAAACCCACGGCTGATGAGATGAAGGGGATAAAGCACCATTTAATAGGCTTTCAGCCGGTGAACGAAAAGTTCAGCGTAGCGCGCTATACTCAAATGGCTTCGGCGTGTATACGGGATATTTATAACCGGGGAAAACTGCCCGTTATTGCCGGCGGAACAGGGCTTTATGTTGATTCCCTGCTTGAAAATGTCCGCTTTTCAAAAGAGGAGAATGACGGCAGCGTGCGCCGTGAGCTTACCGCCCTTTTTGATGAAAAAGGCGGAGAATATATGCTCGGCGTTCTTTCACAGGTTGATGAGCAAACCGCCTCCCGGCTTCACCCCAACGATAAAAGCCGGATAATAAGAGCTATTGAAATTTACCGCCTTACGGGCAAAACCATGTCGCAGCATAACGCCGAGTCCAAAAACGGCGGCTCGCCTTATGAGGCCTTGTATATCGGTATAAATTACCGTGACCGCGCCCGTCTTTATGACAGGATAAACCGCCGTGTGGATATAATGCTCGAAAACGGCCTGCTTGACGAAGCGCGCGAATTTTACAGCGCCGATAACGGACTTACATCTGTTCAGGCGATAGGCTATAAGGAGCTCGCGCCCTGGTTTGAGGGCGGCGAAACTCTTGAAAACTGCGTTGAAAATTTAAAAATGCAGACCAGGCGCTATGCGAAGCGCCAGCTTACTTGGTTTAATAAAAATCCGGAAATTCATTGGTTTTATCCCGATGATTACAAAAGCTCCGAGGAGCTTTACGGCGATGTCTTTAAAACAGCGAAAGAATTTTTAAGGAGGCGCGGCGATGAAGAAAATGAATAAAACCGCAGTTAAATATATTGTCTGCTCTCTTCTCGGAGCGCTGATTATCATTTATTTTATAATCCAGATTGTGACGATGAACTCATCGCCCTATACAACGGAGCTTGCCATCGAGCGCAACATTCAGAACACCATCGAAACAACGGCTTTTGCCGTCCGTGACGAGGCGTATATCACGGCTCAGAACAGCGGAGGAACTGTTGTCGCCGTAGCTGAGGACGGTAAACGGGTAGGCAGCGGCGAAACGGTGGCTGTTGTGTTCGCGAATTCCGAAAGCGCGGCTGTTTATGTCCGCATAAACGAGCTTGAAAAGGAAATTGAATATTGCCGTCAGCTTCAGAACAGGGTAGGACTCGGCACAAACACGCCCTCGTCATATAACGATATGATAGACGACGCGTGGATAGCTTTTATTGAAGCGGCAAGAAACGGTATAAGCAGTGAGTTTGACGAAACCCTCAACGACCTGCGCGACGCCGTCACTACAAGGCAGCTTGCGGTGGGCGAGGAGCTTTCGGTTGACGAAAAACTCGCTTCGCTTGAAGCGGAGCTTGCTTCCCTTCAAGGCTCGGCGGCGAATTATGAAACCGTTCTCTCGCCTCATTCGGGATATTATATAGGCGCTGTGGACGGATACGAGGAGGCCCTTGATTACGGCGATGTGCTCAATGTCAACTGCGAAAAAATAAATGAGCTTCTTTCTTATCAGAAAAAAGATTCATCAGGCAGTTATATGGGCAAGCTCGTTGACGAGTTTAACTGGTATCTTCTTTGTAATGTTCCCTACAACGAGTCGGGCGAGCTTTCCGAGGGCGACACCGTCTCGGTCAATGTACTCAATACCTCTGTCAGCACTTTAAAATGCACGGTCGAAATGAAAGGCAATAAAGAGGGCGACAGCGTTGCCGTTGTGCTTAAATGCAACACAATGAACCGCAATACGGCAAACCTCAGAATAGAGGAAATCGAAATTGTGACCGATGAATACACGGGATTCAGAATAAATAACAAGGCAATCCGCGAGCAGGACGGGGAAAAAGGCGTGTTTGTAATACGCGGCAATATAGTCCAGTTCAGAAAAATAGATATTGTAAGCTCAACCGAGGAGTTTTCAATAGTAAAGGTAGAGGACGATTCCTCATACCTGCAACAGTACGATACGATAATAACAGAAGGAGTTGACCTTTATGATGGAAAAGTCATTTCTTGACAGCCGCAGAAAGGATATTGAGCATAATCTTGACGCTATAAACGAAAAAATTGAAAAAGCGGCTTTAAAGAGCGGAAGAAAGCGCGAGGATATACGCCTTATGGCGGTTACAAAGACCGTTGACCCGGTGTTTATAAATTTCGCTCTTGACTACGGAATAGACTTAATCGGCGAAAACAGGGTGCAGGAGCTGCTCAGAAAAAAGCCCGACCTTCACCTTGACGGCGTAGAAAAGCATCTTATAGGGCATCTCCAGACCAATAAGGCAGGGCAGATTGTGGGCGAGGTCGATATGATTGAGTCGGTTGATTCGCTGAAAATCGCAAAGGAGATAGCAAAGCAGTCGCTAAAAAAAGGAATAACCACCGATGTTCTGCTTGAAATCAATATCGGAGAGGAAGAAAGCAAAACGGGATTTTCAAAAACGGAATTTTTTGAAAATCTGCACGAAATTTCCGAAATCGGCGCAATAAATATCAAGGGACTTATGACAGTACCCCCGATTTGCGACAACGAGGCGGAACTTTGTAAATTTTTTGAAAATATATACGGCATTTTTGTTGACATAAAGGCAAAAAAGTTAGATAATATGACCATGAGTATTTTGTCGATGGGAATGTCCGGAGACTATGAGCAGGCAATACTTTGCGGGTCAAATCTCGTAAGAATCGGTTCATCGATTTTCGGCCCGAGAATATACTAAAAAACAGGAGGACAGTCAAATGAGCTTTTTGGACAAAATTAAGAACATTGTCAATGTTGACGAGGACGGATATTATCCGGACGACGATGTAGATACAGGAGCGTTTATGGGTAATGACAGTTACTCTGAGCCGGAACCGAGAAATCAGCGCGCTCAGCACAGGCAGCAGCGCAATTCCGACCAGGATAAGGTAGTTAATATTCACACAACCGCTCAGCTTCAGGTTGTGCTTTCAAAACCCGAAAAATTTGACGAGGCTCTCGGAATAGCCGATAACCTTAACGAGAAAAGAACGGTTGTTTTAAACCTTGAATCAGTCAGCAAGGATGTCGCGAGACGCCTTATAGATTTCCTTACCGGAGTTGCTTACGCCAACAACGGTCAGATTAAGCGCGTAGCCAACAGCACATTTATCATCACTCCTTATAATGTCGATGTTATGGGCGATTTGCTTGACGAGCTTGAAAACAACGGAATGTTTTTTTAAAGCCAAAAAATGAAAACGGGCGTTTTGCGCCTTAGAGTGGGAAGGATAAAACATAATGCTTACACCGGATAAAATCAACGAAAAATCATTTCAGACTACTGGCAGAGGCTCTTATAAAGCCGATGATGTTGACAGCTTTTTAAACGAGGTCAGCGCGTCCTATGAGCAGATGTTCAAGGAAAACGGCGACCTTATAAGAAAAATCAGCATACTCGCTAAAAAAGTCGAGGAATACCGAGCCGATGAGGAGAGCTTAAAGCTCGCCCTGCTCAACGCTCAGAAGCTTGCCGACAAAATAGTGGCAGAGGCGAAAGAGACCGCTCAGAAAGAGAACGCCGAAACAAAGGCTGAAACCGAAAAAATCCGCGCCGAGGCCGAGGCTCAGGCGGCTGAAACTCTCTTAAAGGCCGAAAAAGAAGCGGCCGCTCTCAAAGAGACCGCGAAAGCCGAGGCTGACGCGATAGTTGCCGAAGCCAACAGGCAGTCAAACGAGATTCTCGGCAATATAAACCGCAAGGTCACTCACGAAAGCCTTGTTTATGAGATGATTCAGAAAGAGGCTTCCGAGTTCAAATCAAAGCTTGTGGCTATGTATAAGGAGCATATAAACCTTATCAATAAGCTTCCCGAGCTTGCCGACGAGCAGCTTGACGAGCAGGAAAAAACTCAGCCCGCTCCCGAGGCGCCCGTTGAGGAGCCCGAGGAAGAGACAATCACCGTTTCAGAGGACGTAGAGCAGGAGACAGTTGTTTATGAGGAAGAGCCTCAGGAAACACAGCCGGAAGAAACCGAGCCCGAAGAAGAGCCTGCCGAAGAGACTGAGGATACCGAGGAAGAAGTTCCCGCGGAAAAATTCGAGACTATTCCCGAAGAGCCCGTTCAGGCTGAGAAAAAGCCTTTCAAACTCGATTTGAGCAAGATTGATTTTACCGAGGATATCGACGAGGAAATCGTAGAAGCGCCTGCGGCGCCCGCCGAGGAACCCGCCGAGGAAGAGTCTGATGACGATGACGGCGAAATCGGCAGACCCGGTTCGTTCAAAAGCTTTTTCAAGAAAAAATAACAGCGAGGTATTTTAATGCTTCAGTCAGTAACTTTGATTTCAATTATCGCGCTTGCGGGGATTGACCAGTTAATCAAATTACTTGTTATTGAATATCTCAAACCAATAGGCAGCTTCCCGTTGATTGAAGGCTTTATTCAGTTAAGCTATGCAGAAAACACAGGGGCTGCTTTTGGTTCTTTCAGTATGTACACCGATATTCTGTCTGCTTTTACGGTAATTGTAATAATAGCCGGAATCGCGGCTATTATTATGAAAAAAATCAAATTCGGGCCGGAGTATATATGCGTGGCGGCAATTATCGCGGGCGGCGCGGGCAATTTGATTGACAGAATAACAAGAGGATTTGTAGTTGATTATATAGAACCGCTGTTTATTGATTTCGCAGTGTTCAATTTTGCCGATATGCTTATAACCTGCGGAGCGGCGGTTTTGATTTTCTGCCTTGTTCTGGATATTTTCAGAGACAGCGGAAAAGGTAAAAAGGATGAAGGAATTACTGTTTGAGGTTAACCGTGAGTTTGACGGCGAAAGAGTTGACAAGTTTTTGTCCGCAGTTTATGAAAACGCTTCAAGAAGCGCCGTGCAAAAGCTCATTGAACAGGGCAAGGTCACCGTTAACGGCAAACCGGTCGCGAAGAATTACCGGCTCAGCGGCGAGGATACAATTAAGGTCGAAAAATCCGAGTTAAAGCCGCCGGACGCCGAGCCTGAGAATATTCCGCTCGATATTGTTTACGAGGACGGCGATTTGCTCGTTGTAAATAAGCCGAGGGGTATGGTGGTGCATCCGGCGCCGGGCAATTACAGCAAAACGCTTGTAAACGCCCTGCTTTATCACTGCGGAGACTCTCTTTCGGGTATCAACGGCGTATTAAGACCGGGAATTGTTCATAGGATTGATAAGGACACAAGCGGACTGCTCATAGTCGCGAAAAATGACGCCGCGCATGTCGGGCTTGCCGAACAGATAAAAGAGCACAGCTTCACAAGGGAGTATAACGCCGTTGTCTGCGGCAGATTTAAAGAGCTTTCGGGAGTAATTGACGCGCCAATAGGCAGAAGCGTCAAAGACCGCAAAAAAATGTGCGTAACCGAGCATAATTCCAAAAATGCCGTAACGCATTACAGCGTAATTAAAGAGTATAAGGATTATTCCCATCTTTCATTAAAGCTTGAAACGGGCAGAACTCACCAGATAAGAGTGCACATGGCTTACTGCGGCCACCCGGTTGCCGGGGACCCTGTTTACGGAAACGATAAAAAAAGCGCTTATTTGAACGGTCAGTGCCTGCACGCGCTTAAAATCGGCTTTATACACCCTATAAAAGGCGAATACATGGAGTTTTCATCACCGCTTCCCGATTATTTTACGGGATTTTTAAATAAAATTTCTAACGGAGAATGTAATGAGTAATAAAGATTTATCGAACTGGCTTGTTGTTTCCGATATTGACGGAACGCTTAACAATAAATTAAGGCAGCTTCCCAAACGCAATCTTGAAGCAATCAACAGATTTGTGCTTGAATGTAACGGGCATTTTACCCTCGCTTCCGGCAGAAATGTTGAATCGCTCAGAGGGCATTACAAAAAACTGCCTATTGCCGGCACTCCGGCGGTTATTCTCAACGGCGCGGGAGTGTATGACTATAAAAACGAAAAAATGCTGCATTTCAGTCCCATAAACCAGCATGCTGTTGATTTGGTGTTTGAGATTTATAAAAAATTTCCGCGGCTTGAAATTGAAATTCTGACCGATAAAAATATTTACACGCTCAATTCAAAAATTTTTTCACCTGTTATGGCAAGCTCGGACAGAATACCGCATATCAACTGCAAAAAAGTTGAGGAAATCCCCCGCGAAAACTGGGGAAAGGTAATTTTTCTGGGAATGCCACCGCTTATAACCAAGGTAAAAAAATATGCCCTTTCCCTTAAAGATACGCACGCCAACTTTATGTCAAGCTCCGTTTCGTCCTTTGAAATGCTTGAAGAGGGCGTGCATAAGGGAACAGCGCTTTTGAAAATAGCGGAGATGTATAATATAGACTATAAGCATACCGCGGCGATAGGCGACTACTTTAACGATTACGAAATGTTAAAGACCGTTTATCTTTCCGCCTCGTGCGGTCAGGCGCCTAAGGCGTTAAAGGATATAACCAAATTCCACGCCTGCCACTGTAACCGGGGAGCGGTAGCGGATTTGCTTGAATACATAATGGACGAATACAAGGAGGAATAAAAATGGACGCTGCAACTAAAAGAGAGCTTGAAATTTTTGCCTGTAAGGAAAGACTTCTGCTGCTCGAAGGAATTTTCAACGCCAAAGCCGGACATCCCGGCGGTTCTCTTTCTATTGCCGAAATAATGGCATATCTTTATAATTGCGAAATGAATATAGACCCAAAGAATCCCTCAATGCCTGAAAGGGACAGATTCGTTCTTTCAAAAGGCCATGCCGCGCCAGCGCTGTACGCGACGCTCGCGCTGAAAGGATTTTTCCCTGAATCAGATGTAAAAACGCTCAGAAAAGCGGACTCCTATTTGCAGGGTCACCCCAGTATGAAGTGCGTGCCCGGCGTCGATATGAGCACAGGCTCGCTCGGTCAGGGCGTTTCCGCGGCAGTCGGAATGGCGCTCGCCGCAAAGCTTGACAATAAGGATTACCGTGTTTATACCGTTCTCGGCGACGGCGAAATTGAGGAAGGTCAGGTCTGGGAAGCCGCTATGTTTGCCGCGGCTAAAAAACTCGATAATCTCGTTGTGATAGTTGACAATAACAATCTTCAGATTGACGGTACGGTTGAAGAGGTTAACTCTCCCTATCCCATACCCGAAAAATTCACCGCTTTCGGATTCAATACCGTTGAAATCGACGGCAATAATCTTGATGAAATCGAGTCGGCGCTCAACGCCGCGAAGGCCTGTAAGGGCAAGCCGACAGCGGTAATTGCCAAAACCGTAAAGGGAAAGGGTGTTTCGTATATGGAAAACGCCGTGAACTGGCACGGCGCGGCGCCCGATGAGGAGCGTTACAATATCGCAGTCGCAGAACTTACCGAACAGCTTAAAAGACTGGAGGGCGCAAAATGAGTGAAGTTATAAAAACCGCAACCCGTGACGCTTACGGAAAAGCTCTTGTCGAGCTTGGGAATACCGATAAAAAAATAGTGGTGCTTGACGCGGACCTTGCCGCCGCCACTAAAACCGGAATGTTCAAAAAAGCCCACCCCGAAAAATTCATTGACTGCGGCATAGCGGAATCTAATATGATGGGCGTAGCGGCAGGCCTTGCCTCGGCAGGATATACCGTTTTCGCCTCGTCTTTCGCAATGTTCGCGGCGGGCAGAGCGTTCGAGCAGGTCAGAAATTCAATAGGATATACTCACCTCAATGTTAAAATCGGAGCTACTCACGCCGGCATTTCGGTGGGCGAGGACGGCGCCAGCCACCAGTGCTGCGAGGATATAGGCCTTATGAGGACAATTCCCGGTATGGTTATCTTAAATCCCGCCGACGATGTCGAGGCTCGCCTCTGCGTGCTTGCGGCAGCCGAACATCAGGGACCTGTATATATGCGCTTCGGCCGCCTTGCGGTGCCGAGAATTTTTGACGAAAACTATAAGTTTGAAATCGGAAAAGGCGCCCTTTTAAAGGACGGCTCTGATGTAACGATTATTGCCACCGGACTTATGGTGGCTGAGGCTCTCGCGGCGGCTGAAAAGCTCGCGCAGGAGGGTGTCAGCGCGAGGGTTGTCAATATGGCTACAATTAAACCCATTGACCGCGGTATTATAATTGACTCGGCTAAGAAAACGGGAGTAATCGTCACCGCCGAGGAACACAATATTATAGGCGGACTCGGCTCAGCCGTTGCCGAGGTTGTCTGCGAAACTGTTCCCGTACCTGTTGTAAGAGTCGGCGTAGAGGATACATTCGGAAAATCCGGCCCGGCTGTTCAGCTTCTTCACGAGTTCGGACTTGACGCGGAGAATATCTGCGAAAAGTGCAGAAAAGCGGTAAAAATGAAATAATAAAGCGCCTTTTAACGCGCATATAAAAAAGACGGAAAGTTAACCTTTCCGCCTTTTTTATTTAAGTGTGTAGTTGCCTCTTAAAAGCTCTTTTACAAGCGTCCTGTTGTCGTAAATCGGGTTGTCAAAATAGATTCCTCCGCCCGCTAAATCCTCAATTTCGTGGTAATCCGAGCCCGATGTGGTCAGCAGGTGATATTTCTCAGCCCAGGCTGCCGCAATATCGTTGTTCGATTCGTGACGGGGATTTTTGTTCCGTGTTTCAACGCCGTTTAAATATTTCGGATTTGAAACTTTCATTCCGTATCTGAACGGGTGCGCCTGAAAGATAATCATCTTGTTGTTGTGGGCAAGAACTGAAAAATCACGCAGGTTCATGTCAAGAATCTGAGGATTGTTGTAGAGGAATTTTTCGTTTAGCCCGTAAACCAGATAATCGTTCATGCTGTTCGGATTGTCAAAACGCAGCTCCATTCCCAGAAGCACATTTATTTTTCCGCCGGCGGCGTTAAGAGCCGTGCGGTAGCCTTTAAGGAATATATCCACCTTATCGTTCCAGCACAGATTGTCCTTTTCATAAGCTTCAAAGGTTGAGGGGCTGAAATGGTCGGTAATCACAATACCGTCATATCCGGCTTTAATATATTCGCTTATCATTTTTTCAGCTTTGACATTCGCGCACCGGCTTGTTTCCGAAGTGTGCGCGTGCATTTCCATAAGATATGACATAACAGACTCCTTTAATCAGCGTTTATAAATTTTATAACTAAATAACTTTAAAGTCAATATATTTTTTATTATTATCATAATTTTCTATTTGAAAAATTCATTCAAATGTATTATTATATATTTATATGTCTAAAACAGGAGGTCGCTATGAACTGTAACTGCGAAAAAAATACCGATTTGTCGCTACTTGAACCATGCCTTGAAAAGTATGCTCAGGTTCCCGGCAGCTTAATCACAATATTGCAGAACGCTCAGGAAATATACGGATATTTGCCTGTCGATGTTATACTGCACATTTCGCGCAGAACCGGCGTAAAAGTAACAAAGATAATGGGAGTGGCAACATTCTATTCCCAGTTCAGATTAAACCCTGTCGGCAAGTACCTTATAATGCTCTGTCAGGGTACGGCGTGCCATGTTAACGGCTCTCAGCAGATTGAAAAAACAATCAACGAGTACTTAAAAATCAAGGATGGCGAAACTACCGAGGACGGACTGTTCACGCTTAAAAATGTCGCTTGTCTCGGCTGTTGCAGCCTTTCGCCCGTTATGATGATTAACGATGAAACATACGGCTCGCTGACTCCCGAAAAGGCTGTTGCCATTTTAAAGGAGTTAAAGAAAAAAGCAGGGGAGGAAGACTGATGAAAATAGCGGTAGGTCAGGGCAGCTGCGGAATAGCCGCCGGCGCCCAGAAAACTTATGAGATATTGGAAAACCGCCTTGATAAAGCTCAAAACGAGCTGTGCGTTACCGGCTGTATCGGTATGTGCTATCTTGAACCCATTGTCGATGTGTATGACGGCGGTCAGCTTTACCGTTTTGTCAGAGTAAATGAAACAGCGGCCGAAAAAATCGCAGACGCGGTAAACAGCAAAGATTTGTCCGCGGCTTTCGAGTTTAAAATTTCCGAGGACGACGAGCAGTTCCTTAAAAAGCAGACAAGAATCGCCCTTCGTCACTGCGGAGTAATAAATCCCGAAAAAATCGAGGACTACAAAAACAGCGACGGCTATAAGGCGCTTTCAAAAGTGCTTTCGTCAATGACTCCCGAACAGGTTATCGAGGAAATTAAAATTTCAGGACTTGCCGGACGCGGAGGCGCGGGATTCCCTGCATGGTTTAAGTGGAATGCCGCAAGACAGTCCGAGGGCGAAAAAAAATACCTTATCTGCAACGCCGACGAGGGCGACCCCGGAGCGTTTATGGACAGAGCGGTTATCGAGGGCGACCCGCATAATCTTATCGAGGGTATGCTCATAGGCGCTTACGCGATAGGCGCGTCAGAGGCCGTCGTGTATGTCCGCGCGGAATATCCGCTCGCAATCCGCAGGCTCAAAAACGCCATTGAAGAGGCAAGGAAAAACGGCATTATCGGCAAAAATATTATGGGCAGCTCTTTCTCTTGCGAAATGAGAATCAAGGCGGGCGCAGGCGCGTTTGTCTGCGGCGAGGAAACAGCGCTCATCGAGTCCCTTGAAGGTTCAAGGGGTATGCCGCGCTTAAAACCGCCTTTCCCGGCTCAGTCGGGTTATTGGCATAAGCCATCAAATATAAACAATGTTGAAACTTTCGCCAATGTTTCGTGGATTATATTAAACGGCGGAGCCGCTTTCGCGGCAATGGGTACCGAAAACAGCAAGGGCACCAAGGTTTTCGCTCTTACGGGCAAAATAAAACGCGGCGGCCTTGTCGAAATACCCATGGGCAAAACTCTGCGCGATGTTATCTTTGACATCGGCGGAGGCATTAAAAACGATAAAGAGTTTAAAGCCGTTCAGATGGGCGGTCCCTCGGGCGGCTGTATTCCCGCCGAGCTTCTTGATACCGTAATCGACTATAAAGCGCTTTCGGCTACGGGCGCTATTATGGGCTCCGGCGGTATGGTTGTAATGGACAGCGACACCTGTATGGTTGAAATGGCGCGCTTTTTCCTTGATTTTACCGCCAAGGAATCCTGCGGAAAATGCGTGCATTGCCGTCTGGGAACTAAAAGAATGCTTGAAATTCTCACAAGAATTACCGAGGGCAGAGGAAGCGAAGAGGATATTGACCTGCTTGAAGAGCTTTGCAGAACGGTTAAGGACGGAGCGCTCTGCGGACTCGGTCAGACCGCGCCCAACCCCGTGCTTACTACTTTAAAATATTTCCGTAACGAATACGAGGAACATATTAAGGAGGGCAAGTGCCGCGCGCACGAGTGCACTGCGCTTCTTAAATACGAAATCAATCCGCAAATGTGCAAAGGCTGTACTATGTGCGCCAAAAAATGCCCGGTTAACGCTATCAGCGGAACTGTTAAGAATCCTCATGTAATTGATTCGGGGCTTTGCATAAAATGCGGCAACTGTAAGAGCGTGTGCCGTTTCGGCGCCGTGGAGGTGAAGTAAATGAGTGTGAATTTAATTATAGACGGAAAAAAGGTGACCGCGCGCGAGGGGCAGTCAATTCTCACCGCAGCCGCCGAAAACGGAATAGAAATTCCGAACCTGTGCTATGACGGACGGGTTGAACTGTACGGAGCCTGCGGACTCTGCACCGTTGAGGTCGAGGGCAACCCCAAGCTTTTGCGCGCGTGTTCCACTAAGGTTGCCGAGGGTATGACGGTTCATACCGTCAGCGACAGAATAAACGCTTCCAGGAAGGTTGCGCTTGAACTTCTGCTTTCCGACCATGACGGCGACTGCAAAGCGCCCTGTTCAAAGGCGTGTCCTGCCGGCACCGACTGTCAGGGATATGTGGGGCTTATCGCCAACGGCGAGTATAAAGAAGCGGTAAAGCTCATCAAGGAAAAGCTTCCTATTCCCGCTTCAATCGGCAGAATATGTCCGCACCCCTGTGAAAAGAAATGCCGCCGTCAATATGTTGACGAGCCCGTTTCAATAGCGTTTTTAAAATCGTTTGTAGCCGATAAGGATTTAGAGGGCGACACCTATGTGCCGGATATTGAGCCTGATACGGGCAAGAGCGTAGCCGTAATCGGCGGCGGCCCTGCCGGACTTACCTGCGCTTATTTCCTGCGCGCTATGGGCCACGCGGTTACAATATTTGAGCAAATGCCTAAAATGGGCGGTATGCTCAGATACGGTATCCCCGAGTACCGGCTTCCCAAGGCGGTGCTTGATGAGGAAATCGCGCTTATTAAAAATATGGGTATTGAGTTTAAAAACGGCGTAAAACTCGGAAAAGATTTTACTCTTGACAGCTTAAAGGCTCAGTTTGACGCCGTTGTAGTCGCCGTAGGCGCGTGGAACAGCAGTAAAATGCGCGTAAAAGGCGAGGACTTGCAGGGCGTCTGGGGCGGAATTGATTTTCTGCGCGAGGTCGCTTTAAAAAATTATCCCTCCATAGGCAAAAATGTCGCGGTCTGCGGCGGCGGCAATACCGCTATGGACGCCTGCCGTACAGCGGTAAGGCTCGGCGCTGAGAATGTGTATGTAATTTACCGACGTTCCAAGGACGAAATGCCAGCCGACCCTCAGGAGATTCTCGAATCCGAGGAGGAGGGAGTAGTCTATAAGTACCTTACAAATCCTTTGGAGTTTTTCGGCGAGAACGGAAAGCTCACCGGCGCGCTTCTTCAAAAAATGCGGCTCGGCGAGCCCGATGAAAGCGGACGCCGCCGTCCCGAACCCATTGAGGGAGAGGTTGAGAAAATCAGCCTTGACAGCGTTATTATGGCTATCGGACAGTATCCCGACCTTACGGGACTTGAAGAGCTTGAAGCTACGAGAAAGAATACAATAGCGGCGGACGAAACGCGCTTTACAACTTCCGTTGAGGGCGTTTTCGCAGTCGGCGACGCGACTAATAAGGGAGCGGACATCGCTATTGCCGCCATAGGCGAGGCGCATAAGGCCGCCGTAATTATCGACAGATATTTGAACGGAGAAAAGGCCGAGTATAAAAAGCCTTATTTTGTTGAGCGCGACGATTCCTCAATTGACTTTTCAAAAATGCCCAAGGCACCGAGGCAGAAAATGCCGCAGGCTCAGCCCTCTGTCAGAAAGAACAGCTTTGACGAGGTGAATTTCGGATTTTCCGAGGAACAGGCTAAAAAGGAAGCCATGCGCTGTCTTGAATGCGGCTGTCACGATTATTTTGAGTGCAAACTCATAGCGTACGCCAATGATTATAATGTGAAGCCGGTAAGATTTTCCGGCGAAAAGCATTACAGAAATACAGAGGATAAGTCGGAGCTTATCAGCCGCAACAGCGACAAGTGTATTCTCTGCGGACTCTGTGTGAGAGTGTGCGACGAGGTTATGGGCAAAACCGCCCTCGGACTTATCAACCGCGGCTTTAACACGATAGTTGAGCCCGAGCTTAACAAACCCCTTGCCGCCACCGACTGCATTATGTGCGGACAGTGCGTAGCGCTTTGTCCTACGGGCGCCCTGCGTGAAAAGTCCGCGCTTGTAAAAAGCGTGCCCGTCAGCGAAAGCAGAGCCGAAAGCATTTGTACCTTCTGTTCAAATCTCTGCCCGGTTGATTACCGCTATATAGGCTCGTCCGTAATCAGAGCCCTGCCGGCAGGCGAAAAGGGACTTCTCTGCAAGGGCGGAAAATTCGGCGTGCTCGCGTATAAGGACAAAAAATCCGCTTCGGCTGAGGAGTATATCGAAGCCCTTTCGGGACTTGAAAAATATTCCTGCGGCAGCCTTGCAGTTATAGCGGGTGGAAGAGTGTCGGCTGAAACCGCGTATGTGCTTAAAAAATACGCCGAGGAAAAGAACGCCGAGCTGCTCACCGACGCCGACGAAACCTGCGCGGGATATTACGCTCTTAATAAACTGGGATTCAAGCCTGTTTCCGACAGCGCAAAAGAGTATGAAGCCGTTTTGCTCGTCGATTCGGACTGCGGACTTTCCGCAGAGTATAAAGCCGAGTTCTCGTCTTTGAGCGGACGCGGTATAGCGCTTAATACACCGTACAGCGAAAATGGCACATATTTTGACAAGTTCGGCAACGAACGCCGTCAAAAGGCGTTTGTAAAGCCCTCTGCGCCCGTTTTCTATGAAGCGCTCAATACGCTTCTTAAAAACAAGGCACAAGATGTGACCGCCGAGGCGGTTAAAGCCGTAGCGGCTCAGCCGTCAGGCGAAGTCACTGCGGAAGACATCATCAACTGCCCCGTCAGTTTTGACTTTTAAATAAACTTTTTACCCCGCCGCGGCTCGTGTGCGGGGTATTTTGTAAATTAAGTGTTAAAATAAGCGTATATTCTTGATAAATAAGGCTTTGTGTGTTATTATCAAATTGGTGAAAAAAATGAGGATTACTGAAAAACTAACCGTAAAAAAACAGCTTATTTCCTTTGAGGTGTTCCCCCCGAAAACCGATTCGGCTTTTGACAGTATTGAAAGGTCTGTGCGCGAGCTTGCCGCGTTTAATCCGGATTTTATGAGCGTTACCTACGGTGCGGGCGGCGGCACCAGCAAATATACCGTAAAAATCGCCTCGCTTTTAAAAAACAAGCTTGATACAACCGCATTGGCGCACCTTACCTGCGCTTCTACCACTAAGGCCGATATTACCAGAATGCTTGACACCTTAAAGTCTGAAAACATTGATAATATTCTCGCTTTAAGGGGCGACCTGCCCGAGAATTTCAGCGAAAGGCAGGGCGATTATTACACATACGCCTCTGAATTGGTATCCGAAATTAAAAATTACGGTTATTTTGATGTGGGCGCGGCGTGCTATCCCGAAGGACACCCCGAGAGCAACGGGCTTGACGAGGATATATCTCATCTTAAAATCAAAACCGACTGCGGCGCGGATTTCCTCATTACGCAGCTTTTTTACGATAACGAAGTATTTTTCTCGTTTATGGATAAAATACGCGGCAGAGGTATTTCCGTGCCCGTGTTCGCTGGAATAATGCCAATAACCAATATAAAACAGATTGACAGGATTATCTCCCTTTCGGGTACAAAGCTTCCGGCGGAAGTTACCGCCTTTTTGTCAAAATACCGTGATAATCCCGAGGATTTAAAGAAAGCGGGACTTGATTTTGCGGTAAAGCAGATTTCAGAGCTTTGCGAAAACAGCGTTGAGGGCGTTCACATTTATACAATGAATAAGCCCGAAGTTGCCGAAACAATTCTGCGGCAGTTTCCAAGGTGCTGATATGTTCGGATATGTGACCGTATATAAGCCGGAGCTGAAAATCAAGGACTATTCGCTTTATAAGGGCGTTTACTGCACTCTCTGCAAGCGGATGGGCAGGGAATATACCCAGCTTTCCCGGCTGCTTTTAAGCTATGACGGCGCTTTTTTCGTGCTGTTTAAGCAGGGGCTAAGCGGCGAAACGGCGGATTTAAAAAAGAGCAGATGTTCTTTTAATCCCTGCAAAAAATGCCTTAAAGTCGGCTGTGCCGGCAGTCTTTATTCTCTTGCCGGAGCCGTAACGGTAATCCTCGCGTACTTTAAGCTTAAAGATAATATTAACGATAATAAGGGAATAAAAAAGCTCGTCCTGTACTGTTTAATGCCTTTGTTTTCCCTTTTCAGAAAAAAGGCGGCAAAAAAATTCCCCGACATATATAATTATGTAGGGGAACAAATGAATTCTCAGCTTATGACCGAGCAAAAGGAAAATGTTTCCCTTGACGAAGCCGCGGACGCCTCTGGCAAAATTCTTTCATACCTGTTTTCTTACGGCGAAAGCGGCGAAAAAGCTCAGCTTGCCGCCGGGTTCGGCTATCAGTTAGGAAGAGCCGTTTATTTCCTTGACGCATACGATGATTATGAAAAGGATTTGAAAAGGCGCTCGTTTAATCCCTTTCCCGACCGTGAAACCCTGTCAGAGTACGCTCCGCAGGCGGTGCGGCTGTGCGCGGGCGCGCTATGCGGATATTTAAAGGATTATCCCGAAGGTCAGTTTAAAGATATCGCAGATAATATTATTTATGACGGTTTATACTATCAGATAGAGCGAATTACCGAAAAATACAGAGGTGAACATGTTGAACAATCCTTATGATATTTTGGGTGTCGGCAGGTCTGTAAGCGAACAGCAGCTTATGGACGCCTACCGCAGAGCGGCAGCCGAAATTCAGAATTCACAGCTTTCCGAAAGCGAAAAAGCCGCTAAAATGAGTGAAATTGACGGCGCGTATGATTATATCGTCAATGAGATAAGAGGTACGGGCGCTTATGCCGGCAGCCGTGATTCGGGCAGTCAGGCAGGGGGAGCGTCACAGTTTTCAGATGTCCGCCGCCAGATAAATTCCGGCAGGATTGACGACGCCGAAACAATACTCAACGGAATACCCGCGTCAATGCGAAACGCCGAATGGTATTATTTAAAAGGTATGATACACCAGCGCAGGGGCTGGCTTAACGAAGCGTACCGCTGTTACAGCACGGCGTACAACGCGGAGCCGGGAAACGCCGAATA
The DNA here is from genome assembly GCA_944380765.1 of uncultured Clostridia bacterium. Lineage (GTDB taxonomy): Bacteria > Bacillota > Clostridia > Oscillospirales > Acutalibacteraceae > Fimenecus. The sequence continues at coordinate 32,058 of CALWIO010000021.1, forward strand.
CGCGGCGGCTTATAACAGCTTTAACAATAACGCCGGCGGCGGTTACAGAATGTCGCGTTCCTCAGGCAGCGGGTGCAGCGCCTGTGATGTCTGTTCGGGGCTTCTGTGCGCGGACTGCTGCTGCGAATGTATGGGAGGGGACTTGATTCCCGGTTGCTGATATGAACAATAAAGCTCGTTCTTTTAAAGCCGCGTTCGGCGGAATAGCAGCGGCGCTCTCGGTACTGTTTATGTTTATGACCGGGATTATTCCAACTCTTACCTATGCGCTTCCCGCCTTGTGCGGAGCGCTTCTTATGGCCGTAACGGTTGAGATAAACGCAAGGTTTTCCCTTGTAGTTTACGCGGCTGTTTCCATTTTGTCGCTTTTAGTGGTGGCAGATAAGGAAGCGGCTGTTATGTACGCGGCGTTTTTCGGCTATTATCCCGTAATAAAAGGATTTCTCGAAAGAAAACTAAAAGGCGCTTTTTGCTGGGTAGTTAAATATATCATTTTCAACTGCGCTGTTATATGCGCCTATTTCATAGTGTCAAAAGTGTTTATGATTCCCTTTGAGGGAATAGGCGAGAGCTTTTTGGGCAAATACGCGATTCTGTTTTTCCTTGTTGCTGTAAACGCTGTTTTTGCCGTTTATGATATAGCGCTTACAAGGCTTGTAACCGCCTATGTCGGCAGCTGGCGCAAATATGTCAAGAAGATATTCAAATGAGGGGATTTTGATGGGCGGAAAAAACGCGCCTGACTTGTACGAAAGCGGTAAAACGCCTGCTTTTCAATCGGAAAATTCAGAGCTTAAAACCGCTGTAAACAATAAGAAAAGCGACCGTAAAAATGTTCACGAGGGACACAGGAAAAGACTTCGTGAGCGCTTTCTGCGTGAAGGGCTCGACGGCTTCGAGGACCATAACGCCCTTGAACTTTTGCTTTTCAACTCCATTCCGCAAAAGGATACGAATGTTGAAGCGCACCGTCTGCTTGATACTTTCGGCTCGTTTCCGGCTGTCTTTGACGCGGAGTATGAGGATTTGTGCAAAGTGCAGGGCGTAGGGCCGAAAACAGCCGCTCTTATTAAGCTGATGCCCGCGCTTTTCAGAAAATATGAGGTCGCAAAGCTGAATTCCGACTATGAGGTGCTCAATACCGCTTCACTCGCGGCGGAATTTGCCTCAAAGTATTTTAAAGGCGTGACCGTTGAAAAGCTGTACGCGCTTTACCTTGACGCCAACTGCCGCAAGCTTTCCTTTGAGGAAATCAGCAGCGGCTCGGTAAGCTCAACGCCGCTAAATAACAGGCTTATCGCCAAATACGCTTATGATACAAACGCGGCAAGCGTTATTCTTATACATAATCACCCGTCGGGAATATCCGCCCCTTCAAGAAAAGATGTAGATGTTACCGTTCAGGTTGCGGATGTGCTCGCGGCTGTGGGCATAAGGCTCAGCGACCATATAATTCTCGGCAACGGCAGCGACTATTTTTCGTTCAGAAAAAGCGAAAAATGGAAGTATATATTTAAGTAAGCCAACAAAGTCGCTATTGACAATTTGAACGATATTTCATATAATATTTAAAGTGCCTTGCCGGTGTGATGGAATTGGCAGACGTGCTGGACTCAAAATCCAGTGGTAGCGATACCGTACCGGTTCGACCCCGGTCACCGGCACCA
>CALWIO010000022.1 GCA_944380765.1 uncultured Clostridia bacterium
TCCCTTCCCCTTTTTTATAAATAAAAAAGATTGAGCCCGAACAAAGTTCAGACTCAATCTGGCACGCCGGAAGGGATGTGCCTTTTGCTTCGCAAAATTCACCGCCCTCGCGCCTTTGCGCTCGGACCTTGCCGCGGAAAACAGTCCGCCGGACTGTTTTCTTTTTCGCGTCAACCCTCTCAGGGTTCGAATCCCTTCCCCTTTTTTATAAATAAAAAAGATTGAGCCCGAACAAAGTTCAGACTCAATCTGGCACGCCGGAAGGGATTCGAACCCCCGACCTTTTGGTTCGTAGCCAAACACTCTATCCAGCTGAGCTACCGGCGCATATTCTTTTTTGCTGCCAAAATATATTACCATTATCGCAGGCAAAAGTCAACAGTTTTTTTCGCTCAAATTCAAATTACCATCACAAGCACGCCGGCGGTTATGAGCAAAACCCCGACGGCGGTTTTGACTGTGAGCTGTTCGTGCAGAAACAAAAACGCGAGCAGCGCCGTAAACACAACGCTGAGTTTATCGACCGAAACGACCTTAGTTACCGCTCCGATTTTTATGGCTTTATAATAACAGAGCCATGAAGCGCCTGTCGCAAGTCCCGACAAAATCAAGAACACCCAGCTTTTACGGCTGATTGAGCCGATTCCGCCCTGCTCGTTGGTAATGAACACCACAATCCACGCCATTATTACAACCGCAACGGTTCTTATGGCGGTGGCAAGGTTGGAGCTTACCGAGTCAATGCCTATTTTCGCGAGAATTGAAGTCAGCGCGGCAAACAGCGCCGACAGCAAAGCAAACAAAAGCCACATGGCTATTCCTCACAGACCACACAAATTTTATCGATGTTATAATATTTAAAAAGTTCTATATGATTTTCGCTGATTATTTCTCCGCTTACGGCAATCGGTATGGCGGGCGGGCATGAAACCGAGGGCGCCGCGCAGATTCTGCCGAGCGCGTTTTCGGTTTTAATCTCTTCGCAGGGGGAAAACACCGCTTCACGCACTGAGAGCGCTCTTTGGGCCGGCATCACCGCGGGCGGGCGTTTAACGGGGGCGTTCGCGCGCGGCAGAGCCTCAAAGACAGAGGCGAGCCGCTTAAAATCGCCGCTTTCGTTTTTGCCGGTGAACATAAACACGGCAAATTCGCCGTCGCAGTACTCCGGCTCCACTCCCCGGCTTTCAAAAAAGGCTGACATTTCAGAAGAAGTCATACCGAGCTGTGAAAGGTCTGCGCTGATTTTTAACGGCTCCGAGGAAACATCTGAAATTCCGCGGCTTTTCATTACGGCGCGCACGGCGTCCGCCCTTTCGCGGCTGGCTTTTATATCCGCCGCGGCTGTATTTTCAAGATAATCGTTGCACAAATCAAGCGATTCCAGCACAAGATAAGATGGACTTGTTGAGCCGAAAATCTCAGAGGCTCTTTTTAATATTCCGGCAAAGCCGTATTTATCGTCCGCCGCCGCGTGTATATACGCTCCGCCCGTCAGCACCGGCAGGGTTTTATGAGCAGAATCGCAGCACATATCGGCTCCGAGAGTTAAAGGGTGCAAATCCTCTTCGCAGAATTTTAAATAGCTCCCGTGAGCGTTATCGACAAGCAGCGGCACATTAAATTCAGCGCACACGGCTGAAAGAGCCTTGATATCGGCTGTTCCGCCGAGATAATCGGGACTTGTTATATAAACAGCGAGAGGCTTTTCACGGCAGGCGGAGAGCCTTTTTTCAAGCGTTTTCGCCGGCACATTACAGCTTAAAATTCCGCCCTCGTTTTCGGGATAAATAAAGCTGACTTCCGCGCCGAGTTTTGAAAGGGCGTAAATAAAGGATTTATGCGCGTTCCTGCCGGCTAACACATAGGGCTTTGAGCATTTATCCGCCCTTAAAAACGCCGCGAACAGCATAGCGTTTATCGCCTGAGAAGAGCCGCCGGTACAGTAAACCGTTCTTGAAGAGGTGAAAAGCCGCGCGGCGTTATTCTCGCTTTCAAGAATAATTCCCTTAGGCGCGTAAAGCTCGTCGGCGCCCGGGATTTCGGTTATATCGCTGCTCTCGCAGCCGAGCGAGGGTTTGCCCTTATGCCCCGGCATATGAAAGCGCGCGTAATCCTTTTTAATATATTCTTTTACAAAATCGGCAATGGGTGTTTTCATTTTACTCCCCGTCCTGCTCGGCAACCTTTAACATTACCGCGCACTCAATCCTTTTTTTGAAAAGCTCGCAGCCGTATTTATAAACTCCGGTTATTTTGCCCGAAGCGTGGTATGAGTTAGCCGCGCAGCCGCCGGAGCAGTACAGCTTAGCCCAGCAGTCGGCACACTCGCTTCTGGCGTAGGCGTTGCAGAGCTTGAACTCGTTCTGCACTTCCTTATTTGTGACGCCGTCATAAATATTGCCGAGCAGATATTTCGGGTCGCCCACAAACTGGTGGCACGGGTACAGCTCACCCGTGGGAGTCACAGCCATATACTCCGTACCCGAACCGCAGCCGGATATTCTTTTATAAATACAGGGGCCGTGGGTTAAATCGAGCATATAGTGATAAAAAGTAAATTCCCTGCCCTCGCGTTTTCTTTTAAGCATTTCCTTTGCCAGAATCTCATACTGCTCAAAAAGAACGGGCAAATCGCTTTGAGTGAGCGCGCTCTCGTCCTCGGGAGAGCAAACCACAGGCTCCATGCTCAGCTCCTTAAAGCCTAAATCCGCCATGTGGAAAATATCGTTGGTAAAATCGGTATTATAATGGGTAAAGGTTCCCCTTATATAATAGCTTTTATCACCCCGCCGGCGCACAAATTCCTGAAATCTGGGCACTACCGTATCATAGCTGCCCCTGCCGAGATAATCCTTTCTGAAACGGTCATGAACCTCTTTTCTGCCATCAAGGCTTAACACCACATTACTCATTTCACGGTTGCAGAAATCAATTACATCGTCGTCGATAAGCACGCCGTTGGTAGTGAGGGTAAATCTGAAATTTTTATTGTATTTTTTCTCCTGCTCTCTGGCGTAAGCCACAAGGGATTTTACGGTTTCCCAATTCATCAAGGGTTCTCCGCCGAAAAAATCCACTTCAAGATTTTTGCGGTTTCCCGAATTTTCTATAAGAAAATCAAGCGCTCTTTTACCAACATCAAGGCTCATCAAGGCTCTTTCGCCGTGATATTTGCCCTGACTTGCGAAGCAATAGCTGCAATTAAGGTTGCAGGTATGCGCCACATGCAGGCAAAGCGCCTTAATTACGGTATTCCTGTTTTTAAAATCGAACGCCATACTCTCGTACTCGTCGGGAGTAAACAGCTTGCCCGCCTTTTCAAGGCTGTTTACATCTTCAAGGCACTCGAAAACATCTTCCCTTGAAACGTTGCCCTTATATTTTCCGGTTATGTAATCCGCCGTTTCTTCCGCTGTTTTTTCTTTACAGCACTCTATTATGTCATAAGCCACATCGTCCACCACATGAACGGAACCGCTGCAAGTGTCAAGGACAATGTTATAGCCGTTTAGCTTATACTGATGAACCATTTATCTTCTCTCCGCGATAAAAAACAGGTAATACAAAGCTGTATTACCTGTTTTTCTGAATTTGTTTTTCAGCTTTTATTCGTTGCCGCAGTTTTCGCACTGCTGATTGGCAACGCCGCACGATGTTTTGCATGCTGACTGGCAGGAAGTCTGGCACTCGCCGCAGCCGCCCTTAACCGTGCTTTCTTTAAGGTCTCTTGTTTCTATTGTTTTAATTCTTTCCATAATAAAATCTCCTGTCTTAAAAACATTTACTTCGTTAAAAAGTATATCACAAGCCCCAAGTCATGTCAAGGAGCGCGGGATTTTTTAAAAAAATATTTTTGTTGAAAAATATTATAAAATATAGTAAAATATATCAAAATCAAGAAAGGGAGAACAAACATGGACTTTTCTGTATTCTATGACTTTGATTACTCCGTGTTCAGCTTTTTCGGCAGTATTCAAAGCACCGTTATGAACTACATAGCGAACTTTTTTACATTTTTCGGCGACGAGCTTTTCGTAATACCCATGGTGGTTGTGGGAATAACTCTTATTTTCTTCAAGAAAACCCGCAAAGCTGGAATCGCGCTTGTTTTTGCGATTATCGCCGGAACTCTTATCACAAATGTTGTCGCGAAGCCTCTTTTTGACCGCGCGAGGCCTTACATTACCCTTGCCGCTGACGAGGCTTACATGGCGTGGTACAACTTTGCCGGCGCGCTGACCGAAAGCGACAAATCCTTCCCCTCCGGTCACACCACGGGAGCTTTTGAGATAGCCACGGCGCTGTTCCTTACTCTCAACAAAAAATACAGCTGGGTTTTCCCGGTTATTGCCCTTTGCACCGGACTTTCGAGAATATACCTTATGGTGCACTTCCCCACAGATGTTATCGGCGGATTTGTTGTAGGCGTTATTTCGGGAATAATCGGATACTTTATAATGAGAGGCATTATGAAACTCATTGAAAAATCCAAATTCAACGAATTTGACCTGGCTAAAAAGTTTAAAAAGGCGTAACAGGGTTAAAATTTACCGCCCGTGTCAATAATAGACACGGGTGATTTTTTATGTGCAAACGGGCAAGCACCGCGTATTTCGCTCTTATTCTTTTCTTCGGCGTACTGATAGTAAACATTTTTTTAATATGCCTTAACATTGACTCGCGCTCGGCTGCCGGCACGGGCAGCACCCGAAGAATTGAAATTGCCGAAAGCCGCGGCAATATTTACGACCGCAACATGAAAAAGCTTGTAAACAGCGCGCAAAGTACTGTCGCCGTGTGTCTGCCGACCGCTGAGGCTCTTTCGCTTATCACCCCGTTTATAAGTGAAAGCGAACGCTCGGAAGTTTATGAAAACATATCCTCGGGCACGGCAAGCGTGGTAAAAACGGACATTATCTTCAACGAGCCGGAGGTTAAAACCGCTGTGGTGATTTCAAGGTATTCCGAAAATCAGCTATGCGCCAACCTTATAGGTCATCTTGACGAAAACGGCAAGGGCGCCATGGGACTTGAAAAAGTTTACGACAACTACCTTAGCATGCAAAGCGGCTCGCTAAGCGCCGAGTGGAGCGTTGACGCGCTGGGACATATTCTCAGCGGCAGCGGAATAGAAATAAACAACGAATCCTACACGCCCGCCGGCGGTATTCAGCTAACGATAGACATTGATATACAGCGTATTGCCGAGAAAGCTCTTAAAGATTTTAATATTGAAAAAGGAGCCGCGGTTATACTGGACGCCGGCACCGGCGAAATACTTGCCGCGGCCTCTGTTCCCGCTTTCAACCCGCTTGATCTGGCAAGCGCTCTTAAAGACGAGAACTCGCCTTTTGTAAACCGCGCGATTTCGGCATACAGCGTAGGCTCGGTCTTTAAGCCGTTTGTAGCCGCGGCGGCCATTGAACAGCGCGTGGAAATATCCTTTGAGTGTTCAGGCTCAATAGATGTAGGCGGTACTGTTTTTAAATGCAGCGCAAGCAGGGCGCACGGCAAGGTTGACATTACAAAGGCTATGGAGGAATCCTGCAACTCGTTTTTTATAGCTCTCGGTCAGGAAACGGGAAGCGAGAGCATTTTAAGGCTTTGCTCGGCGATGGGTTTCGGGAGGCAAAACGAACTCGCCGACGGCTTTTACTCGGCTGCCGGCTCTCTGCCCGAAAGCGGCGACATCACCTCACCGCAGGACCTTGCCAATCTTTCTTTCGGTCAGGGGGAGCTTACCGCTACGCCCGTACAGCTTGCCGCGGCATACGCCTGTTTTGCAAACGGCGGAATATACCGTGAGCCGACCTTGATGAAAGCGATTATTGACAAAAATCTCAACGCCGTTCAGAAAGTCAGTCTGCCCGAGGGGTACAGGGTGTTCAGCGAAAGCACCGCCGCCGAGCTTGACAGAATGCTTGAAAGCGTTGTAAAAAACGGAAACGCCGAAAAAGCATATTCGGACATCACGGCAAATCACGGCAAAACAGCCACGGCCCAAAGCGGCTGGTACGAGAACGGGCGCGAAATTAACCACACCTGGTTCTGCGGATATTTCACAGTCAGCGGCAAGACATATTCGGTGGCCGTTTTAAAAGAGGACGGAATTTCGGGCGCTTCCGACTGCGCTCCGGTATTCAGGCAAATTTCCGAAGATATTGCTGAAATAAGTTGAAATACGCATACAGCTTTGCTATAATTCCGGTATAGGGGTGATATTATGAAAAAGGATATTGAAAAGACCGCTCAGGGAAGAACAAAAACAAAAAATCCTTTTGTATTTTTCTTTGACCGCAGCGCCGGCGAGGGCTATGTTCCCAACCGGGAGCTTATGCAATTCGGTACAGGTCTTGCCGGTCAGAATATGACCTATGCCCTTGTCAGCGGCTGGATGTTCTATTTCTGCACCAATATTTTAAAAATACAGCCTATTCATGTGGGAACAATAACTGCCATTTCTCGTATTTGGGACGGCGTCAACGACCCGATAGTAGGCACTTTGGTTGACAGAATACCGTCGAAAAACGGCTATAAGCTACACCGTTATTTGGGAAAGCTGGCTCTTGTAATCGGTTTTCTAAGCGTTTTGCTTTTTATTGACCCGGGCTTTAATGAAACCGGAATGATTGCCTGGATTATGACGGTTTACATACTTTGGGATATGGCTTATTCTTTTCAGGATGTGGCGCTGTGGGGAACTCTCTCGCTTTTGTCGCCTCACTCAGAGGAGAGAACAAGGGCTTCGCAATGGGTTACAATAGGCGCTTCAATAGGAGCCGGCATAGTAGGCGTTGTGCCTGTGCTTATGGATATTTCGGGCAGAATCGGAATAAGCGAAAAGCAGCTTTTCTTTGTACTTGCGCTGGTCTTCGGCTTTGGTGGAGAAGCTCTTTCAATGCTTTCGCTTAAAACAAAGGAGCGTATTGTTCACACCGTTGACAAGGATAAGCCCTCGTTTTTTAAACAGCTTCTTGAAATACGGCACAACAAAATCTTAATCGCGCTGATTCTCGCTCAGACGCTCAACGGGCTGAGCATTACCGTTCCGTGGATTTACTTTTTCAAATACTGCGTTTCCTATGAAATCGGCGGAAAGGTTATAGGCGGAGAGTCGGTGCAGTTTATATATTCCGTACTCGCCTTTATCCCCGGCAACCTGTGTATGCTGATTGCCACCCGTCTTATGAAAAAGATGGGCGGGCCTAAAAGGTCGCTTATGATTGCGCAGTTTACTGCGATAGGCGTGCGCTTAATCTGCTTTTTTATAGGGTATGACACCATTCCGAAAATCGCCGCCGTTACCCTGCTTATGGCGCTTTCTTCAATCCCCACGAGCATTATGGGAATTATTAACCGCTCGTTTTTGTGCGACTCGGTGGACTATATGGAATGGAAAACCGGCACCCGCACCGAGGGGCTTGTGAGCTCAATGCAGAATTTTGTGGCGAAAATAGGCTCTGCGCTTCAATCGCTGATAAACGGAATAGTGCTTGAAGCGCTGCATTTTGACAACTCCCTTGAAGGTATTGAGGGTCAGCCTCCTGAATTTTACAAATGGCAGTGGCCGCTGTTTATTTTAGGTCCCGCAATAGGAGCCGCGCTCTACCTTGTGCCTATGCTGTTCCTTAAATATACGGAAGCTGAACGCGCGCAGGTAGAAAAAGACCTGAGCGCCAAACGCTTGGCTGAAAACAGCGAAAAGGCAGAAACTGGCGTATAATATAAATTTTGCCTGCCGGACTTTCGGCAGGCTTTATTTTTATTCTAAAATTTTCAAAAACCAGTATTTTTTCTCTTGACATTTCAAAATATAAACTATATAATATTTGAGCAACCATTGAGGGCCAGTAGCTCAGTTGGTTAGAGCATCCGGCTCATAACCGGACGGTCCGGGGTTCGAGTCCCTGCTGGCCCACCATTTTTTAGGGGTATAGCTCAGTTGGTAGAGCAGCGGTCTCCAAAACCGCGTGCCGAGGGTTCAAGTCCTTCTGCCCCTGCCAAAAGCGATAAATCCGAACTCCATTACCGTGATAGGTGATGCGTTCGGATTTATTGTTTTTATATCGAACGATACACATTGATTTTCGACATATTATTGCATTATAATGGAAAATATACTATAATTATCATAGTGACAAGGTAAGGGGTCTTAAATCAATGCGCCGTAAAATTGCAAAACAAATAATAAGTGTTATTTTTCTATCTGCTATTCCTGCTTTTTTATCTTACTTAGCCAACTCATCATTAGTTTTTGACAAACTAATTGAGTTTGGTTTGCTTGGAGAATCAATTAATATTCCACTTGTTCAAGATTATTGTCTATGGATAGGAATTGTATTTTCGGCAATAGTTTTGTCATTTAATTTGATAGTCACAAAAGTAAAATGTGATCATATTTTGGAACAGAGAAACTTATTAATCAAAATGAACAAGGATATTTTGACAAGTTCATTAGGTAGACGGTTTTTATCTGAATCTTCTGCTTTTGATATTAGGATCTTTATTCCTAAAAATCCAATTCTCTATAAATTTGTTGATAAGTTACACATTCCAAATATTCCATGTAAATTTGCTATAAAAAACATTGATTTAATTGCCGAGCAAGGAATCACAAAAGATCTTCAGTTTGAAGTTTATCCAAACCAAGAGGGGTTGGTGGGATTGTGTTATAATACCAAAGCAATGGTGTATGACGATGATTTAGAGCATACTAACGATAAAAATTATCACTTAAACAAAAGCCAAATTGACCGAACTTCAAACTTAAAATGGAGCATTTGTTGTCCTGTGCTTGACAAAACGGAAACCGTCGTAGCAGTAATAGCTTTAGATGGAAAAACAAGAATTACAATTGACAAAGAAAAAGAAACAACTTTACGGGAAGAAATAGTTGCTTTCTCTTGTATGCTTTATGATTCAGTCCCACAACTTTTTAAGAGGTGATCATATGGTGAAGATAATTATGAAGCGTGTCCCGCAAAAAATGGATCAAGGTGTTCAGCATAAAGTTATGAAGAATTGGTCTGTTTCAATTGTTGAATCACATTCCCCAAGCAGAAATGTCAAAATAATCTCAGGGAAAGAATTGGTACAGCAAAGAGAAAAGAGTAGTATACAAAAATAAAATAGTTTTAGTTGACAAGGGCAGAGAGTTTTCGCTCTCTGCCCTTGTGCGCGTTTTAAGCCGTTTTATCGGTGGTCTGTACCTTTAACGCGGCTTGCTCGGCCTTCCACTCCTCATATTCCTTTTGCCCTTCTTCGCTCTCAAAGAAGGCTTGAATTTGCGGAAGAAAGTGCCGTGCGAGGATTTCTAATTCTTGTTTTGGAATATTGAATTTGTTTGCTGCCATAAGGCAACACAGCTTTTATTCAACTGTTGTCGGGTCATTCCTCCTTTGCATTACCAGACCATACTCATACCTTGCTCATACTCTTCTTGAGTAGAATAGCAAGCGTAAGCCTTTGGTGAAATTTTTCTGCCGAGGATTTTTTCAAGCCTAAGCTTCTCGGCGGTACTTAGTTCTTTTGTGGGGTTTGGCTCGTAGTCGTCCTCGGGCGGCGCTATCGAAAGCAGATCACCGAGTAAACTTATGAGTCCCGTTGTAACTGTCCTACCCGCATCGTGTGTATGCGCAGGAGTTTTATAATCGTTATACTCATCATAAAGTTCACTGTCAGCCCCTCCAAGTGCAAAATATACTTCGAGGTTATCTTTGAGCAGACGCTCATCGAATAAACTCTTGTCACGGCAAACGTGGTTATCGGGAGTGGTGAAGGTAATATATTTGTATTTATCTTCCCACTTGACGTTATATCCGTGCTCGCGCATACACGCAATAAATTCTTCCTTTGTATCAGAATTGCTTATTGCATATAATGCAAATCGGCGGAGTAACTTTTTCCATTCCGGCCATTTGCCGTAACTGCTCTTTTCTTCGGTAACGCTCAGACCATATTCCTGACATAGCTTATTGGAGTAAGCCTTCACCTCTAATAGTTCATCACGGGTTTGATGAAACTTTTTACCGTTTTGATAGTTTACCGAATTCATAATAAGGTGATTATGAATGTGTCCTGTATTATAATGGGTCGCCACCAAGATTTGATAACCGGGAAAGTAATCCGCAAACCGAAGACCGATTTCGTGTGCGGTTTCGGGTGTGAGGTCATCATCGGGAGCGAAGGACTGCACGATGTGATAATAGGTTCTGCCGTCCTCTTTACCGTATTTCTGTTTTACATAACGGAATTCTTCCAACGCCGTATCGGGTGAACATTCAATGCCGCTTATGAGTCTTTGCTCGGTTGCCTCTTTCCTCATAACATAAGGGAAGATATTATTCATCGGGCAATCCGAAGTAACGAATTTAACGATTGCCATATCGCTTTCAACTCCTCTCTTGTTTCCGTAAGGTTTGCTTCGGTAACGAAACCTGCATTAACCGCGCGGGCGATTTGATTTATATTATTACCGATGTGCCTGAGCTCTTCGGCAACATTATCCGCACCGTTTATTACGGTGATTTCTTTTTCCAAGGCACAGTCACGCAGATACTGACTGACAAGTCTGTATGAGGATAGTGCCTTGTGGGTGATGATTTCTTTTTCTTCAGATGTTACCCTGAATTTTAATATTTCGGTTCTTGTTTTCATTGTAACCGTCCTTTCTGAAAAATTTATAGGGGTATGGGCTTAGCCCGACCGCCTTTTGTGTGGCCACCGATAAGGTGGTCGTAACACAAAGGCGAAACTCGCAATAAACGCCATACCGATAGTTACTGCTGTAATTAATACGGCAGAAAAAGAAGAATGCAACAATGCAAAGGACTCCCATTGTCATCTATTTTTAACAATGCAGATAGGACACTCTGCATTGTTGCAATCTTTACTTGGTGAGTGACCACACCCAGTTTTTACCGACCTTTCGGCTTTTGATCCCGGTAATGTTTTTCTTAGCTTCATTAACGGTACGCTGTGAAATGTTTTTGTTGGCGGCTGTTCGGAATATTTCCTCTGCCGTAACTTCTTTACCGTCAGCTAACATACTGCGGATCAATTCTTCCGCTACCGCCGTTTTGGTTTCGGCAGAAAAACCACAGAGCAGTTCTTCGGCGGATATTTCACTGTAACCGTCAAGCCAATAAAATCCGTCCTCGTTACCAAGGTTAAAAGCAATGGATTTTCCTTCGGGTGCCAACGAAGACTTATCGTGAACAATCACACGGACATTCGGTTCTTTGCGAAGCCTTCCCACAAGCAGAACACTTCTTGCGGCTGCACGGAAGTCTATTGAGCCAAGACCTCGGTAGACACTGCTTGAACCTTGCGCTTTGTTTAGGTGATCGACCATAATAATGGTGCATCCTGTACGCTCGGCAACGGCGGAGACCTTTTTGAGAATTGTGCGGATTTCGTTAGCACGGTTAATATCAATACGCTCACCGATATAACCTTGAATCGGATCGAGGATCATAAGTCCTGCATTCGTCTGCCTGATGGCTTGTTCAATTCTTTCATCCGACAAAGAAAGAGGATCGGTGTCTTCACAGATATTTAGCACTCGGTTTTCATCGGCACCGGCTTCGATGAGTCTTGGCTTGATGGTGTCGCCGAGCCCATCCTCTGCGGTTTGATAAATCACATTGAAGGGTTCTGCGATTTCCATACCGGGTAGAGCCACGCCCGAAGAACAAGCGGCGGCGAGCCGTAGAGCAAAGGTTGTTTTACCTTCGCCGGGATCCCCTTGGATGATGGTCAGTTTTCCAAATGGGATATACGGTTTCCAAAGCCATTTGACTTCTTGAAAATGCACATCCGACATTCGAACAAGGGATAGTGTTTTTTCGGTTGTCATTTTTTCTTTCCTTTCTGTAGATTTTTGTATCGGGGTTTCAGTTGGAACAATCATATACATCCCACCTTTCATAAGTTTATTTTTTACTGCTCCCGAAAAAGTGGGGGCAGTATTCATATTGCGCAGGAACACTTTTTTGTTCCCACTGCGAGCACAGCAACTTAAAGGAGTGGCGCACCCACAACTGCAGATGGCGACTGTTGCCTATGAGAGAAAGTTCATAAGCCTTCCTCGCTTCACCGCAGATTTAAGCCTGTTCACCCGACGTTGTTCCTACGCTCTTTTCTTGACCGTGTAGTGTTGAAGACGATCCTTCGCTCGCCGAGTCCTTTCAGAACACACCGCAGTGCATCTTTCTCTCTCAGCACAGTTCCCGCAAACTGCTGTCATCGCCAAAGGCCACCTCCGCATATCTTATCGGTAGGTCATTCAATTGTAAGGACAGGCTTTTCTTTTTCGCCTGTCTGTGACATAATTGTAAATAACAAAAGTCAATTTCTAAATGAACGAGTGAACTTTCAAAAAAATCAAAAGTTTAATTTAAGACAAAGGAGGGATTGCCAAATGAAAAGAACACCGGGACTTTATGTAACATTACAAAAAGGCGGTAAAATAAAAAGAACCCTTGTTACGAACAAGAGCGAGACTGTGCTTGATGAAACGACTATCGGTGCAGAACTGATATGGTATGCCGAGCTTGACTACAACACTTATGTTGATTCTTTGATTAAGATTGAAGACCTGTCAGAAAAAACAGAAGATGATGGCAATCCCGAAAATTACGGTACTGTCTATTTGGATACCTTTGATGAACTTTTAACTGAAGCCAACGAATTGGTCTACGATATCGAAGCGGTATACCCGGCACTCGGCGCATTGTTACGATTTGACCTTTTGGATCACACCAAAGAAGATGATGGAACGCCGATGTATGTCTATCTAACAAAAAAGTCGATCTGCGAACAAATTGCCGAGCCGGTACACTTTTATATTCAGCTGCGAGAAGTTTTGGAAGATCTGTCACATGGTGTTCCCTTAGATTTTGAAGATAAATATGCCAACCTTGCTCAAGGCGCATTTGCACAAAGCTATACTTTTACCAATACTCTTGAAATGGAATACCGTTTCCGTTCCACAAAAAGTTATTTCCAGTTCCTTTTAATGAACTATCTGAACTCCGAACCCAATGTTGCCCGATGTCATTGTTGCGGACAGTACTTTATTCCAAAGACAAGAAAACCAACACTGTATTGCGATAGAGTTATGAAGGGCGGAAAGACCTGCAAAGAGATCGCACCCGCAATTATGCATAAAAACGCTGTAGATACAGATCCGGTTTTGAAAGCCTATGACCGCACCAAGCACAAAATGTATAAACGATACGAACGCGCATATTATTCGCTTGACCAACTTCCGAAAGGTATATCCTTTGAAAAATATTTAGAGTGGCGAGAACCTGCAGCAGAAGCACGAACTAAATACCTCAAAGGCGAATTAACAGCGGAAGAAGCATTAAAAATCATTGAGGTGAACGATTAAGGCCCGTACAATCGAACAGAAATAGTTTTATCGACCCGTAGGCCGTTTCGAATAAAACAAACGGATACAAAGGCAAATAAAAAAATTACCCACCGGATGTTGTGGCAGAGTTCCGTGTTGAACCGCCGCATCCTGTGGGTATTTTTATGCTTATTTTAAGTCTGTATTTTCAGAGTCCATGCATACGCAGACGTACCAATAATATCCGTCATACATTAAGCCGACTGCCATGTACGTGTACTTGGGACTGCCGACATACGTCCAGTGTCCTTTGCTGTTCCTGAAACCGTTGGCTATGGAGTAGGCTATCTCATCAGCGGTGCCACCCCAATTGCCTTTGCCGATGGCTTCGCGCACATTGGCGGTATAATAATTTTCTTCGCCTTCGATTCCGTATAGTGACCAGTCAACATATTCGCCGTACTGTAGAGCTTCGGCGGCTGCTCGTTGGTCGGTGGTATCGTGGGCAAAATTTGTTTTAAGCTGTGTGCATCGGTATTTACAGTATTCTGTCAGTCCGGGGATGATCGTTGCGGTACCATCACCCTGCTCGGTGCGGAACTGATTTATGTACTCAGCGACCTTCTGTGCCACTATATCAGCACTCGGCTTTGGCGGTATTATGATTTCTTCCGTAGGCGGATCGTCCGATTCCACTATAGTGATGCAACTGTTTTTATCGGTATTTTCCGCCGCCAATAACCCTGTCGGTTTTTGGGATGTTGTAGGCTTGGGTTCATCCTTCGGCTTTGCCGTTATTGTAGGCTCTGTGGCGGTCACAGTCGGCTTGGTTGCCTGATCCACGCTCTCAATCGAGATAGGCTCTTTTTCTTTCTCTGTCGGCTTTACCGCCGCCACAGGCGGTGTTGTTTCAGTAGGTGTTTCTGTTATTACCATTTCCGATACCATTGTCGGCTGACTCTCGGTAGGCGGTGGTGCGGTGTTGCCACCGCATCCCACCATACCGATGAGTACCCCACAGCAGAGAAGAAGGATAATGATTTTCTTCATATATCCTCGACCTCCTCCAAGCCTTGCATCACTTCCACCATTATGCGAGTGGCAAGGATAAATCCTGAACTGAATGCCTCGCGCTCGGTGATACAAGACAGTTCGCTTGTGCAGTCCTTGAACTTCTCAAAGGTTTCTTTTTGCTTCTCTGTGAGTCCCGAATTCAGTTCTTCCTCGTTTTTGCATATCAGCTTGACGAGTTTATCCACTCTCGTTCCTCGCTTAATATACCTTTCGTGCGGACTGATGTTGCCATAATATAAATCTTCAAGTGTTGTCATGTGCGTTGCACCTCCTTTTTTGCAACACAAACATATACCACAACACCTTTCACAAGTCCAGAGATTTTTATAACAAATATTAAAGCAACAAGGATTTTCGTCCTTGCCGCCAATAGATAATTTGTTAATCATTCAAGTTTATGTGTTTTGGTGCGTTGATTTTATATGAAATAATAGTCGTATATTTTCGATGCACTTCAAATGTAATGTTTAATTCCTGATTATATTGATTTTCGAGAAGATCTTTATACATAAAAATAAGCGAACTTTCAGTGCAATATGTTTCTTTTTCCGGTAAATTCGCTGTCGTTATAATACTTAATTTACATGAAGCATCACATTTTAAAATGCTTACAGGTAAAAGTTTATCATCGGTTATTTCACCAGAAACCCATTTGCATTTCAAATCAGTAGCCATTCCAAGACCAATATTGTGAATCTCTAAACTTGTTCCTAAGGATGAACAGGAATCATTTTCCGAACGAGTTATCGTAAGCCATAAATTAGGCAAATCGCTGCCACGTTCTTCTTTTAACATCCACTTACCAAATTCAACTTCAAGATAAGGAATTTTTTCAAGACGCTTTGATTCTGCTTCACGCCTATGCCCATCTTTAATAGTCCAGGCAACACCTACGAGTGTAATCAATCCACCAAATAATGCGCTCGCAATTATTAGAACTATATTTTGAAGAGATGGATTAGGAATAATATAAATTAAATATATGGTGATGGCAATTCCGGCAACAAAATCGTGAAGCATTGCAACCTTGCTTACAACTTTCCTTGAGATAACAAGGTTTGAAAGGTTTGTAAATATTATTACCATACATAAACCGCCGGTAATAAATTGCCATAATAAAGAGTGTGAAAATATTGATATGTAAAGCGCATCTGCTAACCAATAAAACAAAATGTATTTTATTAAATTAATTCTCGTTGTCTTTTTTTGCTCGACCGTATATGCATTTTTGATTTCGGCATATTTCCACGAATTGCAAAGCGTAATAGGTACTGCAATAGCAGTTGTAATAGCGCTTATCCACCACCAAGAATAATTGACATCATAATAGTTTGTTATAAAAGCACTAATAAAGAAATACAGTGCCACTGCAGACATACCCCTCATAAAAATATCATGAGGCTTAAATTCTTCCGGCTTATTTTTCCCCTTAATATATAGCAAAACACTATCGATGATGAAAACAATCAAAGAAGGAATCCATATAATATATGCGATTTTAAGCGGAAGTACATCAAAGAGAAATGGTATGATAAAAAATAATATCATAGCGATTTTTGGTATTATTTTATAAGCAATGGTTTTTACAACTTTTGATAATAAAGGTAAAAACCTTGTTTTTAAAGTATCAAATACTTTAGATATATGAACTGCCACTTAATCATTCCTTTCTTTAAACTTATTTTTGTTTGCAAATGAATTACTTCTTCACTTTCTTGAACACAAAAATATATTCATGCTTGAACAGATAAAAATCACTTGCTAATGCGCGATAACGCCAAATAGCTTTTTGATTTGACTTGCCTTTGGTATCTTCAAAATTTTTGACCAATATAGCCTTCAACTTAAAACCGCGAGACAAGAACAAATTCATACAATAGAATCCCAAAGGTACAATCTCGCTGTTAGCATATTTATCACCGATGACACAAGCACAATATCTGTTCTTTTCTAAATACTTTGATGTGTTATCTATAACTTCACCAAAGGATTGATTAAATTCTTCAAGAGAGCCACAGTTCGACAAATCTTTTTCGTTGTCACTAAACTTGATAATATCCCAGTACGGCGGATGATAGATTACAAACTGTACCTTATCAATCCCGAAATGATGCAAACGATCTTCTATATTAGCCGTTCTGCTATCACCTACAATAATTGTTCCTTTGAAATCTTTTGTTTTCTCTTGCTCTACCAAATCGTGAGCTGCTTTGGCGACATCTTCCTGAAGCTCAATTCCAATGGCATTTCTACCTAATCTTTGCGCCTCAATTAAAGATGTTCCGCCACCGGCAAACGGGTCAAGAATCCAATCGCCTTTTTTCGTGTATCTTCTGAACAGTTGATTTGGAATTTGAGGAACAAAGTTGCCGTGATAGGAAGCATTATGAACACCGGACTTATCTCTTTTGTCGAATATCCAAAGAGAATCAGTAAGAATATCCTCATATTCCTTCCAGTTGTTCATGTCCAAATCATTATAACGAGCCATAGATTACTTTTCCTTTATCTTCTTATTGAGTTCTTTGCGCCACTTTGAAGGATTATGCCAAAAACAACCGACACAACCGATATCGTCTGAATAATTCTCATCACCAACATACCAAAATTCAATCTCTTTATAACCTTTACCGCGTTTGTTGGTTTTTACACATTCCTCGCAAACTCGAGACTTTAAGAGGTTGTTAGGGCTTGTTAAAAGCATAAATTTAGCTTTAATTTGCTCATCAGTTAAATTAGAATTATCATCTTCGTTTGTGGTCCAACGCACCTGAGGTGTTCTATGGTCAATCTCTAAAACCTTTGCAGCTTCAGTTCTCATTGAGTATTCATCCACACAACCAAACAATTCTTTTGCTCTTTTGGCAACTTTGGCAGGAATGCCTGTTCTTGCTTTAAGATTTTCAGTAACAATTTCGGTCGATTTAAGTTTCCTATGCACAGTTTTAATGCCGCAATTAGGGCATAAGATCATCTTATACCAATTACCACTTTCGTCTTGGTCAAGCTGAATGCCTTTTTCCTGACGCCAAACTTGCCAAGTCTTTGCTTGGCCACTTAATAATTCGCACTTGGAGCAATGCCATTTACAATCAGACATAGTTTCAAAATCTTTATATTGGTTACTACCTTCTTTAAACGGGTTCATAAAATATCCCACCTTAATTTTTAGATGAGATAATTATAACAAAAAAAAAGTGACTTCACAAGATGAAGTCACTTTTTTATCAAACAATGTAGATATTCCACGGTTTTATCACTTTTATGGTTTCTATTTTCATCCGTGTCAGCTTTGAACCTTCGATAGTCGGTCGAGAACATTTCATATTCGCCATATCTTTGCATTACTTCTCGAATCGTTTCGAAAGGCATTAAGCCTTCATTGTTGTAACTTAAGAATATGTACTCGAAGTTTGCGTTTCTTATTACGTCATCGAAGGCATCTACAACCGTTCTTGGTGAACAGAAATCGCTTTTTTGCTTACTATAATCACGTAATCCGGTTTTACCTTTAAGTTCGGGTGAATCATATCTTGCTATGGTTTCGAGAACATGATAGTTAGCACAATATTGTCGTGCATTATACGGCGGATCCAAGTATAGTATATCACCACCAATTGTTTTGATTAGATCAGAGATATTCTCGTTATATGCTTTGCTTGATTTATCGCCATCAATGATAGGGAGTAGTTCTAACTCAAATTCTTTTGCTGCCGATTTTTTAATCTGTTTTAGGAATGCACCATATACCGATGCCGTGTTAGCATATTTGTCAATTGAGTTAATAAGACTTGCGAGAAGATAATAGTACTGAGCTTCATCAATATCTCCGCAATTCTTAAGTCGTTCTAACTCTATTCTAATTGAATCGCATTTCTTGCCATTTTCATCGGTGAAATAATTTCTTCCGCTTCCGGAACCAGCACAATAGTTTTTATAAATAAACCCTTCTGTACCTTTCAAGGTGTTAAGGTGTTCAAGAATTCTTACTTCAAGGGGAGGAACATTTTCAATCAAATGCTTATTCATTACATAACTGTAATATTGAATATCATTTGATAAAACTCGATAGCCCCTTTCTTTGAATGTTTTTCCTACCACACCCGTCCCTGCAAACAGATCAGCAAACACCTTGTTAGTGTTAGTTCCAGCAACAGTTGATATTGTTTCAGTAAGAAAGTCCATAAGCGAATACTTTGAACCTATATAATTCATGTCCTCACTTCACTTTCGTCTTTGATTATATCACATCTGCTTTTATATATCCAGCATTTTTAGAAAACTTTTTCAAAGGAAATATCTTCATCAATATCAAACGCTATATACTCTACCGCAGAAACAGAAATATCATCTTGCGTTGGATATACAAGAGTATTAGATAAATTATGAAATCTTTCTCGACTTCTATCATTTGTTTTCTTAGCTATAACAATAGGATAAATCGTTATTTCTTTGCCGGTATATAAGGGACACCAATAATTCTTTAGCCAATCAATATACCAAGGCAACTGATATGTAATTATGCTATCGTATGGTTCTTCGTCTTTTAGTTCAATTATATTAATTCTTACAGAACGATTATCTTCCTGAACTGTAACAACATCAATTCTTTGCATTCCCACACCGCAAGAAACTTCATTGCCGATCCAAGTGGCTTTTTCAGTGTCAATATGTAGGAGATTGCACAATGGTTCCGCTAAACAATTTTGAACAACATATGCTTGTAAATGTGATTCGAATGCATTCCCGCGATGATATTTAACCAGCAACCTGTCCTTAATTGATACCGTTTTTGTTTCGCCTTCATATAGAGCAGTTTCGTCAATAGGAACGATTTTCTCTTGAATTATATCATAAGTAAATGAAGTCCCTTCCAAAGCAGCATTTGAATTCTCTGTTCTTATTTTTTGAATTAGCTTTTCAGCTTCATAGTCAGTAATCATAGTACAACCGCGATTACCTTTGAGTTTTCTGTAAATAAGACTCCAACACATTTCGCTTGGATGATTAATTCCATCCAAAAGGTCTAAAGCTTTGTGTTCAGAAACTCCATTTGCATAAACTTCATCCGGTTCGATCCTAATGCGTAGATTCAAATCTTTCCCCATTTCTAACGAAAGATAATTATTGCTATTTGAATCGTAAAAGGGTTCTCCAACAGCTTTAAAAACGCCGTAAAACTTTCCTTTGCCATTATTTCCTTGAAGATAGAAAACAATTTTGTCATTAGATCTAACTCGTGAAATATCCGCAATCATTGCTACAATATTTTTTTCAGAAGTAGCAGGTACGCCATCTTTCTTTTTCTTTGGGTTTTGGTAATTGATATCCTCCAGAAATGGTGCATCACAAGAAGCACCCGTTCCTGCAAACATATATTCAAGATGATATTTAAAAGTCTTTGTATCAACAATAAAAACGTGTGTCATAATAAATCCCCTTTGTATATTTTAAATATTATAGCATATTTTGTTATTCTCCACAATACGAAATTCAAAATTTATACCATACAAAATTCAAAATTTATACCATACAATAACCGACAATTAACTTTACTAATCCACAGTTGTATGGTATAATCAAGAAAAACTAAAAGAGGTGTAAATATGGCCGATTTTGAAGATAGATATTACTCAATGCCTGAGATCTGTAAATATCTCGGTATTAGCCGTGATTCTGCGCTGAAATGGATTGCGAATAAAGGTATGCCGGCACATAAAGTCGGCAAGAAATGGAAATTTAAACTTTCCGAAGTTGATGCTTGGGTAAACAGCGGACAAGCAGAGGAATGATTTTAAGAAGGGATTAATTTATGGAAAATTTAATTACGATTCTGATAACCGTAGTAAGTGGTGTTTTGGTGTATATTATAGGTGAAATTCTTCAAACCGTTTGGCTGACTCCATTGCAAAAATTTAAAGCAATCAAACACGATGTTGCTGTTACACTTACATTTTACTCAAGAATATATACCAATATAATCGATGCTGCACATTCTACTATGAGTGATAGAGAAGAATATTCAGAAGTATCTGACAAAATACGCAATCTGTCTTGTGAATTAAAAGGTTACATCGAAACATTGTCTTGGATAAAAATTGGCATTCCATCAAAAAAGAAATTGTTTGAAGCGGCTGATTTATTGATGATATTATCAAATTCATTATTCTCGCCATACGATGTTGAGCCTACTACACAAGACAACAGAGAGAATAAGGATGTGGCAAATCAAGTTTTTGCTTTGTTGGGTATGTATAGCAAGAAAAAATCCAAAAGAAATAAATAAGTTGTTGGAGGTGGTACAATGACCGCTGTAATATATGCTCGATACTCATCGGATAATCAGCGCGAAGAGTCTATTGAAGGTCAGTTGCGCGAGTGCAAGGCTTTTGCTGAAAAGAACGATATTCAAATCGTTGGTACATATATTGACCGTGCTTTCTCTGCCAGAACGGATAACCGTCCTGACTTTCAGAAAATGATAAAAGATAGTGCGAGCAAAAAGTTTGAGCTTATCATTGTATGGAAACTCGACCGCTTTGCCCGTGATCGTTATGACTCTGCTCATTATAAAGCTGCACTCCGTAAAAATGGAGTTAAAGTTATATCCGCTACCGAAAAGATTTCCGAAGGTTCGGAAGGCATCCTTATGGAAGCAGTGCTTGAAGGCATGGCGGAATATTACTCTGCCGAGCTTTCCGAAAAGGTTGTTCGTGGTCTTACCGAAAATGCTTATAAATGCAAATTCAACGGCGGCACTTTACCGTTAGGATACACCATTGATAGTGAACAACATTTTCAGATAGATCCTTTGGTTGCGCCTACCGTTCTGGAAGCCTTTAAACGTTATGCTGAGGGTGCTTCTATGACCGAGATTGCACAAGAAATGAATGCTAAAGGACTACGCTCTGCATTCGGTGACAAAATCGGTGTTGATATGGTTACTCGAATGCTTAAAAACCGCCGTTATATCGGTGAGTTCAAATATCGTGAGATTGTTCATCCGCACGGTATTCCCGCTATCATTCCTGATGAGTTATTTGATCGTGTGCAACGCCGTATGGCTTCGAATAAAAAGGCTCCGGCAAAACACAAAGCAGAAGACGAATATTTGCTTACCACAAAACTGCGTTGCGGTAAATGCGAGTGTTTTATGGTCGGCGAAAGCGGAACGAGCAAGACTTCAACGGTATATCGTTATTACAAATGTGTTGGTGTTAAAAAACACATCGGTTGCGATAAGAAAACCGTAAAGAAGGATTGGATAGAAGACCTTGTTGTAAAGCAAATTGAAAAGGTGCTTTTTGATAATGCTCTCCTTGAAAAGATTGCCGATACCATAATGGAAATCCAAGGCAAAGAAAACACTGTTTTGCCGATGCTCAGAAAACAGTACGCTGATATTCAAAGAGGTATTGATAATCTTCTTAATGCCATTCAGCAAGGTATCGTTACTCCGTCTACCAAGCAACGCCTTGAAGATTTGGAAAAGCAAAAGAGTGATATCTCTGTTCAAATCATTAAAGAGGAAATGTCAAAGCCGTTGCTTACAAAAGACCAAATTCTCTTTTGGTTCCATCGTTTCCGTAAATACAATACTCGCCGTTTAGACCATAAGCGCAGACTGATAGATAGTTTTATCAACACGATATATCTGTATGATGATAAAATGGTGATAACCTTTAACTATAAGGACGGCTCTGAAACCGTCAGCCTGAGTGAAATCGAAAATTCAGATTTAAGTTCGGATTTAACTGCATCCGCTCTGCCAAAAACGCATCTGTCACTTTTGTGACGGGTGCGTTTTTCGTTAGAGATAAAAAGGACTTGAACCCGTGAGGGTCTGCGCGTTAAGAAAACAGTTCGGTGAACTGTTTTTAGCGCAGAGCGCAAGGCGGGTACTGAAATTCGTGAGAATTTCGGTCGCCGAGCGGTAAGTATGCAAGGCGAAGCCGCAGCAGACGGTCAAGTCCTTGAAGCCCCTGCCACTTAAAAAGTCTCGCAAATGCTTGGTTTTAAGCCATTTGTGAGACTTTTTTTGTTTTAAATTTATATTTGCACTTTGCTTATTTTTAAGCATTTTTTCATATTTTTAAATAAAAATGCAAGTCAGAAAAAGCTGAGCTGCGCAGATAAAAAACATGTAATACCGCTTCCTTACGGGGATTTTTGATTTACAGACAAGAGCCTCTGACCCATGTGAGGCTGCGCGTAAAAAATCAGTCCTGCGAACGGGTTTTTCTCGCAAAGCGCTGTTTATGTACCTAAATCAAGATGCTTTTGTGCTGATTTTTTGACAAGGAGACGATTTTATATTGCAAAGAGCGGAAATATAAATTATAATTTAATTTATTCTTTGGTTTTTGCCGCTAAATTCATATATTACCCAAATTTTACGCGCGGCTGTGAATTTGAAAAGCACGCGAAAAAGGACCGGCGGCAGGGAGTTTTATTGAATTATGAAAAATCCGTACTCAAAAACAGTTACCGCCTGTTTTACAGGCTATATAGTTCAGGCGGTTGTCAACAATTTTACGCCTCTGCTTTTTCTCCATTTTCAAACGGCGTACAGCATATCGTTAGCCCAAATCACATCTCTTGTAACATTTAATTTCGGCGTGCAGCTTGTGGTCGATTTAATTTCTGTCGGGTTTATTGACAAAATCGGCTACCGCGCGTCAATGGTGCTTGCGCACGGAATGTCGGCTCTGGGACTTTTTATGCTGACGGTACTGCCGGAAGTTTTGCCCTCTTCTTTTTTCGGAATTTTAATTTCCGTAATGATTTACGCGATAGGCGGCGGTCTGCTGGAAGTGCTTGTCAGCCCCGTAGTTGAAGCGTGTCCCTCTGACAACAAGGAAAAGACTATGAGTCTGCTTCATTCGTTCTACTGCTGGGGTCAGGCGGGAGTTGTGCTTTTATCCACCTTGTTTTTTCAGGCTTTCGGTATTGGAAACTGGAAATACGCGGCGGCAATATGGGCTTTGCTCCCCGTTTGCAACGCCGTAGTTTTTTTGAAAGTTCCGATAGCTCCGCTGATTAAAGACGGTGAATCCGGAATGAAGCTCTTTGAATTATTCCGGCAAAAGATTTTCTGGCTTTTATTTATTATGATGATGTGCGCCGGAGCCGGCGAGCAGTCGGTAAGTCAATGGGCTTCGGCTCTCGCGGAACAGGGACTGGGAATTTCAAAAACGCTCGGCGACCTGGCAGGCCCTATGGCGTTTGCCGTACTGATGGGACTTTCGCGGCTGTTTTACGGCAAATTCGGCGACCGTATAAATTTAGACCGTTTTATGATATACAGCTGTCTGCTGTGCGCTGCCGCTTATCTCGGCGTGGCGCTTCTGAAAATTCCTCAGCTAAGCCTGATTTCCTGCGCCTTATGCGGTCTTTCGGTCGGCATTATGTGGCCCGGCACGATAAGCAAGGCTTCATCTGTTCTGCCGAAAGGCGGCACCGCCATGTTTGCGCTGCTCGCTCTGGGCGGAGATTTGGGCTGCTGCTCCGGTCCTACGCTGGTTGGGCTTGTTTCTGACGCCATGGGCGGAAATTTAAAAGGCGGAATACTTGCCGGCACGCTTTTTCCGCTTGTTCTTCTGGCAGGAATACTGATATGCGCAAAAGAAATATCACGCAAAAGCCGTAAATACCGCTGAAACTTAAAGGCGCCTTGCAGGGCGCCTTTTTCGCTGCATTTTTTTGCCGGTCAGTATCTGATTATTGTCTTAATTTATAATAAAGCTATGTTTTTCATTTTAATAGTGCCGTCTCCCCTTTTTATATTAAATTTTACTGCTTAATCCGCCGGAAAATGAAAGCTCCGTTTTCGATTTTTGTTGAATTTTGGAAACTGATATTATATAATTATTTACGGTGGTGAAATTATGAGTAAATCAAAAATTATAGCGGTTGCAGGCAAAGGCGGAGTCGGAAAAACATCTGTTTCGGCAACGATTGTGCGCTGTCTTACCGAGAAGTATCCCGACAAGAAAATTCTGGCGATTGACGCCGACCCTGCCGTTGGACTTTCAACGGCGCTGGGCATTGATGTTAAAATGACTATTGACGATATAAGAAAGGAAATTATAGCGTCGGTTGAGGACGGAGACACAAAGAACGCCGTTGAGCTTTTGGGCGAGGCTAAATACCGTATTTTTGACGCTCTGGTTGAAACGAACGGATTTTCGTTTATAGCCGTTGGCAGGCCGGAAACCGCCGGCTGCTACTGCAAGATTAACTCTTATCTTAAAGAGGTTATAGCTATTCTCTCAGACGAGTTTGACTATGTTGTGATTGACGGCGAAGCGGGAATTGAGCAGATTAACCGCCGGGTTATGGAAAAGGTAACTCACCTTTTGCTTATCACCGACCCCAGCAAAAAAGGCTGTCAGGTTATAAGCACAATCAAAAAGGTTGCCGACGATCTTGTTATGTATGAAAAAATCGGCGTTGTGGTAAACCGTATGGCGGATTTGTCGCTCAAAAAATATATCGACACCGACGGCATTGAGATTTTAAGCTGTATTCCCGAGGACAAAAATCTTTCAATGTTTGACATTCAGGGAGAAAACATTTTCAACCTTCCGTCCGATTCAAATGTAGTTAAGGGTACGAAAGAGGCTCTTGAAAAAATCGGGGTGCTGTAATGAAAGACTTAAAACACTTGATTTATTTTGAAAATCTGTTGCAGGAAGCAAAAAACGATTTGGTTACACAGGCTATAGCGGACTCAAACAAGGCGATTGGATATACCTGCTACCATATTCCCGAAGTGCTTTTAAATGTTGACAACTGCTTTTCGGTAAGGCTGCGCGCGCCGAGAACCGGCTCTATGGACATAGCCACATACTATATGAGCTCATATCTGTGCGGTTTTTCAAAGGCGATTCTCGAAAGGGCGATTGAGGGCGGCTACAACTTTTTGTCGGCTTTGATGGGTTCGGAGTCCTGCTCGGAAATGAACCGCGCCTATGAGCATTTTGAGCTTCTGAACTTAGTTGAGAACGACAAGTTTTTTGTTTCAATAGCCGACATTCCCTTTAAAATCGAGCCGCACACGGTTAAGCACTACGCGAACCAGATGCGCATAAAGGTGCTTGACCGGCTCAAAGAGGTTTACGGCACGGACACAAGCGATGACGCGCTGAGAAAGGCGGTTGAGGAGCACAACGAGGTATGCCGCCTTATTACCGAAATCGGCGAATACCGCAAAGAGGAAAATCCGAGAATAACCGGATATGAGTTTCACATACTCAACCTTATTACATACTGCTGCCCCAAATATCTTATAATCGACAAGCTGCGCGAAACGGCAGAGGAGCTTAAAACCCGCGTGCCCGACGAAAAAAGAAGCTACCGGGCAAAGGTTGTTGTTGTGGGTTCGGAAATGGACGACCCGGACTTTACAAAGCTGATTGAGGAAAGCGGAGCGCTGGTTGTGGCGGACAGATACTGCTTCGGCTCGCTTCCCGGAAGAGAGGAAATAATACTTAACGATACCGACGATGTGCTTGAACAGATTGTTCTGCATTATATGAAAACCTGTCAGTGTCCGCGCTATATGAGCCGCGAAAAGGTACACGGCAGAAGAGATTATGTTAAGCGCCTTGTTGAGGAATACAAGGCGGACGGTGTAATTTACGAGCAGATTAAGTTCTGCGAGTTCTGGGGATACGAGCGCGCTCTCGCCTCGCACATTATCACAAACGATTTCGGTATTCCCTCGGTCACCGTTGACAGGCAGTACACCGCCAGCGCCTCAGGACAGCTTCGCACAAGAGTTCAGGCTTTTGTTGAGAGTCTTGAAATTAAAAAAATTCAGAAAGCAAAGGAGGGTGAGCGATGAGTATTCTTTCAAACACTCCGAAAAATCTCGGAAAACTGCACAAGGACAAAACCGGCATATTAAAGCACAGGGAATACAGAGGCATTGGCGACACCCTTTACGATTATTACCGCTGGCTGATAACCTGGAAAGATATGATTGTTATGGTGCTAAAAGCGCCTGTTTCCACCCTTAGGGGACTTTGGAGCTACCGCTGGATGGCGAGCTATCTTTCAGCTCCCTCATGGATTGACCGTCACACCGAGGGTCTGCGCGGCCCTCAGCTTAAAATGACGCATCTTCACTTTAACGCCATGATTAAGCACACAACCGATATGATTAACATACTTTTTGAAAATGACAAGCATTTTCACAAAAAGTCGAAGCTCTCGGACAAGACGGTGTGCATGGACGAACTGTTTTCCTTTGAAATAATGGCGGGATTTCCGAATCTTTACGGCGTGCCCGTACAGACGATTCCGATTTTCCTTTCCTCAATGGTTGACCAGCACATTACTCCCCCCTACCTTGACCTTACCGAAAGCTACGGAGTGCCCGCAGATGTGTGTCCCCTGCCCTCGGCTGAGGCGGGAGTCGCCATAAACGACGACTACCCCATGTTCGGCAAATGCTTTTTATCCTGCAACATGCCCTGCGACGGCTCTATAATGAACTCCTCGTACATTGACAGAAGATTCAACCTGCCCTCGCATGTTGTGAATGTTCCGCTGAGATACACCGAGGAGGAGGTTCAGACCTACGCCGTTGACGAGGTAAAATCCTGCATCAAGTTTATTGAGGAGCAGACGGGCGAAACATTTGACTGGGACGCTTATTTTTCGGCTATGAAGACCTATAACAAACAGCTTGAATATGAGCTTCAGAAATGGGATATAAACAAAACAGACTATCCGCAGATGACAGGCGCAACATTCTGGCTTTACAGGCTGTTCTATTTCCACCTTTCGGGCGGATTTGACAAGCGCTTTCTCAAAACCGATGAGAAAGTAAACAAAATAATGTTAAAGGCGTATGAGAAAAAAACTCCCTGCTCAAAAGAGATGCGCCACCGCGCGATAGTGTGGTCATGTCCGGCAAACTACTACACAAGCCTTGCAAACTGGCTTGAAAACTGCTGGGGCATAAATGTTGTTATGGATATGGAAACCATGATTTCCTACATAATGTATGACACCGAAAACAAGGACAACTCGCTTGCCACCTACGCGAAAACTCTTCAGCGCACAACAATGAGAAAGCACACAAAGGGCGGATACCAGAATGTTGTTGACGAGCTTTGGAGAATATGCGATGAATTCAATGCCGACACGGTTATTATGTATGACCAGATTTCCTGCAAGGGAATGGACGGACTTGTGGGCATTTTTGACGACCAGGCAAGGGAGCGCAACATAAACTTTATCTGGGTACAGCAGGACCTTATGGACCCGCGCACCATTTCGCGAAGAGATATGCGCGAACAGATAAACAAGTATATGACAACCGTATTGCAGGAAGAGCCGGTTGACCCCACCCTTGTGGACTTTGACGATACCATGGCATGGTAATTTACAGGTTTTAAACAGAAAGGTGCTTGATATATATGAAATATTTCGGCGGATGCGATGTAGGCTCGACCTACGCAAAATGTGTAATTTTAGATGAAAACGGCAAAATGGTCGCGGACGCTACCGTAAGAAGCAAAATAAACCCGGTAAAAAGCGCCGAGCTTGCTCTTGATGAGGCAATAGGCAAGGTTGAAAGTCTTAACTCGGCTGAGGACCTCGCCTACCTTATAGGTACCGGCTACGGCAGAAACAAGGTTCCCTTTGCAGATGAGAACATAAGCGAAATAAGCTGTCACGCCATGGGCGTTCATGTTACAAACCCGGAAGTAAAAGCGATTATAGACATCGGCGGTCAGGATGTTAAGGGAATTGCCATTGACAAAGACGGCACCGTTAAAAACTTTGCTATGAACGACAAATGCGCGGCGGGTACGGGAAGATTTTTTGAGGCGATGGCGAACGCTTTTGAAATGAGTCTGCCCGAATTCTGCAAGCTCTCGCTCACCGCCAAGAACACTATTCCCATTACCGCTCAATGCACGGTTTTTGCCGAAAGCGAAGTAATATCGCTTGTGGGCGAGGGAAAACCGATGGACGAAATTGCCGCCGGAATACAGCTTGCCGTTGCCAAAAGATGTTTTGTAATGGCGAAAAAAGCAGGAGCAACCGACAGCATTACCCTTACGGGCGGCTGCGCCAAAAACGAGGGACTTAAAAAAGCCATTGAGCATGTGCTTAAAATAAAAGTTGTTGACCTTGACATTGACCCGCAGCTTATGGGCGCTCTCGGCGCCGCGGAATACGCAAGGCAGAAAGGAATGGCATAAATGTTAAAGGCACTTATTATAATTTTGATTGTTCTTTTGGCGTTGTTTCTGCTCACTTTTGCGATTTACTATTTCAACCTAGATATGAAGCTTGTCAGAAAGGTTTATGAAGCGCTCGGAAAGCACTATGACAATCTTGAAAAGGACAGAAAACTTTAATGACTCTGTATGACGGCTTTATAAACCAGATATTCGGGCTTCTGCCGCAAAACGGCAAAACTTTTCAGTATGAAAAATCCCCTCTTAAAGAGGGGGACAAAAACTCCGTTCTGCTCCTGCGGGACACGGCTTACGAGCTGGGAGGAAGCCAGAAGCCCTGCGTGAGCACTACCATTGTCAGCAGTTCGTTTGAATTTGACAACAGCGTGCGGCTCTTCGGCAAAGACCTTAGCGAAATTCATGAGGACTGCCCTTTCGCCAAAATTGTACTTCTGCAAATTGAGGACATTGACGAGGAGGAAGCCTTTGACAAAATCAAGGAGCTTGAAAAAATAAGATACATATTTTGTCCAGAAGGATTTATGACAAGAGCCTCCGCGCTGAGTCTGCGCGAGCAAATAAGAGTCGGAAAAAAGGCAATCCGTGACGGCGTTTCCTTTAAGGATTACGGCAACGCCCTTATTGAGAGGTACAGTCAGCACCCGCTTGTTAAAAGCGTGAGTATAATTTTCCTGACGGAATTCAGCCGGTTTGACAGTCTGCTGCTTATCTGCGACAAAATCAAGAACACAACCTCGGCTCTTAACCATATACTTGACAATCTGCTGTTTGACTGCGCCTCATGCAATCTCAAATCAATCTGCGATGAGGTTGAGGGCATGAAAGAACTGCATATGAAAAAGCGGTAAACGAAAACTAAACATAACGGCATAAAAACGCCCCCACATGGCAGTTTATTTTATTCTGCCATATGGGGTGCTTTTTTCTATTATCCGTTTTTTACGGACTTGTTCACACTAAGCGGCGGCAATTATCCGGGGAAATATCAATTTGATTTCACACGATTTCGGCTAACCTTACGCGGGCGACATTTTTTAAATCGTCAAGGGAGGTTTCCACCTGATAGCCGATTTTTCCGGCGCTGAAAATCACCGTTTCAAAATTCCCGGCGCTGATGTCGATAACCGTGGGAAAAGCCTTTTTCATACCTATCGGCGAACAGCCGCCGTGGACATATCCCGTAAGCGGCAGCAAATCCTTTGACTTAATCATTTCCACGCTTTTTTCGCCCACCGCTTTCGCGGCTTTTTTAAGGTTAAGCTCACCGCTGACAGGCACCATAAAGACATAATTTTTCTTTGACGCCCCCACGGTAACAAGAGTTTTAAAAACCTTGTTTTCGTCCTGACCGAGCGCTGCCGCCACATCCGCTCCGCTTATAACTCCCTTATCGGAATAATCGTAGCTTTTGTAGCTGATTTTTTTGCTGTCGAGCACGCGCATTACATTGGTCTTTTCCGCTGAATGTTTCATTTTATCACCCACACAATATTACACCGTTTAACTTATTATTTCAAGTTCGCGCGGGATAATTCCCCCGCAAAAACGCAAAATTCCGTTGATTTTTAACTGAAAATATGATATAAAAGCTTTCAGGGAATGAATGTCTCCCCTGGGAAACCTAAACCGCTTTAACGCTGATGACTTCTGCTTTCTGCGCGGAAGTTGTCGGCTTTTTTATTTACGGAGGATTTTTATGCTGACTTCGCTTGGACTGATTTTTCTTTTCGGGCTTATTTTCTCGGCGCTGACCGGCGCATTAAAGCTGCCGAAAATTATAGGAATGCTTATCACGGGAATTATTCTCGGCCCTTATGTTCTTAATCTGCTGAGCGAGCCCATTATGGAAATTTCGGGCGAACTTAGGACAATGGCGCTGGTTATAATACTCATCAAAGCCGGACTTTCGCTGAACATAGGCGACCTTAAAAAAGTCGGGCGTCCCGCGCTTTTGCTTTCGTTTGTGCCTGCCGCATTTGAAATTTGCGCCTACACGCTGCTTGCCCCTTATCTGCTGGGGGTTACAAAAATACAGGCCGCTCTGACAGGCGCGGTGCTCTCGGCGGTTTCGCCTGCCGTTGTGGTTCCGCGCATGGTTTCGCTGATTGAAAACCGCGCGGGCACGCAAAAGGGAATACCGCAGATGCTCCTTGCGGGCGCCTCCCTTGACGATGTGTTTGTGATTGTTGTTTTTTCGGTATTTCTCACCGCTGAACAGGGCGGCCATGTGGATTATTCGAGTTTTGCGGATATTCCCGTCTCAATAATTACGGGAATTACGGCAGGCGGAGTATGCGGAGCTTTGCTTTCGGCATTGTTTGAGGCGTTTTACCGTCACGGTAGGCTCATTAAAAACAGCGTAAAGGTAATTGTAGTACTCGGCACGGCGTTTTTGCTGCTTGCCGCCGAGGATATGTTAAAGGGCAAAATAGCCGTGTCGGGCTATCTTGCGGTTATGGCGATGAGCGTTATAATTGCCATGCGCTGTGAAAACAGCGTTACTTTAAGGCTCAAAGCCAAATTCGGAAGGCTCTGGATTGCCGCCGAAATAGTGCTTTTCGTGCTTGTGGGCGCGGCAGTGGATATAAGATACACCTTTAAAGCGGGAGCCGGAGCCGTTGCCATGATTGCCGCCGCGCTTGTTTTCCGTTCCGCCGGAGTTTTGCTCTGCACGCTGCGCACGAACCTTAACGCTAAGGAAAGGCTGTTCTGCGTGCTGTCGTATCTGCCGAAAGCCACCGTACAGGCGGCGATAGGCGCCGTTCCGCTGGGGCTCGGACTCTCCTGCGGAAAGACCGTGCTTTCGGTTGCCGTTCTGGGCATAATAATTACCGCTCCCTTAGGCGCTTTTGCCATGGACCTCGGCGCTCCCGCACTGCTGGAAAAAGAGGAAGCGTTGCCGGATACTAAAAGCCAAAGCTAACCGAAAAATTAAAAACGCCAGATAAAGGCGGCACATATTTTAAAGCAAAAAAACAACCCGAAGCGAAACCGCTTCGGGTTGTTTGATGGTTGCGGGGGCGGGATTTGAACCACACGACCTTCGGGTTATGAGCCCGACGAGCTACCGAACTGCTCCACCCCGCGATATATAACTTTTTGAGTGCCTTATTATAATACACTTTTTAATGTGATTTGTCAATAGTTTTTTCCTTTATAAATGACATATACTT
>CALWIO010000023.1 GCA_944380765.1 uncultured Clostridia bacterium
GGAAACATATCCACCGGCTGAATTTTGCGGACGCGGTACCCGTTTTTTGAAAGATACATAAGGTCGCGGGCGAGGGTTTCTATATTGCAGGAGATATACACTACCTTTTGCGGCGACAGCTTTACAAGCGATGAAAGAAAAGGTATGTCGCTCCCCGCGCGGGCAGGGTCCATAATAACCGCGTCGATTTTTTCGCCCCTCTTTGCGAGTTCCCTCATAAATTTGCCCGCGTCTGCGGCATAAAAGGAAATATTTCCGGTTTTGTTTAAAACGGCGTTTTCGCGCGCGTCACGCACGGCGTCATGGTTTATCTCCACCCCGATTACGCTTTTGACCTTTGAGGCGGCAATAAGCCCTATCGTTCCCGTTCCGCAGTAGGCGTCAATTATCGTTTCCGCTCCCTTAAAATCCGCAAACCCGAGAGCCGTGTTATAAAGCGTTTCGGTCTGAAAAGCGTTAATCTGGTAAAAGGCCTTCGGCGAAATTCTGAATTTAAGCGAGCAAAGCTCGTCGGTTATCTTGCCGCTGCCGTAAAGCACCTCGCTTTTGCCGCCGAGCACCATGCTGGTATAACGCCCGTTGACATTCTGAATAACCGTTGTGATTTCCGGGTGCCGTGACAAAAGAGCGTTTATAAAAGACCTTTTTTTAGGGAAAACGGCTGTTCCGGTAACCAGAACAACCATTATTTCACCGGTTCTGTAAGCCGATTTGATGAGCAGATGACGCAAAAAGCCCTGACCGGTTGTTTCGTCATAGGGCTTTAATTTAAAGCTTATAAGCAGTTTTTTAACGGTCAGCGCTATTTTGTCGGCGCGTTCGTCACAGTTTAAGCAGTTCTCAATATCAACTATTTTGTGCGTTGAGGACTGATAAACGCCCATAACAATACCGCCCTTGCCCCGAACGGGAGCAAAAGCGTACTGAGCTTTGTTGCGGTAGTGAAACTGCTGCGGCGAGGGTATAATATCCTCTACTTTGCGGAATCTGCCCAGCAGCCTTACAGCTTCTTTCTGCTTTAATTGCAGCTGCTCACCGTAAGTGAGATTTAAAAGCTGACACCCTCCGCATTTGCCCGCGTAGGGGCAAATTTCCGTTTTGTTCATTTTCAGTCAATCCGTCTGCCGTTTTTGATGGGCACTGTACCCAAAAAGGGAATTTTAATTTTTCCCGTAAAGGTATCGCCCGAAAATTCGGCTGAAATTTCAATGGTAAGAGTTCCCAGAGCGGGAATTTTGGCTTTGCCCGAAAGGCAGTTGCCGTTTTCCCTAACATCGAACACCGTAAAGTCCGGAATGTTTTTCGCTCCGGGCACGGTAATGTTAAAGTCGTATTCGCCGTTGTTGTCCTTTATTTCAACAATGGCGCTTCCGCTCATTACCGATGTTTCGATTTCTCCTGTCCATTTTCCGATTCCTATCATAATTATCACCCCCAATACTATACCATTTAATTTTAATCTTGTAAATACAAAATGTTCCGTTGACAATAAATGCCTGTTGGAGTAAAATAAAAGTTAATCATAGTATTTACGGGGTGTTGTTTTTGTTAGACAGGCTAAGGAGCATAAAAAGTAATCAGATAGTTCTGTTTATTTATGATTTGCTGGTTGTAAACGGCGCGTATTTTTTCTCGCTGTTTTTGCATAAACAATTGTATTTCGATTTTTATACGGCAAAGTTTCTGCTGACAAGAGCGCCTTATGTCACGGTATTTTATCTTGTGTTTTTCCTGCTTCGCAGGCTTTACGATAATTTGTGGAAGTATATGGGCTTCTACGAAATTTTAAATGTAATTCTGAGCTCGGCTCTGGGCACAATGCTGTGCTTTACCGTAGATTACGCGTGCGGCAAGGCCGGCAAACTTTTGGGAATACAGCTAATGCCGTTTGCCGTGTATGTGGACGCGTTTCTTCTTATATGCTTTTTCTGCATAGGAATCAGAGTGCTGGTAAAATCCTACCGCGCGCTGATGTCGGACACAAAGCGTCACCGGGCCGTGAATAATAAGAGGATTCTTATAATCGGCGCCGGCGATATGGGCAATACCGTGCTCTATGAAATGAGCATAAGCGGCTTTAAGTTCGGCTCGCCCGTAGCGATTGTTGACGACGACCCGGCAAAGCGCAGAAGAAGAGTGCGCGGAATACCGGTTGTCGGAACAATAAACGAGATTCCGGCGGTTGTCGCGAAATATGATATTAACGAGATTATTTTCTGTATTCCCTCGGCTTCACCCGAAAGGAAAAAGGAAATATTCAAAATAGCCATGTCAACGGGCTGTAACCTTAAAAGGGCGCCCAACCTTGACGAGCTCGGCTACTATTCGGCAAAGAACTATGCCGACAGGATAAGGAAAGTCGATGTTCTCGACCTGCTTTCCCGTCCGGAGGTCAAACTGGATACCGATGTGTGCAAATATCTTGTTGACCAGACGGTTCTCGTAACCGGAGGCGGCGGCTCAATCGGCAGCGAGCTGTGCCGTCAGATTGCCCGTTACAAGCCGGCGCAGATAGTTATTTTTGATATTTACGAGAATAACGCCTATACCCTTAAAAATCAGCTGGACAGGCATTACTGCGGCAGTCCCAAGGTGGATATAAGAATCGGCTCCGTGCGCGATATTGAAAGGCTGCGCGAGGTGTTTGAGGAGTTTCACCCATCTTCGGTGTTCCACGCGGCGGCTCACAAGCACGTTCCTCTTATGGAGGAAAGCCCCTATGAGGCGCTTAAAAACAATATTCTCGGAACATACAATACCGCCCTGTGCGCCAACGAGTACGGCGTCAAGAACTTTATACTGCTCTCAACCGACAAGGCGGTTAACCCGACCAATGTAATGGGAGCCACAAAGCGCGTCTGCGAGCTTATTATTCAGCATTTCAGCCGTATCTCAAAGGGCACAAAATTTGCGGCGGTGCGTTTCGGCAATGTTCTCGGCTCAAACGGCAGCGTTATCCCTCTGTTCAAGGAACAGCTTGAACAGGGCGGACCCCTTACCGTTACTCACCCGGATATTACAAGATATTTTATGACCATACCCGAAGCCAGCCAGCTTGTGGTGCAGGCGGGCGGTCTTGCCAAGGGCGGCGAGATTTTCGTGCTCGATATGGGCGACCCGGTTAAAATTATTGACCTTGCCGAAAACCTTATCAGGCTTTCGGGACTGGAACCCTATAAAGATGTTGATATTCAGTTTACGGGACTTCGTCCGGGCGAAAAACTCTATGAGGAGCTTTCAATGGAGGAAGAGCTGGACGGCAGAAAAAAGACGAGCAACGACAAAATTTTTGTCACAAAGGCTCTGCCCTTTGACGATGAGCTTCTGGAAAAAGAAATCAAGCGTATCCCCGGCCTTAAACCCGACGAGGTAAGGGGCTTCCTTAAAAAGCTCGTTCCCAATTATAAAGCAAAATAATTTTATATTATATGGAGATGTTCACCAATGGAAATCAAGTTTGAACAGGCAAAGACACTCAAAGAGAAGCCTGACCAGAAAAAGCTGGGCTTCGGCAGCTACTATACCGACTACATGTTTATCATGGATTATGATAAGGGCGAGGGCTGGCATGACGCGAGGATCGTACCCTATCAGCCGATAGTGCTCGACCCCTCGGCGCTGGTGTTCCACTACGCGCAGGAGTGCTTTGAGGGACTTAAAGCGTATCGTTGTCCCGACGGCAGCGTTCAGCTTTTCAGACCGGACAAAAACGCCGAAAGAATGCAGTCCACTCATAAAAGACTCTGTATTCCCGAAATTCCCGTTGAGGACTTTGTGGAAGCCGTAAAGGCGCTTGTGTCCGTGGAAAAGGACTGGGTGCCCTCAGAGCCTGAAACAAGCCTCTACATAAGACCTTTCACCATAGCCACCGAGCCGGTGCTGGGCGTTAAAGCGTCAGATAAATATCAGTTCATAATAATCTGCTCGCCTTCGGGCGCTTATTATGAGGAGGGCATGAACCCCGTTAAAATTTATGTTGAGGACGAGTTCGTGCGCGCCACTCCCGGCGGAACAGGATACATCAAGTGCGGCGGCAATTACGCAGCTTCAATTATCGCCAGCGAAAAAGCGCATACCATGGGTTATTCTCAGGTGCTGTGGCTTGACGGCGTAGAGCGTAAATATGTTGAGGAAGTCGGCTCCATGAACATTATGTTCAAAATCAGCGGCGAGATTTATACCGCGGCGACAGTCGGCACCGTTCTTCCCGGAATTACCAGAATGAGCTGCATTGAGCTTTTAAAGGAATGGGGCTATAAGGTGAACGAGGGCAAGCTCGCCATAGCCGATGTAATGGAAGCCGGCAGAAACGGCAGGCTCGAAGAGGTTTTCGGAACAGGTACGGCGGCGGTTATAAGCCCCGTAGGCGGACTTATGTACGAGGGGGAAACCATTGAAATAAACGGCTTCAAGACCGGCGAGCTCACTCAGAAGCTCTATGATACACTTACCGGAATCCAGTTCGGCACGCTTCCCGACACAATGGGCTGGACCGTAAAGGTTGACTGATTTTAATATTTAAAGCAAATAAATCCCCGCGTTAAATTAACGCGGGGATTTTTCTGTATACCGGTAATTTTTATAAAAAAACGCTTTGCGGCGGATTTTTAAAAAATCACAGCCAGAACGGCGGTGACGGTTACTGCCGCGGCGAAAAGACAGAGCAAAGCCGAAAGCCTGCCCTTTGAAAACACGGGCAAAGAGTCGGCGGCAATCCTTTTCGTCTTAATGTATGAGTAAATATAATAAGGTATTGCCGCGACAAGCGCAGGGAACACGCATATTATCATTGCGGGAATCAGCAGAATACAAAGCAGGACTTTTAAGGCGGAGCGGCTTTTTCTGAAAAGCTGAATAAAAATATATATTATTGTCGCTTCGCAGGCAAAGGCGTATCCCAAAGCCAGAGAGCCTGCCGCGTTATTTAAAAATCCGTCCGCAATTTCGGTGCTTATGCTGTAATTGCCGGCGGTGAAAGAGGCTGTTATGCTCAATATGTAAACGCAGATTAAAATTACGGGAGCCGCGAAAAGATACGCTCTCGCCAAAGCAACCTGCCTGTCTTTAAATTCATTCATCGGGTTACCTTTTTTATTAAATGCGGTAAATTCCGCGTATAAAAAACCGCTGTGCCTGCCGAAGCCTGCACAGCGGCTTTAATGCGAAATATAAAATTATTTCTGAGCTTCCTCAACCGCAACAGCGCAGGCAACCGTAGCGCCTACCATCGGGTTGTTGCCCATTCCTATAAGTCCCATCATTTCAACATGAGCGGGAACAGAGGAAGAACCGGCAAACTGAGCGTCACCGTGCATTCTGCCCATCGAGTCGGTAAGACCGTAGGAAGCAGGACCCGCGGCAACATTGTCGGGGTGAAGCGTACGGCCTGTGCCGCCGCCCGAAGCAACCGAGAAATAGTTAACTCCGTTTTCCATAGCCCATTTCTTATAGGTGCCGGCAACAAGGTGCTGGAAACGGGTGGGGTTGGTTGAGTTACCGGTGATGGAAACATCAACGCCCTCTTTCTTCATAATCGCAACGCCTTCAAGCACATCGTTCGCGCCGTAGCACTTAACCTGCGCTCTCTCGCCCTCGGAATACGCTGTTTCGCCGACAACTTTAAGCTCGCCGGTGAAGAAGTCGTAGTCAGTCTGAACATAGGTGAAGCCGTTGATTCTTGAAATAATCATAGCGGCGTCCTTGCCAAGACCGTTAAGGATAACCCTGAGGGGATTCTTGCGGACTTTGTTGGCGGTTTTCGCAATACCGATAGCGCCCTCAGCGGCGGCGAAGGATTCGTGACCCGCAAGGAACGCGAAGCACTTTGTTTCCTCCTTCAAAAGCATAGCGCCGAGGTTGCCGTGGCCTAAGCCGACATTTCTCTGCTCGGCGACAGAACCGGGAATACAGAAAGCCTGAAGTCCCTTGCCTATAACGGCGGAAGCCTCAGAGGCTGTTTTAACGCCTGATTTAAGAGCGATAGCAACGCCCAGGGTGTAAGCCCAGACGGCGTTGTCAAAGGCGATGGGCTGTACGCCCTTTACAATGCCTTCAACATCAATACCTTTTGATTCGCAAAGAGCCTTAGCGTCTTCAAGAGAAGCAATACCGTACTCAGCAAGACACTTCTCAATTTTGGCCATTCTTCTTTCTTTGCCTTCAAACATTACATCATTAGCCATTTTCATGTCCTCCTTTTCTTATTCTTCTCTGGGATCAATATATTTTACTGCGTCTGCAAAGCGGCCGTAAGTGCCGGTGTTGTTTTTAAGGGCAACATCAGCGGCCGTGCCGTGACGGATATCTTCAAGCATTTTGCCGAGCTTAATGAACTCGTAGCCGATAACCTGGTCGTCGGCGTCAAGAGCCATTCTTGTGACATAGCCCTCGGCCATTTCCATATAACGGACGCCTTTGAGCTTTGTTGAGAACATTGTGCCCACCTGCGAGCGAAGTCCCTTGCCGAGGTCTTCAAGAGCCGCGCCTACCGTAAGGCCGTCCTCTGAGAAAGCGGACTGGCTTCTGCCGTAAACGAACTGTAAGAAAATCTCTCTCATAGCAACATTGATGGCGTCGCATACAAGGTCGGTGTTAAGGCATTCAAGAAGAGTTTTGCCGGGAAGAATTTCGGCAGCCATAGCGGCTGAGTGAGTCATACCCGAGCAGCCCAGCGTTTCAACGAGAGCCTCCTCAACAATGCCGTCTTTAACATTAAGGGTGAGTTTGCAGGTGCCCTGCTGAGGAGCGCACCAGCCCACGCCGTGTGAAAAGCCCGAAATATCCTTGATGTCATACGCCTTTACCCATTTGCCTTCTTCGGGAATGGGAGCGGGACCGTGATGAGGGCCTTTTTTAACACAGCACATTTTTTCAACTTCATGTGAATAGTTAATCATAACAGATTGAAACTCCTTTCTTTTATTCCTGTCCCGATAATTATACAATTCATTCATCTTTTTTTCAATAGTATTTTGACAAAAGACTGACAATTAAACGGGAATATAATATATGCTTTGCAAAATATATGCTTTGCAAAAAAATTGCATTTAGCCGCTGTTACATTGATTCGGGCGCGGAAATTCTGAACATGGTCAGAATATTTGTAATGACATTCATAACGCAGGAGCAAAGGGCAAGACGGGCCTGCATAAGCTCCTCGTCCTCCACGGCTACACGGCAGGCGTTGTAGAATTTGTGGAAAAGGGTGGCAAGGTCTATGCAGTAACGGGTGATTTTAGCCGGGTCATAATTCTTTGCCGCGGCGATAATCTCATCGGTAAATGCCGCGAGATGCCGTATAAGCTCTATTTCCTCAGGCTCGGCAAGACGGCAGAGCTGTTCGCGCGAACAGTCTTTAATCTCTGTGCCGTTTTCTTTTAGCTTGCGTATAATGCTGTGAATACGCGCGTTGGCGTACTGGCAGTAGTAAACCGGGTTCTGCGAGTTCTCGCTCACGGCAAGTCCCAAGTCAAAGTCGATTGTCGAGCCGGGCTCGCGCAGGTTGAAGAAAAACCTCGCGGCGTCAACGGGAACTTCGTCAAGCAGGTCAACTAAGGTTACGGCGTTTCCGCTCCGCTTTGAAACCTTGACGGGTTTTCCGTCCTTTACAAGGTTTACAAGCTGCATAAGCACAACATCAAGCCTGTCGCCGTCAATGCCTATTGCGTCAAGGGCGCCTTTCAGCCGGGCAACATGGCCGTGGTGGTCGGCTCCCCATATATCAACCGCCCTGTCAAAACCGCGGTCGCAGAGCTTGTTGCGGTGATAGGCTATATCTGCGGCAAAATATGTGGGGTTGCCGTTCCGGCGGATAAGCACATCGTCCTTTAATTCAAGCTTTTCAATCTGTTCGGGAGTTTTGCCCTGTTGCAGCAGTTTTTTTGTCTGAACTTCCCTGTTCTTGTACCACAGCGCGCCGTCCTGCTCATAGGTCATGCCGTTAGCTGTCAGAATATCCACAACTTCCTTTACGGCGCCCTTGTGAAGCTCGCTTTCGGGGAACCAGGTGTCATATTCGATACGGTATTTTCCCAGAGCCTCTTTCAGCCCGGCAATGTTTTTGGGAAGCGCAAAGTCCGTCAGCGCCTTTCTGCGCTCGGCTTCGCTCTTTCCGATATAGGAATCGCCGTAAACTGAGGCGAACTCACGGGCGCGCTCGGCAATATCCTCGCCGTGGTAGCTGTCCTCGGGAAGAGAGGGGGCATCATCG
Organism: uncultured Clostridia bacterium; assembly: GCA_944380765.1. Classification (GTDB taxonomy): domain Bacteria; phylum Bacillota; class Clostridia; order Oscillospirales; family Acutalibacteraceae; genus Fimenecus. The sequence continues at coordinate 8,210 of CALWIO010000023.1, forward strand.
CCCAGATAAAGCTGCTGATAGCGTATGTCAAGGGACATTCCGAATTTCTCAATCTGATTTCCGGCGTCGTTTATATAGAACTCGCGGCTTACATCGTATCCGGCAAAGTCAAGCACAGCCGCAAGACAGTCGCCCAGAGCGCCGCCGCGGGCGTTTCCTATGTGCATGGGGCCGGTGGGGTTAGCCGAAACAAACTCAACATTTATGCGCTTTCCGGCGCCGTAGCCGCTTCTGCCGTAGTCGGGGCCGAGAGCCTTTATATCCAGCAGCACATCGGCGTAAAATTCCTGTGAAAGGGTAAAGTTGATAAATCCGGCGCCCGCCACGCAACAGCTGTTGAAATATGAGCCGTCAAGGTCAATGTATTTTTCGACGGTGTCGGCAATTTTTCTGGGAGCGCATCTGAATACTTTTGCGCATACAAAGGCGACATTTGAAGAATAGTCGCCGTTCTGACGGTTTGCAGGAATTTCAATATTAAAGGCGGGAACCGGCTCGGCGGGTATCTCGCCCTCCGCGACAGCCCTGCCCAAAGCGTCTGTAATCAGCGTGTGAAGCTGGTCGGTTGCCTGTTTTACTGTTTTTGACATCTTATTTCTCCTCAATATATATGTTCATGCTGTTTTCCGAAATATATCCGTTGTTAAAATCAAGGGTGTATTTCATTTTCAGCACGCTTTTTCTGCCGTTTCTGAACCATGTTACGCTGTTGCCGTAAATTCCCATGGTAAACTCGCCGTATGGCGTTTTGTAAAAAGTGTGGTGACGGCGGTTTCTCTCCACCGACATCTCGGAGCTGAATTCGCCCTCGCGCACAATGCTGACCGTTTTGCCGTCAGTAACGGTAACGCTTGTCCGCTCGGCGGCGTCCTCGCTCTCCTCGGTGTACTCAATAACGCTTTCCGAGCCGTTGTGAGTTACCGTTCCCGTAACGGTCATTTCCGCGCTCTCGCTGCCGCCCTCGCCGTCGCGATGGGTGCTTATTATTTTAATAATCGCGTCCTTTTTCATTTTAAAGCTCCCCGCGCTGCCTTTCCTCGGCAAGCGAGCAAAGACGGTCTATAAGCTCGCCGTAGGGTATTCCCGCTTTTTCCATAAGCATGGGGTACATGCTGATTGAGGTAAAGCCGGGGATTGTGTTAAGCTCGTTAAGGTATACCCCCAAGCCGCTTTTTTTCACAAAAAAGTCAACCCTCGCCAGTCCCGAACAGCCGCACGCCTTATACATCTTAACGGCAAGCGCTTTGACCTCGTTTCGCTTTTCCTCGCTTATTCTTGCGGGAATGTGCAGACCGCTTTTGTTGTCAATATATTTTGCGTCAAAATCGTAAAATTCGTTGGAAGGCTCAATTTCGCCCACTTCGCCCGCAAAAGGCTCGTCGTTGCCGAGCACCGCGCACTCCACCTCAAATCCGTCTATGCCCTCCTCAACAACAACCCGGCTGTCAAAGGTAAAGGCGTATTTGAGCGCTGAGTATATCTCCTCTTCGGTTTTCGCTTTTCTTACTCCTACCGAAGAGCCTGCGTTCGCCGGCTTTACAAAAACGGGCAGGCCGAGCTTTTCGGCGCATTCCTTTGCGAAGGCGGAGCCGTTCTTCTCAAAATCGTGACGGGTTATGTAAAGCCACGAGGCGTGGGGAATATTGTTGCGGTCGCAAACGCCGTTGGTTATTATTTTATCCATACATACCGCCGAGGACATTGTGGAACAGCCCACAAAGGGAATACCGGCTATGGTGAGCAGGCCCTGCATTGTGCCGTCCTCGCCGTTTTTGCCGTGCAGTACGGGAAAGCAGACATCAATTTTTATTTTCTCAAATCCGCGGCCGGAAAAGACTATAATGCCGCGGTCCGCGCGGTCGGTTGAAATGACGGCTTTTTTAAGAAGCTTTTTGTCTTTAAGCCAGCCGTCGCCGGGCAAAAGAGCCGGGTCGCCCGAATAAAGGTACATTTCGCCCTCTTTGGTAACGCCCAGCATTATAACATTATATTTGGCGGCAGGGACATTGTTTATAACCGAAACCGCCGAGAGCAGGGAAATATCGTGCTCCGAGGAAACTCCGCCAAATATTATAAGAAGATTTTTCATTTTGCTTCACTCCGCAAGCGTTTTTATGGTTTTTCCGCATAATTTCACATATACGGCTGATAAAAGCGTAAAATACCAGAATATACCGATATTTTAACATATTATATTTTACTTATCAATGAATTGTTTTAAAAATTTTAATGACAAACAGTAAATAATATGTTATATTATATAGGAAAAATTATTGTATATGACGAGGTAGTGCTATGTTTGAAAGAAAAGAAGCGCTTGCCCTGATTTTAAAGGGCTGTCTTGCGACTTTTGAGGAAAACGGCTTTAAGGTCAGCGTTCCCGAGGGAGCGCCCAAGGGCGAACCCCCTGTTTTTGAGGAAGACGGCAGCGCGTATATCGAAATAAAAAAGAACGACCTTACCGTGCGCCTTGTAAGCAGCGGCGTAACTCTTGATATTACCGAAAAGAGCGGCGACGGCGAGTTCGCGAAATCCGCTACCAACCTTATGGAGATGGAAACCCTTGACGAAAGGGAGATTAAATCTCTCTGCAACGAGATAAACGATACCGTTGTTTCCTTCTACGGCAAAAAGTCAAAAAAGAGCGCTAAAAAAGCTCCGCCCACCGTTTCAAAATCGGCGGTCAAAAGCGGTATGTCCTATGACCCCAACACGCTTGCCAGCCGCATAGCCGGACTTTATCCCGAGCTTAAAGCGGAATACACCCGCAACTTTGAAACCTATGACGATTTTCTTGCCGAGGATTTCTTTGTAAATCACGCCAACGCCTATATTATGGAAACAATCCGTTCAGGCGACAACCAGAAAATGAAAAAGCTGTTCAAGGTGTTAAACGAGCTTTATGAAAACGGAACTACCGATGTGCAGAACCTGATTGTGGTTACGGCTCTCGGCGAAATAAAAAATGACGCCGAGCTTCTCGAAAGGTGCAGAAAGGAAATAACCGACGACGATTTTTATGAAACGCTGGCAGCGGTCAACAAGTACCTTGCGACTCCCGGCGGCAGACGCGCCGCCAAAAAGCTCGAAAATCCCCCTAAATATAAGCCCAAAAAGAAGAAAAAAGGCATAATGGCGTCAATGCTTCAACAGGGGCAGACGCAGTAAGGGATAAGACTATGAAAAATTTAAAAGCTAAAATCGCCGTGGTAACGGCGCTGCTCTTGCTGTTCGCGGTGACGGCGGGATTTTCCGGCTGCGGCAGGGAGGAAAAAGGCGGCGAGTCCACTACCTCCGAGCCCGTTACCGAGCATAAAATGGAGCTTGACGAGCTGACTGAGATAATCATACCCGCGTCCGTAAAAAACGATATGGCGACCGTTTTTGAATATTCCTTTATGGATATGGACAAGGCTTTTGAGGATATGATTGATAAAAAGCAGATGGACAAAGCCTCGGTTTACAGTCAGCTTACCGAGCAGCTCGGCACAGAGATTACCTGTTATACCGATTACCTTAAAAAGCAGAGCGAAATTCAGAACGACGCTTTGAAAATTCAGTACGGCGACGATTTTAAGGTAACCTATGAGATAATTGAGCAAAACACCTGCACCGAGGAGGAGCGAAAGGAAAAAATCGCGCTTATCCTTGCTCAGCTTGAAAGCAGCGGCCTTGCTTCGGCAAGATATTTTGACCCCTCAAAGGCGGAGGAGTTCTGCGAAATCGACTTCGATTATACTATTGAGGGCAGTAAGTATAAGCAAAGCTCGGCGAAAATCATAACCGTTATGAAATATGACGGCGAATGGGTTTACGGCGATGTGGAGTTTATTTAAGCGAAACTGAAAATTCAAAGCGGCAGACCGCTTTCGCAAAAGAAATAAAAACCTCTCACGGTTAAAATACCGCGGGAGGTTTTTTGCGCCTTGCCCTGATTTTATTTGTTATCCTGCCGGTCTTTCATTCTGCGCCAGTGAAAAAGGTACTGCTGAGCTATTCCCTCGGTACCCCTCGCGCATTCGGGAAGTCCGCCGGGGTACATTTCAGCCATTATGCGCTTTACCCACACATCAACGGGGAAAGCCTCGATTTTGTGAAATCCGTACAGCAGAGCGCACTCGGCAACCTTGTCGCCCACACCCTTTATTTTTTTGAGCTGTTCGCGCCCGTATTCAATGGGCATACGGTCAATCTGCGCAAAATCAATTTCGCCCGAAGCGACTTTATTCGCCGCGTCAATTATGTATTTTGCCCTGAACCCCGCCCTCAGCGGCGCTAAATCGTCAGGGGAAAGAACGGCGAGCCTTTCGGGGGAGGGGAAGCTTTTCAGCCCGTCGCCCTCGCCGAAACAGCCGCACAGCCGTCCTATAATTCCCTTTATTCTCGGAATGTTGTTGTTTTGTGAAATAATAAAGGAGCACAAAGCTTCCCACGGCTCCTGACGGAGTATTCTTATGCCGCCGTACTGCTTTGCGGCTTCAATCAGATATTTGTCGTCATAGGAGTCAAGAATTTTTTTGTAGTCGCAGTCCCAGTCAAAATAAGCGCGCCACACGCTCTCAAAATCGCCGCTGTCCGCTCCCCAAAAGGTTATGCGCCCGTCTTTCTGCGCTATATAAACCTCCTTGCCGAAAGCCGCTCCGTGCCATCTGCCGTCCTGATACTCCCAGCGGAAAGCCTGTCCGCAGTCCAAGGAAAGCCCCAGATTAAAACAGACGGGAGCTTCCGTTTCATAAATTTTTTTAATGTCGGTCATCGCCGCACCTCGCAAAACAACTAAAAATTTTAAAAAATTCTATTGAAAAGCTACAACAAAAAAATGCACAAAGGTTTTAGTAGTTTTTTAAGTTTTAAACGCTCCGGATTGTATAATTTGTAAAGCCTTTAAAACAAATAGTATTTGATAGATTTTTAACAATTTCGCTGTTTGTCTGTTCAAAACTTAAAAAAACAGGTAAAAATAAGGGGTTTAAGGCAAAGTTATAGACATTTTCAACAGAGTTTTCAACAGTTTTGAACAAGCCGCGAATATACTCAGCGTATATTTTTTTTGTAATGATTTTTGGTTAAAATCCCATATTGACAAAAATTCTCACTTTCAGCACTGTCCTGCCGCGGTATAAATCTCACCCATAAATGCAAAAATAAGAAATGTCAAATAAGAAATGTCAATGTTTTTTGAGAGGATAAAAAATGGTTAAGGGAGTCAACAGACAGGTGCTTGAAATTCACGATACAGGCTGCGACTATTTTGAAAAGGCGCTGTTTTTCGTAAGGCCGGAATACTCGGCGGAAAACGAAGCAAAACTCAAAAAGTCAGCCTTAAAAACAATACAGCGCTCGGCGCAGGTTCCGCGCTCAAAGCGGCAGAAAATGAAAAGCCGCCTGTTTTTTGTTCTGGAAATGCTTTCGGCGGCAGGAACGGGAGCCGCTGTTGCCGCGGCAATAATCCGCTGATTTATAACTTTACAGAACAATAAGCTCTTTTGGCGCCTGAGTCAGGTTGACGCAGCCATTTTTTGTGATATAAGCCATATCCTCAATGCGCACGCCGAATTTGCCGGGCAGATATATCCCCGGCTCAACGGTCACTATGTTCCCCGCTTTTAAAACGCTTTTTGAGGAGGGCGCCAGATTCGGGTACTCGTGAATTTCCACGCCCACTCCGTGACCTGTGGAATGGGTAAAGTATTCGCCGTAGCCCGCCTTTTCAATAACGCTTCTCGCGGCGCTGTCGGCTTTTGCGCAGGGGACTGATTCCGCCAGAATTTCAAGACAGGCTTTCTGCGCTTCAAGAACGGTAAAGTAAACCTTTTTCATCTCTTCGCTGACAGAGCCTACGGCTACGGTGCGGGTCATATCGCTGTGATAACCGCCGAATACAGCGCCGAAATCCATTGTCACAAAGTCGCCGTTTTCAATTTTTTCAGCGCCCGGCACGCCGTGGGGCATGGAGGTCTTTGTGCCGCTTATCGCGATTGTTTCAAAGGAAACCGCGTCCGCGCCGTTTATGAGCATGTGCCGGTCAAGCTCCATGGCGACTTCCTTCTGCGTAACGCCGGGCTTTATAAACCCCAGAATATGCTCAAAGGCGCTTTCGGCTATTAGCTGCGCCCTTTCAATCATTTCGACCTCTTGCGGAGTTTTGACCGAGCGCAGGGTGTTTATAACCGAATCAAGGGTTGTGTCGGTCAGTATATTTATGTTCTTTAAAACGCCTTTAAGTGAATTGTAAACCGAGAGGTTCATTCCGGTGGCTTCCACCAGCAGTCTGCGGCAGCCCATGCCGCTCAGGATTTCGGCAAGCTGAGGATAAATTCTCAGCTGCAAGCGCACCTCGCAGTTTTTCACGGCTTTTTCGGCGGCTTCAATATATCTGCCGTCCGTAATGAAAACCGAACTGTCCCCGCTTACGGCAAGATATCCGTTTGAAGTTTCAAAGCCGGTGAAATACCGTATGTTTTCGGGCGATATAATAAGCGCGCAGCAGTCGTTTTCGGACAAATAATTCTGCAAATCAGTCAGCATAATATCCGTACCCGTGCAGCTTTTCAAATTCGGCAAGCACAGGCTCCTCCTTTTTTCTGCGTTTTTTGTAATAGCTCTTGTAACGGGTTTCGCCCTCCAAGGGGTCAACTCTTACGGCAATCGCGCCGCAGCGGTTGGCGGCTTTTATGTCGGCAAAAAGCTGGTCGCCTATCATGGCGAGCTCCGAAATATCAACCCCCATCATTTCGGCTCCCCGGCGCAGCTTGTGGGAAAAGGGCTTTCTCGCGAAGCACAGATAGTCAAGCCCTAACTTTCTCGCTATGTTGCCGGGACGCGGCTCTATGGCGTTTGAAATAATCATAGCTTTAATGCCGGCGGCTTTGACTGAGGCGAGCCACTCTTCAAGCCCGTCTATGCAGTTTTCCCTGCCGTCGTTGCATATTGTGTTGTCAATATCCAGAGCCACCGCCTTCGCGCCCATTTTAATAAGGTCGCCGGCGCTTATGTCAAGAACGCTGCGGTAACGATATTTGGGCATGGGCGAGGCGGCTGTGAAAATTTCACGAAGCCGTATATTTTTAAACATACATAACTCCTTATATAAAAAATTCTTAATGTGAAATAACAAAAAGCGGGAAGTCAACAGACAACCCGCTCTCTTTTTGATTAGACCGATAAAGCCGCACCCGGCTGCAAAATTATTTGTATTTGCGTTTACGGGCGGCCTCAGACTTTTTCTTCCTTCTTACAGAAGGCTTTTCGTAATGCTCTCTTTTGCGGACTTCCTGAATTACACCGTCGCGCGAAGTCTGTCTTTTAAATCTTCTGAGAGCGCTCTCCAAGGATTCGTTTTCCTTAACTTTTACCTGACTCACTAAAAATCCCTCCCTTTACATTGGGATACAGCTTGTATTATACATCAGCAAACGGGTGCTGTCAACAGTTTTATACATAAAAATACCCTTTCAGGGAACAATAAAAAAACGCAAAAAAATTAAATGTTAACAGTTTGTTCATATTTTTGTGTGGATTTTGACAAATTGCTGTGGTACATTATAGTTGCAAAAAGACCGGAGGGCATTTATGAAGTGTCTTACCCAACACCGATTATCTGTTCCGAAAGTATGAGCGTCTTGACATTTCTCCTGTTAAGCATTTCCCGGCGGTGAACGGTAATGCTTACAGCATCACGAAAATTAACCGACAGAACATTGGTTTTGTCGGTTTTTTTCATTTTTGGGGAACATTATCCTTGTAATCATTTTTTGTCTGCCGCTGTATATTCTTATGCGGCCGAAAAAACAAAACTGACTCCGCCTGAAAAACGAAGTCAGTATGTTGCCGAAATATTTACTGCCTTTTGGAAAATTTTTGCAAGTCCCGAAAACGCCCGTTTTTAATTTACGGTGTTCTGCTCTTTTCCGTCAAGAAAGGCGAAAATGTTTGATTTAAGTATTTCCATAAGCCTTGCGCGCGTCTCAAATCCTGCCCAGGCTATATGCGGAGTAATAAAGCAGTTTTTGGCGCTCAGCAGAGGGTTCGAGCTGTCGGGCGGCTCAGCGCCGAGAACATCAAGTCCGGCGGCGCGTATTTCGGAGCGGTTAAGGGCGTCTGCAAGGGCGGCGTCGTCAATAACCGGCCCGCGCGAGGTGTTTATAATTATCGCGTCTCTGCGGCATTTTTTCAAAAATTCCCTGTTTACAAGTCCCTTTGTGCTTTCGTTGAGGGGACAGTGGAAAGAAATTATGTCGCTCTTTCCGGCGAGCGTGGAAATATCGGTCCACATAAAATTACGGCGCGCGCTCTGGTCTGTTTCATGTCCCGAAACAGCGAGTATGTTCATTTTGAACGCCTCGGCTATATCCGCCACCGCCTGACCTATCCTGCCAAATCCTACAATGCCGAGCGTTTTGCCGCAAAGCTCAGTAAGCGGAGTTTTCCAGTAGCAAAAATCGGGGCAGCCGCTCCATTCGCCGCTTTTCACGCTCTGACTGTGCAGACCTACGGCGTTGGTTATTTCAAGGATAAGCGAAAAAGTAAGCTGCGCCACGGCGTTTGTGGAGTAGGAGGGTATGTTTGAAACGGGAACGCCCATTTCTCTTGCGTAAGAGCAGTCGGCTATGTTATATCCCGTTGACATCAGGGCAATATATTTAAGCGCGCCGAGCTTTGAAAGGGTTTCCTTTGTCAGCGGAGTTTTGTTTGTAAGAATTATGTCGGCGCCGCTGCACCTTTCAAGTATTTTATCGGCAGGCGTGCGGTCATAAATCTCGCACTCTCCGAGGGCGCGCAGCCAGTCCCACGATAAATCTCCCGGGTTCAGAGTATAGCCGTCAAGCACAACAATTTTCACAAAAATCACTGCCTTTTCAATGTGTAGTCAATAAATTCAGTTCTCGTTTATATTCTATCATAAACGGCGCCCGAAAAACAATAAAATTGTTGACCTTTCGGGCGAAATATTATAAAATTATATAGTAATGGGAAAATCGCTGTAAGGTGAATATATATGGAAAAACATAATCTTGACAGAAAAAGGGCGCTCAATTTAAGCACCGCGGCGCTTTTGATACTTGCCGCCGCGCTTGCCGCAATAACCGCCGTTATGGGAACAAAGGTTGCCGAGGGCGGCTGGGCGGAGTTCCTTCTGGCATTGGACGAAATGCAGAAAATGATTCTCGCCCTGCCTAACAGATGGCTTATTTTTATAGCAATAATGTGCGTCTTTATGCTTAAAAATTTCATACCTATTCCTTTTCCGTTCATATTTATGATGACGGGTATTATGTTCGATTCATACTACGCCGTTATAATAAATACAATAGGCTTTACGCTTTTGCTTCTCTCAAAATATTACTGGGGCAAAAAGTTCGGCGGCGGAGCGGCTGTCAAAAACCTCAAAAAGTATGACAATGTGCGCGAGATGATGCTTAAAGCCGGGCCCGCGAAGCTGGGAATACTCGTGGCGCTCAGGCTCGTGCCGTCAATACCCGTCAGCGTGGTAAGCAAAATTTACGGCGGAATGGAATTTCCCGTAGGCAGATTTTTGTTAGCGTCAATAATCGGCTTTTTCCCGAAAATATGGACTTACAGCGTAATGGGCGGAAATATCTCGCAGCCCTTTACATGGCATTTTATGGGTCCGGTTATCGGACTTCTCGTTATTTCGGGAGTATCCGCGTACGCCGTAAATATTATATTAGAAAAAAGAAAAGGGGACAATAAAAATGGCGAACACAAACCTGTTAAAGGATGAAATAAGAGGCGGCGCGCTTGACAGCCGGCTTAAAAGAGTATATGTAACCGATGAAGCCGTAAAAGAACAGCGCGGCAGATATATTGACCTTATTAACGATTTTGCCGCTATTTTTGACGAAACGCGCGATATAAGGCTGTTTTCCGCGCCCGGCAGAACCGAGGTAGGCGGAAACCATACCGACCATAACCACGGCAGAGTGCTCGCGGCGGGCATAAATCTTGACGCTGTTGCGGCTGCGGCAAAAAACAGCGAGAATATTGTCCGGGTTAAATCCCGCGGATATGATACCGATGTGTGCGATATTAACGACCTCTCCGTTAAGGAGGAGGAAAAAGGCCATTCTCCCGCCCTTGTAAGGGGAATGTGCGCCGGATTTAAAAAGTACGGCTATGAAATCGGCGGCTTTGACGCCGTCACAATGTCGAGCGTGCTTTCCGGTTCGGGACTTTCCTCATCGGCGGCATACGAGGTGCTTGTGGGCACAATGCTCAATTATCTTTATAACGACGGCAGGGTTGACGCCGTAACAATAGCGAAAATCGCCCAGTACGCCGAAAATGTCTATTTTGACAAGCCCTGCGGACTTATGGACCAGACAGCCTGTTCGGTGGGCGGCTTTGTAACGATTGATTTTAACGACCCGGCGGACCCCGTTATAAACGAGGTTAAGTTTGACTTTGCCTCCTGCGGCCATTCTCTTTGCATTGTTGACACAAAGGGCAGCCATTCCGACCTTACGGACGATTATGCGGCAATCCGCAGCGAAATGGAGTCTGTGGCGGCTGTGTTCGGCAAAAAGGTGCTCAGAGATGTTGACGAGGAGGAGTTTAAAAAGAACATTCCTCAGGTGCGCGCCGTAACCGGCGACCGCGCGGTGCTTCGCGCTATTCACTTCTTCGCGGATAACGACAGGGTATTGAAAGAGGTTGACGCTCTTAAAAAAGGCGACTTTGAAACCTTTAAAAAATACATACTCGAAAGCGGAACTTCGTCTTATATGTATAATCAGAATGTGTTTTCGGTAAAACAGCCGGCAGTTCAGCCCGTTTCGCTGGCGCTGGCGCTCAGCGAGAGCATTCTTTCGGGCAAGGGCGCGTGGCGCGTTCACGGCGGCGGCTTTGCCGGTACAATACAGGCGTTTGTTCCGGCTGAACTTTTGAGCGACTATAAAAACGCTATGGAAAGCGTCTTCGGCGAGGGCTCGTGCTATGTGCTCAGTATTCGTCCCGTCGGCGGCGTTGAAATCTGAGGGTGATTTTTTGCAGACAGCCGAGCTTTTGAAAAAGTTGATAATTCCCGCCGGAGTGGCGGGTGACGAGAGGGGCTCCTTTGAGGAATTGAGGGAGCTTCTTTCACAGTACGGAGAAGTAAAATCCGACTCGTCGGGCAATATAACCGTAACCCGTGACGGAGAGGGAAAGCATATTTTGCTTGACGCTCATTTTGACACGGTCGGCTTTGTTGTGACCGGTATTGAAGAGGGCGGATTTTTAAGGCTTTCCAAGGTGGGCGGGCCGGATATGCGTACCGCCGAGGGAACGGAGCTCACCGTTCACGGCAAAGAGGATATTTTCGCGGTAATCTGTACGGTGCCGCCTCATCTTTCACAGGGCGAAAGCCGTGTGTCAAAGGACGGCTCATGCGTTGCGGATACCGGAATGAGTACGGAGAATCTGCGCCGGGTTGTGCGTGAGGGCGACCGGGCAGGATTTAAAATCAGCTTCGACCGTCTGGGCGAAAACTGCGTTTCCTCGCCTTATACCGATAACCGGGCGGGAGCGGCGGTGCTTTTAAAGGCTCTCCAATACACAAAAACAAAAAATAAAATAACGCTTCTGCTCTCCGCTCAGGAGGAAACCGGCTCGGCGGGAGCGGTCTGCGCGGGATTTAAAACCGACGCCGATATGGCGCTTGCGGTTGATGTCAGCTTCGCTCTGACTCCGGATTCAAAGGCAAGCGAGTGCGGTATAGCCGGCAAAGGGCCTATGATAGGCTTTTCGCCTGTGTTAAGCCGGGAATTGTCTGAGCTTCTCGTAAAAACTGCCGAGGAAAACTCAATTCCCTGTCAAAGGGAGATAATGGGCGGCAGAACCGGCACAAACGCCGACTATCTTGCCGTTTCAAGGGGAGCAATTCCCTCCGCTTTGGTGTCGGTGCCTCAAAAATATATGCACACGCCGGTCGAAACGGTTGATTTAAGGGATATTGAAAGCTGCGCCGAGCTTGTCGCCCGGTTTCTTGAAAGGGTGTGAACGGTGTGGATTTAAAGCTTCTTGAAAAACTTTGCATGACCGACGGCGTTTCGGGAAACGAAAAGGCTGTGCGCGAAGAGATTATCTCGCTTCTTTTGCCGGACTGCTCATACCGTACCGACCCGCTGGGCAATTTGATTGTTGAGAAAAAAGGCGCGAAAACCCCTGAAAATAAAGTCGCGCTTTTTGCCCATCTTGACGAGGTGGGATTTATGGTGTCCTATATTGAGGATAACGGCTATATACGCCTTGCCCCCGTGGGCGGAATAGAGGACTCGGCGGTTTTCGGCAAAAAGATTACGGTAAACGGCAAAACGGGCGTAGTGGGCGGAAAAGCCGTTCATCAGCTAAGCGCTGACGAGGCGAAAAAAATTCCCGGTATTGATGAAGTCTGCGCCGATTTCGGCTTTGAAAGCCGGGAAGAGGCGGAAAAATATATGCGCGAGGGCGATTTCGGCTGCTTTAAGTCGGATTTTGTCCGTTTCGGCGACGGATTTATAAAGTCAAAAGCCCTTGATGACCGGGCAGGCTGCGCTGTGCTTCTGGAACTTTTGCGTGAACAGTCGGGTTTTGACTATACCGCCGTGTTCACGGTGCAGGAGGAGGTCGGCACACGGGGAGCCGCCGTCAGCGCCTTTACGGTAAGGCCGGATTTTGCCGTTGTGGTGGAATCCACTACCGCTTCGGATATACCCGATATGCCCGAGCATAAAAAAGTCTGCCGCGCGGGCGGGGGAGCGGTGGTGTCCTTTATGGACAGAGCAACGCTCTATGACAGGGATTTGTACCGGCTCGCTTTGAAAACGGCAAAGGAAAACAATATTGACTGCCAGGTTAAAAAAGCCGTTGCCGGCGGAAATGACGCCGGAGCCATACACAAGGCGGCAGGCGGAATAAGAACTATTGCAGTATCAGTTCCCTGCCGTTACATTCACTCGGCTTCCTCAGTCTGCCGCGAGAGCGATATAGACAGCGTAAAGGAGCTTGCCGGAGCGCTGATAAAGGAGCTTGCCGATGGTTAAAGCGTACCCCGGCATAGATAAGTTAATTTTTGACTTTCTGGGAGAGGCAAACTCAGCGGCGCTGTGCGCCTGCCTGGACAGCTACCGTGAGGAACCCCTCGCGGCAGGCTCTGTGTGGGTGCAGACCGATGAAAACGGCTTGTTCACAGCCGTAGCGGCGTCATCACAGGAGGGGCGCTGCCTGCTTTTTCCCGGTGAAAAAGCGGATTTTGCCGAGCTTAATTTTATTCTGGACGAAAAAATTTTCTGCTGTGAAGAACTGCCTTTGAACGTTATAGATAAAAAATATCTAATGCGTAAAACAAAGCCGTCAAAGGCTTACGAAAAGCCGGCAGACTCAAAATTATACGGCGAAATAGCCGCGCTCGGCGGCTTTGAAAACCGCGAAACCGCCTTTCGCAAAACATATCTCTATTTAAAAGGCGTGTGCCGCGCGGTGCTGATAAGGGAAAACGGCAGGGGAATCAGCGGCGGATTTGTCTGCTGTAACGATGATTTCGCCGTTATTTCCGATGTGTTCACCGTTTCGGATTTCAGGCGGCGCGGGTACGGCAGCCGTACCGTGCAAAGCCTTGCGGCAGCGGCTGAGGGCAGACCGGTTTATCTTGTCTGCGGCTCTCATAACACCTCTTTTTATGAAAAAAACGGCTTTGAGAAAGTCAAAATAATATACGAGTATGAAAACAGAGGATAACAGTATGTCTGATTTTTTTGAATTTGACGAAAAGCTGAAACAGCTTTCCGCCTCGGCTTTAAAGGACGCCGGAAAAGCGTTCGGTAAAATTGAGGAAACAACCGAATACAATCAGCAGAAGGTGCTTTCGGCTTTTATAAAGAACCGTGTTGACGAAACCGATTTCAACACCACAACCGGCTACGGTTACAGCGACAAGGGACGCGATAAGCTCGATTTGCTCACAGCCGATATATTCGGAGCGCAAAAGGCGATTATCCGCGCCGGCGCGCTTGCCTGCGGTACTCATACGCTGGCGGTGTGCCTGTACGGGGTGCTTCGTCCCGGCGACCGGCTGCTGTGCGTCAGCGGAACTCCCTATGATACCATTCACTCGGTAATAGGAATAAACGGCAAGGGTTATGGGCAAGGTTCGCTTGCCGATTTTAATATTGATTTTTCCGTAATTGAGCTTACCGGGCAGGGAGATATGGATTATGACGCCATTGAGCAGGCGGCAAAGGATAAAAGCGTAAGAATGGTGTATATACAAAGGTCAAGGGGCTATCTTCTCAGGCGTTCCTTTTCCGTTGAGGAAATCGGCAGAGTGTGCGAAATCGTGCACAGAGTCAACAGCCGAGCGGTGGTTATGGTTGATAACTGCTACGGCGAATTTGCCGAAAAATATGAGCCCTGTGACGCGGGCGCGGACCTTTCGGCAGGCTCGCTTATAAAAAACGCGGGCGGAGGAATTGCCCCCTCGGGAGGCTACATAGCCGGAAGAGCCGATTTGGTGGAACTGTGCGGCTACCGCATTACAACGCCGGGACTGGGTACGGAGCTCGGCTCAACTCTCGGTCAGAACAGAAATTTGTTTATGGGGCTGTTCAACGCGCCCCATGTGGTGGGCGAAGCGCTAAAAACGGCGGCGTTTGCCTCTTCGCTGTTCTCAAAGCTGGGCTTTAAGGTGACTCCGCTTCCCGGCGAGGAGCGGCACGATATAATTCAGGCTATTTGCCTTAACAACTCCGAAAACCTTATCGCCTTTTGTCAGGGACTGCAAAAAGGAGCGCCGGTGGATTCCTATGTGACTCCCGAACCGTGGGATATGCCCGGCTATGACAGTCAGGTGATAATGTCGGCGGGCGCGTTTACTTCCGGCTCGTCAATAGAGCTTTCGGCGGACGCTCCGCTCAGGGAGCCTTTTGCCGTATGGATGCAGGGCGGACTTAATTTCCACAGCGCCAAAACGGGCGTAATGCTTGCTGCTCAGGAGATGTTAAACCGCGGACTGATAAAACTTTAAGTAGATTAAAGGTGAAATAATGGAACTTATGCATTTGAAAAGCGGAACCGATGTGCGCGGCACGGCGGTGCCTACCGAAAAAAATCCCGAATATCAGCTTACCGATGACGCCGTAAACGCCATAGTGAGCGCCTTTACGGTGTTTCTCTGCAAAAAAACAGGTAAAAAAAGCGGAGAGCTTTGTGTATCGCTGGGGCATGATTCACGCGTTTCAGCCGAAAGAATACGCAAAGCGGCGGCAGCCGCTCTGACCGCGGCCGGCGTCAGGGTGCTGTACTGCTCATACTGCTCCACTCCTGCCATGTTTATGACAACCGTTACAAGGGGCTGTGACGGCGCCGTGCAGATAACCGCCAGCCACCACCCCTATGACAGAAACGGGCTTAAATTTTTTACCCGGGACGGCGGACTTTCCGGCGGCGAGCTTGAAGAAATACTTTTAAGCGCGCAGAAAGGCGAAAAAGCCGCAGCTTTAACCAAGGGGACGGTCGAGCAAATCGACTACATTTCGGAATACAGCGAGATTCTGCGCGATATGATTAAAAAGGGAGTATGCGCCGACAATTACGAAAAGCCCCTTGAAGGCTTTAAAATAGCGGTTGACGCCGGCAACGGCGTGGGAGGATTTTATGCCGAAAAGGTGCTCGCGCCGCTCGGAGCCGATGTTTCGGCAAGTCAGTTTCTTGAATTTGACGGAATGTTTCCGAATCATATTCCCAACCCCGAAAATAAAGAGGCTATGGACAGTATCCGCTCGGCGGTTATTAAAAACGGCTGCGATTTGGGCGTGATTTTCGATACCGATGTGGACCGCGCCTCCTGCGTTGACGAAAAGGGCGAGGAGATAAACCGCAATTCCATTGTGGCGCTGGCGGCGGTGATAGCGCTTGAAAACAACCCCGGCGGCTCTGTTGTTACCGACAGCGTAACGAGCGACGGTTTGCACAGCTTTATTGAAAATACCCTTAAAGGCCGCCATGTGCGTTTTAAAAGAGGATATAAAAATGTAATCGACGAGGCGGTGCGCAGAACAAAACTCGGCGAAAATGTGCCGCTGGCTATCGAAACCTCAGGTCATGCCGCGTTTAAGGAAAATTATTATCTTGACGACGGCGCCTATCTCGTAACAAAAATAATTATCAAGGCGGCAAGGCTCAGAGGCGAGGGCAAAACAATAGGCGACTGCATTAAGGCACTTGAAAAACCCGCCGAGGAAAAAGAACTTCGCTTTAAAATACTCGCGCCCGATTTTAAAAAGGCGGGCATTGAGTTTATAAATAAAATTACCGCCCTTGCGGAAAATTCTCCCGAAATGCGTCCCGCAGTTGATAATTACGAGGGGATAAGGGTAAACTTTGACGACGAAAAAAGAAACGGCTGGTTCCTTTTAAGGCTGTCCGTACACGACCCGGTAATGCCTTTTAACACCGAAAGCAATACTCAGGGCGGCTGCCGGGAAATATGCAAAGCCTTTATGAGCTTAGCACAAAATGAGAAAGATATTGATTTTTCGGCGCTTTATGAGTATATAAATTCCGATTAGGTGTTGACAAAAGCGATAAAAAAATTTAATATAATCGTTAGACAAAAGTTTTAGGGAGGTGTTACCGTGATTTTTGAAAAAGTTCGTGATATCATCTGCGACCAGCTGGAGCTTGATGAGGAGATGGTGACGATGGATTCAATTCTGCTTGAAGACCTCGGCGCCGACAGCATTGATTTGGCCGATTTGGTTATGACCTTTGAGGACGAGTTCGATATGCAGATATCCGACGAGGACTTAGAGGGGATTAAGACCGTCGCCGACATCGTTAAATATATTGAGGAACATTGATTGTTTATATATGCGGCAAGTCCGCGAATCCGTTTTTGCGGCAGGGACGCTTTTGCTGTCCCTGTAATTTTTAATTCAGAGGTATGAAAATGGCAGAACAGAAAAAAATGGTTGAAGAAATAACCTCCATGGACGAGGATTTCGCCAAGTGGTACACCGATGTGGTGAAAAAAGCCGAGCTTGTCGAGTACACCAGCGTTAAGGGCTGTATGGTTATACGCCCTTACGGCTACGCCATCTGGGAAAATATTCAGAAAACGCTTGACTCCATGTTCAAGGCGACAGGGCATGAGAATGTGTGTATGCCCATGTTCATTCCCGAAAGCCTTTTGAATAAGGAAAAGGACCATGTAGAGGGCTTTGCTCCGGAGGTAGCGTGGGTAACCCACGGCGGAAGCGAAAAGCTTGAAGAGCGCCTCTGCGTTCGTCCCACTTCCGAAACGCTGTTCTGCGAGCATTACGCGAATATAGTCCATTCCTACCGCGATTTGCCCAAGCTCTATAATCAGTGGGTTTCGGTAGTCCGCTGGGAAAAGACCACAAGACCTTTTTTAAGGACCAGGGAATTTCTCTGGCAGGAGGGGCATACAATTCACGCCACCGCCGAAGAGGCGCAGGAAGAAACAATCAGAATGCTCAATGTGTATGCCGATTTTTGCGAAAACTGTCTTGCCATGCCCGTTGTAAAGGGCGTCAAGACAGAAAAAGAGCGTTTCGCCGGAGCTGAGGATACCTACACTATCGAGGCTTTAATGCACGACGGCAAGGCGCTTCAGTCGGGCACAAGTCACTATTTCGGCGACGGCTTTGCCAAAGCTTTCGGAATACAGTTTCAGGACAGGGATAATAAGCTGAAATATCCTTTCCAGACCTCGTGGGGCTGCACAACCCGTCTTATCGGCGCCATAATAATGACGCACGGCGACAATAACGGACTTGTGCTTCCGCCTAAAATAGCGCCCGTTCAGGTTGTTGTTGTTCCCGTTGCGGCTCACAAACCGGGCGTAAAGGAAAAAGCGCAGGAGATTTTTGAGCGCGCGAACGGCGTGTGCCGGGCAAAAATAGATTTAAGCGATAATTCCCCCGGCTGGAAATTCGCCGAGTATGAAATGAAGGGCGTGCCGCTCAGAATTGAAATCGGCCCCAAGGATATTGAGAACAACCAGTGCGTGGCAGTCCGCCGCGACACAAGGGAAAAATATTTCATATCGCTTGACGAGCTTGAAAGTAAAATTCCCGAATTGCTTGAAGCCGTTCACAACGGCCTTTATACAGCGGCTCTGGAACGCCGCGCGAAAATGACCTATACCGCCCGTACCCTTGACGAGCTCTGCGATATTGCGGAGAACAAACCCGGATTTATCAAGGCTATGTGGTGCGGAAGCCGCGAGTGCGAGGACGCGCTCAAAGAAAAGGCGGGAGTAACCTCGCGCTGTATTCCCTTTGAGCAGGAAAATATCTCCGACACCTGCGTGTGCTGCGGCAAAAAGGCGGAAAAAATGCTCTACTGGGGCAAGGCTTATTGATTGAATTTACAAAGTATAACCGGCAGTCCGAAAATGGATTGCCGGTTGTTTT
>CALWIO010000024.1 GCA_944380765.1 uncultured Clostridia bacterium
TTGTTGATTGGATTTTTGCAAAGCCGCAAGAGCTCGCAGGCCGGATTTTCTGAAAATTCCCGAAACAGTACCGCCTTACGGTTTAAAGAATATTCAAAAAAGCTGAAAAAAGTCCGCGGTACGCCGCGGACTTTCTGCTTTTAGTGTAATTATTTTATTGTGCCGTCGGGATTAAAAACGGGCAGCTTTTCAAGATATACAAGGTCTTTTCTGTCGGCGGCGGCTCCCTCGGCGAGAACGCACATTCTTCCGCACACAATTCCGCCCGCCTCGTTTACAAGCTGCTCAACGGCTGAAAGCGAGTGGCCGGTGGTTACTACATCGTCAACAATAAGAATTTTTTTGCCCTTCATAAGATTAGCGTCCGCAATATCAAGATACAGCTTCTGCTCGCCCTCGGTTGTAATGGAGTTGACCGTTGTTTCAAAAACGCCGGTCATATAAAGCTTCGGCTTTTTTCTCGCCACAAAATATTTTCTGTTTGAGTCAAGCCTTGCCATTTCGTGGGCGAGGGGAATACCCTTTGCCTCGGCGGTAATAACATAATCGTATTCGGGCGCGGCTTCAAGCAGAGCCTTTGCGCAAGCCGTTGTAAGCTCCGGGTCGCCGAAAACAATAAACGCGGCGATATACAGGTCGTCCGTCACGCGGCACAAGGGAAGCTCTCTTTTAACACCTGCTACATTAAGAGTATAAAACATAACAACCACCTTCAAATTATAAGGCGGCGGATTATTCCGCCGCCGGTTTTGTTTTTCAGTTGGCCAGCGCGCGGGACAGCCAGATTTCGGCAATATCCATAGCCGCGTAAAGGCCCTTTTTCTCACTTGTTTTAACTATTCTCTCACGGGGACTCACATCGGGGTCGGTGTTGAGAAGCTGAACAGAAACCTTAGAGGCAATCTCCACATCGCCCACGGGCTTTGTGGCAAGAATCTGCATCATAATAACATAGCTTTCCGACGGGTCGCCGTAGTAAAGCGTATTACCGTTTCTGACCAGAGGTTTTCCCTTATAAGTGAGGAATTTGTCATTCTTTGACGGCATAAAAAGTCCACCTCTTTATTGTTTTGATTTTGACGCTTTCAGATATTCCTTTACAAGGTCCTGCAAAAGCTCATCGCGGTCAAGGCGGCGTATAAGGCTTCTTGCGTTGTTATGAGTTGTAATATAGGTCGGGTCCTCCGAGATAATATAACCCACAATCTGATTGATGGGGTTGTAGCCCTTTTCAACCAGAGCGTCATAAACCGCAACAAGAATACTGCGAGTAGTTTCCTCACGGTCATCTTTTAACGAGAATTGAATTGTCTTGTTTGGGTCAAGCATTTCGCCACCTCCTGTTACTAATCAAAATTATTATAAACTATTCAGCCGAAAAAAACAATAGGTAAAAAGCTTTTATAATTTATTTCTTTAAAGGAATATTCTCAGCGGCAAGAGTTTCAATGATTTTGTCCGCTACCGACATCACTTCTTCGCGTTTAAGGGTTTTTTCCGGGTGTGAGAAAGTCAGGCGGGTGGTGATGGATTTTGTGCCGCCGTCACGGTAGGTGTCCACAACCTCTACCTTTTGAATAAGCGGACAGTCGGCGGCTTTTATGGCGCTGCCGATAGGCGCGAAGGTGTCCGAAACAAAGGAGAGGTCAACCTCAATTTCCGGGAAACGCGAAGGCTCGCGGTAAACTATGCCGGCGTCGGCAATTTCCGAGAACGCCTTAACATCAATTTCAGCAAAAACAACGGAGGCTTTCCTGTCGATTTTCTTTGAAACGGAGGGGTGAACAATTCCGATTTTGCCGAGATATACTCCGTCAGCGTAAACCGAGTTAAGATTTATCGGGTGCTCGTAGGAATGAACCGCGTCAGCCTTTTTGAATTCAAGAGGCTTGTGCTTTATTTCAGAAGAAAGCACCGAAAGAATCCGGCTCAGCTCAAAATAGAGCGCTTCAAGCGTTTTTGTCTTGCTGAAAAGCGTAACGCAGAGCTTTTTGCTTTCGCGGCAGAGTGAGTTCTCGTCAAGACCGTCAACCGTTCTGCCTATCTCAAACACGCCGAAATCGGAAGCGTAGTTTAAGTTCGAGCGAACCTGGCAAAGCTGCGTGGGAACAATGGACTTTCTTATGGTTTCAATGTTGGGGTTTGTGGCGTTTATGAGTTTTACATTGTCCTCAATCTCAATTCCCAGAGAGCGGTACTCGTCATAGTATGCCCAGATGTACGAGTGCAGCTCGTGCAGGGAGAAGCGCTTAACGAGAATGTCCTTGATTTTGTCCTCATCGGTTTTTTCCTGCTCGGGACGGACGGGATACAGCGGAGCCTTTGCGGTGTGAACGGCAAAGTTGTCATATCCGTAAATTCTCGTTATCTCCTCAACAATGTCCGCCTTTATGGTAACATCTTTGGTGGCGCGCCAGCTCGGCACGGTAACCGAGAAGCTGCCGCCGTCGGCGGTAACGGCGAAACCGAGCGATTTAAGCGTGTGCTCAATGGTGCCGGCGTCAATTTTAATGCCGGTGTATTTGTCGATAAAGTCAAGGTCAAAATCAAGCTTGACCGTATCGTAGCGTACGGCGTATTCGTCGGTGAGCGAGGAAACAACAACGGCGTCCTTGTCGGTGTCCTGCATAAGCTTTACAAATCTCGCTATGGCGGGAACAGTCATTTCCGGGTCAAGGCTCTTTTCGTAGCGCATTGAAGCGTCCGTGCGGTGAGCAAGGCGTACCGTTGACTTTCTGACCGAAGCGGCGTCAAAGGTGGCGCTTTCAAGGGTAAGGGTAGTGGTGTCCTCAACAATTTCAGAATCAAGACCGCCCATAATTCCCGCAATCGCAACGGGGGTGTCGCCGTTGCAAATCATCAGCGTGTTCTCGTCAATGTTGCGGTCAACTCCGTCAAGTGTGCGGAAAACAAAAGGCTTGTCAAAACGCTTAATGCGGATTTTTTCCACCTTTCTTGAATCAAAGGCGTGCATGGGCTGACCCATTTCAAGCATAAGGTAGTTGGTAAGGTCGGCAAGGAAGTTTATAGCGCGCATACCGCAGTAGTAAAGACGGATTCGCATATTGACCGGGCTTACCGTTGTGTGTATGTTCTCAACTTGCAGGCAGGAATATCTCAGGCACAGCTTATCCTCAATTTTCATATCAACGCCGGGCAGGGCGTCATACTGCTTTAAGTCGGCGGTTTCAAGCTCCTTTAAAGGTCTTCCCGCAAGAGCGGCAAATTCACGGGCAATGCCGTAGTGTCCCCACAGGTCGGGACGGTTTGTAAGGGACTTGTTGTCAACCTCAAAAACAATATCGTCTATCTGATAAACGGATTTAAGGTCGGTGCCGTTGGGAATATCGTCGGTAATTTCCATAATTCCCGAATGGTCGTCGCTTATGCCGATTTCCTTTTCCGAACAGCACATACCGTTCGAAATATATCCGGCAAGCGGGCGGGGGGCAATGGTAATGTCGCCGATTTTAGCGCCAACTTTCGCGAATGCGGTTTTCATGCCGGCTCTTACATTGGGCGCGCCGCATACAACATCTGTAAGATTACCGTCTCCGGCGTCAACCTTTAAAAGGTGCAGCTTTTCGCTTTCGGGGTGGTTTTCAACCGATTTAATCTCGGCAACAACAACGCCGCTTATATCCGAACCCTTGAAGAATATTTCATTTTCAACCTCTGCTGTCGAGAGGGAAAAGCGGTGAATTAAATCCAGCTTGTCAAGACCTGAAAGGTCAACAAAGTCGGAAATCCAGTTCATTGATAAAAACATTTCTTATTTCCTCCTCTTATTCGTCGTCGGTAAACTGCGAAAGGCTCTTTAAGCTGCCGGAGTTAAGGTCGCGTATGTCCTTGATGCCGTATTTCATCATAGCAAGCCTTGTAAGACCGAGTCCGAAGGCAAACCCCGTGTATTTTTCCGGGTCAATGCCGCCTTCTTTAAGCACCTGAGGGTGAATCATTCCGCAGGGGCAAAGCTCCAGCCAGCCGCTGTGCTTGCAGGAGGGGCAGCCCTCGCCGCCGCAGATAAGACAGCTTATGTCAAGCTCAAATCCCGGTTCAACGAAGGGGAAAAAGCCGGGGCGGAGCCTTACCTTAATATCTTTCCTGAAAACCTCTGAAAGCATTGTTTTCATAAAGTAGATAAGGTTTGAAATTGAAATGTCGCGGTCCACCATAACGCCTTCCATCTGGAAAAAAGTGTTTTCGTGGCAGGCGTCAGTCGCCTCGTTACGGAAGCATCTTCCGGGGAAGATGGCTTTTATCGGCACGCCGTCGTTTACAAGCGCGTCTTTGTATTTTTTGTAAATGGCGTTCTGCGCTGCGGAGGTCTGCGTCTTTAAAAGCTGACCGTTTTCAAGGTAATAGGTGTCCTGCATATCGCGGGCGGGGTGGTCTTTCGGAATGTTGAGCGACTCAAAGCACTCATAGTCCGTAACAATTTCCCCGTAGTCCTCAACGGTAAAGCCCATCGACTTGAAAATAGCCTCGCACTGGCGCTGTACCAGCGTTATCGGGTGATAGGAGCCGCAGTTGAGGTTTGCGGGAACCGAGATGTCGAAAAGGGGAGTGGACTCAATTTCGCGCTTTAATTCAAACTCCTTTAACTGATTTGATTTTTCCTGAATTTTTTCCTCAATAAACGCTCTGACCTCGTTGGCAAGCTGACCCATAACCGGTCTTTCTTCCGCCGAGAGCGAACCCATCGCCTTTAAAATCGAGGTGAGCTCGCCTTTTTTGCCCAGAACGGCAACCCTGAAGTTTTCAAGCTGAGCCTGTTCGGTAATTGAGGCAAGCTCCTGCTGCGCTTTCACGCGGATAGCTTCAAGCTTTTCCTTCATTATCTGTCAATCCTTTCAAAGAAATTTATTAAAATAAAAATCGTCCCCTGTAAAATACAAGGGACGAAGTAAAATCTCCGCGGTACCACCCAAATTTTTGCTGTGAAGCAAACACTTCCGCGCTCTGTAACGGGAGCCTGCCGTTGCCGCCTACCGAAATCATCAGCGGCACCGCTCCGAAGTGAACTTCCGCCGGACGCCGTTTTACCGCGTTTCCAGCCTTGGCGCGGCTCTCTTTAAAACAGCCTCGGCCGGCGTACTCTCTTCATCAATGCGTTTTTATATCAAGTGAAAGTATAGCAAAAGTTTGTGCGCAAGTCAAGAATATTTTAATAATATTCGCGGCGGCGTTTTATTACCGCAGCCGTCACGCAGGCAAAAGCCGCCATAGCGGCCGCCGTAATAACCGCGCTTACCGTAACAACCGCCGCGCCCGCGCTTGATGTTCCCGAAAGTCCGTTCGGCGCGCCGCTTTCAGAGTCCGTTTCCGGACCGGCAATAACATTTTCGCCCGAGGTGCCGTCAATCACCGTGCCGTCGGGCAGGGTAACAACTTTTGAAATAGCGAAGCTGTCAATTTTGGTTTCCTTTCCGTTTTCAACGGTGTAGGAGTCAAAATACAGGTTGCCGCCGTCAATCTGAATGTAGGAATATGCGGGCAGCTGAACCGAAACAACCTTTTCGGCGGCAGGGAAGGAGTCGGCTGTTTCCTCAGCGGAAACAGGCTCGTAATGCTTGACGCCGGCAGTTGAGTTAATGGAATATACCGTTCCGTCAGGCTCGATTTTTGAGGTGTACTCGGCGCCGTTGTAGCTAAGCGTCTGCGTCTTGTAGGATACAACCTGATTCGCGTTGAGCGCGTCCGTTCTCATATAAACATGGTCATGTCCCTGGAACACTATGTCAATGTCAAGCTCCGGCATAAGCACTGAGAACTGCTCGCGCAGGGCTACAACATCGTCGTCGGCATAGTGCGAGCCGTTTGAGTAGGGCGCTTTGTGAAGAGCCACAAATTTCCACGGCATTTTTGAATTTGTCATATCCTCTCTGAGCCATTCAAGCTGTTCGTCCGAAAGGGTGCCGTCAGCGTTCAGGTCATTCGTGTTCAGAACAGCGAAGTGAGCCGTGTTGTAGTCAAAGGAGTAGTAAACTCCCGTTAAGGTGTCCTGACCTTCAATTCCCGAGAATACAAAATTTTCAACCAGAGCGTTGTCGCTGAGCGCCTCATGATTTCCGGCGGCAGTCATCAGAGCCGTGCTCACAAGCTCGCTCGAAGCGGTGTTGAAAAGATTCTGCCAGTGCTTGAAGTTACCGCCGTTGTCAACTAAGTCGCCCGTGCTTATTATAAAGTCGGCGCCGGAGTGGTTGGCAAACGCGGTTTCTACCGCCTGCGCCCAGTTCTGCTCATACTGCTTTTCGGTTACCGACTGCGGGTCGGTCATGTGGAAGAAGCTGAAAGCTCCCGACTGTGAGCCGGCCTCAATAACGCCGGTTTCACTCCACCAGCCCTTTGAGGCGTCGCCCACACGGTAGCAGTATTTTTCGCCCTCTTTCATACCGCTGATTTTAACGGTGTGGCGGTTGACGAAAATATCGTGATAAAGTATGCCTATAAAGCCCAAATCAATCGAGGCGTAGGAGCGCGTTACCTCTTTTTCACAGCTTGTTTCTATTTTAAGATTTACCGTTGTTCCCTTTGAAAAGTCAGGATTTTTTGAATAGGGGACAATCTGAACATCTGTATTCGTAACGCTGTATTTTGTGATATAGCTTATGTTTCTCTGCGTTTCGGAGTCCTCGCCGAAGGTTACGGCTATGTTGGAGGGACGGCGCAGATTTTCCGCCGTAGCCGTCACCGCGGCTTTTCCGCTGTAAACGGCGGTGCCGTTGAGGTCGGCGCGGGGCGAGGGGTTGTCGTCGTGCGTCAGGTCATATATAATCCTGTAAAATTCCGAGTCGATAATGTCATACTGACTCTTTGTAAGATACTTGTCAACCGCCGCGTAAACAACATCGCTGAGCTTGTCGCCGCCGAGCAGACCGGTCATAAGAATTACCGAAATCAGGTCGCTCGCCGCAAGTCCCGAAAAATCTCCGGCGCCCACAATGCCCGTAACCGCGTCAACGATTGTCTGGAATATCTCTTCACCCGAACTGTTGAGTCCCAGCGAAAGGGGGTCTATTTTAAGGTCTTTGAGTATTGTGCCTTGCAGAAGGTCGTCGAGCAGAACCGTAAACAGCTTGTCAACTATTATCTCCGCGTTTTCCCCGTTGTCAAAGCGTTCAAGAGCGTTGTTTAAGAACACATCGTTTTCGGGGTCCTCATCGTTTGAGTAGTGATAGGCGAGAACTGTCGAGGCAAGGTCGCCCACCGTACCTTTTTCGCCCTTGCTCTCAAAACCGAGCTTGTCTGCGAATTTCGTGCAGGGATAGTCTGAAATTTCCGTGTCGAGCAGCTCGTCAATCATAGGTTCAAGGGTTTCAAGAGTGTACTGCGGATTGTCAATATATGTTTTTTCAAGCTGTCTGCACAGCGTTGAAAGCACGGCTTTAATTGCCGCTGAGGAGGCGCTGCCCAAAATATCGCTGTCGGTCGCCTCTATAAGAAGCGAGTCTAAGTCCACAAGGCTGTCAATGTACTGCATAAGTCCGCCTGCGTCCTTGACATCTTTGCCGAAGCCGTAAACAAGCTGATATTCAAGCAGATTCATAATGAAGCTTTTTATGCCGCCCTCGCCGAAATTAAGACCGAAGGAAATGTCCTTAAAGGGCTTTGCCTGCGCAACCCCGTTTATTGTAACGGGAAGAACCTCGTCAATTTCGTGAGTCCTGTACTCGGCGGTAATTTTGCCGTCGGAGGAGGTGTTCATTGAAACTGTCCTGAACTGGTTGGGATAGCTTAAAAGCGAGGAAGTCACAATGTCGTTGAGCGTTTCGCCGTTGTCGCTCACATAACTCGCCACATCCTGCATGTGCACATGACCCGTAAAGATATAGTGCATACCCGCGTCGGCGATAGTGTCGCAGCATTTTTCCCATTCTTTTACAACAAAAGCCTCAAAAAGGTCCTCTTCGCAGTCAAAATGAGGAACAAGGTTAAAGTGAGTAAGTCCTATCGGAGTGCGTCCGTCAGCAAGGGCTTTTTTTATTTCCTTTTCAATCCAGCTCAAAAGACTGTCCGAAAAGCTGCCGGCGGTTTCGTGCTCGTTAACCGCGTCGTCGGTGTTGTCGGCGCTGTATCTGCCGCCGTCAATGGCGATAAGCCGGTAATCGTCGCCGAGGTTCGCCGTGTACGAGAGGTATCCTTCCAATTCTCCCGCGGCAGGCTCATACCTTGAAAGCGCTTCGTCATATCCGAACTGAGCGTAAATATTCTCAAAGTCATAGGGAGTGGTCGGCGTATCGTCAACCCACTGAGTCCCGTCAAATTTCGCGGCGTTGCTGTTGTTTATGTCATGGTTTCCGTTGATAACATAAACCTGCACGCCCGTTTCGTTTTCAAATTTTGCGAGCCGCGAGGCAAGCTCTTTGTGTGAGGAAAGCTCGCCGTCTTTTGTAAGGTCGCCGGGAATAAGCACAAAGTCCAGCTTGTCTTCCGCGGCAAGTTTTTCATATACCGCGAGCGCTGACTCAACAACGCTTGAAGCTATGTATGTGGTAGAGTTGTCAAGCCGGCACATTTCAATAAATTTGTTCATGTCCGGCCCCATATTGGATTTCGCCAGATAGTGCAGGTCGCTCATAACGCCGAACTGCGCGCTGCCGCCGTCCGCCGCGAAAACGGTGAACGGAAGGCTCATGGCCGCTACCGCTACCGCGAGCGCGAGGCACAGAAGCTTTTTAAATATACTTTTTCCTTTCGTTTCCATCACTCTCATATCAAATCCTCCGATATATATGATTTAACAGTATAGCATAAAAAAAAGGAAAATGCCACAAAATTTTGCAACATTTTCCCAATAATCTGATAATGAACACAAATTCAGTTGTTTGTCTTAATATCCGAAACTATCTGGCCGTCCTGTATCCTTATAATTCGCTGAGCCTCAGCGGCAATATCGTTGTCATGTGTAATAAGGATTATCGTGCGCCCCTCGCTGTGAAGCTCGTGAAGGATTTTCATAACCTCAACGCCCGAGTGGCTGTCAAGATTTCCCGTAGGCTCGTCGGCGAGAATTATGGGGGGCCTTGCCGCTACGGCCCTCGCTATCGCAACCCGCTGCTGCTGACCTCCCGACATCTGCTTGGGCAAATGGTTAAGACGGTGCGAAAGCCCTACTCTTTCAAGCGCCTCAACAGCGAGCCGGTGTCGCTCTTCCTTGCGCATTCCGCGGTAAACCAGGGGCAGCTCCACATTTCCCACAGCGGTCAGACTGGGTATAAGGTTAAAACCCTGAAAAATAAAGCCTATTTCCTTGTTGCGTATTTCCGAAAGCTCATCGTCGGTCATATTTGAAACATTTTTGCCGTCGAGCATGTATTTTCCGCTGGTGGGAACATCAAGCAGCCCCAGCATATTCATAAGCGTGGACTTGCCGGAGCCCGACTGGCCGACAATCGCTAAAAATTCGCCGTGCTCAACCGTCAGCGAAATTCCGTCAAGCGCGCGCACCTCGTTTTCGCCGGGATTATAAATCTTATAAATATCCTTTACTTCAATCAGGCTCATTTTTTCACCGTCCGTTGTCTTATATAATATGTATTTTAAAACAGGGCAGAGCCGAAGTCAATGTATAAACTGTTAACAATTTAAAATTTGCGGAAAGTGCATATTATTCCTCAACCAGTACCTTTTCAATTTCGCCTATGTAAACGCGGTGAAAATCCGCGGCCTTGTAGTTTTCCATAACGGAGTCGTCAACAAAGCCTTTCGGGTCAATGTCCTGATAAGCGAGCTTTTTAAGCACAAGCACAGTTTTCGCCTGATTGTAGCCGAGAGCTCCGCCCATAGGCTGCGCTTCAAGACCGGTCAGCGCGGCTTTGTCAACATCTCTGCCTGACTGCGAGCCGCAAACGGCAAGCTCTTTTTTATAACCGCCGTCAAAAAACGAAAGAGAAAAGCGGCTGTTTTTTTCCATAAAATTATATGTATATCTCTGCGGCCTTACAAAAACAAAGCAAACATCTTTGCCCCACAGCTCGCCGATTCCGCCCCAGCTTACTGTCATCATATTGTAGCTGTCCTCACTGCCGGCAGTCAGCAGAGCCCAGTCGTCGCTTATCATTTTTATAAAATTGCCTTTAAGT
Organism: uncultured Clostridia bacterium; assembly: GCA_944380765.1. Lineage (GTDB taxonomy): Bacteria > Bacillota > Clostridia > Oscillospirales > Acutalibacteraceae > Fimenecus. Next base: position 10,086 of record CALWIO010000024.1, read on the forward strand.
TCTTTAATGCTGATTTCTTTTTTCAAAATACTCATTCCTTTATAAATAATTGTACCGTATGCTGATATTATATACCCTGATTGAAAAAATTACAACTGCCGGGGATTTGCGGCTTTTCGTATAAAAAGGCGTATTTATCCACAGTTTGTCGAAAACTCTTGTAAAACCTCACAAAAAAGCGTATAAAATTTTGTATAGTTATTTTTATTCTATGCCTTTCAATAAAAAAACTTTTGTGCTAATATATTACCACTGTTTTTAAAAGCGGCAAAAACTGTCGATTTGAGGGTGTATTATGAAATTTAACGAAAGGCTTAAATATCTGCGCTGCGCCAAGATACCTTCAATAACTCAAAAGGACCTTGCCAACGCCATAGGCGTTACTCAGCGTAAAATTTCCTTTATGGAAACGGGGACTACCGAGCCGTCGCTGAGCGATATAATCGCTCTTTGCAATTATTTTAATGTGTCGGCGGATTTTCTTTTAGGCATTTCAAACAACAAAAACCATTCGGAGTAATTATGACTAAAAAGGAACGGGCGGCGCTTATTACGGCGGCGCTTAAAAAAGAATATCCGCAGGCCGCCTGCTCTCTTAACGCGGGCAGCGCCTTTGAGCTTCTGGTAGCCACAAGGCTTTCGGCTCAGTGTACGGACGCGAGGGTTAATCTTGTAACCCCGCGCCTTTTTGAAAAATACAGAACGCTTGACGATTATTGCAGCGCCGAGGTAACCGATATTGAGCAGATAATTCATTCCTGCGGCTTTTATCACGGCAAGGCGAGGGATATAATCGAAATGGCAAAGGGCGTGCGCGATTGTTTCGGCGGGCGGGTGCCCGACACCGTTGAGGAGCTTGTCACGCTTAAAGGTGTGGGCAGAAAAACGGCTAACTTGATAGTCGGCGATGTCTACAATAAACCTGCCGTCGTGGCGGACACTCATCTTATAAGACTTGCAAACCGTATGGGGCTTGTAAATACAAAGGACCCCAAAAAGGTTGAATTCGAGCTGAAAAAACTGCTTTCTCCCGAAGAGAGCAACGATTTCTGCCACAGGTGCGTGCTTCACGGCAGAGCGGTCTGCACGGCGCGCAAGCCTGACTGCGCTGTATGCACAATAAGCGAATACTGCAAAAAAAATATAGGCTGAAAGACCGGCGGAAAAAGCTTTCGCCGATTTTTTTTATTATATATTGTATTTTACAGGGCAAATATGATATACTATTTACAATTATTGGAAAAGAGGTGCATTTTATGGAGCCCATAAATGTGGATTTCGGAGGAAGGAAAAGAAGAACGGCGCAGGTACATCCGGGAGGGAGCACGGCTAAAAAGGTTATAATCAGTCTTGTTATAACCGCTGTAATAGCCGCAGTGCTTTACTATATTATGCTTCCGCCTTTTAATGTAAAGGCTATTGAGATGTATTTGTATTTTGCCGTTGATATTATCGCCTTTATCGGCGTTTTCGGACTTGTTTCAAAGGCATATTTCCGTCCGGAATATATGGAATACGCAAAAAACAAGGTTAAAATTCCCGTAATAATGTTACTTGTTATAGCCGTTATCGTGGGAATAGGGTATCTCAGCGGAGCGGTAATATTCCGCGCCAAGTCATACCACGAAATAATCAATGTTGAGGACGGCGATTTTGCCGCCGAGGTGTCAAGCATTGACTTTTCGAGCGTTCCCCGACTTGATAAGGACGCTTCAAATATGATTGCGACAAGAGCGCTCGGCGAGCTCTCCGACTATGTTTCGCAGTTCGTGGTAAACGACTATTATTCAACACAGATAAACTATAAAGGAACGCCCGTGCGCGTGCAGTCGCTCGATTACGGCGACATATTCAAGTGGCTGAGAAATACAAAAGAGGGTATTCCTGCGTACATTATTGTTGATATGACCACCCAGAAGGCGGAAACGGTGCGCCTTGAAAGCGGAATGAAATACTCTCCCGCGGAGCATTTCAACAGGTACCTTATGCGCCATGTGCGTTTTGAGTATCCCACTTTGATGTTCGACACGCCCTCGTTTGAAATTGACGATAACGGAAACCCCTACTGGATAGTGCCCGTAGTCGATATGACAATAGGGCTTTTCGGCGGCAGAGATGTGACGGGAGCCGTGCTTGTTGACGCTGTAACCGGCGAAACAACGCTTATTTCAACAAGCCTTGACGGCACAACAAAGCTTGATACCGATAAATTCGTTACCGACCCCGACCTTCAATGGATTGACCGGGTTTACTCGGCGGAACTGCTTAATACCCAGTACAACTATTACGGAAAATATGTAAACGGATTTATAAACTCGATTTTCGGCCAGAGCGAAGTAACCGTTACCAGCGACGGATATAACTACCTCGCCCTCAATGACGATGTGTATATGTACACGGGCGTTACCTCAATAAGCTCCGACCAGTCTATTATCGGCTTTGTCCTTATTAACCAGAGAACCAAGGAAGCCAAATTCTACAAGGTGTCCGGCGCGCTTGAATCCACAGCCCAGACCTCAGCGCAGGGCAAGGTTCAGGACTATAACTATGTGGCTACCTTCCCGCTTCTTCTCAATGTAAGCGACGAGCCCACATACTTTATGGCTCTTAAAGACGCCAGCCAGTATGTAAAGATGTACGCCATGGTAAATGTCAAGCAGTCAACCGTCGTGGCGGTAGGCTCCAATTTGCTTGAATGTACCGAAAATTACGCGGCGGAGCTTGAAAAGAACGGTATTTCCGTGGATATTGATGTTGACTCCATGGGCGAGGATACCGGCGAGGAGCAAAAGCCCGAGCAGACCGAGGAAATAAGCGGAACAGTCGCCGAAATACGAAGCGTTATAACCGGCGGCGAAACCTATTTCTATATTAGGCTCAGCGACTCCGAAACTTATTATAAAGTTGCGGTCAGCCAGGCGGAAAAAATCGTGATTCTTAATACGGGCGACCAAATTACTTTTGTTGTCAAAAAAGACGCGAAGGGCGATATAATTGCCGTCGAGTCCGTAAAATAATTCACATCAGCAGACGGCGGTTCGTTTTGAGCCGCCGCCTTTTTTGCATATTTATGATAATTTCGTTAACAATTTGCATAAAATAAGAATAATTATGCGTAATTTATGCAAAATTATGTATAAAAATTCAAAAATACACAAAAAAGTGCTTCAAAGCTCTTGATTTAGAGGAAAAAGCGTGTATAATATATCTTGTTTAAAAAACGGCGGCTTAATCTGCCGCGTGTCGGAGGAATTTGTATGAATAAAAAAGATATCAAAAAAGTTGTTCTCGCTTATTCGGGCGGTCTTGATACATCAATTATCATTCCGTGGCTTAAAGAGAATTATAATAACTGCGAGGTAATAGCTGTTTCCGGCGATGTCGGACAGGGCACCGAGCTTGACGGGCTTGAGGAAAAGGCGATTAAAACCGGAGCTTCAAAGCTCTATGTGCTTGACCTTAAAAAGGAGTATGTGGAGGATTATATATGGCCCTGCCTCAAAGCCGGAGCTGATTATGAAACCTACCTGCTCGGAACTTCCCACGCGCGCCCCTGCATAGCCAAGGGACTTGCCGAAATCGCTAAGAAAGAGGGCGCCGACGCCATCTGCCACGGCTGCACCGGCAAGGGCAACGACCAGGTTCGCTTTGAGCTTACTTTAAAGGCTTTCGCTCCCGAAATGGAAATTATCGCCCCCTGGCGCGAGTGGGATATTAAATCCCGTGAAGAGGAGATTGAATATGCCGAGGCGCACAATATTCCTCTTAAAATCAACCGCGAAACAAACTATTCAAAGGATAAGAATGTGTGGCACCTTTCACACGAGGGACTTGATTTGGAGGACCCCGCCAACGAGCCGCAGTACAGCAAACCCGGCTTTCTTGAAATGGGCGTAGCTCCCGAGCAGGCGCCCGACAAGGCAACCTATGTCACAATTCATTTTGAAAAAGGCGTCCCCACAGCTCTTGACGGAGTCGAAATGGAGGGACTTGCCATTGTCGAAAAGCTAAACGAACTCGGCGGAGCGAACGGAATAGGACTTCTCGATATTGTTGAGAACCGCCTTGTAGGCATGAAATCAAGGGGCGTTTATGAAACCCCCGGCGGCGCCATTCTTTACAAAGCGCACGAGCTTCTGGAAATGATTACCCTTGACCGCGACACCTCGCACTATAAAAAGCTTGTCAGCCAGAAATTCGGCGAGCTTGTGTATTTCGGCCAGTGGTTCACGCCTTTAAGGGAGGCTCTTTCGGCTTTCGTTGACAAAACGCAGGAAACCGTTACCGGCGATGTAAAGGTTAAGCTCTACAAGGGCAATATCATCAACGCGGGAGTAACCTCGCCCTATACTCTTTACGATGAAAATGTAGCTTCCTTCGGCGAGGACGGCGGCGCGTACAATCAGGCGGATTCAGCAGGATTCATCAATCTGTTCGGCCTGCCTATCAAGGTAAAGGCTCTGCTTGACGCGAAACGCGGCGGGGATAAGCAGTAATTAAACTTAAAACAAAAGGGAAAACGGCAAAGGGTTAAATTACCCTTTGTCGTGTTCTGCTCATACGGGAGAAAAGTTATGCAGCTTTGGCAAGGCAGATTCCAAAAGGCTTTGGACGAAAAAACAAACGATTTTAACTCATCAATAAAATTTGACAGCCGTATGTTCCGCGAGGATATAGACGGCAGTCTGGCGCACGCGGCAATGCTCTGCGCTCAGGGCATAATCTCCGCCGAGGATCTGGCGGCGATTACCGACGGCTTAAAGGCAATCCGTGAGGATATTGAAAACGGAACTCTTCTCATTGACCCGAACGCGGAGGATATACATACTTTTGTCGAGGGCGAGCTGACTTCCCGTGTCGGAGCGGCAGGCAAAAGGCTTCATACCGCCCGCAGCCGCAACGACCAGGTAGCGGTGGATATAAGGCTTTATCTCAGAAAAGAGTGTGAGGCGCTTTACGCTCAGCTTACCGAGCTTATATCGGTTATCCTTAAAAAAGCGGAGCGGTACGCCGACGCCGTAATGCCGGGATATACCCATTTGCAGCGCGCCCAGCCCATTACCTTCGGGCATCATCTTATGGCGTATGCCGAAATGCTGCTGCGTGATAAGCAAAGACTTCTTGACGCCGAAAAGCGTATGAATTACTGCCCCTTGGGCGCCTGCGCTCTTGCGGGCACTACCTATAATACCGACCGTGAAATGACGGCTGAGGCTCTCGGCTTTTCGGGCGCAATGCAAAATTCCCTTGACGCCGTATCCGACAGGGATTTCTGCATTGAACTCGCCGCGGCGGTTTCCCTTTTAATGGTGCACCTTTCCCGCTTTTCCGAGGAGATTGTGCTGTGGTGCTCTTGGGAGTTTAAATTTGTCGAGCTTGACGACGCTTTTTCAACCGGCTCTTCAATTATGCCGCAGAAAAAGAACCCCGATATAACCGAGCTTATAAGGGGCAAATCCGGCAGAGTGTTCGGCGACCTTATGACCTTGCTTACCGTGATGAAAGGTCTGCCCCTTGCCTATAATAAGGATATGCAGGAGGATAAAGAGGCTGTTTTTGACGCCTTTGATACCGTCAAAATGTGCCTTACGGCGTTTATTCCCATGCTTGACACAATGACCGCGCTTCCCGAAAATATGAGGAAAGCGGCGGCGGGCGGCTTTATCAACGCTACCGACTGCGCCGACTATCTCGTAGGAAAGGGACTTCCTTTCCGTGACGCCTATAAGGCGACCGGCGAGCTTGTGGCTCTCTGCATTAAAAAGGGACTCACGCTTGAAACTCTGCCGCTTGCGGAGTATAAAAATATCTGCGGCTTATTTGACGAGGGAGTTTATGAGGCTATTAACCTTGATAAATGCGTTAAGGACAGAACATCTCTCGGCGGCCCCGCGCCCGATAATGTCCGCGCGCAGATAAAGCGCGTGCGGGATTTGAACAAATAATCTGCGATTTTTACTTTGAACGGGAGGTTTGGTGCGTTGCTTTTCAGGCGTTTGAAACTTAGAAAACTGCAAAAGTGGGAAAACTATCTTCCTTTTGTGGAAAATATGAGAAAAGACTCCTTTATGCCGCTGTCTGTCGGCGCAACAGATTCTCAGCTTCAAACAACGCCGGATAAGCTATTTGCTTATCTGCCTTTGCACAAGACGCTCTGTAAAAAATATGATTTACGGCGGCTGGCAGGAGAGGGCGGCGATTTTGAAAAAACCGTTTGCTTAATGCAGTGGCTGACCGACAATACCTTTTACAACGGCGCGTCATCAAAGTGGAAATCGGACAACAGCGCGGAAATTCTGGAATATGCGTTCGGAAAGGATTTTTCCCACGCAATCAACTGCCGCGAAAAGGCGATTGTGTTTGCGGACTGCCTGTTGGCAGCCGGCATATACGCTTATCCGGTTTGTATGATTTCAGAACAGAATAAAGGATGTCACTTTACCGTGCAGGTTTATTTGCGTGAGCAAAACAGGTGGGCTCTCTTTGACCCCTCTTTTAACTGTTGGTTTACGGAAAACGGCAGGCTTCTGAATGTTTGGGAACTGCGCGATTTGTTTTTGGCAGGAAAAGAGCCGGAAATCCAAAATTATTCTTTTAACCGCACAGACAGGTGCAAGGATATATATAAGGAAGGCTTCATAAAACAGAACCTGACCAATATTACAACTTGGCAGGATAATTCCATGGAGCGGCGCGGCTATAAAGCGAATGACTGGAACAGTAAAAAGGCTTTTAAAACAAAACTGCCTGATATAGAAAGGATAGAAAGCGTTATTACACTATGACAAAAGTATTTATCGACGGCAGTCAGGGTACAACGGGACTTAAAATCTTTGACCGCCTTTCAAAAAGAGAAGATATTGAGCTTATAACGCTCAGCGAGGAAAAAAGAAAAGACCCCGTTTCAAGAAAAGAGGCGCTTAACTCTGCGGACATAGCGTTTCTGTGCCTGCCCGACGCGGCGGCTGTGGAGGCGGCGGAGTGGGTTGAAAACGACCGCACCGTGATTTTGGATACCTCCACCGCTCACCGTACAAACCCCGGCTGGGCTTACGGATTCCCCGAACTTTCCGGAACTTTTTTTGAAAATGTAAAAATGAGCAAAAGAATAGCCGTTCCCGGCTGTCACGCCAGCGGCTTTATCGCGCTCATACAGCCTCTTGTGCAGAACGGATTTATTAAGCCGGATTCCTATTTAAGCTGTACCTCCTTAACCGGCTATTCCGGCGGCGGCAAAAAGATGATTGCCCAGTATGAGTCCGAAAAGGACAACGCCCTGCTTCTCGCGCCGAGGGTTTACGGCATCTCGCAGCAGCATAAGCATTTAAAGGAGATGACTGCCGTTACGGGACTTAAAACCGCTCCGGCTTTCTGCCCGGTTGTGGCTCCTTTTTACAGCGGTATGCTCGTTACGGTTGCGCTTGATTCGGCGGCTTTGCAGAACGGCAGAAACGCCGGCGATATAAAAGAGCTTTACCGCTCCCTTTACAATACGCCCGTTGTGTTTTATAATGAGGGCTGCGATGAGGACGGCTTCCTCTCGGCGGCAAAGCTGTCGGGACTTGACAGTATGGAAATTTCGGTTTTCGGAAATGATGACAGAATACTGCTTGCCGCCCGCTATGACAATCTCGGCAAGGGCGCCAGCGGAGCGGCTCTTGAATGTATGAATATAAAAATGGGACTTGCGCCCGAATTTCAGTTGGATATATAAGGTGAAAGTATGGAATTCAGTATAAAAATCAATGAGGACGGCGGAGTAACCTCACCCAAGGGCTTTACCGCCAACGGTATTCACTGCGGAATACGCAAAAATAAAACAAAAAAGGATTTAATGCTCATAATGTCCGAAAAGGACTGTGACGCGGCGGCGGTTTTCACAAAAAACCTCGTCTGCGGCGCTCCCGTTACGGTAAGCCGCAAAAATCTTGAAAACGGCAAAGCCCGCGCGGTTATCTGCAACAGCGGAATCGCCAATACCTGCAACGCCGACGGTATGGAAAAAGCCGAGGCTATGTGCAGACTTGTAACGGAATATACCGGAGTTCCGGCAGAGGATGTAATTGTGGCTTCTACCGGAGTTATAGGCCCGTCTATTGATATTGAGCCTATCAAAAACGGTATGGAAGAGCTTGTAGCGGGACTTTCCGCAGACGGCTCAAACGCGGCGGCTCAGGCTATTATGACTACCGACACTGTAAAAAAAGAACTCAGCGTGTCCTTTGAAATAGATTCAAAAACCTGTACAATAGGCGCTATCGCCAAGGGCAGCGGTATGATTCACCCCAATATGGCTACAATGCTCTCGTTCATTACAACCGACGCCGATATAAGCCCAGAAATGCTCAAAAAAGCGCTTGTGTGGTGCGTTGAAAGAACTTATAATATGCTCAGCGTGGACGGCGACACCTCCACCAACGATACCGTAGCGGTTATGGCGAACGGACTTTGCGGAAATAAAAGAATTACTGACGAAAACGATGAGAATTATCTTAAATTCCGCAGAGCGCTTCTTAAAATCTGCGGATACATTGTAAAAATGCTCGCGAAAGACGGCGAGGGAGCTACAAAACTCGTAATCTGCTCGGTGAACGGCGCCGCCGATGAGGAAACGGCAAAAATATGCGCCAAGTCGGTAATCCGTTCCCCCCTTGTCAAAACGGCCATGTTCGGCGCGGACGCCAACTGCGGCAGAATACTATGCGCACTCGGCTATTCGGGCGCCGAAATTGATGTTTCAAAAATTGACATCGACTATATTTCCCGCAAGGGCAGAATAACGGTTTGTCAGGGCGGTAATGTAATAGAATTTTCCGAGGAGGAGGCAAAAGCCGTTCTTCTTGAAGATGAAATTGAAATCAGCGTAAACCTGAATTCCGGCGAGGCTTCTGCCGAAGCCTACGGCTGTGATTTAACCTATGATTATGTAAAAATCAACGGCGATTACCGTACCTGATTTCCGATTGCACGCACCCTGCGATTTTTCCGCCTGCCCACTCGCGTACAGAAAATACGCTTCGGGCAGTCAAAAAACCGCACATCTGTTTTTTATAAAGTTTTACTGACAGTGAAAATCAAGCTCAAAACGGAGGATGAAAATGGATATTTCCAATATCTCGCACGCCGACCGCAGCGAGGTGCTGGTACAGGCTCTGCCCTATATTCAGCAGTACCACAACAAGACGGTTGTTATAAAATACGGCGGCAACGCCATGATAAACAAGGACTTGCAGGACGCCGTAATGACGGACATAGTGCTTCTGCGCTCGGTAGGGGTTAATGTGGTGCTTGTTCACGGCGGCGGCCCCGAAATTTCGGAAATGCTCAAAAAAATAGGCAAGGAGTCCCGCTTTGTGGACGGACTTCGCTATACCGATGAGGAAACGGTAGATGTGGTGCAAATGGTGCTTGCCGGCAAGGTCAACAAAAGGCTTGTTCAGCTTCTTGAATCCCACGGCGGCAAGGCAATCGGTATCTGCGGACTTGACGGCGGACTTATCAAGGCGAAAAAATACGATAAGGCGGACATAGGCTTTGTGGGCGACATTACCGATATTGACACAACCATTATCGAGGGTATTATCGACCAGAATTATATACCGGTGGTTTCAACCGTCGGCGGCGGAGAAAACAACGAGGTTTTCAATATCAACGCCGATATTGCCGCGGCTAAAATCTCCGCTTCTCTGGGAGCGGAAAAACTGCTTTTGATGACCGATGTAAGAGGTCTGCTTGAAGATAAGGACAACGAACAGACCTTAATCCCGATAGTCCATGTAAGCGATGTTCCCGCCCTTAAATCACAGGGTATCATAAGCGGCGGTATGATTCCTAAAATCGACTGCTGCGTTGAGGCAGTGCGCAGGGGAGTAAAACGCACCCATATAATCGACGGCAGAATACCACACTCAATTTTGATTGAAATGCTTTCCGACGCAGGCGTCGGCACAATGTTCCTTTGATGGTGATAAAAATGAATTTTGACGATATTAAAAACACGGCGGATAAATACCTTATGCCCACTTACGCCCATTTTCCGGCGGCTGTTGAAAAGGGAAAGGGCGCTACCTTGACGGGCTGCGGAAAAAAGTACATAGATTTCGGCTCGGGCATAGGCGTTATGTCGCTGGGCGCCGGCAATGAAAAATGGCTTGACGCCGTAATAAATCAGCTGAAAAATATTCAGCACACCTCAAACCTGTATTATAACTCCACAGTTGCCCGCTTGGCTCAGAAGCTGTGCGAAAGAACGGGATTTTCGCAGGTGTTTTTCTGCAATTCCGGAGCGGAGGCCAACGAGTGCGCCATAAAGCTTGCGAGAAAATACAGCTTTGATTCCTACGGCGAGGGCAGGCACAATATTATATCTCTTGTGAATTCTTTTCACGGCAGAACTCTCGCGACAATAACCGCGACCGGTCAGGAGCATTACCATAAATACTTCAACCCCTTTGTGCAGGGCTTTAAATATGTTCAGGCTGGCGATATTGAGGAGTTCAAAGCCGCCTGTGACTCAACGGTGTGCGCCGTTATGCTTGAAGTTATCCAGGGCGAGGGCGGAGTTGTCCCCACCGATTTTGAGTACCTGAGGGAAGTGCGCAGAATATGCGCCGAAAACGATATTCTGCTTATTATTGACGAGGTTCAGACGGGAGTCGGCAGAACGGGCAGATTCTTCGCCTACGAATACGCCGGCATTGTTCCCGACCTTGTAACTATCGCTAAGGGTATCGGCAACGGACTTCCCATGGGCGCTTGTTTAGCTTCGGAAAAATACGGCAATGTGCTCACAGCCGGAACGCACGGCACTACCTTCGGCGGAAATCCGGTTGCCTGCGCGGGCGCGCTGGCTGTGCTTGAAACCGTTGACAGCGGATTTTTGAACAGCGTAATCGAAAAAGGCGAATACATAAAGAAAAAGCTCAGCGAAATTGACGAGGTAAAATCCGTAAGCGGGCTCGGTCTTATGCTGGGTATTGAGCTTAAAACCAAAAATGCCGCAGAAGCCGCCAAGCTCTGCTGCGAAAACAGTCTGCTTATTCTGACCGCGAAAGATAAGCTGAGAATGCTTCCGCCCCTTGTAATCAGCAAGGAAGAAATTGACGAGGGACTTGCCGTTCTCAAAAAAATTCTTACAAGCGAGGTAGTAAAATGAAACATTTACTGAGTATGCTGTCGCTTTCCACTGAGGAAATAACCGACATTTTAAATCTTGCCGACCAGCTTAAATATGAAAACAAGCACGGCATCAAGCATCACCGCCTTGAAGGGCAGACTCTCGGAATGATTTTCCAGAAATCCTCAACAAGAACAAGAGTGTCCTTTGAAACGGGAATGTATCAGCTGGGCGGTCAGGCGCTGTTTTTGTCAAACCGCGATTTGCAAATAGGAAGAGGCGAGCCGGTGCAGGATACCGCGAGAGTGCTTTCGCGTTATCTTGACGGTATAATGATAAGGACTTTTGAGCAGAGCGAGGTTGAGAATCTTGCAAAATACGGCTCTGTTCCCATAATCAACGGGCTCACCGATTTCTGCCATCCCTGTCAGGTGCTCGCCGACCTTATGACCGTGCGCGAGCATAAGGGACACCTTGACGGGCTTAAAATGTGCTACATAGGCGACGGCAACAATATGGCGAACTCGCTTATAGTCGGCGGACTTAAAATGGGTATGACCGTAAGCGTTGCCTGTCCCGAAAATTATGACCCCGACAAAAAAGTTCTGGATTTTGCCGAGAATAACGGCTCTTTCTCACTTGTAAGAAATCCTCTTGAAGCCGCGCGCGGCGCCGATGTTATTTTTACCGATGTATGGGCGTCAATGGGGCAGGAGGACGAAGCCGCCGAACGGCGCAGGGTTTTTGAGGGCGTATATCAGGTAAACAGAAAGCTGCTTGACGCGGCCAACAGCGGCTGTATGGTTCAGCACTGCCTGCCGGCTCACCGCGGCGAGGAGATTACCGAAGAGGTGTTTGAGTCCCACGCCGGCGAGATATTCGACGAAGCCGAAAACCGCCTGCACGCTCAGAAAGCCGTTATGGTAACTTTAATGGAGCGCAAATAACTGAATAAATCATTAAATGAAAAGCAAGCCGCAAAAACGGGCTTGCTTTTTTGCTGCGATTTTTCGCTGAAAGCGACAAAGCTCCCCGCAAAAGCGGGGAGCTTTGCCTATCCATAGGGGAAGAAATTTTGCCGGCGTTTCAGCGCCGGCCGAGAAAAATATCAACTATTACGGATAATCATAAGTAATGTGCTTTTCGCCGTCAGCAATACAAGTAACCTTAATTCTGTAATCACTGAAAATATTGATGAGTTTGCTCTCTTCAAGATTTAAATAGGTACTTGTTGCTGATTTAGCCCACGATTCAATAGTTTCATAGCCGCCGGATTTTTCTTTTTGAAGCTCAATCTTAATTGACAGCGAGGTTTCATATTGAGCGGTTAACCCTACAAATGCCGTCGCTTTAATACCGCTTATTGTAAACGAGGTTGAAACTGTGCTGATGGTGGTAAAACGGGGCGTTACTTTAACGCCTTCGTCTTCTGTTTCGCAAAATGCGGTAATCGCGAAAGCGGAAAACAGCATAGCGAGAACCAAAAGAACGCTCAGGCTTTTTTTAACAGCTTTCGTCATATCTTTCACCTCCCTCCATAATTATAATCGTATTTAAAGCTCATTTTGTTACGCTTAATTTATATTTTTTGCAATTTTTATTAAATTTTCTGCCGAAAGGCTGCCGTCAATGTGATAAACATAGCTGTTTTTAGTCCATATAATACTGTTAACTCCGGAAGCGGCAGGGCAGTATGTGTATGTAATGCCGTCAACGGTAATTTTTTCAGCATTAGTATTTTCGGTGTTAAAATCAATTTTCATTGAGGAAGCGGATTTGTAAATTCTGAAAACGCTGCCGTCGGGTGAAGTGTAGCAGACCATTACGCTTTTTGAATAGCTTTCCCGCCCTTCAAGCGTAAAGCCTTCGGGAATGTAACCGGCTTCTATTCCGCTTGCGACCGAGTTGCCGTTTTCTGCCGCGAGAGCGTAAGTGCTGAAAATATTGAAATTGTCAACAATGAAATCCCTTGATGCGGGAGCGATAAAAGCCGTAAGCAGCAAAGCTGAGATAACCGCCGCCGCAACAAATATTTTTACGGCTCTTGTTGTCAGTTTATGGTATTTGCCGCCGCGCATTTTGTTAAAAAGCGTGCCGAGCCATTTTTCGTGTTTTTCTGTGTATTCCGCGGGCGGAACAATATCGGGTATTGACTGCTCCCACTCGCAAAAAGACATTTCACAGGCTTTTGCAAATCTGTTCATCTGTACTCACCTTTTAAATACTTTTTCAGGAACTGCTTGCCCTGCATACAGCGCTTTCTTACAAGGGGCGCGGATATGTCAAGCAGTCTGCCTATTTCCTCGCTCGATAACTGATGCACATATTTTAAATAGCATACAAACCGGTATTCTTCGGGCATGTTGTCAAAAGCTTCCTTTAACTGAAGCTCTGTGTATATATTAAACTCATCGGTAGGAATGTCATAAAGCTCTTCAATATCGGTTTCAATCTTGTTTTCATAAAATTTTTTCTCTTTTCGGTACATATCAACGGCTTTGCACTTTGCTACAAGCTTCACATATGCCTTTAACTGAGTATCGCTAAAATCATGGGAAATGCTGCGGAATTCTTTCGCGAAAAATATCAGCACCTCGTGCGCGCAGTCCTCCGAAAGCTCTTTGGTGTGTAAATGCTCTTTGCAGATATAGTAAATCGTGTCGTAAAACTTATCGTAAAATTCTTCAAAAAGCAGCTTGTCTGACGGGTCTTCAAGCATAGCGAAATACACAAAAAGCATATAATCACTCCTCAGTTGAAAATTATACTTCAATTCGCCGGATAACGCAAGATTTCCCGTATTTTGAACCCCTTTAAACAGAAATTTAAAACGGGAGCTTTGCCTTTAAAACATAAAAGCAAATAAAAAAAAGCAGCTTTAAAAGCTGCTTTTTTGGTGACCCGGACGAGAATCGAACTCGTGTTACCGCCGTGAAAGGGCGGTGTCTTGACCGCTTGACCACCGGGCCGTATAAGCGGCGAAATTTTTCGCCGCGTCTGGTAGCGGCAACGGGACTTGAACCTGTGACCTTCCGGGTATGAACCGGACGCTCTAGCCAACTAAGCTATGCCGCC
>CALWIO010000025.1 GCA_944380765.1 uncultured Clostridia bacterium
TACTTCCTAAAAGTCTTTTGAACTCTTAAAAAATCTCAGGGTTCTTTCTTGTCGTTGTTTAATTTTTAAGGTCCGGTGTTCACCCGTTTTACGGGGTGGACTTTTATTATAGCAAATCCGCAAGCGGTTGTCAAGAAAAACTTTGAACTTTTTGAAGTTTTGTTTTTCAGACCGCCGCCTCTTTCGGACAGCTTTGATATAATATCACAACGAAAAGCCAATGTCAACACCTAATTTTAATTTTTTTAGGGATTTTTTCGACATTTTTTCGACAGCTTTAAACGGATAATATATATTGTATATATAACATATTTCACACACAATTTTTTATTTAATGAATATAAAACGCGGCTTCGGAAACAATAATGACAAACTGAAAATTCGGAGAGATTATAATGAACGCTGCAAAAGAAAAAAGAAGCAAAAGGCAGATTTTCCGACAGATAGTCGCCATAATACTTTTAAACGCCATGGTGATAACCGCCATAGCCTATTCCTACCGGGAGAGCACGCAGACGCTTTCAAAGCTGGGCTCACGCGGAGAAGAGGTAAGGCAGATACAGAAGAAGCTGAAATCGCTGGGACTTTACAGCGGCTCGGTTGACGGCATATACGGCACGGCTACGCAGAAAGCCGTCCGGCAGTTTCAGAAAAACTGCGGCATTACCGCCGACGGAATTGCCGGCCCTAAAACTCTTTTATATTTAGGACTGGGCTCGGGCACTTCATCTTCGGGGGGATACAGCAGCAGCGACATATATCTGCTCGCAAAGGTGATAAGCGCGGAGGCGCGCGGCGAAAGCTACACCGGGCAGGTCGCGGTCGGAGCGGTAGTGCTCAACCGGGTACGCCATTCCTCCTTCCCCGACTCCATTTCGGGAGTTGTTTATCAGGCGGGAGCTTTCTCCTGCGTGAATGACAGCAACTGGAGCGTTACTCCCAACGACACGGCAAAAAAAGCCGCCAACGACGCTATTAACGGCTGGGACCCGACAGGCGGAGCCATATACTATTATAATCCCGCCAAGACCAGCAACAAATGGATGCTGAGCCGTCCCGTAATAACCACAATCGGGAAGCATGTTTTCTGCAAATAACAAAAGGTCCCCCATACGGAAATTCCTTTTGCCGTACGGGGGATTTTTCGCGGTTCAGCTTTAATAAGTTGAATTTCCGGCAGTCTCAACGCCTCAGCCGTAATTCTGGCAGAGATATTCCATGGCGAGCCTGTAACCGTCAATGCCTTTTCCCACATATTTCTGACAGCACGCCATTCCCACATAGGAAATCTGCCTGAAAGGCTCCCTTGCGTTGAGGTCGGAGATATGCACCTCGACGGCAGGCAGCTTTACGGCTTTTAAAGCGTCCAGCAGCGCTATGCTGGTATGGGTATATGCTCCGGCGTTTATAACTATGCCGTCAAAGTCCGTTCGGGCGCTGTGTATTTCGTCAATTATAGCGCCCTCGTGGTTTGACTGGAAGCACTCTGCCTCGCAATCAAGCTCCTTTGCCCATTCCCCGATTTGAGTCACAAGCGTTTCGTAGGTTTCGTCTCCGTAAATTTCAGGCTCTCTTATTCCCAGCAAATTGAGATTAGGCCCGTTGATTACAAGTATTTTCATATTTTTCTATCTCCTTTAAAATATTCTGCGCCGTTTGAGTTACGCTGCCGTTGCCGTCAACCTCAATATCGGCAAACCGGCGGTAAAGGGGCATACGCTTTTCATACAGACTTTTAATTCCCTCTTTTTGAGAAATAGGTCTGCCGCTGTCCGTAAGTTTTTCGGCGCTCCGGTTTATAAACACGATTATGCCGTTCTGGCGAAGGGGAAAAAGGTTTTCCTCTACGGTTACGACTCCGCCTCCCGTAGCGATAACCGAGGATTTCTCCTTGCCTTCTTTTTTTACGGCTTCGGTTTCGCGAAGCCTGAAATACTCCTCGCCTTTTTCGGTGATGAGCTGTTCGGGCGTGCTGCCCGTATCGTTTTTCACGGTTTCATCGGTATCCGCGAAGCGTTTTCCGGTTTTCTCAGCAAGCTCTTTGCCGACAGTTGTCTTGCCGCAGCCCGCCATACCCACAAGCACAATGTTGCGCATTTTTGAAACGAGCCTGTTCTCGATTTTTTCGCAAATCTCATCGGGCAGCTCCCTGCCGAAAAATATTTCGTTTGCCGCCTTTGCCTGAGCTACGAGCATTGAAAGTCCGCATAAGGCGCGGATTCCCGACTTCTCGGCGTCAAGCGCCAGCTTTGTTTTGAGAGGATTATACACAATATCCAGAACGCACTGAGCTTTTTCAAAACGCCTTATATCCACGGCGCTTTGAAGATTGCCCGGATACATACCCACCGGTGTGGCGTTGACCACAATCTGCGCGTCATAGTGACGGCTGATGTTCTCATAGTTATCCTCACCGCTTCTTGACACCGTAACAATCTGCGAAGCGCCCAGATCGCCGAGCACCGCCTTTACGGTCAGCGAAGCTCCTCCCGAGCCCAACACAACCGCTTTTTTGCCCTGTATATCGGCTTTGCATTTTTTTACCATATACAGAAATCCGAAGTAGTCGGTATTATAGCCAATCAGCTTTTCTCCGCGCCTGACTACCGTATTAACCGAGCCGATTTTCTGAGCCTCCCTTGAAATTTCGTCAAGGAAAGGCATAACGGCTTTTTTATAGGGTATGGTTACATTTATTCCCTCAAATTTCCGTTTTGTCATAAACTCCCCGAGTTTTTCGGGCGGAATTTCAAACAGCCGGTATTCGTAGCCGCCGAGCATTGAGTGAATCTGCGGGGAAAAGCTGTGCCCCAGTTTTTCGCCCAAAAGTCCGTACAAGCTACATCACCTCCGTATAGCTTCCGAGATAGTGGAAGTACTCGCACTCGCGCGAGAGCTGTTCGATTATATCGTAAAAGGCGCCGTCATAGACCGACACCGACATATCAAAATAGAACATAAACTCAAAATCCCTGTTCTGCATGGGGCGGCTTTCCAGCTTTATGATATTTATGCCCAGCGCGAAGAATCTCGCCAGCACCTGATAAAGCGAGCCGGGACGGTGCGGCAGGGTGAGCACTATGCTTGTTTTGTCGGCTCCGGGATAAATTTCCGAATCCTTTGAAATACATATAAAACGGGTGTAGTTGTTGTCCTTATTCTGAACAGATTCGCTGAGCACCGAAAGGCTGTAAAGCTCGCTGCATTCCTCCGAGGAAATCGCCGCCACATCTTTTCTGCCGCTTTCCATAACCCTTTTGGCGGCAACGGCGGTATTCTCGCAGATATGCACCTTTATATCCCTGTGCTCCCTTAAAAATGCTCCGCACTGATTTACAGCCTGCTCGTGGGAATATATCTCCTTAATATCTTCCATGCGCGCGCCGTGATTTGCCAGAAGGCAGTGGTTGATTTTGAGCCGGATACTTCTGACAATATAAAAATTGTGCTCCGCCATAAGGTCATAAACCCCGTTTACGCTTCCGGCTGTGCTGTTTTCAATGGGAAGCACGCCGTATTTGCAAAGTCCCTGTTCAACTGCGTTCACCACATCCTGCCAGGTTTTGAAATAGGAAATTGTAGGATAGGCAAAAATTTTTCCGGCGGCAATACCCGAATAGGCGCCTTTTACGCCCTGGCACGCCACAACCGCCTTTTGCGGAAACACTTTTTGCGTGTTTTCAAGAGAGTCTTTTATTTTTCTGACCGTTTCGCCCTCGGTGTAAAGATACTTATACTGATACGCCCTTGAAACAGCCGTAACCGTGCCGTACAGCATACGGGAATACACATCGAGTCCCTCGCCCGCCTGAGAAGCCACTTTGTCCATAAGCTCTTTTTCGCGTACCGCGTCAAAAACCGGCATATTATTTTCCTTTTTGTATTTCGCTACATCAAGGGACAGCTCCATTCTCTGTTTCCACAGTTCGATAATTTTACTGTCTGTCTCGTTGATTTTTTCTCTTATTTCGGAAAGGTCTTTCATAGAAATTCCCCTTTGCAAAATTAATGTTATGAAAGAAGGTCAAGCACCGTAAAAGCCGTAACCGCCTCGATAACGGGAACGGCGCGCGCTACTATGCAGGGGTCGTGCCTGCCCTCGATTTTCAGCTTCTTTTCGGTTTTTTCCCTCAGGCTTACGCTGCTTTGTTCCTTGTAAATTGAGGGAGTCGGCTTAAAAGCCGTGCTGAACACCACCGGCATGCCGTTGGTGATTCCCCCGTTTATTCCTCCGCTGTTGTTGGTAACGGTTTTAATCTCACCGTTCTTAACGCAGAAGGGGTCGTTGTTCTCGCTTCCCCGAAGCTGAGCCGCCGCAAAGCCGTTGCCGAACTCAATGCCCTTTACGGCAGGAACGGCAAAGATATTGCGCGCGATAAGATTTTCCACCCCGTCAAACATGGGGTCGCCCACTCCCGCTTTTATTCCGGTTACGGCGCACTGTATTATTCCGCCCACCGAGTCGCAGTCCATTCTTGCCCTGTCTATTTCGGTGCGCATTTTCTCGCCCGCCTTTTCGCTGATAACGGGAAAGGCCTTAGCGGAAACATCGGGAAATTCCTCCGCCGAAAGGTCATAGCTCTCGTCATAAACCGAGGCGATATTTAAAATATGCGCCGTGATTTTTACGCCCATATCTTCTAAAAACTGCATACACACAGCGCCGGCAAAGCAGAGCGGAGCAGTAAGCCGCCCCGAAAAATGGCCGCCGCCCGCCACATCGTTAAAACCGCCGTAGCGGACAAATCCGCTGTAATCTGCGTGGGAGGGACGGGGCGTGTCGATTATGTTGTCATAGTCAGAAGAGCGTGTGTTGCGGTTGCGTATAAGAGCGCAGAGGGGCGCTCCGCAGGTAACGCCGTTTACGAGTCCCGAGACAATTTCGGGCGCGTCCGGCTCCTTGCGGGCAGTGGAATATATGCTTCTGCCGGGCGCGCGGCGTTCCATAAACGCCGATATTTTGCCCATATCCAGCTTTTTGCCTGCCGGCAAGCCGTCAATCACAACTCCGATTGCTTCGGAATGGGACTGACCGAAAACCGATATTTTTATCTTATTTCCCGTCATTGATGACATTTGCCTTACCTCCGAGAGTGTTAAAATCCTCAAAAAACGATGGGTACGATTTTGCCGACGCCTCCGCCGTGGTTATATCCACGGGCAGAGAACAGCCGCAGCTTAACAGCGCCGCCGCCATTACAATGCGGTGGTCGTTGCAGCCCTCGGCTCTTCCGCCGGTAAGCTCGTTTTGCCCCCAGATTACAAGCCCGTCGTCGGTTTCGCTGACCGCGGCGCCTGCCGCCGTAAGCATTTTGTTTACAGCCGAGAGCCGGTCGCATTCCTTAATACGCAAACGGGAAGCGTTTACAATATGAGTCGCTCCCGTTTCGCACATAGCCGCCAGCGCGGAAACCGCCGGAACAGTATCGGGAATATCGGAAGCGTCAACCGTAAGCCCTATGAGCCTGTCTTTTCTGACCGTAACCTCATCGCCGTTTACGCTTACAAGCGCTCCCATTCTTTTTAAAATGTCAAGTATTTTCTTGTCGCCCTGCGGCGAATCAGCGTCAAGTCCGCTGACGGTTACCCCTTTCGGGCTGAGCGCCCCCGCGCACAGGAAAAAGGCGCTGTTTGACCAGTCGCCCTCCACGCTCGCCTCGCCGGGAGAAACATATTTCTGACCGCCGGGCACGCTGATTATATTATCGTCAATATTAACCCTTATGCCGAATTTTTTAAGAGCGCCTGCCGTCATATCAATATACGGCCTTGACTCCACGGGCTTTATAAGCTCAATTTTGCTGTCGCCTTCGAGCAGAGGCAGGGCGAAAAGCAGTCCGCTCACAAACTGAGAGCTTATGTTGCCCTTTAAGGTATATTTTCCGGCTTTCAGCTTTCCCGACAGGGTAAGGGGCAGCTTTTCGCCACCAAATACCGCGCCGTTTTTCTTCATTTCGGAAACGAGCGCGTCAATAGGTCTTTCGGGCAGTCTGCCGCCGCCGTAAATTTCAGCCGTTACGCCGAGAGCCGAAACTACGGGCAGCAAAAATCTTAGCGTAGAGCCGCTTTCTCCGCAGTCAAGCGAAGCTTTTCGCGTTTCTTTTACGGGCTTTACGAAAATTTTGCCGTCCTTTAATGTTATATCAGCGCCCAGCGCGTTAAGACAGCGCACGGTAGCCTCAATATCCTTTGAAACAAGCGGACAGCTTATTACCGTTTCGCCCCCGCTCAGCGCCGAGCATATAAGCAGACGGTGAGCGTCCGCCTTTGACGGTATTGCCGCTATTTTACCGGACAGCACCGCCGGAGAACAGCGCATTTCCATTATTCAAGCCCCCGTTCAATAAAGTTTTCGAGCTTTGAAACAGGTATGTTCTCGATTTTGCAGCGCCCGTATTTTTCCGGCACGATAAGCGAAATACTGTCAAGACTGCGCTTTTTGTCGGAAAGTGCCGCGGCGTAGAGCTGCTTTGCGGTGTATTCGCAGGAAACGGGCAGTCCGTTTTTCATAAGCAAAGGCAGTAGCAATTCCGAAAAATCCTCGGGCGAAAGTCCCGTTCTGTACGCTCCCTTTGAGGCTATTACCATTCCTATCGCGACGGCGTCACCGTGAGGGACCGACAGATTGCTGCACTTTTCCACGGCGTGACCTATGGTATGCCCGAAATTCAGAAGTTTTCTTTCGCCGTGCTCAAACTCGTCGCGGTCAACCACATCTCTTTTAAGCTCAACGCAGCGTTTTACTACCTTCTGTATATTTTCGGCAATACTGTTGTTTTCAAGAAATCTCAAAAACCCGCCGTCGGTTATCATTCCGTATTTTATAACCTCGGCGCAGCCCTCCGAAAATACTTCGCCGGGCAGGGTTTCAAGGGTTTCGCAGTCGGCGTAAACCGCCAGCGGCTGATAAAACGCTCCGCAAAGATTTTTGCCGGAGCTTAAATTGACCGCCGTTTTTCCGCCCACCGAAGAGTCCACCATAGCCAGCAGGGTTGTGGGTATCTGAACAAAATCCACGCCCCTTAAATACGCCGAGGCGGCAAAGCCTGCCAGATCACCGGTTACGCCTCCGCCGAGAGCGACAATCAAATCGGTTCTCGTTATGCTTTTGCCCACGCAGAAATTGAGGATTTCCTCAAAAACCTTTAAAGACTTTGACTCCTCGCCGTGGGGAAACACAAATTCAAAGGGCGCAAAGCCGCTTTTTTCAAGCGATTTTTTAACCTTTTCCCCGTAAATACCGTACACCGTATCGTCCGAAACGATAACGGCTCGGCAGGGCTTTTTTATCTCTTTTATTTTCTCACCGACATCGCCGAGAAAGCCCGTTCCTATAAAAACATCGTATTCTCTTGACGCCGAAACTCTGACAGTTTCCATTTTTTCACCCGTCAATCTGTTTTTTAAGCAGTTTACCCTCGCGCAGCAGACTGCGAAGCCTGCCGCGGTCGCCGTTTTCTATTGCTTCCTTATATTGTACTAAATGTTCCACTATTGAGTCAATCTCTTTTACAAGATTGTCGCCGTTTTCCAAAAAAAGCTCCGACCACATATCCTCGTTCAAGTAGGCAACCCTTGTAAGGTCCTTATAGCTTCCCGCCGAAAAGCCCTTGTGCTCGACAGCTTCCGGGCTTTTTACATAGGCGTTTGAAACCACATGCGCCAACTGAGAGGTAAAGGCAATTATCCTGTCGTGCTCGCCGGGAGTGGATATAACCGCCCTCGCGAAACCTATATCCAAAAACATCTCCCGTACTGTTTTGACGGCTTTTTCCGGCGTGTTCTCATAGGGCGTGAGTATTACCGAGGCGTTTTTGAACATTTCGGCTTTTGAGTTTTCAAAGCCTGAAAGGTGATAGCCCGCCATAGGGTGCGCGCCGACAAAAACAAAGCCGTTTTCCCGCGCGGTGTCATAAAGGCTTTCGCACACAAAACGCTTGACGCCGCATATATCAATTACAGTACAGCTTTTTGAGAAGTTCTGGGCGTTTTCCTTTATATAATCCACAGCCGCCTGCGGCCACAGAGCCACAACAACAATATCGCAGGACGAAAGCCCGTCCTTTGTAAGAGGCCGGGCAACGGCTCCCGACGAGAGCGCTTTTCTGAGGGTTTCGCCGTCGGAGTCATATCCCTCAACGGTGTATTTCCCCGTACCCGAAAGTGCCTTGGCCATTGAGCCGCCCATCAGCCCGAGCCCTATAATTCCAACTTTCATATTACCGCTCCCGAAGCGTTCACTGAATGTGCTTTCTGATATTCTCAACGCCCTTTACTACCTTTGCGAACTGGTCGGGAGTGAGAGCCTGAGGACCGTCGCAGAGCGCCTTTGAGGGGTTGTTGTGGACTTCAATCATAAGTCCGTCCGCTCCGCAGGCAGCCGCCGCGTACGCCATAGGCTCCACAAGGCGCGCTATGCCAGACGCGTGCGAGGGGTCAACCACAACAGGCAGGTGCGATTTTTCTTTAAGCAGAGGCACCGCCGAAAGGTCAAGGGTATTTCTGGTGGCGGTTTCAAAGGTTCTTATACCTCTTTCGCAGAGGATTACATTTTCGTTGCCGCCTGCCATAATGTATTCCGCGCTCATAAGAAGCTCCTCGAGCGTATTGGCAAGTCCTCTCTTTAAGAAAATGGGCTTGTCAACATGACCGAGCTCCTTTAAAAGCTCAAAGTTCTGCATATTGCGCGCGCCTACCTGAATTATATCCACATCCTCAAAAAGCGAAATGTGCGAGGCGTCCATAATCTCCGTTATAATGGGCATACCCGTTTCCTTTTTGGCTTCAAGCAGAAGTTCAAGTCCCTCCGCTCTCAGTCCCTGAAAGGCGTAGGGCGAAGTTCTGGGCTTGAACGCGCCGCCGCGCAGAATATTAGCGCCGGAGGCCTTTACGGATTTTGCAATCTCGATTATCTGCTCGCGGCTCTCAACCGAGCAGGGGCCCGCGAAATACTGAAAGTTTCCTCCGCCTATCTTATTTCCCGAAACATCAATTACCGTATCGTCGGGGTGGAAATTTCTGTTGGCGCACTTGTAAGGCTCCGAAATACGCTTTACATCCTCAACAATATCAAGGCTCTGGATAAGGTCGATATCAATGCGGCTGGTGTCGCCGATAAGTCCGATAATCGTCTGGTACTCGCCCTTGACCTCGTTGATTCTTAAATTCTGGTCTTGCAGCCATTTTGTGAGATTTTCCACTCTTTCCTGGTCAGCGTGGTTTTTGAGAATTACTACCATAATTACTACTCCTTTGCATAAAAAAATTCCCACAGCCTCTTTCGCTGTGGGAACATAAATACAGATTTATAAAATCAGCATACCTGTTCTTTTTTCGCAGCGAAAGTAAACCCTAACTTTGTAAAGAAAAAGCTAAAGTAAAAGTAAAAATATTCAGCTGCGAAAGTTAAGAATTTCATTTTTAAATAACCTCTGAACACTGATTGACAATTATTCTATCACCGTTTTTTTGACTTGTCAACTAAACGGCAATAAAAATTTTTGGTTTTTGCCTTGTCAAAGCATAAAAAGTCCGGATTTTTTCATAGCCTTGTTAAGCGTGCGCTGCGCTCTGTGCGCGGCCTTTTCTGCGCCTGCGGTCATGCATTCAAGCAGATACGCCTTGTCCGCGGTAAGGCGGGCAAACTCCTCTTTAAAGGGGCGAAGCTCCTCGATAACGGCTTCTGCGACAGCCGCCTTGAAATCGCCGTATCCCTTACCGTCAAACTCTTTTTCCGTTTCCTCATAGCTTTTGCCGGTACAGCAGGAATATATAGCCATAAGGTTGTTGATTCCGTCCTTGCCCTCGGCGTACCTGACCTTGGCTTCGGAATCGGTAACCGCGCTTTTGATTTTTTTGAGTATAACCGAGTCGTCGTCAAGCATGGAGATAAAGCCCTTGGGATTGGGGTCGGATTTGCTCATTTTCTGGCGCGGGTCCTGAAGCGACATTACGCGCGCTCCCGCCTTGCCGATGTAAGGCTCCGGCAGTTTAAAGGTTTCGCCGTAAACGGTGTTGAAGCGCTCGGCAATATCCCTTGTTATTTCAAGGTGCTGTTTCTGGTCCTCGCCTATGGGCACATAGTCCGCCTGATAAAGCAGAATATCCGCCGCCATTAAAACGGGATATGTGAACAGCCCCACATTGACATTTTCGGGGTGTTTTTCGCTCTTGTCCTTAAACTGAGTCATTCTTGACGCCTCGCCGAACTGGGTGCAGCAGTTAAGAATCCACGCAAGCTGCGAGTGCTGCGGCACATGGCTCTGAACAAATACAATGTTCTTTTCGGGGTCAAGCCCCAAAGCCAGAAGTATCGCATACATATCGAGCGTACGCCTGCGCAGCTGCTGAGGCTCGGGGCGCACCGTAAGCGAGTGAAGGTCGGCGACAGCGTAAATGCAGTCGTTCTCCGCCGACATCTTTTTCCAGTTTTTAAGCGCTCCGAGATAGTTGCCCAAAGTAGGCGTGCCGGTAGGCTGAATTGCGCTTAAAACGATTTTTTTGTTTTCCGCGGTGTTTTCCATTTTCTCACCTTTTTATATGTAATATAACATATATATTAAACCACTCCGGGCGCTTTTGTCAATAAGCAATACGGCGGGTAAATACCCGCCGTACCGCTAAAAAATTATTCCGCTTTGCCGCCCATATAAGCCTCGGCGGCTGTTTTGAGCTGCTCGACGGTGTCGAATTTCGCTCCCGACTCCACAACCGACGACTGCACGCTCTTGGGAAGCGTATCAAAATATGCCTTTACCTCAGGTTTCATTTTGTTCATCTTAAATCACTTTCCTTTCTTGGGGACAAAAAGCCGTCCCGCAAATAGCTTTTGCAGAACGGCTCTGTTTATTCATATTAAATTAAAGCACCTTTGAAAGGAAATCTTTAAGACGGGGATTGCGGGGATTGTCAAAGAACTCGTCGGGAGTTCCCTCCTCAATGATTTTTCCCTCGTCCATAAACAGAACTCTTGTGCCCACCTCGCGGGCAAATCCCATTTCGTGGGTTACCACCACCATGGTCATACCCTCGCGCGCAAGAGTTTTCATTACATCAAGCACCTCGCCAACCATTTCCGGGTCCAGAGCGGAGGTAGGCTCGTCAAAAAGCAGAACATCGGGATTCATAGCCAGCGCCCTGACGATTGCCACGCGCTGTTTCTGACCGCCGGAAAGCTGAGAGGGATACGCCTCGGCTCTGTCGCGCAGGCCGACTCTTTCGAGCAGCTCAAAGGCTTTTTTCTCGGCTTCCTCCTTGGGCATTTTAAGCAGCGTCATAGGAGCCTTGGTCATATTTTTAAGCACATTCATATTATAAAAAAGATTGAAGTGCTGAAATACCATTCCCATTTTCTGACGGTGGGTGTTGATATTCACCTTTTTGTCGGTAATATCCGTATCCTCAAAATAAATCTTGCCCTCGGTGGGAATTTCAAGCAGATTCAAAGAGCGCAGAAGAGTGGATTTCCCTGAGCCGGAGGGGCCTACGATTACCACAACCTCGCCTTTTCTTATTTCGCAGTTTATATCGTCGAGCGCCTTAACAGCTCCGCCGTTATAATACTTTTTAAGGCCTTCAACCCTTATCAGCACATTATCGGTCACTCTTACGCAGCCTCCTTTCAAGCCGGCTCACGCCCCATGAAAGCAGCATGACCATGCAGAGATAAATAATCGCCACCGCAAAAAGCGGAATAAAATAGTTGAAAGTTCTTCCGGCTATAACATTTCCCGCCTTTGTCAGGTCGATTACTCCCACATAGCCGGCAACTGAGGTTTCCTTTAAAAGAGCTATAAACTCGTTGCACAGCGTGGGCAGCACGGCCTTGAACATCTGGGGAACTATTATGTAGCGCATTGTTTGAAGATAGCTGAACCCAAGACTTCTGCCCGCCTCAAACTGTCCGTTTTCCACCGACATTATTCCGGCTCTGAAAATTTCAGCCACATAGGCGCCTGAATTTATACCGAAAGCGAATATACCCACAAGAACGCCGTTGTCGGAGGCGGCAAAAATTACGAAATACGCAATCATAAGCTGAACCACAACGGGGGTTCCGCGTATTACGGTCAGATACACCTTGCACACGGCGTTTAAAATTCCGAGCAACACATAACCCGGTCCGCCCCTTAGCTTCATTGACTCTTTGTTTTTGTCAAAAGAGGTACGCACGGCGGCTATGAATATACCTATAATCACGCCCACAAGAAGAGCGCCTGCGGTGATTTTGAGAGTATTAAAAAAGCCTGTGATTATCTGCTGATAGCGGTCCTTTTCTATAAACACAAAGCGCAGGTCGTCCGCAAGCTCGGCAAAAGCCGCGCTTATGCTCATCAAATAAGGTATCAAGCCTATCCTTCTCCTTTCAGGCAGTAAAAATAAGGGCGGCTTTTAACCGCCCTTTTTTATAAAAGCTGTTACGCCTTGATGTATTTGTCGATTATCTTCTGAACCGAGCCGTCATCGATAAGCTCGTTAAGCGCGGTGTTAACCTTATCTTTAAGCTCTGTGTTGTCCTTGGCGAAGCAGATGGCGTAATCCTCAACCATATATTCTGTTTCAAGAATTTTAAGGCCCTCGTTAGCCGCAACATAGGACTTGGCGGGCTCGTTGTCGATAACAACGCAGTCAACCTTGCCGTTTAAAAGAGCCTGAACCGCTACGGCGCCGTTTTCATATCTTACAATATTTTCCTCGCCGTAATCGTCGGTAGCGTAAATGTCGCCGGTAGTGTTGGTCTGAACGCCGATTTTCTTGCCCGCAACATCGTCAAGAGAAGCTATGTCGCTGTCCTCTTTAATAATTACTACCTGAACGCCGGTAGCGTAGGAGTCCGAGAAAATAACATCTTTGAGTCTGTCCTCGGTAACGGTCATACCCGCCATACCGAAATCGTATTTGCCTGACTGAACGCCGGGAATGATTGACTCAAACGCCACATCTTCGATTTTAAGCTCCATGCCGAGTTTGTCGGCGATAAGCTGCGCGATTTCTGCGTCAATGCCCGTTACAGCGTCACCCTCGCGGTACTCATAGGGCGGGAACTCCGCGTTTGTAGCCATTACGAGAACTTCTTTCTGAGGCTCTTTGGTCTTGTCGTCTTTCTGACATGCGGCAAAGCAGCCGATTACCAGAACAAGAGCCAGAACTACGGAAATAATTTTAAATGATTTTTTCATATTGTTCTTCTCCTTTATTTACGCGCGCCGCCGAAAACAGCGGCAATCGCTTTGTTGAGGCTATTATACAACCGGTCACCGCTAAAATCAAGTATTTATGCAAATATTAAGCCCTTTTTGCATATTTTATGCGTTTGTGAATACTGTCATTCACGGCTTTTAAAAAACATACGCAAAAACGCTCCGCGCAAAGCGGAGCGTTACGGGCATATTAAAATTCGCTATAACTTTCAGTATGCGCGCAAGAGGCGAGCGCAGGGTTTAAGTATTCACGCGCTTTTTAAGCGTGTTTTTCAACCCAAAAACTATTCCCCGTCCGCTTCGTCCGTAATGCCCCATTCCTCTATGGGCGTGCCGGAGATGTAAATCTGTTCTACTCTTATATCTCCCTTATAAACCTTTATTTTTGCCGTACCGTAGGTATTAAAGGTTATCACTGTTCCCATGTCGGCGTCCGCCTTATAAGTGCCAAGCTCCTTTAAATTATCCTGACTGAGAAATATATAATCTCCTTTTGCCGGGCGCGTGGATTTTACTTCGGAAATTCCAGCGTCTTCGTTTTCGCCGCGTGATATTACGGCGTATTTATTGGCATACCCCTCTTCTGCCGCTATATCAATCATAAAATCGGTAAGTATATACACATTTTCGCCGTTTACGGAATTTATTACCGTTCCCACGGTATAGACGGTACCCTTTTCAATTATATTCTTTTCCTGCCTCTCCTTATAAAGCACCGCCGCGAAAGGCAGCACAAGCTGTAAGCAGACCGCCGCCGCAAGCAGAGGCGTTATGAATTTTTTAAGCATCTTCATTACCTCCGTTTTGAGTTTCGGCAAGGCTGTTTTTACGGTCGGACAGAAGTTTTTTATTTACCGCCGTAACCGACGCGCCGAATACCAGGAACATCAGTCCCAGCGAGACCACTTCGCCCGCGAAATCGAAAAGATACAAATAAGCCGCCATTATCTGAACAAACACCCCGGCAAGCCCGAGATTAACCGCCGACAGCCTGAGCGTCTTGACTCCGCGCAGAACGAGCGCGGCGCACATTACGGCGGCAAATATAAATCTTAACACCCACAAAGCCCGCAGCGCCGTCTCCGTTTCGTCCGGAACATAAATTTTTGCAAACGCCAGCGCCAGGCATGACGCCGACATCAGATAACCGGCAAGGTAAAACACAGCCGAGTATATATCCTCCGAAAAATCCTCCCGCTTTATCACCGCGGCGACAGCCGGCGGCACAAGACAGACAGCCGCGGTTAACACTGCGGACAGAGTAAGCTCAGATACCGGGAACATAATAATCTCATTCTCCGGCAGAGCAAAGAAAGCCGCCGCCAAAATCATACCCGTTACCGCGACCGGCCGATAGGGCAGTGAAAATCCGGCGCTGCTTTTTGAGAGAATACAGGCGCACAGAAAATATGTAAACAGAAAAACCGCATAGACAAAAACGCAGTCGTATGTTATTCCGAGCGCGGACAACGCCGGAATGCAGACCGCCGGCAGAGCGGCAGACGCCGCGAATGTTACCCACTGTACGAACTTTCCGCGGGCATCCCTTGCGGATTTTGCAACAACGGCGCAGATTACCGCGCCGGCGGCAAAAAGAACAAGTGAAATTATCAAAAAGCCAAGCGTTGATTTTCCGGCTAAGCTGACCGACATAAAAATATATACCGCAAAAGGACTGACCGTATTCAAAACAATACTAACCGGCAAAATCAGCACCGCGTCAATCAAAAGGCAGTTATAGTAGCCCAGATTCATTTCATAAACGCTGTTGATAAGAGCCACCGTTGAAATTACGCCGATAACCCACAAAATTCCCGCGCCCTCGCGGAAAGAGGCGCTTTCTTTCTTTTTGAAATAGGCAAAAGCGCCCACCGCCTGACCGCAGAGCATGGGAAGCAGTGAAAAAACGGTTTTAAACGCCGTGTTAAACTCGTTCCAGAAATTATAGAATAAAAGCACTAATCCAACGCCTATAAAAACCGAGCCCGTCGCCGCTAAGATAATTTTTATACGGTTTTTTTCACGGCTGTTGCCGTTTTCCGAAATTTGTTCCCGGCTTTTGCCGTATATTATCTCCTCAATGTCTGCGTCAAGCGCCTTTGCCAGCAATTCCAGAGAGGCAATGTCCGGCAGGCTTTTCCCCGTCTCCCAGTTTGAAACAGCCTGTCTTGTGACGCCTATCTGCGCGGCGAGCGCCTCCTGAGTCAGATTCCGCCGGGCACGGAGTGTTTTTATGTTTTTTGAAATTTTATTCATTCCGGCAAAACCTCCCTTTTCTTATCTTTCGGTAATATTATTACAGAAAAACGCGGTTCTGTCACGCAATTTATTGTTGCGCGACCGTAAAATTTGAAATAATCAATCCACAAAACACTTTAAGCGATAATATTTTTACCGGTTTACCGCCCACGCAGACGATACGCTTTACAAATATATACTGACAGCAAAAAAGCGCGGTATACGCTCCGCGCCTTTTTCATTTTTCAGCGATATGTTCTGCTGTTTTCGTGCCGACGGTAACGCCTGCCGCCCTGCGGTTTTTCATAATACTCCACGAGCTGTCTGCCGGTAATGCGGGTGTCGCGCTCCATTTCTTTGAGAATTATCAGCCGGCTGTTAAGCTCGTACAGCTTTATTCCGCTCAAATCCTTGATTTGGGCAGAATAGCCGTCTATCAGGGTGCTCAGCACTTCCGCTTGCTTCAAATACTCTTCTCCTAACTGACGCAATGTCATTTCTGCCTCCCTCCTATACAGAACATTTGTTCGGTACGAAGAGATAATATCACCGCCGGGCAGTAATTTCAACCAGCCGCGCAAAAAAACAGTCCCAAAAACAGGACTGTTTGCGCATTTTCCTCTTGACTGATTAACACTTATAAAAGTACGCTGTATATCTGCGTTATATTATAGTATCTATTTCTATATTATATATAGTATATAGTTTGGCTGTATATTTATATTTTGAATATTTCTTTCGGTATATTCTCTTAAAAATATCGGCCGCAAAAGAAAAGCGGCGGGTAAACCCGCCGCGAAAGTTATTTGCCGTTTATATTCCGAGCAGCTTTTATTCGTATTCCGGCTCGATAATGCCGTAGCCGCCGTCGTTTCTCTTGTACGCCACGCAAATCTCGTCATTTTCCGCGTTGCGGAACATATAGAAAAGGTGGCCGAGCATATTCATTTGAAGAATTGCCTCGTCAACGGTTTCGGGTTTAAGAACAATGCTCTTTGTTCTTACAACCTCAAAGGTTTCCTCCTCGCCGTCGTCAGCGGCAAAGACCTCGTCAAACGAAACATCACGCAGCTTCTTTTCAAGCCTTGTTTTGTTCTTTCTGATTTGACGGATGAGCGAGTCAACGCATTTATCCAGCGCGTCCTCCAAATCGTCGCTGCGCTCCTGCGCTCTGAAAAGCATACTCTTTCTTTGCAGGGTTATTTCGCAGATTTTGGCGTTTTTCTCAACCGTCGCGGTAATTTTAGCCGTTGCGTCAGGTCCGAAGAATTTTTCAACCTTTTTAAGCTTTTCTTCCGCCCTTGCTTTAAAGCTTTCTCTTGGGGTACACTTGCGCCCGATAATTGTAATGTTCACAACGACATCTCCTTTGCGTTTATTCTTTCCGCCGCAGGCAGTACAAAAAGGGTATCCGCCTTTACGGCAACTTCATTATAGCATATATGCACATAAAAATAAAGAGGTTAACGCAAATTTTATAAATTATTTACAATTTTATAACTCAGCGCAGGCGTGACGGGTGACATGACAGCCCACATTCACCGCAACGGGCAATCCGGCTATATGAGTGGGCGCGGTTTCAATATTGACCGCGAGAGCCGTGGTTTTGCCGCCGAACCCCTGGGGACCTATATTGAGTTCGTTGATTTTTTCGAGCATAATTTTTTCCAGATTTTCGTAAAGAGGCTTGGGATTTCTTTCGCTTACCGGACGGCACAGCGCCTTTTTGGCAAGCAGGGCGCACTGCTCAAAGGTGCCGCCTATTCCCACGCCCAGCATCATGGGCGGACAGGGGTTGCCGCCGGCTTTTTTTACAACCGACACCACAAAGTCCGTTATGTCGCTCTCGCCCGCGGCAGGGGTGAACATTTTAATGCGGCTCATATTTTCGCTTCCGAAGCCCTTGGGCGCTACGGTAATTTTAATTTTGTCGCCGGGCACTATCCTGGTATAAAGCACAGCGGGAGTGTTGTCCCCGGTATTTACCCTTTCAAGCGGGTCTGCAACCACCGATTTTCTGAGAAGCCCCTCGGTATATCCCTGCCGCACGCCCTCGTTCACGGCGTCCTCAAAAGCTCCGCCGACAATGTGGGTATCCTGACCGACCTCGGCGAAAACCACCGCCATTCCCGTGTCCTGGCAAACGGGAATATCAAGCTCGCCGGCGCACACGATATTGTCGGAAATGTCCTTCATTATGCTCCTGGCAAGCTCGTTTTCTTCCTCTGCTGCCGCCTGCGCTATGCAGCCGCATAGGTCGCCGGGAAGCACTTTGTTTGCCTTAATGCAAAGCTCCTTTATTGTTTCCGTTATTTTTTCAGCTTTTATCTCTCTCATATTTTCACCTAAAACTAAGGGGCAGAGTTTTAAACACTGCCCCTTGAAATTCATATTTATCTTCCGCCCCTGCGCGAAGAGCCGCCGCGTTTGTCGGAACTGCGCTTCAAGTCGCTCATCTTGTCCTCGCTCTGGGCTTTGAACTTCGCCATCATATCCTCAAAGGACATAGGGCCCGAAGGCTCCTCCTGCGCGATGCCGCGCCATCCCCTGCCGCTCTGGTTTTTAGCCGGTCTGGGCTTCTGGGGTTTCGGCTTTTCAGAAGCGGGAAGCGCTTTTTTGATTGAAAGGCTTACCTTACCCTTTTCGTTTATGTCAACAACCTTTACCTTAACCGTGTCGCCCGGCGAGAGCCGCTCGGAAATATCGCTGACATACTCCTCGGCAACCTCCGAAATATGCACCATTCCCGTTGTGCCGTCGGGGAGCTTTACAAATGCTCCGAAATTTGTCAACCCCGTCACTGTTCCCTCATAGACGGAACCGATCTCAATCTGCATACCTCTGCGTTTCCTCCAAGATTTGGTCTTACTGCGCTCCCGGCGTTACATCGTAGAAAACTTTTTCGTCAGCCATAGCGTAACCGAGTTCCTCACGGGCAACCTGCTCCATATAGTCGCTTCTGTCATCGCTGTCGATAACCGCCTGCGACCTTTCGTTTTGCTCGGTGAGCTGCTTGTGCTCGGCGTTTTTAAGGTCAAGCACCTCGGTGCGCTCGTTGATGGAGATAAAATTGCCTACTATGGTAATCACAAAATAGCCTACGAGCAGAATTATGCCCAAGGTCAGCAAAAAGCTTCTTTTTTGCCTCGGCTTTTTTCCTGAAGCCGCTTTTGCACCCGCCACAATCACACATTCCTCTCATCATTATTATCGTTGCCTGCCGATTTTTGCTTTTTAACAAATAGATTATACAACAGATGTTTATTTACTTTCAAGAGGAAATTTGATTTATTTTTGACTTTTTGGGTGCTTTTTCTGCTTTTTTTCACCGTTTTCTTAAAAAAAGCGGCGGCTTTGCCGAAAGCAAAAGAAAAAGGGAACAAAATCACCTTTAAAATTTTGGATATAATTCTTTTGACAAAATCCGTTATTCTCTCGGCGGCTTTGAAAATCAGCACGCCCAGCGAGAAGTAGTAAATGCAAAATCCCGCCGCCGAGCCGAGAAGAATATACGCCCGTATCTCGCCCTCGCTGACGGTAAGGCAGAACGAATAAACACAGAAGCAGAAAAAGACGCAGTAGAGCACATCAAAAGCTATGACCGCGGCTTTTCCCTTAAAAAAACTTACGCGGACTATTCTGAAAAGGTCATAGAAAAGCCCCATAACAAAACCGAAGCCCAGCGACATCAGAAAGCTCTGGGTCTGCTTAGCAAGACTCAGGCTGTAAAGATAGTCGGTCATCGCAGTACCTTTGAGAGAAATCCCTGAGCCTTCGGTCTTGTGTCGGTATATGTAAGCGAGGAAATCTCGCCGTCAACCATCAGCTCCGCCTGTTCGAGATTGAGCCTTGTTATGTGCAGGTCCCAGCCCCTTATTGTAAGCTCGCCCATCTGAGTTACCGCTATTACCGTCTGCTCGTCAAAGGAATCAATGTCCACTACTCCCGAAACCGAGAGTTTTTTTCTCTCTTCCATTATAATATTGTGGGGAAGTTTCTGTAAGTTTTTCTCGTCTGTCATAAATAGACCTCCTTTTTACACAATATATGAAACCGGGGACAAAGTTATTACCCCGCGCGCTCCTTTTTCTGTATGTGTTAAAATGATGTGACCCAATAAAAAAGAGAAGTAACTTCAAAATATGGTATAATGAATTAGCTACAAAA
>CALWIO010000026.1 GCA_944380765.1 uncultured Clostridia bacterium
AATTGTAGTTCCCTAATTTTTCTTGGTATGGTATAATATGGGACGGAAAAAGCGCGCAGAACAGGGAAACAAGGGCGTTTGCGCCCGAAAAAAACAAACCCCGGAAAGCTTTTTAAGCTGTGTCCGGGGCTGTTTTTTATAAAAGCGTAAGCTGTTCACAGGCGGCAGGGGTGTCCTCCCGGCGGCGTTCACCGAGAAGTATTCGCACGCTTTCATACTGCTTTTCGGTTATCACCAGAAGTCTGACCGAGCCGTTGGGCGGCAGATTCTGGTTAAGCCGGCGCTCGTGGGTGGCGACCGAATCATATCCGTTGCACACCCTCGCGTAGACGGAATACTGCACCATCTGGTATCCGTCCTTTAAAAGGAAATTTCTGAAACGGGTTGCCGCTCTTTGAGCGGCTTTTTCTTTTACCGGCAGGTCAAAAAAAACAAGCATTCTCATAAATTTATTCATACTCAAAAAATGATATTTCCCCGATTTCGGGCAGGCGAAGTTTAATTTCTTCGTTTTCAAAGGAATAAATAAGGCTTTGCACAAGCGAGTCCACCGCCCGCGCCAGCGAACACCGCTCGCCGTCAACGGTTACGGCGCAGTTTAAAAGCCGTACGAGCTGAGCCTTGTGCGCCGTATTAAAGCCCTCGTCGATATTTAAAAGCTCGGTCGCGGCAAATAAATCCACAATGGGACGAAAAGGCTCAATAAGGTCATCGGCAAGATTAAAGGCATTTAGCTGGTTTTTGTGATGAATACCGATTGAGGGTTCAAGCCCGTAAGCGGCAAGCGTTTTGGAAATAAACGCCCGTATTACGGCATATCCGTAATTCAAAGCGGCGTTTATTTCTATATCGCTGTCACGGGTAAAAACTCCGCCGAACAGCAGAGGAAAATAAATTCTCGCGGCGCAGCCCTCCCGGTTTGTCGGGTCGCCGGACTGCACCTCACCGGCGAGCCTAAAAAGCCGTTCCGCTCCCGTTTTTCCGGCAAGGTCAAGACAGCGCGCCTGATTCTCTATTTTCTGCACAACTATTTTCTGCCATATTCTTTTAAGGCGCGGCTTTGACTGGGCGGTTTGCAGCAAAATCCTTTTCTGAACCCGGCAGTAAGCGCCTGTCGGGACAAGCTGCGCCGACGGCAGACGGCGTCTGTCGCACACTATAAGGCAGACGCCGTTTTCGGCAAGAAACGAGATAAGCCTTGCCGATAAAACCGAGCGCTCGTTGTCAATCACAATGCAGCGTATATCCTCAACGGGAAAGGTGAATTTTTCGCCGTTATCCGCCGTAAGCTGGCGGTTTTTGAGCCTTAAAACCGTTTCGTTTGCCACAAAAATGTTGCGGTAGGGCATAGCGTTCTCCTTTATCTGAATTTTTGGCGGGCTTCCCTGCCGACCTTGCTGTAATTGCCCAAGGGGTCTACGGTATATTTTTCAACGGAGAGCAGGGTTTTCAAGCCAAGACTGTTTACTTTATATGAATTGTCATGTGTGATAACAGTAAGGGAGGCAGTAGATATGCTCGCGCTGACATAATACACAAAAACATCGTTGCGCAGGATTTCCCGCGGCAGGGTGCTGTCCTTGTTTGAAACGGTGAATTTAATATCCTTTTTTGCCCTGACGCGCAGCAAATCGTTGGGATAAACCGAGAACAGAAAATCGCTGTCCTTCATTACTTTCCAGTCGGAATAGAGTCTGTCTCGTGTACACGCCTTATTGGGCAGTTCGGGCTTTACGGTGTCCGAAACATAAACGGGAATAAAGTAGTAGCCGTCGTTTTCGGGTTTGAATATGTCAATGCGCACCATATCACCGTTGGCGGCAACGCCGTTTCCGCTTCTCACGGGAACATTGAGCGAGGATTTTTCAATAATTTTAACCTTTTTTACCAAAGGTCCCGGCTCGCCTGAGGCTGTGGGCTTGTAAAAAGGCTCGTCCGGCGGAAACGCCTTTTCTCCGCTGCCGCCGAAAGCAGCAAGCCGCGCTTTTAAGGCGTTATAGAGCAGGGTGTCGCTCTTGGGGTTGTAGTAATTCTCAATTTCCCCGTCTTTTCCGAGCTTCAGTCTTGAAAGCGGCACTTTTGAAACGGTAAATCCCGGTTCGCGCCCGGAGCGTATTGTGTCCAGGTGTGCCGCGCCCGTAACTTTGTGGCTGGGCATTCTCGAAACAAAACAGCTTTTAACATTTTCCTCGTCCCCAACGCTGTAATGGGGGAAGCGGCAGTCTTTGACGGCGCGCTGCGCGTCATCGCAGGTGCGGGCGTCAAGCTCTTTGCGGAAATAGGGATACGGCTGGGGGAACTCGTCAATAACCGTGCCGTAAAAATCCACCGCAACCGAGGTGTCGCCGTCGCCGGTATAGTAAATTTCACGGTAGTTTGAATAGGTCGAAACCTTTTTAATCATACTTTCCGTAACGCAGGCAATAACGGCGGCGTCAACCGCGTGGTGCAGGTCGCCGTCGGCGCGTATTTTGGCAATTCCCCAGCGCTTGCGCATATATGAGGTCACCTTGCCGTTAACGGCGCGCACATGCTTTTTTCTGCCGCTTTCAAAATCGGCGAACAAAAGAGTGTCGTTGATAAAGTTGTAAAGCACGCGGCTTAAATATTTTGTGTCGTTGAGATTGCGCTCTTTAAATCCTTCGGTGTCCTCCGCTTTGAGTTCGGTTTTGAGAAGCTTTTTCCGCTTGTTGCTGTTGCGGATATTGTTGGTAACCCAGATTTCAAAATTATCTCTTGCCGTACCGCTCAGATACTGCATGGGTATTTTGTTGCCTTTCTGGCGGTTCTCGCGGCTGAACACAAGCACCTTGTTGCTGTAACTGTCGTCAAAGCAAAGGCTGTACGGAATTATGTGGTCAACATCGACATAGCCCGGCTCAAAGAGCTTGTTGAGCAAAATAGGCTTCTGCGAATAGGGACAAATTCCGTCCTGCTCCTGCCACAGCTTGAATTTTACAATATCCATACCTGTGGGATTGTGAATGCCGAACTCCTTTTGCAGTCTTTCAACGGCGCGGGCGTTGACTGCGGCGTTTTCCTGCATGCTTTTTTCGGCCGCCTTTCGCTCCGAATAGGTTTTTGAAAGCTCTCGGGCAAGCTCAATATTGAGATATGTGGGACTGCATCCCTCC
The DNA here is from genome assembly GCA_944380765.1 of uncultured Clostridia bacterium. Classification (GTDB taxonomy): domain Bacteria; phylum Bacillota; class Clostridia; order Oscillospirales; family Acutalibacteraceae; genus Fimenecus. Next base: position 3,135 of record CALWIO010000026.1, read on the forward strand.
TCGCGGATAATGGCGTTAATCACTTTTACGGTCTGCGATACCGCTCTGCGCACAACGGGGTTGGTGATGTCGGACAAATAATCGCTCGAGGCGGAAAGATATTTTTCCTTTATATTGCCGCTGTGAGCTTTAAAATCAAGACCTGCCGCTTCACACGCCTTGTCGTAGGTAAGTCCCGTTTCAAGATAGGGAATCAGCATTCTGCACGCCTTTACGGAGATGTGCCCGAATTTTGAGAAAGAGCCGCATGAAAGCAGGGCGTCAATTACCGTTTCGTCAAAATTCCGGGCTTTAAGCGCGGAGATTATGGCGTCATCGGTCTTGTTAACGGTGAATATGTAGCCTATATCGTCAAGCTGTTCGTCTGAAAGGGTGTAGATATAGTCCTTTTTGATTTTGTCCAGCGCGGATTTTATCTGATGAAAAGGCTTTAAATAGCTGAAAGCGGCTTTTTCCACCTCTGCCGGCTCCTTTGAGCCGTATGAAAGAGAAGCAAAAAACTCGCCCTCGTCAAGAGAAAGCTCTTTTCGCAAAGAGGAGTATTTAACCTCTTTTTTCTTGTGGCAAAGCTCAAAAATTCTCGCTCTCTCATCATCGGTAAGACCTCTCGCCTGACCGCCGGGAACGGCTATTCTGATGTTGTTGATATTTTGCCACAGAGTGAAAAGCTGGAAGGAGTAACTTGCTTTTGCGGCGCGTTTTTCCTCCGGCAGAAGCGTACACTGCCCTATCATTTTCGCAATCTGGTCGCCCGCGTAAGGGCTCGGCGAATTTGCGGGACCGGCGCCCGGCCCCAAATCAAAGGGACGCTGTGAAAGCGCTATGTCGGTATAACTGCGTTCGAGTTCCTCTGTGGCAAGAGTGGGGCTGAATTTACGCTGAGCGGCAAAAACCGCCGAAATCTCTTCGGCAATCATATCCCGTGAAACGGTGTTGGCGTAATTTTCGCCCTTGTTGCGCTTGTATTCGCTGAATTTGGAGTCTTTGTAAAGCATTTCGCCTACCGTGCGGTAGCCGCCGTTTTCCATAACAACGCGGTTGTCGGCAACGGCGCTGAGCAGCTTGCCAGCCTCTTTGTCCTGAGCGTCAGTCTTTCTGTTGGAGCGAAAGCCGCGGCGCTGGGCTAAATGAATCAGAACGCGGGCGAATTCCTCGGCGCTCAGCGGCTCGTCAAGCGCTTTGGCTCGCAGCATGTATATGTCGCTGAGCTTTCCGCAGAACAGACCGTCAAGCTGTTCCTGTGAAAGAACACCCGAAGAAACCAGTAAATTGCGTATGCGTTCAAGGCGGTGCTGATGACGGCGTATGCGGCGCCGGAGTCCTCTCGCCTCACGGCGCGGCAGCGCAAGAGAGGCTCCGTCTTTCGGGTTTTCAGCTTTGTTAAAAACTCTGCTGCCGAGTCTGATTATGCGGCAGGGCTCGTCGTTTTCATCAAGCTGCATTACAGCGTAGCCTATTGAGGCGATTCCGCAGTCAAGTCCTATGGCGTATTTCATTTTTATCCTCCTTAAAAAAAGATGACGGTTCACCAAAAAAGTGAACCGTCAGAGCTTTTCGGTTTTCTACCTTGTTGTAGCAACCTAATTGTTCTTGGTATGGTATAAGAACAACTGTATTATAACACGGTTATGCTTTTTTGTAAAGAAAAATATGCTAAACCGTTAATACCTTATCTATGTGCCGATTATATCATTTGCCTTTTTGCCGGTCAACAAAAACTTGCGTGTCATTGTACCGAAAAACGGACAGAAAAACAAAAATTTCCGTAACAAAATGTCGGTTTTATACGATATATATAGGCGCGTTTGAGCCGCTCTTTTTATGGGGCGGAAGTCCGCAGTCGTCTTATAAGACGGAGAATTACCAATTCTCCACATACCGGTTGAGGGCGTTTTCGATTCCGCAGGCTACGCTCAGCGGGTCGTCCATTGTGCGGTCGCAGCCCACGCGGAACACCATAACTCCGCCCGCTCCGGCAAACAGCGCGTAGGCGGTTTTGTCGCCGGCGACTGCGGGCGAGCAGTAGGTGCCCTCAAAAATCTGCCCCTCGGTGACAATGTTATAGTATTTGCAGTTGTAGTAGTCGGCGTTTTCGTTGGTGCGCCACGAGCCCCAGAACGGGCTCATATTCACGGGACGGCTGTACGCGCCGATACCGATATTTATTTTGGAAATATCCGCGCCCTTGTCGGCAAAGGCTTTAAGCCCCTCCTGAGCCTGTTGGAGCGAGCTTTGGTAGCCGTCCTCGTCCTGACCGTCATAAGCCATGAACTGAATACGGTCAAAGGTCAGGAGCGTTTCAGTACTCATATTGAGCGACCAGGCGGAAAGGGCTGCCGAAAGCTCGGCTTTCGGGTTGGCTCTTTCAAGCTCCGAGTCAAGACGGGCGATAAATTTGTCATAAAGCGCCCAGTCGTCGGCGGTCTGAGGATATTCCCAGTCAATATCCACGCCGTCAAAGCCGTATTTTGCGGAGAAGTCTGCGATTTTTACCGCCATATCCTCCCAGTGCTTAGCCATATATCCGTTTACGCCCTCTTCGGTTTCCTGCCATGTTCCGTCCGCAAGGGCGGTAATATATATTTTTACCTGATGGTCGGGATTCGAGCGGCGTGAGATAAGCTCTCTGAGCGCGTTCATTTCTTGGGCGAACTTTTCCTCGCTGCCGAGCTTAAAGGACATATCCCCGTTTTCGTCCCAGTAAACCGCGCCGAAAACAATTATGGTGCTGTAAACATCATAAAAGCGCGCGTAATTTTTTATGTATTCATCGTCCATTTTGAGTATTTCGCTGGGCACATCATCGTCAAGGCGGTGATATGCTGAAACATCAAAGTTTTCGGCGGAGCGTTTTTCCTCGTTATAAAGACGGATGGAACGGATATTCGCTTCGGTGTCGCTGTCGCGGAATTTGTCGATAGAAAGGCGGATAGCGTCTGCCGTAACCGCGTCAAAGCTGCAAAGGCGCGAGGTCTGAATTTTCTCGCAGCGGTAAACGGTCACCCATTCGCCGTCAACCCTCGCCATCAGACGGAAGTACTGCACCTGATTGCCGGCTTCCTCAATAACGGCGGTGTTGAAAGTACATTCTTCGCTCAGCTCAATTTCAACATAGCTGTTGTTTACATCCGGATACCCCTCGGCGGGCGAGCGGTCGGGGTCCTGCGGAGTCCAGCAGGAGGAGTCGTCGCGCAGAAGCGCTTCGGCGTCCTTTTTCTCCCCCTCTTTAAGGCTTTCGTACACCACTTTCGCGCCTTTGAGCAGATTTTCGCCGGTGGTCGTTGCGGGAATCAGCGAATTTGTGTTCCATTCGGCTCCCGAGCTGCCTTTAAGCATAGAGGGAGCTCCGGCTATCGCGGCTACCAGTACAACGCAGACGGCGCAGCGAAAGGCTCTTTCAGGTGTTTCGCAGAAAATCAGCGGAAGCAGAGCCGCGCCTATAAAGCCGAGTATCAGCATATCGCCGGCTATGGCGCGCGTAGCGCGCGACAGCTTATCCTGTGAAAAGCCGCTGTCAAGTCCTAATAGAAGCACAAGGGTATATACAAACGCCGCCACCGCCAAAAGCCCGGCAACAGCGAATATTACCTTTACCGCGGCGGAAGCCTTGGGATTTTTTATCTTTTTAAACAGAGAAAAGGCGGCAAGGTAAACAAGAAAGAAAGCCGCCGTGACGCCGATAACCGACATCAGCGTGGGAACAAACGCCTCGCCCAAGGGGTACAGCTCGGCAATCCAGCCGTACGCCCAGTCGGAGCCTTTAAGGAAGATAAAGGCTGACGAAGCTACAAGAAAGAAAATATAAGCCGCGCAGCGGGAAGTAAGACCCGCCGTGAATTTACCCGATTTTTTCATAATGAACCCCCAACTGTTTTTTTCTTTATAGTAACATATTGAGGGCTTTGTTGCAACCGCTGACAAACAAAAAAGCCGGCTTATTTCAGCCGGCTTTTAAAACTTTAAAAATTATTCTTTTTCGTCCTCGCATTCGCCGTCGCAGTCCTCGCAGTCGCAGTCGAATTCAAGAAGCTCGCCGCAGCTGGGGCACTCGGCTTCACCGTCAAGAATAATCTCCTCGTCAAAGTAAACGGTTTCGCCGCAGTTGGGGCATACAACCTCGTACATATCGTCATCGTCGCAGCAGCAGTCCTCCGCCTCGTCATAGAAAACTTCTTCAAGGTCGGCAAGGTCCTCGTCAACAGCGTCAAGCTGCTCCGTGACAAGCTCCATCTCGTCGTCAAGGTCGCTGACTGTCAGCGCCAGGTCTTCAAGAACATCAAGAACGGCGTTGAGAACTTTTGTTTCCTTGTCGTCCTTATCAAAATCCATACCCTCAACAAGACCTTTGAGGTACGCAACTTTTTCTGTTACTGTCATTTTAACAGCCTCCTTATTTTTATTTTACGCTCTTGACATGTATTCGCCGGTGCGTGTGTCAACATTTATCATTTCGCCCTCGTCAATGAAAAGCGGAACCTTGATTTCGGCGCCGGTTTCAAGAGTGGCGGGCTTGGTGGCGTTTGTAGCGGTGTCGCCTTTAAAGCCGGGGTCGGTCTTTGTAACCTGAAGGGTTACGAAAGTGGGCGGCTCAACGCCGAAAACATTACCTTTATACGAAAGGATTTTGCAGACCATATTTTCCTTTACGAACTTAAAGTTGTCGGGAAGGTCGCTCTCGTTGATGGGAACAAGCTCATAGCTTTCGGGGTCCATAAAGTAATAAAGGCCGCTGTCGCTGTATGAGTATTCCATATCCTTTCTCTCAATATAAGCGGTGGGGAACTTGTCGGTGGGGTTGAAAGTTTTTTCAACAACCGAACCCGCGATAACATTTTTAATTTTTGTTCTTACGAACGCAGCTCCCTTGCCGGGCTTAACATGCTGGAATTCAATGATCTGGTAAACATTGCCGTCCATTTCAAATGTGACGCCGTTTCTGAAATCACCTGCTGATACCATAGGTATTATACCTCCGTTATTTGTTTTAATTCATTATACATAATACAATAAAAATTCGCTTATTTCAAGTGTTTTTGCGAAATTAAGGGCTTCCGCGCGGGTTTTAGGGCGTTATTATAAAGGAGTCAACGCCCGCGGCTGTAAGCCGCTTCGGTAAATCAGCGCCGCCGGAGTCTGTCAGGGTGGGGATAACCTTAATTGTAGTAAAGTTGTTTTTAACGCTTTCATTAAGCTCCTCGCAGAGCTCAGCCGCGTAAACGGCGTAGTCGCCCTCCCCGGGCGCGGAGATTACGGGCGAGCAGACTGCCGCGGCGGAATCGAAAAGACTGCCTCCGTAAAGATTAGAGTCGCCCTCGCGCGCGTCACCGTTAAGCGAAAGAATAAGCGGCACATTCCGAGCGGAAGAGGCGGCGTCCTCCAAAAACTGCTGCAAAATCATATTCTTGTTGAGAGAGGAGTCGTCCTCGGTAAACACGGGAGCGCCCGCGCTGTCCGACGAGGGGAAGCAGACCGATTGAAGATAAACGCAGTCAATGTCCAATGAGGACACTTCGCTTATCACCGAGCAGAGGTAATCCCTCGCCTTTTGGGAAGCGGGATTCAGCCACACTCTGCCGCCCAGCGCCGCGGGCGCGTCAAACCATATATCGGTGAGCTCCTTGTTCCCCCATACAAAAGCGCCGGTTCTCTGCGGAGCTGACGAGTCCTCAAAGCAGTAAATTCTCGCCACAAGCATAAATCCCGAGGACTTGATTTTTTCAATGACCGCCTGATTTATCTCGTTATACTCGGCGCCCTCGGGCGCGCTCATCAAAGACGAGGAATAGGTCAGCACGCCCTCGCTGTTTTTAAAGTCGAGCATAACGGCGTTGCAGCCGCTTTCGGCTGCCGAATCAAGGGCAAGCTCCAAATCGCCCGTGTCGCCGAGAGCCTCGTTGCCGATATATGCCGCTTTAAGGCTCTTTATATCCTCAACGGTAACGGGAGCGTCTGAGTCCTCGTGCTTTTCGGGCAGGGGTCTTGCCGACAGCTTTATAAAGACTGCCGCGGCGACAAATGCCACGGCGAAAAACACGCACAGCAAAAATGCGAGCAGTATTTTGCCGGCGCGCTCTTTTTTCTTCATTTTACGGCTTTCGCCTATGGCGTAGCCGGTGCCTCTCGGCGAGGGATATTTTTTTGAAAAACGGTAATATCCCTTTAATTTTCTGTTGTTGTTCTCTTTTGCCATATTTTAAACCAATCCCGCCGAGCCCGATATTCCCGCGAATGCCAGCGAGAGCAGGGCGGTGTAAATAAACAGCGACGGCGTTCCTTTAAAGCATTTCGGAATACTCTTGTTGGCGTCAAGGCTTTTAAGTCCCGCGTTAATAAGCATAACCGCGATTATATAGGCTATTCCGGCGCCTATTCCCGCGCCTATCGCCTCGGCGGGCGAAAAAGCGGAGCGGTAGTTAATCAGCGGAACGGCAAGCACCAGCGTGTTGAGCGCGGCAATACCGATTCTGCGCAGAGTACGCGCCGACACTTTGCGCGTGAGCAGAGCGACCGCCATAGTCAGGAAATAGATTACAAGAAGTATGGCGGTAAATATTATGGAATGAAGTATCTCGTTCAGATTGTGAACGGCGTCAAATGTGTCCGCGAAGGCGCAGACCGCCGAAACAACCGTTGAAAAATATGTTATGAACAGAGCCATAGGCAGAAGCTGCCTCGGCTTTGCGCTCATTCTTATAGCTTCGCTTATGCCGTAGCCTCCGTTAAAGATGAGGTTCTGGAACAGCATAACATAAAGAGCGGCGGAAATAAGTTTTAAAATAACGCTCATTGTTGTTCACCTCCGCCGTTTTTGCCGTCTTCGGCGTTATCTTTGCGGGCGGCGTTCTCAAACGCTTCAAGCTCCGAGAGCATTTCCGAGAAATCGTCGAGATATGTTCTCTCGCTGCTTTCTTCACGCTCGCGGCGCGCGCTCTGCGCCGCGGAAGTTTTGCCCTCGCCGCGCTTTTTGTCCCCGCGGTTTTTATGCCTTACGGGTTTTTCCTCTTTTTTCTTTACCCGCTTTTCCTTTTTGCGTTTAAAGGAACGGCTTTTCTCTTTTTCAACGGGAATTTCCGCTTCGTTTACGGCAGGCTCTTCGCTTTGAGTATCAGGGTAAGCCTGTTCGCCGGAGTCTGCCGGCTCTGTTTCGGCAACGGGAGCGCCCTTGCCGCTCTCCTCGTTTTCCCTGCGGGCAAAGACTATAATTTCCTCGTCCGCTTTATGTTTCGCAGCAGCCTTTTCAGCGGAGCCTTGCTCAGGCTCGGCCGTTTCCTTTTCGGGGTGCGCGGTTTCCGCCTTTGCTGGCATAGCCGGAGTTTCGGCGCCGTCGTCGTAGGGGTTGTAGTCGTCGCTCATAAGCTCGCGCAGAGAGCCCCTTACCGAACGGCGTATTTCCGAGGTGTCAAAGGCTCTGTCGGGAGATTTGTCGGGATATTTAACGGCGAGAAACGCCTTTAAAGCCGCCGCCGAGAAGCCCATAATCAGCAGTCCGCCGAAAGGCAGAGTCAGCGCGGAGAATTTAACGGGCATATGAATATCAAAACCGCCTATTGAGCCGTTGGCGAGAATTTCCCTGACAACGCCCACAATAAGGGCGACCGCTCCGTAGCTGAGCGAGGCGGATACGGCGTCCACAAAGCTTTTGCCGGCGCTGTTTTTAACGGCGACCCTTTCGCAGTGCAGAGCGATAAGCGAGTTGACCGCCATAAGCGGCAGATAAATTCCGAAATAGCTGGTGGTGTCGGGCAAAAATCTTGAAGCTCCGTAGGTTATAGGGAAAAGCACGCCGACGCTGAATATTACATAAAGCGCCACACGCCAGCAGCGGCGGACATTTTTAAGCAGAAGCGAAGCCAAGACCTCGCATATTATCATTTCAACCGCGGTTACGACCGCCAGAAAGAGCGCCAGCCTGAGCGAAAGCGCTATGGCGACTACCGGACACAGGCCGACAGCCTCAAAAAGCACGGGATTTTTAATAAGCGCGCTGTTCCTGATTCTTTTTAGTATCCGGGATTTACTGCTCATTTGCGTCACCTCCCGGAGCGAACGGCGTTTCGGTATCCGAAACGGTGTTTTCCTCGGAAATAACCGAGTTAAGGTCCTCGCTCTCCTGCAACACAGCCGAGGCTTCCTCTTCTTCGCCGGACTGCAAGGCCTGCGGCTCGTCGGGTATCTCTTTTAACACCTCGTCGGGCACGGTTACAGCGGCTACTTCTGTGTAGGGCTGCATCTTTTCAAGCCGCCTTTTTTCATAGGGCAGCAGCGGCAGCATATCGAAAAGACCGGAAAGAGAGTCGGTTATAAGAATGCCGAAGCACACCGACTCTTCGAGCGTGCCGAAATATCTTATAAGCATACAGATTATGCCGCCGGCAAAGCCCCACAGCGCTCTCGGCACAAGCCTCTGCGGCATAACCGAGGGGTAGGACATAAAGAACACGGCCGAAAACAGCAGCATTCCCGAGCAAAGCTCCATAACAAGTGAAACAAATCGGCCTGTGCTCACTCTCGGAAAAGCCAGAGCCATAAGCGACACGGCTAAAAGAAAGCTGTAAACGGGCACGGAGTTTTTGGGACGCAGCACCGTAAGAAAAACAAGCGCGCCCAAAAGGGTGAGTATGCTTCCCGTGCCGAGAGCCGAGGGAATATTTCCCGTAAGCACTTCGAGTATTGCCACCCAGTTTTTCCCTATGGAATTATTCTGTATAAGCATTTTTGAAAGTCCCAGCAGCCCCGATTGAGAATACTCAAAAATTTTATCGGGCCAGCACAGCGAAACAAAGCAAATCGCCGCGGCGGCAGGGACGAAGGGGGACTTTTCGGAAGAGCCGAAGGGGATTATGCAGACTGCCGAAGCGAAAATCCCCGCAAAAAGAGCCATCCACCATCCGGCTGTGGGCGGAAGCAGCATAGCGCAGGAAACGCCTGCCACAAAGGCGCTGAAATCCCCGGCGTTGTTCTGTATTTTAAAGAGTTTTACGCCCGCCCTGCGGCAGAGCACTGCGGCAGCCGCCCCTGTTGCCGTGAGCAGCAAAGAGGTAAGGCCGTAATGGAAATATGAAGATATAAAAACCGCCCCGAGCATAAGAATATACTCAAGCATCATTCGGCGCACAGGCGACGATTTGGGCGGATTTTGGGCGGTAGCTGTGTCAGACAAAGCCTTTCCCTCGCTTTTTCCAGTATTTTTTTATTGCGAACGGGCTGTCCCCGTAATATGATGGATTAAGAACACTTTTCACAACGGAGGTACGCCATGAAAATTGAATCGCTTAACAGCAAAACGCTGCTTGTAGAACTTACTAAAAAAGAAATGCAGAGCTACAATCTTACATACGAAAGCTTAGAAAACTGCCCTGATGCCTGCCGGGCGATAAAGGATATTTTATCTCAGGCGAGCCCGTCAAAAAGGCGCGGAGGAGTTCTTGTGGAGGCTCTTCCTACCGATTCGGGCGGCTGTTTTTTCATTTTTACTTTCCGCGGTCTGCCCCGTTACAAATTAAAACGGACAGACTGGGCGGCCCGGTTTGAGGGCTGCGACGACCTGCTCGACTTTATCTCGGCGTTAAGCCGGGGAAATTTCGGAAAGAGCGAGCTCGAAATATATCTTATGAACGGAAAGCTTTACTGCATTGCCGCCTCGCCCACGGAAACGCTCTCGCGCGTAATCGGCGAATATTCTTTCGGCTTCGGGGAGCCGGAAACCGTACGCGAACACGGAAAGCTGCTTAAAAGCCTCAGCTTTAATTGAATTTATCCAAATCTTTTTTAAAGCTCTGCTCTGCCGTGCTTTTGAATTTCTCAACGGCTTCTCTGCGGTCGGGACTTGAAAAAAGAGCGTTTCCCGAAACAAAAACATCGGCGCCTGCCGCGGCGGCTTTGGCTATGGTGGAAAAATTTATGCCCCCGTCAACCTCAACCTCGCAGTCAAGACCTCTTCTTTCAATTTCCTTTCTCACGGCGCTGATTTTCGGCAGCATATCCTCCATAAAGCTCTGTCCGCCGAAGCCCGGCTCAACCGTCATAACAAGCACCATTGAAAGGCGGTCAAGATACGGAAAAACCTCCTCGGCGGGAGTGGCGGGCTTTAAGGCTATTGCCGCCTTTGCTCCGCAGGAAAGAATTTTGTCAACGGTCTTGCCGGCGTCGGAGTCGCTCTCTATGTGAAAGCACACAATATCCGCTCCGGCGCGGCAGAAGTCCCCGGCGTATTTCAGCGGGTCGCTTATCATCAGGTGCACATCAAAGGGCAGAGAACAGCTCTTTCTTACGCATTTTATAACGGGAGCGCCCAGCGTTATGTTGGGCACAAAATGCCCGTCCATTACATCAATATGAATATAGTCGGAACCGCACTCTTCAAGGCTTTTAAGCTCCTCGGCAATTCTGCCGTAATCACAGGAGAGAACGGATGGCGAAATTTTCACCGGGCAACACCCCTTAAAGCAATATTTATCATCATATTTTATCATACTTTAAATAAAAATACAATATAAAGGGGATAATTAAGCCCCTTGCGCTCTGCTGCCGGCAACATCGGCAAATAAAGCGGAGCCAAAAAACAAAAAAGCGCTCCGAAAGGAGCGCTTTTGTTTGTAATTTTTCAGACGGGAGTCATTATGAGGCGTATTCCGCTTTCACGGCTTTCATAACCTTTGAGGCTATGGGCACGGCGCTCGTAATACTCACGGTGGTGTCCTCAACCACCACTATTACGGCAAAGGGCATTGAGTCAAGCTGAGAGTAACCCACAAAAAGGGCGTTGGGTTTAGCGTCCTCGTTGTCGCTTATCTCGGCGGTGCCGGTCTTGCCGCAGAATTCCATTGAGGGGAAATAGCTGTCGCCGTAGTAATTTTTCACATTGGAGCGCAGAAGCGAGCCGAGCTTTGCGGCGGTGGCGGAGTCGAAATATTCACCTGCCGAGGTTTCAGAAGCCGAGAACAGGCTCTCGCCCTCAGGCGAGGATATGGATTTTATAAGATACGGCTCGACCGCTTTTCCGCCGTTAGCGACAGACGAAATAACGGTGAGCATGTGGCAGGGATTTATAAGCGTTGTGTACTGACCTATTCCCGCCCAGCCCAGATCCAGTTCGGACGCAGTTTGCAGGTCAATGCGGCTTTTGGCGCAGCTTATTTTTCCGCTTACCTTATTTAAAGAGGAGTTGAACCCCAGCCTTTCGGCGGTGGCTTGCAGCTTTTCAGTTCCCAGTTCGGCGGCTATCTCGGCAAAGGCGCAGTTGCACGAACGGTTGAGCGCCTCCTCAAAAGTGATTTCCCCGTGAGTGGAGCTGCAAATAACATATCCCTCGCCTATCTGCACCTTGCCTTTGCAGGTGAATGTGCGCGAGAATATGTCGGGTATATTCTCAACCGCGCAGGCGGCGGTTATAATTTTAAAGGTGGAGCCGGGGGTGTAAAGACCGGAGAAAAAGCGGTTCATATAAACGCCGTCATATTTTCCGGTGGTGTCGGTCAAAATGTCGCCCGGCTTGTTGTTTATATCGTATGTGGGGGTTGAAACAATGCAGACGAGCTCCCCCGTCTTGTAATTCATAACGGCTACAGTGCCCTTTTTTTGCCCCAGCGCCCTGTAAGCGGTTTCGCAGACCTCGGCGTTGATTGTAAGGGTTATATCGTTTCCTCTGCCGTAGCGTTTAAGGTTATATACGCCGTCAAGCAGGGTGTAGCCGGTCAGCTCGTCTCGGAAAGAGGTCTGCACTCCGCTGGCGATATATCCCGCCGAGTCGCCCACGGTATGCAAAGTAGCCATTCTCAGAGCCTTGTTGTCGCTGTAAACCCGCTTGGAGTCCTCGGTGGTGACAAGCACCTGCCCGTCGGAGGAGATAATATCCCCGGCGGTAACAAGAACTCCGTTGCTGTAAAGGTGACGGTTTGCGCGGTTCATTGCCCAGTCGCCGGAATTGGATACAAGGTTAAAGAACAAAAGAACGCAGCCGGCTATGAAAAACAGGATTATAAGGTACAAAGCGAGAGCCCTTTTTGAAATTGATTTCACTGACGCTCACCTCCGTATCTGTATGTGCTGCGGTCAACCGCCTTTATAAAGGCGAGCAGCATCCAGCAGGAAATAACGCTTGAACCGCCCCGGCTGATAAAGGGGAGCGTAACTCCCGTCATGGGCAGAATATCGTTGACGCCCAGTACATTTAAAGCCGCCTGGAACAGCATAAGAGCCGAAGCCGCGCAGGCGCATATCGCGTAAAAGGAGGAGCGGGCGTATTTTGAGTGGCGTATGGAGTAAACCAGAAGCGCCACATAAGACAGCAGAGCCGCCGCCGCGAGAATCATTCCGAATTCCTCGCACACCACGCCGAATACCAGGTCCTCGGTAGCGGCAAACACATCGCGCAGCTTGCCGTTTCCCAGCCCCACACCGAAAAGTCCGCCGCTGGCGGAATAAATCATGGTGCGGGTCTGCTGAAAGCCCGAGGTGTCAAAATATTCCCAGGCGTGCCCGTACGAGATAAACCTGTTTGCCACATAGGGACGGAATACCAGAACAAGCACCGCTCCCATAAGAGCCACGGCGCACACAAGGAAAATCGTTCTTATATCGCCCGAGCGCATAAAGGATATAACTATAAAAGTAAAAAAGAAAATCAGAGCCGTACCGAAATCGTACATTAAAAACAGCGTGCCCACACAGCCCACCGCGAAGATAATGAATTTTGTAAGGCTCTTGTTGGATTGCAGTTTTTCAAGGGTTGCCGCGCCCACAAAAATAAACGCGACCTTTACAAGCTCCGAGGGCTGAATGGAAAGCCCGCCTATATACAGCCAGTTTTTCGCTCCGTTTGTAAAACGCGCGAAAATAAGGGTAAACACCAAAAGCCCCACGGCTAAGAACGCCGCCGGAACCCTCAGCGCCACGGCTCTTTTCAAGTCGCGCATGAGCCATTGAAGAAAAATAAATCCGCCTATGCCTATGAGTATTGCCACAAGCTGTTTAAAAGCTTTGTCGGGATAAACGCTCAGCGTAATCGAAAGACCTATCGAGGTCAGCAAAAAGGCAATAAGCTCCACCTCAAAGCCGCGCCTGCCGAGAATCAGCCGCGCGCCCAGAAGATAGGCGTATTCAACAAGAATATATATGCCGAAGGTGATTATTATGCCGAGGGTGTATTCCTCCTGCGCCTTTGAAATAAGCGAAAAAAGGCAGGTGAACTGGAAAAGGGTTATAACAAAAAGCATCAAAGCCAAATTCGCGTATCTTCCCTTTGCCTGCTGCATATAATCACCGTCCTTTCGTGTAAGCTTTAATTATTTTTCGGGTTTTTCAAAAAGAAAAGCGAAATCGCCGATTTTTATAACATCGCCGTCTTTAAGCCGCGCGGTGGAGTAAATCGGGTCGCCGTTTACTGTGGTTTTTGTAACGCTGCCGAAATCCTCAATGTACCATTCTCCGCCTTTAAGGCTTAACTCCGCCTGCCTGCGCGAAACATACCTCGCGCCAAGCTCTATGTTGCTGCCCTCCTGCCGGCCTATGGTTATAAAATCGCCGTCCATATCAAATTCGGAGCCGTCCGCGAGATTCACAAGCTTTGCCGCAGCCAAAGGCTCCGCCTTGCTCGACATATCCCTGTCGGCGTCGCTCCCGATGTAAAAATTCATAATAGCCGTGCCGAAAGCTATGTTGTCGCCGTTGGAAAGACGGGCTTTTTTGTTGATTTTCTCGCCGTTCACATAAACCCCCGTCTTAGACTCGGTGTCAAAAACATAAAAGCCGTCCGGCCTGAGCGAAATCACGGCGTGCGAGCGCGACACCGTGGTGTTTGAAAATACCACATCACAGGATTTACTCCTGCCTATGCTCGTTTCATAACAGGTTATGGGATAGCGGTTGTCGTTTGCCATATCCTGCAAAAGAGCGTAAACCTTTTTGCTCGGGCGCAGGCGTATCAGCGACCAGACGCAGTTGGCTATAACCGCCAGCGCGAGAGCCGACAGAATGTATCTCATTATATACTCGGTATTTTCCAAAGCCGCGCCTCCTTTGCCGATAATTTGCGCTTTCGGGCAATATACATTTATAGAATAACTTTTAAAAATATTATTGTCAATTAAAACCAAAATACTGTAATTAAATTTTAATTTTTTACCCTTCGCCGCCCTTCCTGCTGCCGCTTACATTTATACCCTGCCTGCCGATTTTGCGTTTCTTTACTCCTCACAGTGTTTGACAAAACTTTAACAAGTGCGGGAGGCAGCAGTAAAAGCCGGCGGGTGGGGGGGAATTTGTAAAAGAGATAGACAGTTCAGAGAGATGAACAGTTCGGCTTGCCGCTTTTTGCCCGACATCTTTTGCGCCTTTTCTGCCGTTCCTACCGCCATTTTTCCGGCTGTTTTTCCTGCCGCCTTGCCACTTTTTTCCGCCGCTATCCTTGCGGATTTGCGAATTATCGTTGCTTTTTCCGCCTGCCGTTTTTATGGTTTTGATTTTTTTCTTTTTCGCGGGGTAATTTTTGCACTTCGCCAGTTGTTTTTGCGTTTCTTTTTCTTTTCGCGGGGTAATTTTTGCACTTCGCCAGTTGTTTTTGCGTTTCCATACTCCCACCGGAGATTGACAAAAATTTAACAAGTAAGGGAGGCAGCAGTAAAAGTGGTGGGAGAAATTTGCAAAAACGAAAAACTCCCCAAAACGGAAACAGTCTGATTTTCGTGGTTTATTATATTGAAAAAACTTGATATTAAAAAATTTGTTTCACCTGTTGTTGTGTTTTGTTTTTCTTTTCGCGGGGTAAATTTTCGCAGCTTGCCATTTGCTTTTTCGTTTCCATACTCCCCACCGGAGATTGACAAAAATTTAACAAGTAAGGGAGGCAGCAGTAAAAGTGGTGGGAGAAATTTGCAAAAACGAA
>CALWIO010000027.1 GCA_944380765.1 uncultured Clostridia bacterium
TTGTAGCTAATTCATTATACCATATTTTGAAGTTACTTCTCTTTTTTATTGGGTCACATCATTTTAACACATACATTATATCAAAAAATAGCTTTTATGAGTACGGTTTTTTACCCCTGATGTAGTTTACATTTTTTGCGTAAAATGATACACTAAATATATTAAAATTATTTTTTCGGAGGGTTTAAAATGGATAAAAACAAAGCGGCAATAACCCCGCCCATGGGGTGGAACAGCTGGGATTGCTACGGAGCGGCTGTCACCGAGGAACAGTTATTAAAAAACGCGGAATATATGGCCCGGAACTTAAAGCGGTACGGCTGGCAGTATGTTGTATGCGACATACAGTGGTACGAGCCTAACGCGGTGGATAACGATTACAATAATTTTACGGAGCTTTGCATGGATTCCTATTCAAGGCTTATTCCCGCTCCCAACCGTTTCCCCTCATCTGCCAACGGCAAAGGCTTTGCCCCCATCGCCGAAAAAATTCACTCAATGGGGCTTAAATTCGGCATACATATAATGCGCGGCATTCCCCGTCAGGCGGTACACCGCAATACTCCCATACTGGGAAGCAATAAAACCGCGCGGGATATTGCCCATCATTTTTCGGTGTGTTCATGGAATACCGATATGTACGGCGTGGATTACCGCCGGGAGGGCGCTCAGGAATATTACGATTCCCTTTTTGAGATGTATGCGGAATGGGGAGTGGATTTTGTAAAGGTGGACGACATCTGCGTAACGGAATTCCGCAAATGGGACAACCCCTATTCCGCGAAAGAGGAAATCGAGATGATAAGAAAAGCCATTGATAAAACAGGCAGAAATATTGTCCTCAGCCTTTCACCCGGGCCGGCGCAGCTTTCCGTGGCGGAGCACCTTGGCGCCAACGCGAATATGTGGAGGCTTACTGGCGACTTCTGGGACGATTGGGGAAAACTGCTTGAAATGTTTGAGCGCTGCAACGAGTGGTCACCCTTTGTCAAGGAGGGCTGCTGGCCGGACTGTGATATGCTTCCCTTAGGCAGAATTTCAAAAAACGGCTCCTGCCACGGGCCGCAGAACCGCTATACTCAGTTTACCCGTGACGAGCAGATAACTCTTATGTCCCTGTGGTGCATTTTCCGTTCGCCGCTTATGTTCGGCGGCGAGCTCAACGAAAACGATGACTTTACTCTTTCTTTAATTACAAATCCGGAGATAATCGCCGTAAATCAGCGTTCAGGCAAAGGCAAGCAGGTTTATAACGACGGGCAAACCGTTGTCTGGACCGCCGAAAGCGAGCGCGCTTGTGCTTTGGCGGCGGTCTTTAATATTTCTGATGAAAAAAGAGATATTACCCTGAACCTTTCCGAGCTTTCGCTTCCCGAAAAAGGCGTGTTGCGTGATTTGTGGAAACGGGCGGACATAAAAGAGGTAAACGGCAGCTTCGGCGTTACGCTTAACGCGCACGGGGCGGCTGTGTTTGAGATAAGATAAATTTTGGAGGAAATAAAGTGCTCAATATTATTACAGGCAGAACTGGCAGCGGCAAAACACGCCTGGTGCGTTCAATGGCGGCGGAGCTTTCAAAAAACGAAAGCGGAAAAGTAATAATAATCGTACCCGAACAGTTTACATTTGAAACCGAAAGGGAAATGCTGTCCGTATTGGGTAACGGGAAAATAAATAATGTTGAGATACTCAGCTTTTCACGCCTTGCCGAAAAGCTGCTGAAGCAGTACGGCAAGCTTGACCGCCGCGTAGCCGACGACGGCGAGCGGGCGGTTTTAATGAGCCTTGCCGCCGAGGCGCTGGGCGATAAGCTGACGGTTTTTTCACAGAGCAGAAAATCACCGTCAATGACGGCGCAGCTTCTGGAATTTTACCGCGAGATGAAAAAATGCCGTATTTCCTGCGGCGATTTGTCCGACCTTGCCGGTAAAGTAAAAAAACCGGCTTTTTCCGAAAAATTAAAAGAGCTTTCAATGCTGTTTGAAAGCTATGAGGCGCACCTGAAACAGAATTTTCAGGACGACTGCGCCTATCTTGATATGCTTTACGATTTGCTTGCAGATGTGCGCTATTTTGAGGGCAAAACCGTTTTTGCCGACGCGTTTTCGGGCTTTTCCGCGCAGGAATACAAGATTCTTGAAAGGATTATTGCAGGCGCTGAGGAAGTATATGTCACTTTCTGCTGCGACTTAGAAAAGGATTCGGGCAAATATGAGCTTTTCAGCAATGCCCGGGCAGAAATTTCAAAGCTCAGGGCGATAGCCGCGAAAGCCGGCGTTAAGACGGCTCCCGAAAAAAAGCTCGCCGTAAACCGCTCGTATAAAAATGAGTCTTTAAACGCCCTTGAAGAGAATATCTTTTCTTCCTCGCGCGCGGAGTATGTGCAGGAGGCCGGCTGTATAACTCTCGCTCCTTGCCGTACCGTGTTCGGGGAATGTGATTTTGTCGCGTCTCAGATTAAGCGCCTTGTCCGCGAGGAGGGGTACCGTTACCGTGATATTGCGGTAATCGAGCGCACCGAGGGCGGCTATAAAAACGAGCTTTTGTCCTCTTTCAGAAAATATTCCATCGACTGTTTTGAGGATAACCGCCAGCCGGTTGCTAATCAGCCGCTTATGGTGTTTATGGAGGCGCTTTTTGACCTTTTGACCGACTCAATCCAGACCGAAACCGTGCTGAGATTTATAAAAACAGGACTTTACGGCTTTTCCGTAAGCGAAACGGCGCAGCTTGAGGATTATTGCCTCGCGTGGAGAATCAAGCCCTCGCAGTGGAAAAGTGAGTGGACTGAAAATCCCTCCGGCTTCGGTGTTGCTTTTACCGATAAGGACAAGGAGCTTTTAAAAAAGCTCAACGAAATGCGCCAAAGGATAGCCGGGCCTGTTCTTGCCTTGAAAAACAGAATACAGGATGCCGACGGCGCTCAGATATCAAAACAGCTTTTTGAATTTTTAAAAAAATGCTCAGTTGACGGATACTTAAAATCCTTGTCACAGCAGCTTTCAGAAGCCGGCGAAACCGACCTTGCCGCCGAGCAGGGCAGAATATGGAAAATGCTGACCGAGATTTTTGACAGCCTGTATCTTTCGCTGGGCAAAACCACGGTGAGTATTCAGCGCTACCGCGAGCTGTTTGATATTCTCGTTTCGCAAAAGGATATAGGCAGAATCCCCGGCGGAATTGACGAGGTAATAATAGGCAGCGCCGACCGAATAAGAGCCTCGGCGCCCAAAGCCGTTTTTATAGTCGGAGCGAACAGCGGAGTTTTCCCGGCGGAAATAGGCTGCGGCGTTTTGCTGAGTGACGGCGAACGCTGCGAGCTTATTGATAACGGCGCCGGGCTTGTCAGCAATCTCGAATACAACAGCGTAAGCGAGATGTTCATAGCTTATCACGCGCTGACTCTCGCTACGGAGAAACTGTATGTTTCGTACAGCGCGGTAGCCGCTGATTCCTCGGCTCTCTCGGAGTCGGAAATAGTAACCCAAATCAAAGAAATTTTCCCTCACTGCTCGGTTGTTTCTCCCTCTGCCGCCGATTTGATTGAAAGCCGCAAGTCGGCTTTTACGGCTCTCGCTAAGGAAAACGGCGAAAACACGCCGCTGAGAGCCGCGTTATATGAGTATTTCAGCGGCGGCAGCCGCCGGGAAATTGAAATGATAGAAAAGCTTAACAGTAAAGGCTTTAAAATAAAGGATTCTGAAACTGCTGAAAAGCTGTTCGGCAAGAATATGTATATTTCGGCTTCCAAAACCGAAAAGTTCTATAAATGTCCCTTTGAATACTTCTGCGAATACGGCGTAAAGGCGCGTCCGCGCAGAGAAGCGGAAATGGACCCGGCGCAGACGGGCACTCTGGTGCATTACGCGCTGGAACGCTTTTTAAGGGAAAACCCGAAAGAGGAGCTTGTAACCTTTAATTTAAAGCAGATACGCGAAAAAATCTCTGAGATAATCGACGATTATGTAAACGAAATGCTCGGCGGATACGAGGGCAAACAGCCGTCTTTTATGCGCTCGGTAAAGCTTGTAAAGGAAAACAGCGCCCGCGTAGCCGAACAGCTTGTAAAGGAATTTTCACAGAATCTCTTTGTTCCCGCGGATTTTGAGCTTAAAATCGACAATGACGGCGATATTGCTCCCTACTGCGTAAGCCTGCCCGACGGCTCGAACGTAAAAATAATAGGCAGCGTTGACCGGGCGGACATCTATAAAGGCGAAAGCGGCAGCTATGTCCGCGTAATAGACTATAAAACCGGAGGCAAGGAGTTCAGACTCGGCGATGTGCTTTCGGGACTCAATATGCAGATGCTCATTTACCTGTTCGCAATCTGGCGCAATCCCTCGGCTCGCTATAAGGACGCCGTACCTGCCGGAATACTGTATTTCCAGGCGAAGAATCCCCGGCTTAGCAGGTCAAAGCTCACAAGAAACGACAGCGTAAAAGCCGCGCAGGAAGAACGGATAAAAGGGCTCAAAATGAGCGGAATGGTGCTTAATAATACCGAGGTAATAACCGCTATGGAAAAAAACGCCGAGGGGATTTTCATACCCGCGAAAATCGGCAGGGACGGTTCGGCAAGCGGAAATGTAATTTCGGTAAAAGCGCTCGAAAACCTTGAAAAAAGGGTAAATTCCCTTATTGCGGAAATGGCTGACAGGTTAAGGTCGGGCAAAATTGACGCCCTGCCCGTCGAGGGGGCGTGCCGTTACTGCAAGTACCGTGATGTGTGCCGCCGCGAAGAGGACGATGAAAAGCGGGAAATAGAAAAAGTTGATTTTAAATCGGCGGTCGGTATGCTGGGAGGCGATGAAAATGAGTAATACCTGGACTGACGCGCAGAAAAACGCGATAGAAGCCAAAAACGGTACGGTACTCGTTTCGGCAGCAGCAGGCTCCGGCAAAACCGCGGTTCTGGTCGAAAGGGTAATCGAGATTTTAACCGACAGCGAAAAGAAAGTACCTGTCGAAAATCTTCTCGTTGTGACATTCACTAAGGCCGCGGCGGCGGAAATGCGCGAGAGAATATCAAAAGAACTTTCTAAAAGGATTGAAAGGGAGCCGGACAATACATTTTTAAAAAGGCAGAAAATGTTTCTGCCCTCTGCCGGAATCTGCACAATGGACAGCTTCTGCGCGAAACTGGTAAGGGAAAATTATCAGAATCTCGGAATACTTCCGGACTTTAAAATGCTCGGCGACAATGAGCATGAAATTTTAAAGGCCGATGTTCTTTCTCAGGTGCTCGAAGAACTGTACGAGGACGAGAGCGAACAAACCTCTGCGCTTTTAGAGCTGTTTTCCAACGAGCGCAACGATTCGGAGCTTTCAAAAACCGTTCTCGCTCTTTATGAACAGTCCGTAGCGGCTGTTGACCCCGGGGAATGGATTGAAAACTGCTTTTCGCACTATTTTTCCGAACAGCCGGCGGAGAAAAGCGTGTGGGGAAAATACGCTCTCGGGCGGCTTTATGACATTTGCTCGTATATACTTGAAAAAACCGATAAAATAATACTCGATTCCGGCGACGATAAGCTCGGGAAAACCACTCTCGGCGATTTGGAACCGGTGAGCGCGGCGCTTAGGGAAATTCTGCGCCTTATCAAGTCGGACGGCGGCTGGGACGAAATCCGGGCGCTGACCTCTTCGCTTAAATTAGGAACTTTCGGCAGATTCAAGGAGGAGGAAAAGGACAGCCTCTATTATGAAATAAAGGCGCGCCGTGACAGCTTAAAGGACGATTTTGCGAAAGCCGCGGCAGTAATCTGTTGCAGCGAAGAGGAGTTCAAAGACGACCTTTCTTATCTGCGCCTTGTAATGAACGCCCTTAAAAACTGCGTGGTAAAATTTTCCTCTGAACTGTATGAAGCGAAAAAGGAAAAAGGCTCGTATTATTTTTCCGATATACTTCATTACGCTCTGCGGCTTTTGCTCGACAGGTCGGGCGGAGAACTTTGCCACACGCCTCTGGCGAAAGAACTTTCGGATTTTTACGAGTATATCCTGATAGACGAATTTCAGGATACCAACGAAGCTCAGAACGAGCTGTTCCGCACGGTGTCGAGAGACGGGAAAAATATGTTTATGGTGGGAGATGTAAAACAGAGTATTTACCGCTTCCGTCAGGCTATGCCCGAAATTTTTATATCCTATAAAGACAGTTTTGAGGAGTACAAAAAAGATAACTACCCGGCAAAAATTTCCCTTGACAGAAATTTCAGAAGCCGCCGGGGAGTGGTGGAAGCCGTTAATTTCTTTTTTAACGCGCTTATGACCGAGGAATTAGGCGATGTGGATTATAAAAACGGCGAACAGCTTGTTTTTTCGGCGGACTATTCCGAAACCGAAAACGCCGACGCCGAGGTTCATATTGTGGAGGCGCCTTCGCACCTCGGCAGCAATATAAAAAACGAGTCGAAATATGTGGCGGACCTTATAACTAATCTTATGAGCCAAAATCTCACAGTCGGCAGAAAGGGAGAGGAAAGGCCGCTTCGTTACGGAGATATTTGTATTCTTATGCGTTCGGTAAAGAGCAACGCCCCCGTTTTTGCCGGAGCGCTTTCAAAGGCGGGCATACCCGTGCATTACGAAAAGTCCGGCGGCTTTTTTGATAACTATGAAATCGTCACCATGATTTCAATGCTTAAAGTAATCGACAACCCCGTGCAGGATGTTCCCCTTATGTCGGTAATGCTTTCGCCTATGTTTTCCTTTACCGAGGACGATATAGCTAAAATGAGGATTGATAACCGTAAAGGCTCGCTTTATGAAATACTTTGCGAAAGTAAAAGCGAAAAGGCGGCGGATTTTCTTACGGCGCTTAAAAAGCTCAGAACTCTCTCCGTCACTCTCAGCGTAGGCGAGCTGATAAGAAGGATTTTTGAAATCACTTCTTTTGACAGCGTTGTGGGCGCAATGCCGGGCGGTGAGAAAAGAGAGCTTAATTTAAGAATGCTGATAGCCTATTCCGAGAGCTTTGAAAAGAACGGTGGGCGCTCGCTTTCCGGCTTTATCAGGTATGTTGATAAACTCAGAAAAAATAATTTTGATTTAAGCGAAGCGAGCGCGTTCTCACAAAATGATGACGCGGTCAGAATTATGAGTATTCACAAAAGCAAGGGACTCGAATTTCCCGTTGTTATAATAGCCGGAGCCTCACAGCCTTTCTTTAAGGAAAAAAGCGTAAAGGCGATTGTGGACAGAAGCATGGGGATAGGCGCCCTGCGCTATGACAGGGAACTGCATAAGGAGTTTGAAACCCAGCCCTTTGTTTCGGCGGCTTTAAAAAACGAGTGCGAGGAGTTAAGCGAGAATATGCGCGTACTCTATGTCGCCATGACAAGAGCAAGGGAAAAGCTGTGTATAGTCGGCAGTATGTATTCTCCCGAAACCACAGCCGCAAAACTCTATTACAGCAAATTTACGCCCGTGCGGCAAAGTCCTGTGGCTCTCTCTTTCTGCACAAGCTTTACCCAGTGGATACTGCTCGCGCTGTTCGGGCATAAGGCGTCCTCAGAACTGCTGCCCGAGGGTGCGCAGCCTCGCTTCTTGCCGGACGACAGCAAAATAAAGCTTGTTGTCGCGGCGGTAAAGGACTCAGAAGCCGAAGAGGACGAAAACGAAAAAGAACCTGTCTCCCGGGCGGACAGCGGGCTTCTGCGGCTCATTAAGGAAAAGGCCGACTATGTCTATCCCTATGCTCCGCTTTCGGGAATTTCCGTAAAATATACGGCGTCAAACAGCAATCCGCAGTTAAGGGAAGAGTTTATAGCTTCCGAAACGCCGTCATTCCTCGGCAAAAACGAGCTGACGCCGGCTCAGCGCGGCACGCTTATTCACAGGTTTATGGAAAAATGCGACCTTTTCTCAGCCGAGCGTGATACAGCCGCGGAGCTTGACAGGCTCTGTACCGCAGGAGTGTTTAACGAGTCGGAGAAAGAAGCGGTAAATATAGAAAATATCAGGCGGTTTTTTGAAAGCGGACTGTACCGCAGAATGAAAAACGCCGGAAAACTGCTGCGCGAGTGCGAATTTACAATGAGCGTGCCCGTTTGCGAGATTGCCTCAGCCGTCAGCGGGCTTCCGGGAGCGGTAAACGAAAACGCCGTGGTGCAGGGGGTTATCGACTCGCTCATAATCAACGGCGGCAGCGGAGAGATTGTGGATTATAAAACCGACCGGGCGAAAAGCGAAGAGGAAATCACAGAAAAATACAGAAATCAGATGATGATTTATAAACGGGCGGCAGAGGAGTGCTTCGGGCTTAAAAATGTAAAAGTAACGCTTTATTCTTTCTCAATGTCAAAAGAAATTTCAATAAATCTTTAAAAAGTGCTTGATTTTTGCCGTACCTTGTGCTAAACTTATTAGGCTATATGATTAAGTATTTGAAAGAGGTGACAATTCGTGAAAAAAGGAATCCATCCGGAGTATAAAACTGCAACAGTAAAGTGCGCCTGCGGTGCCACATTTGAAACCCGTTCAACTAAAGATGAGTTAAAAGTTGATATCTGCTCAAATTGCCACCCGTTCTTCACCGGCAAACAGAAGCTTGTTGATACCGGCGGACGCGTTGACAGGTTCAATAAGCGTTACAATCTTGAATCCAAATAATTCAGACATTTCGGTGGTACATTTTGTACCACCTTTTGTTTTTCTGAAAGGAGGGGCGTCTTGAAAAGCGAATATAAAACCGTAAAAACATCAGCGAGCGGCGAATATACCGTTAAACGCTCGCGCTTTATAGGCTACGCATGCCCTGTTTCGACCTCGGCGGAGGCGGAAAGCTTCATAGCTTCTATAAAGTCAAAACACTATGACGCCACTCATAATGTTTACGCCTATATTCTTCGCGAGGGCGGAATAAAGCGCTATTCCGACGACGGCGAACCGCAGGGTACGGCAGGCATACCGGCGCTTGATGTGCTTGAAAAAGAAGGGCTTGTCGATACGGCGGTAGTCGTTACACGCTATTTCGGCGGCATACTTTTAGGCGGGGGCGGACTTGTAAGAGCCTATTCCCACAGCGCGAAAGTCGCCGTTGACAGCGCGGGTATAATTACCATGGCGCCATGTACCGACGCTCAGACCGTCTGCGACTACGGCTTTTACGGCAAACTCTCGGCTTTTTTGGCGGCTGAGAATGTTAAAGTGCTTGATACCGACTTTTCCGACAGCGTAAAGGTGGTGTTCAGAATAAAAAGCGCCGACTTTGACGCTCTTTCGGAAAAACTAACCGATTTAAGCAACGGAAAGTCTGAAATCAGGGTAATTTCAGAAAATTTCTGCGAATTTTAAAATTTTTCAAAAAAAAATAAAGGGTTTTTCGTTTTTTAGTCGTATATTATATCAGAAAGAGTTTTTTAAAAGAATTTTTCGGGGGAAGCGGTGAAATGACTGTAAGGGAAAAGCTTGAAAATAATGAAAAACTTATCTGCTGTGAGGCGGCGTGTCTTGCCAGCGAAAGCCGCGGCAGACAGCGCTATGAGGAAAAGTGTCAGGTGCGCACCGATTTTCAGCGCGACCGCGACAGGATAATTCATTCCAATTCTTTCAGAAGGCTCAAACACAAAACACAGGTGTTTCTCTCTCCCGAGGGCGACCATTACCGCACAAGGCTTACACATACTCTTGAAGTCGCCCAGATAGCCCGCACCATCTCAAACGCCCTCGCCTTAAACAGCGATTTAACCGAGGCGGTAGCCTTAGGCCATGACCTCGGGCATACTCCCTTCGGCCACGCGGGTGAAAGAGCGCTCGACAGCGTAATGCCCGGCGGCTTCCGCCATTTTGAGCAAAGCCTGAGGGTAGTCGATAAGCTTGAAAAGGGCGGAGCCGGGCTCAATCTTACATACGAGGTGCGCGACGGTATCCTCTGTCATACAAAGGGCAAAGAGGCGGATACGCTTGAAGGCAGAATAGTAAAATTAGCCGATAAAATCGCGTATATAAATCACGATATTGACGACGCCGAAAGAGCCGGAGTAATGCGCGAGGAGGATATTCCCGCTGAGATACGCAAGGCGCTCGGCGGTAAAAAATCCGAGAGAATAAATACCATGGTGCTTGATGTAATAAAGCACGGTACTGGCGACATCGGCTTTACCGACGAGGTGCAGCAGCCGTTTGACGAGCTTCACGCCTTTATGTTTGAAAAGGTGTATAAAAACCCCGTCTGCAAGGGCGAGGAGAAAAAGGCGATAAGCGTAATCAAACAGCTTTATTTCTATTTTACCGAAAACCCGTGGCTTATTCCCGAAGCGTACCGTGGTATAGCTGAGAATGAGGGCGCCCCGCGCGCTGCCGGCGACTATATAGCCGGAATGAGCGACCGCTATCTTCTGGCGGTTTATAAAAAGATTTTTATACCCGATTCCTGGGTGGATATCGGAATAGAGGAGGGGTGAAATTGGCTCTTTCCGATGATTTTTTAACTGAATTAAGGAGCCGCTGCGATATTGAAAGCATAATTTCCTCCTATGTGAATTTAAGGCGCGCCGGGCGTATAAGCAAAGGGCTTTGTCCATTCCATAACGAAAAAACGCCCTCGTTTACGGTCTATCCGGATACACAGTCTTACTATTGCTTCGGCTGCGGCAACGGCGGCGATGTTATTACATTTATAAGGAATATCGAAAACCTTGATTATTTAGACGCCGTGCGTTTTCTTGCCGATAAGGCGGGAATGGATATGCCCAGCGAAAACTCCTACGATTCCTCAATGAACAAAAGGCGCGTGCGTATGCTTGAAGCCAACCGTGAAGCCGCGAGATTTTTCCATAAATGCCTGCTTTCAAAAGAGGGAGCGGCAGGCTTTAAGTATTTTAAGGACCGCGGGCTGACCGATGAAACCATACGCCGGTTCGGGCTCGGATTTTCGCCGGATACCTTCTCTTCCCTCATTGACTATATGACCTCGAAAGGGTTTACCCGGGAGGAGTTGGTTTACGCCAATCTCGCCCGTACCGCTAAAAACGGCAAAAGCGTTTTTGATAACTTCCGCAACCGTGTGATTTTCCCTATAATCGATGTAAAGGGCAATGTAATAGCTTTCGGCGGCAGAGTGCTCAATAACGAGGTCAAACCCAAATACCTTAATACCTCCGACACTTTGGTGTATAAAAAAAGTCAGGGCGTTTTTGCCCTTAATCTCGCTAAAAAAAGCGGCAGCGATTCGCTGATACTCTGCGAAGGGTATATGGATGTTATCGCCCTGCATCAGGCAGGATTTACAAACGCCGTGGCAGGACTCGGAACGGCGCTGACTCCCGAGCAGGCAAAACTGCTTTCCCGCTACGCCGCGGAGGTGCTGATTGCCTATGACGCGGACGAGGCGGGGCAGAAAGCGGCGGCGAGAGCTCTTACTATTTTCAGGAATACGCCCGTAAGGTTAAAGGTTCTGCGTCTTAGCGGAGGCAAGGACCCCGACGAAATCATTAAAAATTACGGGCCGGAGAAAATGCGCTCCATAATCGAGGGCGCGGCTAACGAAATTGAGTTTAACCTGCTCAAAGAAAGGTCAAAATATGACCTTTCAACCGACGACGGCAAACGCAGATACCTGCACAGCGTAATAAATGTGCTGTCCTCTGCCGGAGCCATTGAGCTTGATATTTACGCCTCGCGCATAGCCGAGGAGCTTTCCGTTTCAAAAGAGGTTATTGTAAACGAGGCGAAACGGGCGGGCAAAAAAAATACGGCGGCTGTCCGTAAAAAGGAAATAGCCGAAATCAGCAGGCGGCCGGATGTGCTTGATAAACTGAACCCCCAGCGGCGGACAAGCTATGCCGCGGCAAAAGCGGAGGAAATGCTTATAGCCGCGCTTATGGCAAATCCGGGACTTTATAAAAGCGTGAGCGAAAAAATAAGCGCCGGGGATTTTGTTACTGATTTTAACCGCCGGATATATGAAGCGGTAACACGCAGAATCGCAAATTCCCAGCCTGCGGATATATCTTTTCTCAGCGGCGAGCTGACCGAAAGCGAAATCAGCGCTGTCGCGAACATTCAGACCGTCACTCATACGCTTAAAAATACCGAAGAAGAGTGCGACGACTGCATAAAGGTAATATTATCTGAAAAAAATAAAAAAAGCCTTAAAGATGTAAGGGTGGAAGACATCAGCAACGAGGACTTTTTAAAATTTTTCAGGAATTAGTATAAAAGTGAAGGAGAGCATTATGGAAACAATTGATAAGAAAACCGCGCTGAAAGCGCTGATTGAAAAGGGCAAATCAGTCGGCAAACTTACAACGCAGGAAATAGACAACGCCATTGTCGAGCTTGATATTGAAATGGAGGAGCTTGATAAGGTTTACGAAATGATTTCGGAAAACAATATCGAGCTTATCGACGACCTTGACGATATGGCGCGCGAAGCCATTTCCGACGAAACCGATATGGTAAAAGGGGACGAGGGCGCCGGCGAAGGAAAAGCCGCTGCTATGGATGACCCCGTAAGAATTTACTTAAAGGAAATAGGACGGGTGCCGCTTCTAACTTCCGAGGAGGAAATCGAGCTCGCTATCCGTATAGCCGATGATGATAGAAAAGCAAAACAGCGCCTTGCGGAAGCCAATCTGCGCCTTGTTGTCAGCATAGCCAAAAGATATGTCGGCAGGGGAATGCAGTTCCTCGACCTTATTCAGGAGGGCAATCTCGGACTTATCAAGGCTGTTGAAAAATTCGACTATACCAAGGGCTTTAAGTTTTCAACCTATGCTACATGGTGGATAAGGCAGGCTATTACAAGGGCAATCGCCGACCAGGCAAGAACAATCAGAATCCCTGTGCACATGGTCGAAACAATCAATAAAGTTAAAAAGACAAGCAGTCAGCTTCTTCATAAAAACGGCCATGACCCCTCAGCCGAGGAAATCGCCGAGGAGCTTGATATGAGCGCGGATAAGGTACGCGAAATTCTCCGCCTTGCTCAGGAGCCTGTTTCGCTTGAAACGCCGATAGGCGAGGAGGAGGACAGCCATCTCGGCGACTTTATCCCCGACGACGAGGCTCTTTCTCCCGCGGACGCCGCCTCTATTTCCCTTTTAAAGGAACAGCTTGCCGAGGTGCTTAAAACCCTGACTCCCAGAGAGGAAAAAGTGCTTTCTCTGCGTTTCGGGCTTGAAGACGGTCACCCCCGCACTCTCGAAGAAGTCGGCAAGGAGTTTAATGTCACCCGTGAGCGTATCCGCCAAATTGAGGCGAAAGCTCTGCGCAAGCTGCGTCACCCCAGCCGCAGCAAAAAGCTCCGCGACTTCCTTGATTAAAACTTTGCCTTTCGGCTTTTATATTTCCGCAAAATTAAAGGCGCCCTGCGGCGCCTTTTTTCTATACTTTTCCTTTTGATATCAGGTATTCTCTTACCGTCATACCGTATTCTTTTTTAAAACAGGATATAAAATAGCTTTCCGAGCAGAAACCGAGTCGGTACGCCGTCTCCGAAATAGAAATACCGCTGTCCAAAAGCTGCTTTGAAGCGGAAAGCCTGCGCTTTTTTATGTAGTCCGAAACCGTAACGCCCGTTGTCTTTTTAAAAAGCTGCGAAAGATAGTCTTTTGAAAGACCGCTTGCCTCTGCTAACTGCGTCAGCTTTATCTTGGAGTGCAGATTTTTGTCAATATAGGACACGCATTTCCTTATTGAGGCGGGATAGCGGTATTTCAGCTTAATGTTTTTAACGGCCTTTGCGAGCTCGTGGCTTTTCTCAACAATATAGCTGACAATTTCGTTTTCATCAGAGCAAAGGTCAATGTGCCGTATCGCCGCGTCGCTCATGTTGTAGGCGTCCATTTCGGGCAGACCGCCCTGTATGGCGTATCTTGTTCCTATTGTAACGCAGCTTACCGCCCAGTATTTCATTTGCCTCAGACTGTCATTTGAAAGCCTGCCGGCTACTATGCCGCTGCTGAAAATTTTGTCGAGCAGTAAAGACAGCGTCTCGTCGTCCCCGTGCATTATGCAGGAGTACAGCATTGTTTCCGTTTCGTAGGAGGTGTGCGTTTTGCTGTTTTCCCTCTCCCAGTTCATTATATTGCTTTCGCCGTAAGGCAAAATCTCAATACTTTTTAAATATTCCTTCATTTTTCTCACCAAACGAATTATAGCATTTCCGCATTTTTCATTATAGCATGATTTTTATAATTTAGATAAAATACATATATTTATTGTTTTATTATAAATTCAAACAGCTTTTTCCGCAACAGGAAAATCGAACAGAATAATTGAATGGAATAGAACTGAATCGTGCGCAGCTTTTTGCGTCAGGGTAATGTGATTTTTGCCTTTATGTGAATTTTGCATAGAAATTAAGAGCGGAAAAAATCATTTTTATTTATAAAAAACGCCTGTTTCAAAACACCCGGACGGGTTTATAAAAACATACGAAAAATTTAAAAAAAGCTGTTGACATTTGTCGCTCGTTTTGGTAATATATACGAGCGCCAAGAACGAAGGGCAAAAATTCCGGAGCTTCAAAAGCGCAGACCGGACCTTAAAAATTAAACAACGACAAGAAAGAACCCTGAGATTTTTTAAGAGTTCAAAAGACTTTTAGGAAGTA
>CALWIO010000028.1 GCA_944380765.1 uncultured Clostridia bacterium
TTTTTGAGTGCCTTATTATAATACACTTTTTAATGTGATTTGTCAATAGTTTTTTCCTTTATAAATGACATATACTTATTTCCGACAAAAAACTTTGCCGCGCACGCCGCTATTTCATTGTTTTTTATATGGCGGAAAGGAGCGAATTATGGTAGAATAATTACGCGCGGAAAGGCGGTGTGATTTATGCTTGAACCTATACTCGGACTTACACAGTCCTGGGAAGTACTTAAAAACTCACCTCTGCCCGTGGCTGTTTACGGCACGGGAAACGGAGCCGACCGCGTATTTGACCGCTTTGAGAAGCTGGGTATTCCCGTTTCCGCGGTGTTTGCCAGCGACGGTTTTGTAAGAAACCGCTGTTTCCGGGGATTTAAGGTAAAAAGCCTTTCGGAAATTGAAAGCGAAAACGACGATTTTATTGTTGCGCTTGCCTTTGCGAGCGGCAGAAAAGAAGTCATAAATCAGATAAAAAGTCTTTCCCTGCGGCACAGGGTTATAATGCCGTCTGTACCCGTTTACGGTGAAAGCGTATTTGACCTTGACTTTTTAAAGCGGCACTTTGCCGAAGCCGAGGACGCTCTTGGTATTCTCGCGGACGAACATTCCCGTTTTGTTTTTGAGAGCATTATCCGTTTTCAGATAACCGGCGAGCCTGACTGCACCTTTAACTGCGAAAGCTCAAAGAACGAGGCTTTTTCCTTGCTGAGCCTTACCGAAAACGAGAGTTTTCTTGACATAGGCGCTTACAGGGGCGACACGATAAGCGAGTTTCTGGATTTTGCCGGCGGATACAAAAAAATAGCCGCCGTTGAGCCTGACCGCAGAAATTTCGCAAAACTCTCGGCGCAGTATGGGAGCACTGAGAACTGTTTTCTATTAAACAGCGCCGTTTTCAGCCATTCGGGAAAGGCGGGGTTTTCCTCAGACTCAGGCAGGGGCAGTAACTTAGGCGGAAACGAGGAAACCGATTTGGTTTGCGTTGACGAACTGCGTGAGCAATTCGGCGGTTTTACCTACATCAACTGCGACTGCGAGGGCTATGAAAAGGAAATGCTGCTGGGCGCCGTAAACACTCTGCGGCTTGACAAGCCTAAGCTGTGCGTTGCGGCGTATCACAGAAGCGAGGACATATTCGGCCTTGTAAACCTGATACACGAAATAAATCCTCAATACAAAATCTATCTGCGGCACCACCCGCACATATCTTTCTGGGACACTAATCTTTACTGCATATAAGCACTGCCGCAAGCACCATTACAACTCCCGCTATTTTAACGGGCGTCAGCGTTTCGTTGTACACGGTTATGCCGATAACCGAAGCTACCACCGGCTCAACGGCAACAATCATTGACGCTTTTGTATTCTCCACATATTGAAGTCCTTTGGTGTAAAGCAAATAAGGCATTACGCAGCAGACTATGCCTATGCCCATAGAAAGCAGAACCGCTTTCGGCGAGAGCGACAGCGTCATTTCAACGGGCGAGCTGAAGGGCAGGCAGCCCAGCGCACAGAAAAGAAAAGTATAAAACGAGATTGTGGCACTGTTATAGTTTCTCATAAGGGCGTAACGGCTGAAAATACTGTACAGGGCGTAACCGAGTCCCGAACAGATACCGAGCGTTATTCCGAGAAGCCCTATGGTCTTTCCTCCCGCTATTCCGCTTACGAAAACACAGCCGGCAACCGTCAGGACAAGGGCGGTAATTTTACGGTATGTAATTTTTTCGCGGAACAGAAGAAGCGACAAGAGCATTACGAAAACCGGCGAGGTATAAAGCAGTATTACGGCTATGCAGACGCCGTTGTACTCCATTGAATAAAAGTAGCAGATACTGAAAAACATAAGACTGACAAGGCCCGTGCCCAGAAAGCACCAAAGGTCTTTTAAGCGTATTTTAAAAAGGCTTTTGTCCTTTACAAGCATATAAAGTCCCAAAGCGGCGGCGGCTATTATACAGCGAAGGGTGACGGTCTGCACCTGCGAAAAGCCAAGCGCCAGAAGAGGCTTTAAAAAAAGGCTTATAATGCCCCACAGAGAACCGGCGGCAAAGACATAAAGATATTTAAGTTTATTTTTCATTTCAAACACTCCGCTGCGACAAATTACCGCGCGTTTCGCGCACCCGAATATTTTAACACAATTTTTTAAAAAGTAAACACGGACGGTGAAAAACATGCAAATAAAACTTATAGTTACCGACCTTGACGGCACATTCTTTAACGACGACCACATGACTGTGCCCGAAAGAAACATAAAAGCCTTTTATGAGGCGAACCGCAGAGGCGTTAAAACCGCCATAGCCAGCGGCAGGACAAAAGTGCTGACTTCCTCGGTTTTAAAGCAGCTACCGTTTCTTGACTACCTTATTACCTCAAACGGAGCGGTTACCTATGACCTTAAAACCGGCGAGGTTATATCGTCAAGGCTCATGGAAAACCGTCAGGCTCTTGAAGTATTCAAAATTCTTGACGGCTACTCTCTCCCCTATGAAATTTACTTTGAGGGCGACTGCTTTATAAGCGCGAAAGGCTACGAAAAATATGACAACAAGCATATTCCCGAACATTTCCTTAAAATTTTAAAGGACCACATAAATGTAAGGGACAGTCTGCCCGACCTTATAGGCGGCAAGGGTATTGAAAAGGTGAATGTACTGCGTATTCCCCGTGAAATCCGCGAGGAGCTTAAACAAAGGCTCAAAAATACCGGCCCGATTTACATTACCTCTTCCATTTCGGAAAATATGGAAATGAACAATTATCACGCCAACAAGGGGTTCGCTGTGCGCTGTCTTGCCGGTATTAACGGCATTGACCAAAAAAGCGTTATGTGTTTCGGAGACGGTGAAAACGACACGCAGATGCTTGAATACGCCGACTATTCCTTCGCTATGGCGAACGGAAGCGATTTCGCGAAAATCAGCGCAAAATTCATAACCGGCGTCAACTCAGAGGGCGGAGTCGGCGAAGCGATAGAAAAATATGTTTTAGGGTGAAGATATGGATTTGAAAAGTTTCAAAGGGGCGGTATTTGACCTTGACGGCACGCTTCTTGACTCAATGCATGTGTGGGAAAATGTTGACAGAAATTTTCTGGAAAAACGAGGTATTCAGGTTCCGGACGATTATAACCAGGCGGTTAAAAATATGTATTTCCCCACCGCGGCAAAATACACAAAGGAGCGTTTCGGGCTTTCAGAGTCGGAAGAGGAAATAATGAAGGAATGGACTTTGCTGTGTCTTTCGGCTTACAGAACGCAGGTGCGCCTTAAAGCCGGGGTTTTTGAATATTTATCCGGACTTTCAAAAAAGGGAGTTAAAATAGCTTACGCAACGGCTAACGAAGAAGCGCTCTGTGACGCGGTACTCTCCTCAAACAAAATAGACGGATTTTTCAGCGCCCGCGCCTATTCCGCCGAGGTCGGGAAGAACAAGTCGGAACCCGATATTTATCTGCTCGCCGCCGAAAGGCTCGGCTTGAAGCCTGAGGAATGTATGGTGTTCGAGGATATTCTGATGGGAATAAACGGAGCGAAAAAAGGCGGATTTTCCGTCTGCGGCGTTTATGACGCCACCTCCGAGCGTGAAACCGCGCTGATTAAAGAGCGCGCCGACTACTACATAAATTCCTTTACGGAGCTTTTATAGCGGAAATTGCTCGCTTACGCTTTACAAAAAACGCAAAAAGTTATAAAATATTAATAATAAATCAAAAAGGAAGAATGATTGATATGGAAAAGACCGTTTTGGTAGAAACCTCGGCAAGACATGTTCATGTTACAAAAGAAGCTCTTGAAATTCTCTTCGGAGAGGGATATGAGCTTACAAAAAAGAAAGACCTTTCACAGCCCGGTCAGTTCGCCTGTGAGGAAAGAGTAGCCGTTACAGGCCCTAAGGGCAGCTTTCCGGCAGTTTCGATTCTCGGCCCCGTAAGAAGCGCCAATCAGGTTGAAATTTCGGCTTCGGACGCGCGCTCAATAGGCGTTTCGGCGCCCGTCAGAGAATCCGGCGATGTTGCGGGAAGCGCCGGCTGCAAGCTGACAGGCCCCAAAGGTGAAATAGAAATAAAAGAAGGCGTTATCATAGCCAAAAGGCATATACATATGACTCCCGATGACGCCGCAAAATATCAGCTTGAGGACAAGCAGATTGTGTCGGTTAAAATTCCCTCGGACACAAGGGAGCTGATTTTCGGCGATGTTGTTGTAAGAGTAAGCGAAAAGTTTTCGCTTGCCATGCACATTGACACCGACGAGTCAAACGCCGCGCTTGTAAAGCCCGGCACAATGGGAATTATCCTTTAAAAAAATAAAGCGGTTCTTTTTGAACCGCTTTTATTAAAATATCAAATTTTGTTATTCCGCCGGGGTTTTAACGGGTTTGACGCCCGCCTTTGCGGATATATAAAAAATAACGGGTTTTTCCGTTTTCGGCTGTTTTCTTTTGCCTGTAACGGCGTTAAAGTAACAGCATTTTGCCATATAGTTATAAGGCAGAACATAGACCGCCGGAATTATGAACAGGCACAGAGCCGCCCATCCCCAGAGCGAAACGCAGTAAGCGGAATATTTAAGGCACCTGCCCTCCATAAGGGCTATGCTTTTTTCAACGGCTTTGAGCGAGTCGGTTTTCGGATTTTCAAAAATCACTGCGCGGCTCATTGAATAGCGTTTAAGCGCTGTATAAAGAAAACCGCAGCCGGCGGCGAAAAGCGCGGCGCATGACGCCGCCAGAACCGAAAGTACATTTTTTGAGTATGAGCCGTCTTTTAAAGCGTAATAAAATGTGCCTGCCGTTATTACTGACGGCGACAGAAAAAACGCCGCCCAGCCCGCGCTTATAAAAAATTTAAGCACATCGGCTCCCGCGCAGGCGAAAATCTGTTTTGCGCTCAGGCTTTTTATGCTCTCAAAATACCCTGCCGAGGCGTTTCTGCTTTTTCTGAAAAAGTAGGCGTCAGTAAAAAGCCGTACAAAACGCCAGAGTACAAACGATACCGAGACGCTGAGCGTCATGAGCACCGGACGAAGCTCCCCGGCATAAGATGAAACGAGCGGTGAAAAGGAAAAATCAGTTTCTTTAAGCAGAATATAAACATAATAATTTAAAACGACAAGTGAAAAAATAGTTACATAAGGGAAAAACGAAGCCGAAAACAGTTTGGCATAATTTTTTACAAGAATTTTTTTAGCTTCGATTTTCATTTCCGAAAGTTCCATATAATGCCCCCTTTAAAATTATTATTGACGGAAAAAATACTATATATACCGCGGCCGAAAGCCGCGTCAGGAGGTTTTTTTATGTGTGGAATTGTGGGATATATCGGCGCCGAAGAGGCTGCCCCCATACTTATTAACGGATTAAGACGCCTTGAATACAGAGGCTATGACTCCGCAGGAATCGCGATAGGCGGAGATAACGTTACCGTCATCAAGGAAAAAGGAAGAATTGATAATCTGCAAAAGTCGGTTGATGCTTCGTGCCCCTCGGGTCATTGGGGCATAGGTCACACCCGCTGGGCGACTCACGGTATTCCGGACAAATGCAACGCTCACCCTCACACCTCTCAGAACGGCACGGTAACGCTTGTCCACAACGGAATAATCGAGAATTACCTTGAAATCAAAACCGACCTTACCACCCTCGGCTACACCTTTAAGTCGGACACCGACACCGAGGTTATAGCTCAGCTTTTTGACTATCTTTACGACGGTGACGCGGTAGGTACGATGATTAAGGTTTCAAACCGCCTTGAAGGCTCATACGCCGCGGCTTTGCTTGTTAAAGGTCATGAAGACAGAATTTTCGCTATGAAAAAAGACAGTCCGCTGATTGTGGGCAGGGGAAAAGGCGAAAACTATCTCGCTTCCGACATTCCCGCGCTGCTGCCCTACACCAAGGACTGCTATATTGTAAACGACAACGAGTTTATAGAGCTTAGCTGCGACGATATAAAGGTTTATTCAAAAACCGGAGCGCAGAAAAAGGCTGAAATCAAAAAGATAGAGCTCAGCATTGACTCGGCTGAAAAAGGCGGATACAGCTATTTTATGGAAAAGGAAATCTATGAACAGCCTTCCGCCGTCAAGAACACCGTTTCACCGCTTATCAGGAACGGAAAAATCAATCTGCCGTTTCAGTTCCCCGAAAACTTTATAAAAAATCTTAAAAGGATTTACATTGTAGCCTGTGGAAGCGCTTATCATGTGGGAATGACCGCCAAATACATTATTGAGGATATGGCGCGCATACCCGTTGAGACGGATATAGCCAGCGAATTCAGATACCGCAACCCGATTATAGGCAAGGGCGACCTCTGTATTTTCATAAGCCAGTCGGGCGAAACAGCCGACACGCTCGCTTCCCTGCGCGAAGCTAAAAACAGAGGCGTGTTTACTCTTTCGGTGGTCAATGTTATGTTCAGCACCATAGCGCGTGAGAGCGACGGCGTTATATACACCAACGCGGGCGCGGAAATAGCAGTCGCAACCACCAAGGCTTTCTCCGCTCAGCTGGGGGTTTCATACATTCTCGCGGCATATCTCGCCCATGAAAAAGGGCTGCTCTCTGACGCTCAGCTTGAAGCGTTTACAAGAGAAATTTCGGAACTGCCCGAAAAAATAGCCGCCTCGCTTAAAACCGATGAGATTACGGCAAAGCTGGCAGGTCACATAAGCCGTCAGGAGCATATATTCTTTATAGGCAGAGGAATAGACTATCCCCTTTGTCTTGAAGGCTCGTTAAAGCTGAAAGAGATTTCGTATATCCACTGCGAGGGTTACGGAGCCGGCGAGTTAAAGCACGGCACAATATCGCTTATTGAGGACGGAACAGTTGTTGCGGCTGTCGCCACCGATGACGCGCTTTTAGGAAAGATGATTTCCAATATAAGGGAAGTGCGTTCAAGGGGCGCTTATGTGCTCGCCGTTGTAAAGGAGGGCACCGAGGGTATTGAGGATATTGCCGACGAGGTGATATACATTCCCTCTGCTTCAAGATACCTTACGCCTTCGCTTACGGTAGTACCCTTGCAGCTTCTTGCTTTCCACGCCACGGTTGAACGCGGCTGTGATGTTGACAAGCCGAGAAATCTCGCGAAATCGGTAACTGTCGAATAAAAAATTTATAATTTTTACGGCTCCTGCTCATAATAGAGTAGGAGCTTTTTTGCGTTTACTCTGCGTTTACATAGGAACAAAGGCAGCCTCTGCCGGGGTTCTTTTTTAAACAGCAAAGGAAGATTTATGTGCAGTACAGCAGAGTTGAAATATGCGGAGTGAACACGGCGAAGCTGAAAATTTTAAAGGAAAGCGAGAAAACCGAGCTTTTAAAGAAAATGAGAGAGGGCGACAAAAGCGCCAGAAAAAAGCTGATTGAGGGGAATTTAAGGCTTGTGCTTTCCATTATTCAGCGTTTTTCAAACCGAGGAGAAAATCCCGACGACCTTTTTCAGGTAGGCTGTATAGGCCTTATTAAAGCGATTGACAATTTTGACACAAATCAGAATGTGCGTTTTTCCACATACGCTGTACCGATGATAATCGGCGAGATAAGGCGCTATCTGCGTGACTACAACCCGATAAGAGTAAGCCGCTCGTTAAGGGACACGGCGTACCACGCTATGCAGATAAAGGAAAGAATACAGAACACCTTGGGGCGTGACGCCACGGTTGAGGAAATCGCCAAGGAAATGAATCTTGAACCCGTAGATGTTGTTCTGGCGCTTGAAGCGATTGTAGAGCCTATTTCGCTCTATGAACCGGTTTATTCCGACGGCGGCGACACGATTTATGTTATGGACCAGGTGGGAAGCTCGGAAAGCGATGAGGACTGGCTTAACGAAATCTCCATAAAAGAGGCCATAAAGTCGCTGAGCGAGCGGGAAAAAGCCATATTGAACCTGCGTTTTATAAAAGGAAGAACGCAAATGGAAGTTGCAAAAGAGATAGGAATAAGTCAGGCGCAGGTAAGCCGTCTTGAAAAAGGCGCCATAAAAAAAATCAAGGAATCCTGACCTTTGCCGCGGAAAACAAAACCGCGGCTTTATTTTTGAAAACGGTTTCTGCCATAAAGAGCGGAAGCCGCGCATATTATATTGCGGGGTGTTATTATGAATTGCTGTATTACCGACTTGAACGCTAAGGAAGTAATAAATTTAAGGGACGGATACCGCTTAGGCTCTGTCTGCGATGTGGAAATAGACACCTGCTCGGGCTGTCTTATCTCAATAATTATATGGGGCAAGCCGAAGTGTCTGGGGCTGTTAGGGCGGCAGGACGATATTAAAATATGCTGGAACGATATTAAGGTTATCGGCGAGGACACAATCCTTGTTGACTTTGACTGTCCGCGTGAATGCCGCCGCAGACCGCCTAAAATAGGCGTTGACTCGCTTTTTTGCCGCAGGTAACTGTTGAAAAACGGCGTTTTATATGATACAATGAAAAAAAGGATAACAAATTGTTGTATCGGAGTGGTGAAAATAATGGATATGAACAAAGTTAAACTTGACATAAGAGGCGTAAAATATTTTATAAATACCGATGAAAGCGTTGAATACACCGAAGAGCTCGGCAGAAGAATTGATGAGAGAATGGCTCAGATTATAAAAAGCAGTTCTTTTATCACAATGACTCAGGCGGCTGTGCTTGTAGCTTTGGAAATGGCTGACGAGCTTGCAAAAAGCGAAAAGAATGTGGAAAATTTCCGCAGTCAGATTAAAGATTATTTGGAGGACGCCGCCAAGGCGAAAAGCGAACGCGACTACTACAAGCGCGAGCTTGACCGGATTAAGGCGGAGGCAAAATTCAAAAACGACCAGATAAACCTGTTTGCTAAGGCGGATAAAGACAGCGGCAATGACAAAAAAGACTGATATTGAGATTCTCGCGCCCGTAGGGAGCCGCGAAATGCTGAAAGCCGCCGTGCTCAGCAACGCTTCGGCGGTTTATTTCGGCGCGGGCGATTTTAACGCGCGCAGAAACGCCGGCAATTTTGAACCCGGCGAGCTTAAAAGCGTAATTGAATACTGTCATTCACGGGGTGTTAAGGTACATATTACTCTTAACACCCTTATTAAGGATAAGGAAGTTCCTAAGGCCGCAGAGCTTATAAAGCAAATTGCCCTTGCGGGCGCGGACGCGGTTATAATTCAGGATTTAGGCGTTGCCAAACTTTTTAAGGAAATAGCGCCTTCTGTTCCCCTGCACGCCTCTACGCAGCTTTCAACAGGCACTTTGCAGGGACTTTTTTTACTCAAAGAACTCGGATTTTCAAGGGCGGTTCTGCCGCGGGAACTCTCCTTTGACGAAATAGAAAAAATTTGCGCCTCGTCCCCTGTTGAAATTGAGGTTTTTGTTCACGGAGCGCTGTGTATGTGCGTTTCGGGACAATGCCTTATGAGCGCCCTTTTAGGCTCGCGAAGCGGCAACCGGGGACTTTGCGCTCAGCCCTGCCGCCTGCCCTTTAAAGCCGAGGGCGGCACGGGTCACGATTTGAGTTTAAAAGACCTTTCTCTTATAGAATATATCCCCCGGCTTTATGAGGCGGGAGTATGCTCCTTTAAAATCGAGGGCAGAATGAAGCGCCCCGAATATGTGAGCGCGGCTGTTTCGGCGTGCCGCGCGGCTGTTTCGGGAAGCTACGGCGAGGATATAAGGCGCGACCTTGAAAATTTGTTTTCCCGTTCGGGATTTACAGACGGATATTACAAAAAAGCTCTCGGCAGAAACATGTTCGGTTTTCGTGAAAAGGAAAATGTGCAGTCCGCCACAAAAGAGCTTTTGGAGAAATACTCGGCGGTTTACGAAAAGGAAACGC
This sequence comes from uncultured Clostridia bacterium, assembly GCA_944380765.1. GTDB lineage: Bacteria > Bacillota > Clostridia > Oscillospirales > Acutalibacteraceae > Fimenecus. The sequence continues at coordinate 9,823 of CALWIO010000028.1, forward strand.
CCCGTTTCAGGGTGGATATGAGTTTCAGCGGTGAAATCGGTAAAAACGCCCTGCTCACCGCGCGAAGCGAGGAAAAAAGCGTGGATATTAAAAGCCGAGTTCTGTGTGAAAAACCCCTGTCGCACCCTATTGCGGCTGACAGAATTACTTCCGCTCTCTCAAAATGCGGAGGGACACAGTTTTATGCCGGCGATATTGCGCTTAACAAAACGCCCGACTACTCGCTGCCCGTTTCGGCTCTTAATGAAATGCGCCGTGAAGCGCTTGAAGCTTTAAGCTCGGCAATTTCGGCAAAAGCCGCGCCGGAGATTTTTCCGTACTCAAAAGCCGTTTTTGTAAAATCCAAAAACGAAAGAAAATATTACTGCCGCTTTGACAGTCTTGAACAGATACCCGAAAACACAGAGGGCTACACGGTGTTTGTTCCTTTAAGCGAATATATTAAAGCAGAAAACAGGCGTGAAAACTTATGCGCCGAGCTGCCGCGCGGAATGTTCGGAAATGAGGAAGCGGTTGAGAAAATGCTCGCTTCATGCGGCTGTAAAAAAGTACTTTGCCACACGGCGGACGCGGTTGCCCTTGCTAAAAAATACGGCATGGAAATTGTGGCTTCGCCCTCAATGAACATAATGAATTCCTGCGCTCTTGAAGCGGCTGAAAAACTGGGAATAACCGAAGCCGTGCTGTCATACGAATGCACGCTTGACGATTTTGCCGCCGTTTCGGCTCTGATTCCGAAAGGCATAGCCGTTTACGGCAGGATTGGTCTTATGCTCACCCGCAACTGTCCCGTTAAAAACGGAAAAACCTGCTCAGAGTGCAAAAGGCAGTGCGCCGTTACCGACAGGCTTAATGTCAGCTTTCCCGTCAGGTGTACTATGGGATATTCGGAAATTCTCAATTCCCGTCCGCTTTACATGGCGGACAGGCAAAGCGAAATTCCCGACTGCGATATTCTTTTTTTCAGCTTTACTACCGAAACAAAAAAAGAGGCTGAAAAAATACTTGACGCATACAGAAACGCTTTGCCGCCGTCAGGCGATTTTACGAGAGGACTTTTATACAGAGGTGTTGAATAATGGAACTTAAAATCAAAAAAGTGCGTGAAAACGCTAAACTGCCCACAAGGGGCACGCCCGGCAGCGCGGGGCTTGACTTGTACGCCTGCATTGACGAGCCGCTTGAAATCAAGGGCGGCGGCACCGCCCTTATACCGACGGGTATTGCGATTGCCCTTGACGATATTCACTCAGGCGCTTTTATATACGCGAGAAGCGGTCTTGCAATAAAGCACGGCATTACGCTTTTAAATTCCGTAGGGGTAATCGACAGCGACTACCGGGGCGAAATATGCGTAGGCGTTATAAATCAGATTGACGCGCCCTATACGGTTCAACCCTTTGAGAGAATTGCGCAAATGGTAATTCACCCGGTGGAAATTCCCGAAATAAAGCTGTGCGCCGACCTTGACGAAACTGACCGGGGCGCGGGCGGGTTCGGCTCGACCGGTAAAAAATAAGAGGTTAAAACAATACGCAAAAAAGCCTTCGTCCTTTTAAACAAGTCTGTTTTTTCCGGACTTGTGCATTTAGGGCGGAGGCTTTTAAAATATTCTTTGCCTTGTATCACTTTATTTCTTCGTACATATCGGCGGCGGACTGTTTTGTGGCGTATTCGGACACGCTGAGCACCCGGTATTTTGAAAC
>CALWIO010000029.1 GCA_944380765.1 uncultured Clostridia bacterium
TGGAATTGGCAGACGTGCTGGACTCAAAATCCAGTGGTAGCGATACCGTACCGGTTCGACCCCGGTCACCGGCACCAGACTGAGTCCGGACGCATTTCGCGTTCGGACTCTTTTCTTTTACTAAAATTTAGCCTCTCGCATTTAAAACTGTTTTTCTGTTTTATATCGTTTACCCTGAACTTAAACAACCCCGATACTATTTTCGTACAGGGGTTGTTTTTATGGCGGGTATTTTTTTATTTCAGACGATAAGAGCCTTTGCCTGTCTTGTAAACGGCGTTTTCACTTTCAAGGCGGTTCAGTATTCTTTGCAGCTGCCGCGCGCTGCAATGAAGGTGAAAAGCCTCACGCTCAATTCCTTTCAGCTCGTTGTTTTCGCATTTGTAGCGCATATATGACACCACCCTCTGCGAAAGCGAACAGGGGGCCGCGTCAATTTCCGTTATAGCTTCCATCTTTTTTGTGAGGCTGCCGCATATAAGCCGCAAAAAAGCGTTGTCCGAGAGCAAGTCGCCGCTGTTTTGGTCAATGGAAAGCGCAAGGCAGACCGTCTGCTCGGCGGCTTCCGTGTAAATGCTGAAAGGGCGCGGATTCCGAAAATATGGCTTATACCTGCGACTATTTGCTTTATATTTTCATCGGCGCGCCTTTTATAATGCTTTCAAACGGACTTATTCATTTGTTCCGCTCTGCCGGACTAATAAAGCAGAGCACGATAGGGCTGATACTCGGCAACGCCGTGAATATAGTGCTTGATTATGTGTTTATAATTCCGCTCAGACTCGGAGCGGCAGGCGCGGCGGCAACTTCGCTCGGATTTGTATTTTCAACGCTGTACTATTTCGCGTGTATGATTAAGCAAAACCGCGAGGGAAATCTGCTTTTTCCTCTGTCGCCGAAAGCTTTTAAGCCCGACAGGGGAATGGTGAAAAGCGTAATATCCATAGGAGTGCCCGGAGCGCTTATCACCGTTTTAATGAGCGTGTCAAATATTGTGCTAAATAACTATATAGCGATTTACGGTTCGGACGTCGTAGCGTCTTACGGTATCGCGTACAAAACCGATATGGTGCCCATAATGCTTTCGGTAGGTCTTTCGCAGGGCGTAACGCCGCTTGTGGGATACTGTTACGGAGCGGCCGAGCACAAACGCCTTAAAAAGACCGTAAGAGTAGCCGTTCTATACGGGGTGTTGCTCGGAGCGTTATTCACCGCACTTTTCCTTTTGCTGCCCGAACAGCTTGCGGGCATTTTCCTGCACGAGGAGGAGCTTACATCTCAGGCAGGCAAATTCCTTATGATACTTAGCGTGTCCGCGCCCGCGCTGGGGGTTATCAATATGGTGACCGGATATTTTCAGGCGCTCGGAAAAGCCGTAAAATCGCTGACCGTCACGGTAATGCGCAACGCCGTTATGTTTATACCCGCCGTAATAGTCTTAAATCATTTCTTCGGCTTAACGGGAGTAATCGCCGCCCAGCCTTTTGTTGAATTAGTGCTGACGGTAATCTGTATAGCGCTCTACAAAACCGATTTGCGCGCTTTATTAAGTAATAAGAAAACCGCTCAGCCAAGCGAAAACAGTTGATATAAGCATTTTAAGCCCGGAAGAATATTCCGGGCTTTTTTGCAGCTGTTGTTAAAATCTGAATATTGTGATAATATAGTTATATACCGCGTGAGCGGAAAAATATCCTGTACGGGAGGCTTATTATGGCAAAACTGCTTTATCAGGGGCACGGCAGTCTCAGGCTTACAACCGAGCGCGGAAAAGTAATTTATATCGACCCTTTTGCGGGTGAGGGATATTCTGAGCCTGCCGATTTGATTCTTGTAACTCACGGGCACCATGACCACAACTGCGTTGATTTGCCCGTTAAAAAATCCGGCTGCGTTATATGGCAGTATTCTGACGCCCTGCAAAACGGTGAGTATAATACCCTGCGGCTTGATTTTGCGACCGTTAAGGCTGTGCAGGCGTATAATCATCACCATCGCCGGGAGGAGTGCGTAGGGTATATAGTTACCGCTGACGGTGTTTCGGTGTATTTCGCAGGTGATACCGGAAAAACCGAGGATATGTCGAAAATGGCGGCTCTTAATCTTGACTGGGCCGTTTTGCCTATGGATTATACTTATACAATGGATATTGACGAAGCTGTCGAGTGCGCGGAACTTATAGCCGCAAAGCGGACAATTCCGGTTCACATGTCGCCGGGCAAGCTGTTTGATATAAACCGCGCTGTGAAGTTCAACGCGCCCGGAGCGCTTATAGTCAGGCCCGGCGAGTGCGTGGAGCTTTAATATATAAAGCGGGTGAGAATATGCCACTTGAAATTATAAGAAACGATATAACAAAAATGGATACCGACGCTATTGTCAACGCAGCAAACTCCACTTTGCTCGGCGGAGGCGGAGTTGACGGCGCGATTCACCGGGCGGCAGGGGCAAAATTGCTTGAAGAGTGCAAAACGCTCGGCGGCTGCAAAACGGGAGAGGCAAAAATAACTCTCGCTTACAACCTGCCCTGCAAATATGTAATACATACTGTCGGACCGCGCTGGGCAGGCGGCGGCCGTAACGAGAAAGCGCTTCTTGAATCGTGTTATAAAAATTCGCTCGCTCTGGCAAAGAAATACAACTGCGAAAGCGTGGCTTTTCCGCTTATATCGTCGGGAGTTTACGGATACCCCAAGGATTTGGCGCTTAAAACAGCGGTCGATGTAATCAGCGGCTTTTTGCTAAAAAACGATATGACGGTCTATATCGTAATTTTTGATAAAGACTCGCTCATAATCAGCGAAAAATTATTTTCGGATATTAAGGAATATATTGACGATTGCTACGCCGAAAGTCATTTTGACGGGCGGACGCGGAATATTTTGTTTGAAGATTCCTGCATGGCTTACAGCGCTTCTGTGAGTTTACCGAAAATCACAAAGCTTTCGGAGCTTGATTCGCGGCTTGCCGAGATTGACGAGAGCTTTTCCCAGATGCTGCTGCGTAAAATTGACGAAAAGGGTATGACCGATTCCGAATGTTATAAAAAGGCTAATATCGACCGCAAGCTGTTCTCAAAAATACGCGGCGATATTAACTATAAACCCAGCAAGCCCACCGTGCTTGCTTTCGCTGTCGCGCTTGAACTTGACCTTCGCGAAACCGACGAGATGCTCAGAAAAGCCGGGTTCGCGCTGTCGCACAGCAATAAATTTGATATAATCATCGAGTATTTTATAAGCCGCGGAGTGTATGATATTATTCTGATTAACGAGGCTCTTTTTACCTTTGACCAAAGCTTGTTAGGAGCGTGAAACAATGCTTGAATTTATATGCTATCCCAAATGCTCAACCTGTAAAAAAGCCATGAACTGGCTGGACTCGCGCAATATCGAGTACAAGATACGCGACATCAAAACCGATAATCCCCGTTATGAGGAGCTGGAAGAATGGTATAAGCTGAGCTCGTTGCCCCTTAAACGCTTTTTTAACACAAGCGGCTTGCTTTATAAATCCATGAATCTTAAAGACCGACTGCCGCAGATGACAGAGAGTGAAATGCTTGAACTGCTCGCGAGTGACGGTATGCTTGTAAAAAGACCTGTTTTAGCAGGCGACGGCTTTGTGCTTGTGGGTTTTCGCGAGAGCGAATGGGAACAGAAAATAAAATAATTTGTCGCCTGACAGGCGACCACATCTCTCTTTTTTTGATGTAGAATATAGCCATCAAATGAAAGAGAGGTTTTAAATATGAAAAACAACATTACGGAACTTGTATTTATCCTTGACAGAAGCGGCTCCATGACGGGGCTTGAAAAAGATACCGTGGGCGGCTTTAACACAATGCTTGAAAAGCAGAGAAAGCAGGAGGGCGCCTGCTATGTTTCCACCGTTTTGTTTAACGGCGAAAGCAAAGTACTGCATGACCGTGTGGATATTAAAGATGTGCCGGATATGACCGAAGAGGATTATTACCCAATGGGCTGTACCGCGCTTATCGACGCTATCGGCGGCGCAATTCACCATATCGGAAATATCCATAAGTACGCAAAGCGCGAAGATGTGCCGGAGCATACCCTTTTTGTAATCACAACCGACGGATATGAAAACGCGAGCCATATTTATTCAGCCGAAAAGGTAAGAAGTATGATAAAACGGCAAAAAGAGAAATACGGCTGGGAGTTTTTGTTCATAGGCGCCAATATCGACTCGGTGAAGACCGCCGAATACTACGGCATATCAGGCGACAGAGCCGTAAATTATAACGCCGACGAAAAGGGCACGAAAATACTTTATCAGTCAGTTTGTCAGGCTGTGCTTGATGTGCGCGGCGGCAAAGAGCTTGACGAGGATTGGAGACGGGATTTAGAGAGCGATTACAACGCCCGGGGAAACAATAAAAACTAAACAGTAAAAAACAGCCTTCGCTTAAAGTTAAGCAAAGGCTGTTTTGTTGTAATTGTTTCTCCGAAAATCATAAGTAACCGAAGCTTTAACTCTTTTTGCTGAATTTTGGGCGGAATTTAAAGAACACTATGAACGACAGCAGAACCGTCAGACTGTCGGCGGTAACCTGCGACCAGACTATTCCGTACATTCCCACAAGCGCGTTTAAAATAAACAGCATGGGAATGTTGAAAACGAGCCACCTCGTAACGCCTAAAAACAGCGAGATTTTTCCCTTGCCGAACGCCTGAAAAAGATAGACGGTAAAAAAGCTGAGAAACATAAGCGGAGTAGCCAGTACCCTGATACGCAGAAAATCCGAAGCCAGAGCCACAGTCTGTTCGTTTTCAATGAACAGACCGGAAAACTGCACAGCGAATATTTCGTACAGAAGAATACTGACAGCGGCGGTCACAAGTCCTAAAACGCAGGAAAGGCGGATTGTATCGTTCATACGCTTTTCGTTGCCGGAGGCGTAGTTGTAGGCGACCAGCGGCAGCATACCCTGGCAAATACCTATTCCCACATTGAGGGGGAATCTCTCTATTTTTAAAACTATGCCGACGGCGGCAAGCGCTAATTCGTGGTACGAAACCATCAGCTTGTCAATTACAACATAGTCAAGGTCAAACAAAAGCGTAGTGATTGCCGAGGGAATACCTACGCTGAAAACCGCAATAATACTGTTCCTGCGCGGCAGACCGGCTTTCGGTGAAAATGTTATTGTTGAGCCTTTGCCCAGACGCAGCAGGACGATTATAAAAAACAGCATGGCTATGCAGTTTGAGACACATGTTGCCGCGCCCGCGCCGATTACTTCCGACCCCTCGGGAAAAATCACGAACATAAAAAGCGGGTCCAGAGCTATGTTGAGCAGACCGCCTAAAATTATTCCTGCGCTTGCCTCTTTTGAAAGTCCTATGCTGCGCACAAGATTTGACAGAACATTTGAAAGCACAGTGGGAATGCCGCCGAGCACAATGACGAAAAAAGCGTACTGCCTGGCATATTCGTAAGTGTTTCCGCCGGCGCCGAGCAGTTCAAGAATCGGGCGCATAAACACGCCGGTGCAAACTGAAAAAACGGCGGCGATAAGTATTGCTATATACAGCGAAAAGGCGCTTACGCGCCTTGCTTCGTCTTTCTGCGCCTGCCCGAGAAGCCTTGAAATCAGCGACCCTCCGCCTATGCCGGCAAGTCCGGCGAAGCATAGGGTGATATTGAATACCGGAAGAATCAGCGAAGTTCCGGCAACCATGTAAGGATTGTTTGTCTGACCTACAAAAAAGGTGTCGGCCATATTGTATATAAGCACTATAAGCTGACTTGCCACAGCCGGTATTACCATTTTTCTCAGCGCGGCAGGAACAGGCAGTTCGCGGAATATATCGTCTTTTTTTAATGTAGAAGAAGCTTGCATTTTATTTCACCGGGAATAAATCGGCTCTCACCGGCTTAAAACCTGCGAAAGCCGAAAACAATTAAAATCAGCTAATTTAAATAAATTTTATAAAACGATAGCTTTCCAAAATCTGAAAATATTTTGCCAGCCTTTCATAAAGAGGCGCCGACTCTTCGCCGAAACGCTTTTCGACTTCTTTTCCGATTTCAAAAATTGTTTTCTCACCGTCAATAAGCGGCCAGACAAAACTGCCCGTTTCGTCAAGATGCACATAGCTTATTTTCGGCTTGTTAAGAATTTTTTGAAAAATCCTGTTGAGTATTCCGGTATTCTCAATTTCAAGAGTGATGTTTCCGTCTTTTTCCGACCAGGAAAATTTCTCGTTTCTCACCGGTACTTTGTCTAAGTAGTTCTCTTTATTTTTCATAGTTTACTTTTTTCTTTTCTTCCACAGGGAAAATTTCATAAGCGTAAGAATGATTACCGCGAATAACGCCAGACCGCCCAGATTTGAAACCACAGGGGGTATATCGAATTTTTCCGACAAATCGATAAAGGAATTAACGCCGAACACCGCGAGAAAAGCCAGCAGTATTCCCATAAGGCCTTCTCCGGCTATCATACCCGAGCAGAAAAGAATACCGTCGTTTACAATCGCTTCTTTTTCTTCTTTTTCGCGTTTCAGCTTATCAAAAGCCAGACGCACAAGACCGCCGACCATTATGCAGGCGTTAAGCTGTACGGGAAGATATACGCCAATCGCGAAGGGGAGTACGGGAATTCCGACAACCTCGACGAGCACCGCTATAAATGCGCCTATAAATACCAGAGTCCACGGAAGATTTCCGTCCATAACGCCTTCCGTAATCAGCTTCATTAAAGTTGCCTGCGGAGCCGCCAGCTCGTCTGTACCGAATCCCCACGCGCTGTCAAGCAGATATAAAGTTCCGCCTATTGCCAGAGCCGAGGCGATTACGCCGATTACTTCGCCTATTTGCTGCTTTTTGGGAGTAGCGCCCAAAAGATAGCCTGTTTTCAAGTCCTGCGAGGTGTCGCCGGCAATCGCCGCCACAATACAGATTACCGAGCCGATTGCGATTGCGCTGCACATTCCGGCAATACCGGTAGCGCCCGTTACTTTCAGAATTACCGTAGCTATCAAAAGGGTAGCGATAGCCATACCCGAAACCGGGTTGTTGCTGCTTCCCACAAGTCCTACCATTCGCGAGGAAACGGTAGCGAAAAAGAAGCCGAACACAACTATAATAACCGCGCCTATAAGGTTTACAGGAATAGCGGGAATAAGCCATACCAGCAGGGTGAGTACAACAATGGCGGCAAGCACTATTTTTATTGAGATGTCCTTTGCCGTACGTTCTTCGGAGTTGCCTTTTGATATTGAAATGCTCTTTAAAGCTCCGCCGAAAGTTTTAACAATAAGCGGCAGGGATTTTATAAGACTTATAATACCGCCGGCGGCAAGCGCTCCCGCGCCGATATATCTTATATATGTTGACCATATCGCGCTCGCTCCGCCCTCGGCGAAAATAGCGCTTATAGGCTCTGTGCCGGGATACATTACAATGTCCTCGCCGAAAAGCACAATCAGCGGAATAAGTACAAGCCAGCTTAAAAGACCGCCCGCGAACATGTACGAGGAAATTCTCGCTCCGCAAATATATCCGACGCTCATTACGGCAGGGTATATCTGCGTGCCTATCTGTCCGGCAAAGCCCTTTACGCTGTACGAAATCTCTCCGGCAACGACCTTTAATCCGTCAATAACAAATTTGAACAGCGCGGCAAATCCCATACCGGCAAAAACGGTAGAGGCTTTTGAGCCGCCCTCTTCTCCGGCAAGAAGTACCTCGGCGCACGCGGTTCCCTCAGGATAGGGGAGTACGGAGTGCTCTTTTACAATAAGAGCGTTGCGAAGCGGCACCATAAAGAACACGCCGAGCAGTCCGCCTATAAGGGCAATAACCGTTATTTCCAGTATGCCGGGCTTTTCCATTTTGCCTTCGGCGGCCCATAAAAATAATGTGGGCAGGGTAAAAATAGCGCCTGCGGCAAGGGATTCGCCCGCGGAGCCTATTGTCTGCACAATGTTGCTTTCCAGTATGGAGTTCTTGCGCATGATTACTCTTATAACGCCCATAGCGATAACCGCCGCAGGAATCGAAGCAGAAACGGTCATACCTACGCGCAGTCCTAAATATGCGTTTGCCGCGCCGAATACCACGGCAAGCAGCACGCCCATTATTATTGATGTCACCGTAAGTTCAGGCGTAACTTTTTCAGCCGGAACATAGGGCTTGAATTCTTTCTTGTCCATTGTCTTATCCTTCTTGTGTCTATGTTTGATTTTCAGCGTTTTTCAGATTTTATCCGCATTTTTCAAGAATCTTGCACAGCAGGCCGAAAGTTTCCTTCGCCGAGGATATACTCAGCCTTTCGCGCACCGTGTGCACATCGAACATATCCGGCCCTATTGAAATGCAGTCCGAATCCTTAATTTTCTGCGCGAATACCGCGCATTCAAGTCCGGCGTGAATAGCCGCTATTTTCGGAGCGTGACCGTACTTTTCATAAAACGCTTCTGCGTACAGCTCTTGCAGGCGCGACTCCTTTTTGAATTCCCAGGGCGCGTACTGCCCTGAAATCTCAAAACGGCAGCCGTTATGCGAAGCGAATACGGACATTCTCTCCTCTAAAAAAGTCAGGGCGGACGCCTTGTTGCTCCTTAAAGCGTATTGCATTGTTACGCTGTCAGCACCCGTTGAGAGTATTCCGAGATTCAGCGAGGTTTCAACCAGTCCCTCAATTTCAGCGCTCATGCCGGTAACTCCGTCAGGCGTTGTCATAAGCATATATAACAGATTGTCCCGTGAGGACTTTGTGAAAACCTCAAAATTGCCGCTCTCTTTTACAGACGGGCGTATCAGGCAGTCTTTTTCTCTCGCGGTTATCTCGTCTTTAATACCGGCAAAACAGTCCTCTATGGATTTTCGCAAATTTTCGCTGTCGTCGCATAAAAGCTCCGCCTTGCAGTAAAAGGGGATAGCGTTCGCCTTGCTTCCGCCGTTTAAGCTGATTATATCAAATTCAGCGGATTTTCCCAGCTGATAAAGCAGCCTTCCCGCGAGAAGCGCAGCGTTTATCCTGCCCTTGTCAATATCCGTGCCGGAATGTCCGCCTTTAAGCCCGTCAATTTCAAGCAAAACCATTGTCCCGCTCGCGGACTTCTTTTCAATCGGCATATTAAGATAAAAATCGCTGCCGCCAGCGCATGAAACGGTCAAGATATTTGCTTCTTCCGAATCCAGATTTATCAGCTTTCTGCCCTTTAAAACGGAGGCGTCAAGCTTTTTCGCGCCTATCATGCCTATTTCTTCATCGGTTGTGAATACCGCCTCAATCGGAGGGTGCGGCAAATCCCTGCTTGCCAGAACAGCCATAATCATAGCTACCGCAATTCCGTTGTCAGCGCCCAGAGTTGTGCCTTTCGCTTTAATAAAATCACCGTCAGGGTACGCCTCTATCGGGTCCTTTAAAAAATCAAAATCCAGACTTTCTTCCTTTTGACATACCATGTCAAGATGCCCTTGCAGAATTACCGGCTCGGCGTTTTCATATCCTTTTGTGCCCGGCTTGTAAATTACAACATTTTGCGCCTCGTCATGAATCACATCAAGACCGTTCTTTTCGGCAAATTCAACGCAGTAATCGCATATTTTCTGCATGTTGCCTGAACCGCGGGGGATAGAGCATATCTCATTAAAATACCCGAATACCGCCTCTGTCTCTTTATCATAAGAAATTTTCATTATATACCTCTGAACAGTAAAATTTCCGCAATTTATAATTGCCCGTAACAGTATATCATATTTTGCTTAGAGTAGTCAATTTTATATCCGCGGAAATGCTTGGCTGAAAAGCCTGAATTTACCCATAAACTAAAACACCCCTTGATACATGATGCATCAAGGGACGCTTTACTGTAAATAAAACAATGTTTGAATAACCTGCGGCACGCACCGGGACTTGCATTTTTTGCCTGCACGAATCAGCTCGTGCTATACTTCCATTACATTATCCGTCCACAGTTCGCACTGCGCCATAACCGTCTGCACGGCGTCCTCCATAAGGTGAAATTTGATTGACAATGTGTATATATAGGTGCAGAAATAAGCGACTAGCTCCCTTGATTTTTTAATTGTTTTATGGTGCTATAACTTAAGCATTAAGCTCTTATGAAAAAGCACAGAAGTATTTCGACTAAATAAGATTTTTATAAAAGACGGATAAAGGGTGCACAGGAAGGTATACGGCTTTTCAGAAGAAGAGATGTATGCCTTTTATGGTTGCATCAGAGTCAGATTAAAAATAATTAAATTTCAGGAGGTACGTTATTATGGCATGTTTTATTGTTCCGGCTGCGGAAGCAATCGTTACTACAATCGCTGCAAAGGTAATGAATTCTAAGAAAAAAGAAGAAACGGTGAAAGTTTCTTTTACGGACAATTCTGTGGAAGAAGCAACTAAAATCAAGTTTTCCGCAAAGCTCGGATGGCTTATAAAATGTTATGGGGAGGTTCTGCACTTCTCGCCCTTGAGCATGTATGGCATGGCGAAGTAATTCCGTTTTTCCTGTTCCTGACGGCGGTGAAAAATGGAGAAACAGCGGAAATGCTGACGGAAATGGGCAGCGCAGGAGTTATGATGGCTCTTCTGGTTACTGCCGTATGGGCTGGTATGCTTGCAGTTTCTTCTGTTATGGAAAAAAGAGCGCTCCGCAATTTTAAAACTGCGCAGGAGGGCGCACAAGCATGACTTTACTTACAACGGTTTTTGCCGCCGTTAAGCGTGTTGAAAGGTACGCCACGACCTGCCGCAAGGTGGAGAGCGATAACTACCTACTCAAAATATCGGGCAGCTCCCGATTTCGCCGTAACCCACAAAGAGGATAATGATACT
>CALWIO010000030.1 GCA_944380765.1 uncultured Clostridia bacterium
TTTTGTAGCTAATTCATTATACCATATTTTGAAGTTACTTCTCTTTTTTATTGGGTCACATCATTTTAACACATACAAGATTTTCGGCAAAAAATAAAGAAAATCTATTGCAATATTATTTTTTGTATGCTATAATTTTTCAGCAATTCGCATGCGCGGTGATTTTAACGGAATTGCATATATACTATGTCCCGTTGAAACGCGACCCGCGCAGAGGATAAAATAAGGAGGAAAAAATATGTCAGTAGTATCTATGAAACAGTTACTCGAAGCCGGTGTTCATTTCGGACACCAGACCAGAAGATGGAACCCCAAAATGGCGGAATACATCTTCACTGAAAGAAATGGTATTTATATCATTGACCTTCAGAAAACCGTAAAGAAACTTGAAGAGGCTTACAAAGTTGTAAGAGATGTTGCCGAAAACGGTGATGAAATCCTTTTCGTAGGCACCAAAAAGCAGGCCCAGAGCTCCGTTAAGGAAGAAGCTATGCGCTGCGGTATGCCTTATGTGAACGCCCGCTGGCTCGGCGGTATGCTTACAAACTTCACAACAATTAAGCAGAGAATTAAAAGACTCGCTCAGCTTAAAGCTATGCGCGAGGACGGAACTTTCGACCTTCTTCCCAAAAAGGAAGTTGCTAAATACGAGCTTGAAATTGAAAAGCTTGAAAAGAACATCGGCGGTATCACCGAGATGAAAAAGCAGCCCGCGGCAATGTTCGTAGTTGACCCCCGCAAGGAGAGAATAGCCGTTGCCGAAGCGAGAAAGCTCGGTATTCCCGTTATCGCTATTGTTGATACAAACTGCGACCCCGATGAGGTTGACTATGTAATCCCCGGAAACGATGACGCTATCCGTGCCGTTAAGCTTATTGCCGGCGCTATGGCTGACGCCGTTATTGAGGGCAGACAGGGCGAGCAGACTGTTGCGGAAGAAGCTGCCGAAGAAACTGAGGAAGCTCCCGCACAGGAAGCAGACGCTGAATAATTTAATATATTACAGCCCGTGGCGCTGATGTTACGGGCTGAATTTTTAATTGATATAAACATAAAACGGAGGAATAAAAAATGGCTTTTACTGCAAAAGATGTACAGACGCTTCGCGAAAAAACCGGAGTAGGCATGATGGATTGTAAAAAGGCTCTTATTGAGTCTGACGGCGATATGGATAAGGCTATTGATATTTTAAGAGAAAAAGGTCTTGCCTCAGCAGCCAAAAAGGCAAGCAGAGTTGCCGCCGAGGGAACAGTTGCCGCATACAATGACGGCAAAGCCGGCGCTCTTGTTGAAATAAACTGCGAAACCGACTTCGTTGCCAAGGGCGAACCCTTCATCAGCCTTGCCAACAAGGTTGCAAAAACAATCGTAACCGAGAAGCCCGCTGATGTTGACGCGCTCTTAAAGGTTAAGGCTGCCGATTCCGACAAGACTGTTGAGGACGAGGTGCAGGATGTTTTCCTTGCTCTTCGTGAGAACATGAAAATCCGCAGATTTGAGCTTGTTGAAGGTCATGTCGCAACTTATATCCACGCAGGCGGAACAGTCGGCGTTATGGTTTCTTTTGATACCGATGACGCAACAGCGGCTAAGCCCGAATTTGATGTAATGGGTAAAGATGTTGCCATGCAGGTTGCCGCTATGAGCCCCTCATATCTTGACGAGGCAAGCGTACCCGCGGAAGTTCTTGAAAAAGAAAAGGCAATTCTTATCGCTCAGATGAAGGAAGACCCCAAAATGGCAGGAAAACCCGAGCAGGTTCTCGCAAAAATTGTTGAGGGCAAAATCGGTAAGTATTACAAAGAAAACTGCCTTCTTGACCAGGCTTTCGTAAAAGACGGCGATATTTCGGTTTCTAAATATGTTGCCAATGTAGCGAAAGAGCTCGGAGCCGATATTAAGGTAACCGGATTTGTTCGTTTCGCAAAGGGCGAAGGCATTGAGAAAAAAGCCGATGATTTCGCAAGCGAAATCGCCAGCATGGTTAACGGCTGATTTTAACTGAAACGCACCCGCAGTTTTTGCGGGTGTTTTTTATTTTTATTACTTGTAAAAATTTTATATTTAATGTAATATTATATTGTTACGGTGTTCGCCATATATTGAAATGTAGCCGAATCGGCAAATAATTTCAATGGTGAGCGTATGAAAAAAACAGTTATTATTTTATTTACCGCTTTTCTAATATCACTTTCTATAATATCCTTAAAGCAGATTGACTTCGCAACAACCTCCGCAATAAAAGAGTCCGAGTACCCCACTGTTATAATTGACGCAGGTCACGGAGGAGAGGACGGGGGAGCTGTAGCTGCTGACGGTACGGTTGAAAAGGATATAAATCTTAGTATTTCGCTTAAACTAAATGAAATTCTTACCACTCTCGGCTATAAAACAAGAATGGTACGCACAACCGATATTTCAATTTATGATAAAGGAACCGAAACTCTCAGAAACAAAAAAATCTCCGATATTCACAACCGTGCAAACATGATGAACGAATATGACGATTGTATCTATGTCAGTATTCACCAGAACAAATACAGCAGCGCCGGCGTAAACGGAGCGCAGACCTTTTATTCTCCCAATGACGATAAAAGTATGTTTTTGGCGCAGTTTATTCAAACATCAATTAAGACTCATATACAGCCCGAGAACGACAAGTCGGTAAAAAAATCCGGCACAAATATCTATGTGCTATATAACGCTACTAAGCCTGCGGTTATGGTGGAGTGCGGTTTTCTCTCTAACCCGGCTGAGCTTGAAAAACTCAAAAATGACGAATATCAGTCCAAAATGGCATTTTGTATTGCCAGCGGAATTGTAAACTATTTTTCTTCGGAGGAATAAGATGGCGCAGAAATCTAAAACGGTATATGTGTGCAGCGAGTGCGGATACGAAACCGCGCGCTGGCTTGGGCAATGTCCGTCTTGCAGCAGCTGGAACACAATGACTGAGGAGATGAAAACAGTTTCAGCCGAGAGCAAATCAGGCAAAAAGAATACCTTTTCGGGGCGTTCAAAAGGACTTCTGCTTTCGGAAATTCAGTCTGACAGCAACAAGCGTTATGATACCGGTATGAAAGAGCTTAACCGTGTGCTCGGCGGCGGTCTTGTAAAAGGCTCCATTGTTCTGCTGAGCGGTGACCCGGGCATAGGCAAATCAACAATTCTTCTTCAAATATGCGAAAAATTCGGCAGGGAACACAATATCCTTTATGTTTCCGGTGAGGAGTCAGCGCACCAGATTAAAATAAGGGCTGAAAGGCTCGGCGTAACTACGGACAAGCTCTCTGTCCTTTGCGATACGGACGCTGAATATATAAGCGAATATATTTTGACGCAAAAGCCGGATATAGTGATTATTGACTCAATCCAGACTATGGAAATAGGGGAGTTAACCTCATCTCCCGGCAGTATTACTCAGGTCAGGGAATGTACCAACCTGTTCACAAGGACGGCAAAAGCTTCAAATATACCTGTATTTCTTGTAGGTCATGTCAACAAGGACGGTAATATCGCAGGCCCGAAAGTGCTTGAACATATTGTTGACTGTGTTTTATATTTTGAAGGCGACAGAAACACCTCGTACAGAATACTCAGAGCAGTAAAGAACAGATACGGCTCAACAAACGAAATAGGCGTGTTTGAAATGCTCGACAACGGCCTTTCACAGGTAGAAAACCCTTCTATGATGCTGCTTTCGGGAAGGCCCGTCAATGTTTCCGGCACATGCGTAGCCTGCCTTATGGAGGGAACAAGGCCGATTTTAGCTGAAATACAGAGCCTTGTAACTTCAAGCGGCTTCGGCACTCCGCGCAGAATGGCGACAGGTATTGATTATAACCGTATGTCGATGCTTATAGCCGTACTTGAAAAACGCTGCGGTTATTTTCTCAGCAATATGGACTGCTATACAAATGTAATCGGCGGTTTAAGAATTGACGAAACAGCCGCGGATTTGTCAATAGCGCTCGCTATTGTTTCGAGCCTTAAAGATATTCCAGTGCCGGAAAAAGCAATAGCTTTCGGAGAAATTGGCTTGGCGGGGGAAATACGGGCGGTTTCAAACTGTGAGCAAAGAATTAAGGAAGCGGCAAAACTCGGCTTTGAAAAATGTATTATACCTGCCCACAATTACTCTAAAATACCAAAATCGCTGTTTAAAGAAATAGAAATTGTACCCGCAAAAAATATAAGAAATGCTTTTGAGGCGATAATGAATTGAAAACGGCTTTTTTGCAGTACGCGAATCTGCCGCAAGGCGATGTTAAACGCGTCATAATTTCAGAATGTGATAAAACGCTGACGCATAAGCTTTCGGAAATCTCGGTTGACTGTTTTTTAACCGCGCAAAACAGCGGTTTAAGCTGCGATATTGCTTCACACCCGGATATATTATGCTATCATTTCGGGAACGGCAGTTTTTTAATTGACAGCTCCCAAAATGAGCTTTGCCGCCTGCTTTTAGAGTCGGGCGCCGATGTTATTACAACAGACGGAATTTACGGCTTGTATCCGAACGACTGCGCGCTTAACTGCGCAGATATAGGCGATTTCATTATTTGTAATGAAAAAATAGCCAATCCCGCTATTTTGTCGTTCGCAAAGACAAACGGCAAAACCGTTGTGAATGTCAGACAGGGATATTCAAAATGCTCCGTCTGTATATGCGGCCATAATATAATTATAACCGATGACCTGTCCGTATATAGAGCCGTTTCTCAATACCCGAAAATCAAAGCGCTTTTTGTTGAAAAGGGGAGTGTAACCCTCAAAGGCAGGGATTATGGCTTTATAGGCGGGTGTACGGGACTCATAGGGCGCAGCAAACTCTTTTTTAACGGGGATTTATCATTTCACAGCGACTGTAAAAAAATAATCGGTTTTTTAAAGGATAATGATATTTCCTATATAGAAATAAAAAACAAGCCCTTAACTGATGTTGGAAGTATAATACCCATAATTGAGGTGATTTGAATGAAAAAGATGAATTTTTTAGCCTATACCGGCGGACTGCTGACCTGCGCGGGAACCTGTATAATTGCAAAAAAAGTTATAAAAAAATACGGACAGCCGATAAAGCAAAAAAAATTCCTGTCCGCTGCCGGAATTGAAAACACCGTAAATACCATTATTAAGGAAATAGAAAGAAACAGCGCGCAGCCGGAAGAAAAAGCTTAAAAGCCGCCACTTACTACTGATGTTTGTTTTAATAACTCTTTACATTTTTATATTCTTATGCTAAAATGAATACAGACAACGGTCAGGCGTTGTCTGTACTGTTTAAATTACTATTATCTTATTTAAAGGATATTGTAATAGTAATTCTTTTTACTGCTCTCAGAAGCTCTCTGAGAGCTTTTTTTATTGCTGTACTTGAAATTATAGAATAAAAAAGCTGTTTTTCAAAAAAATTATATATACGGGCGATAGGGTGTTGAAAAGTATTGTCATTTGTTGAAGATGTCGAAAACTCAAAAGTTGATTATACAAAAT
>CALWIO010000031.1 GCA_944380765.1 uncultured Clostridia bacterium
TCAAACGGTATCTCATCTTCAATGCATTTCACCGTTCCATCCCGAAACTGCTCATAATGCAAATTACAACAAGCAATATCGGGTCTTAGGGCAAAGCCCTAACGAGAATCACTGTTTGTAGCCGAATGGGGATACAAACAGTCTGCTCGCTAAGATGATACAGAAAAACCGGAGAAGGCAGTTTTGCTTTCTCCGGCTCGTTCTATGTTACCCTGATTTTCTTTGGCTTTGCTTTTGAAAGCTTGATAATTAAATCATCTACAGCGTCGGTATAGCGCCCTTCCTGTCGCAGTTTGTTCTGAAACCAAAGGAGATTTTGGACAAGAAATCTGCGCTCAGCTTCCGAAAGATAAAGATGAAATTTCTGTTCTTTCATATGTAAATCAACTCGCTGTTGACGATTTTAGTGGCTCGGTTTCGGATGCTGTTCATCTTTTGCACCCACTCCATAGGACGATTGGCTTTCAGCTTTTCTGTAACATTTTCCTGTTCGGAAAGTACGGATACAAGCGATTGAAACAGCCGCTCCGCCTGCTGATCTATCTCCGCCAGATGTCCGTTCAGCGTTCCGGCGGTCAGTAGATTGTAATACCGAATCCGGTGGTGCTGCTTCAAATGTCGCCGGTATCGTTGTCCCCAAACTCCGATTTCAATTTCTTTTTCGGGCGGTATTATCAGATTGGGAAGTTCATAATTGCCTTGCCGAGCATATGTGCCGCCTGCCTCTTCATAAATGCTTTTCATCGTAAAAACCTCCTGTGTTTTATGATATTTTCATTCTACAGAAGATTCTCAGGAAGAACCAATGTGCCGATTGCAGTTTTAACGATATATACAGAAAAAGAGTACGAACCCTTCGATCCGTACTCTCGTTTCTATCCTGCAATGCCGATTTCTGCGTGTTTTTAGAATACTGCCTTATACACACTCGGCAAAAGCTGTCCGCTTTTTTTACATAAGTTTCATGGCGTATTGAGGAGCCTACGCCAATCAGCGTTGCGACTTTTGAGGGCATTTTCAAAAGCCTGTTTACCAAGTACGCCACAACCAGCGAGGTGCATATAGTGCAGACTATAATGGGGAGCGACTGACTTCCGGTTTCAATAACAACCGTAAGGTTCATTCCGAATCCGAGCAGAACAACCGCGAGCTGTAAAATCTTTTTTGAGGTGAATTTAATTCCCGGTTCAAGCGCGCCTTTCTTTTTAATAATAAGAGTCGG
This sequence comes from uncultured Clostridia bacterium, assembly GCA_944380765.1. Lineage (GTDB taxonomy): Bacteria > Bacillota > Clostridia > Oscillospirales > Acutalibacteraceae > Fimenecus. Next base: position 1,223 of record CALWIO010000031.1, read on the forward strand.
CGCCATTCCGGCAAGTATGGCGAAAACCGCTCCGCCTATAATCGGGAACGCTTTTCCCAAAAGCCAAGAGGGGACCGCTATCGCAAGGCAAAAGCCCTGCCGCATTCTTTTTAATAAATTCCATTTTGTTCTCCTTTTCTGTTAAGTATCAATATCATACACTATTTTACAATATTTTCAAGTCTTATGTAATATAAAAACAGAGACTGAAAGCCGCAAAAGCTATGCGAAATACGAATACCGCTATATATATCGCCCGTTTTAGGCGCAAAAAAAACACCTCTTAAAAAAGCCTGAGCTTTATTAAGAGGTGCGCGGCGTTATCCGGTTTACTCAAAAATATCAACCGCGCCTCTGCCCTCGGTCACAAGGGCAACATAGGCGGCAACCTTTTTGTGCTCCGGGTGATTTTTGTATTTTTCAAGCTCTTCGGCGTTTTCGGTTTCCACTATTAAAAGAGCGTCAAAATTCCTTTGGCAGTCCACCTGGTTTTTCAAAAAGGTGAGCTTTTTAATATGCTCGACCTTTCCTACCAGAGCTTCAAGACCGTTTTTGACAATTTCAATGTTCTCTTCTTTTGTTTTGCCCTCGGCGTCTTTAAATTTCCACATTACAAAGTGCTTTAACATTTTATCACCCTATATTAAACAGTTTTTTCGCGTTTGCGGCGGTCAGGTCAAGTATCTGCTGAGCCGTGCAGCCGCGAATCTGAGCGAGCTTTTCGGCTGTGTTCGGTATAAGCCGTGAGTCGCAGCGCTTTCCCCTGAAAGGAACCGGCGACATATAAGGCGCGTCGGTTTCAATAAGCAGCCTGCTGTCGGGAACGGCTTTTGCCGCTTCGCAGGGCTTTACGGCATTTTTAAAGGTTACCGCGCCGCCGAAGCCTATATACATTCCCGCCTTAATAATCTCAGCCGCGGTTTCCGCGCTGCCCGAAAAGCAGTGCACAACTCCGCGCGGTCGGTATTCCCTTATAAGGTTAAGAGTGTCCTCGTGAGCCTCTCTGTCATGAATTATCACAGGCAGATTAAGCTCAGCCGCAAGCGCGAGCTGCTGTTCAAACAGCCGTATCTGCCGCGCTTTGCTTTCTTTTTCATAGTGATAGTCAAGACCTATTTCGCCTATCGCCACGCATTTTGCTCTTTTTGAAAGCTCCTTTATCTTTTCGAGCGCGCCCTCGTAATAATCGTCAAGATTAAGAGGGTGAAAACCTACGGCGGCAAAAATAAAGCCGTATTTTTCCGAAAGAGCCAGAGCCGCCGCCGAGGACTCGGCGTTTACTCCGCAGCATATAACGCCCGAAACGCCGTTTTGCTCAAAGGACGAGAGCAGCCCGTCCCGGTCAGAGTCAAACTGCTTGTCGTCATAGTGCGCGTGAGAATCAAAAATATTACTGTACATTATCTTATTTTTGCTCCGTTGGGAATACTGCCGTCAACAAAAATCACTTTGCAGTCATCATCTGAAACATCGGCGGCAAGTATCATTCCGTTGCTTTCGACCTTGCAGAGTACCGCGGGTTTAAGGTTTGACACAACAATAACCTTTTTGCCCTTTAAATCGTCGGGAGAATACCATTTGGCAATTCCGCTGGCAACGATTCTGTCTTTGCCGCTGCCGTCGTCAAGCGTGAGCTTTAAAAGCTTGTTTGCCCGTTTCACCGGCTCGCAGTCCTTGATTTCGGCTACTTTCAGCTCAACTTTCATGAAATCCTCAATGCCTATCTGCGCGACGCCCTCAATTTCGGCACTTTCGGCGGATTTTTCCTTTTCGGCTTTTTCATGAAGCTGTGAAAGGAGCTTTTCGCCGTCAATTCTGGAAAACAGGGGAGTTGCCTCTCCGACCCTTGTGCCGGGAGCGAGCACTCCGAAAGTCTTTACGCTGTCCCAGCCGGAGGGCTCAATACCGAGGAATCCGGTAATTTTAAGCGAAGTTTCGGGCATAAGCGGAGCAATCAGCACAGAGAGTATTCTTATGCTCTCCAAAAGATTATAAAGCACCGTGCCCAGTCTGCCTTTCCGGCTTTCGTCTTTCGCAAGCGCCCAGGGCATTGTTTCGTCAATATATTTGTTGCAGCGTCTGGCGAAGGTCATTACGCTTTCAACCGCGTCGCTCATCTTGTATTGAGCGATATTCTTCTCAAATCCGTCGGCTGCGGCAGCCGCGGCGGCTTTTAAGGATTCGTCAAACTCGCCGGGACAGTCGGGGGAAGCCGCAACGCCGCCGAAATACTTGTTCTGCATGGCTATGGTGCGGTTTACAAGGTTGCCCAGCGTGTTGGCAAGGTCGGAGTTGTAGCGCTCAATCATAGATTCATGGGTAATCGAGCCGTCGTTGGCGTGCGGCATCTCCGAAAGAAGATAATATCTTACGGCGTCAACCCCGAAAATTTCGGTCAGGTCGTCAGCGTAAATAACATTACCCTTGGATTTGCTCATCTTGTCCTCGCCCACAAGCAGCCACGGGTGGCCGTACACCTGCTTGGGCAGAGGCTCGCCCAGCGCCATAAGCATAATAGGCCAGTAAATGGTGTGGAAGCGCACAATATCCTTGCCGATAATATGCACATCGGCAGGCCAGTATTTTTTGTAAAGGTCGCCGCTGCCGTCCGGGTCATAGCCCAGCGCGGTAATATAGTTTGAAAGCGCGTCAATCCACACATAAATTACATGATTGTCGTCAAAGGTAACGGGTATGCCCCATTTGAACGAAGTTCTTGAAACGCAGAGATCCTGAAGTCCGGGCTTAATGAAGTTGTTGAGCATTTCCTTTTTTCTGGCTTCCGGATATATGAAATTCTCGTTGCTTTCAATAAATTCTTCAAGCTGCTTCTGGTATTTTGAAAGGCGGAGGAAATAAGCCTCTTCCTTTGCTTTTTTAACCTCTCTGCCGCAGTCGGGACATTTGCCGTCAACAAGCTGGCTTTCGGTCCAGAAAGACTCGCAGGGCGTGCAGTACAGCCCCTCGTACTCGCTCTTGTAAATGTCGCCCTGTTCATAGAGCTTTTTAAAAATTTTCTGCACCGCTTTTTCGTGATAATCGTCGGTGGTGCGGATAAATTTGTCATAGGTTGTATTAAGCAGGTCGCAGATACCCTTAATTTCGGAAGCGACCTTGTCCACATATTCCTTGGGGCTTACACCTGCCGCCTTGGCGTATTCCTCAATTTTCTGACCGTGCTCGTCAGTACCCGTCAGAAAGAAAACATCATAGCCCTGCATTCGCTTAAACCTCGCGATTGCGTCAGTCAGCACAATTTCATAGCTGTTGCCTATATGAGGCTTGCGTGAAGTGTATGCGATGGCTGTTGTGATGTAAAATTTTGGCTTTTCACACATGAAAAACGCCCCTTTCTGAAAAATTGCGGCAAACCGTTTAAGAATATTATGCGCGTTTACCGTATATAAATAATAATATACCAAATAATACCTCACTTTTCAAGGAGTTTGAATATATTTGTAACGGAAAATGAACGCCGGCAAAATTCCGCGCGGCAAAGTACAAGGAAATGCAAACAGGAAAAAATAAAAAAATTTTTAAAAAAATGTTGACATATTAAAAGTAATGTGGTAAAGTAATTAAGCCGCTGAAAACAGCAGCAAAAATGTGGGAGCATAGCTCAGCTGGGAGAGCATCTGCCTTACAAGCAGAGGGTCACAGGTTCGAGCCCTGTTGTTCCCACC